>NZ_JAFEVP010000004.1:0-818793 GCF_017947325.1 Pseudomonas sp. MWU349 | reverse complement strand
GAGATATAATTCGCCGTCAACACCTATTTTCAGTTTTATTCGGATTTAAGCGTAATTCGTGCAAATGCCTTCTTGCCGGCCTGGCACACATGGGTCGAACCCACTGCATATATATAGGTGCGATCGACAACCTCACCATCCACCCGCACACCACCGGAGCCTAGAAGATCCCGAGCCACCGCGGCATTCTTCACCAGCCCTGCCTTATTAAGGACAGCCGCAATAGGCATGTCCTCGGCAGCAACCAGCTCGATTTCCGGCAGATCATCAGGCAGCTCGCCATCTTTCATGCGATTACCTGCGGCACGGTGAGCATTTGCGGCAGCTTCTTCACCATGGAAGCGCGCAACAATCTCTTCAGCCAGCTTGATCTTGATGTCACGCGGGTTAGCACCAGCATCTACATCCGCCTTGAACGCATTGATCTCATCCATGGAGCGGAAGCTGAGCAACTCGAAGTAACGCCACATCAACGCATCCGGAATGGACACCAGCTTGCCGTACATCACACCCGGCGCTTCCTGGATACCGACATAGTTACCCAGAGACTTGGACATCTTCTTGACGCCATCCAACCCTTCGAGCAATGGCATGGTCAGAATGCACTGCGCCTCCTGACCATACCCGCGCTGCAGCTCACGCCCCATCAACAGGTTGAACTTCTGGTCGGTACCGCCCAGCTCGACATCGGCGCGCAACGCCACCGAGTCATAGCCTTGCACCAATGGGTACAGGAACTCATGAATGGCAATCGGCTGATTGGTCGAGTAACGCTTGTCGAAGTCATCGCGCTCGAGCATTCGCGCAACGGTGTACTGGGAAGTTAGACGAATGAAATCCGCCGGCCCCATCTTGTCCATCCAGGTGGAGTTGAAAGCCACCTCAGTCTTGGCAGGATCAAGAATCTTGAAAACCTGACTTTTATAGGTCTCTGCGTTTTCCAGGACCTGCTCGCGAGTCAAGGGTGGGCGAGTGGCACTCTTGCCACTGGGATCACCGATCATGCCGGTGAAGTCACCAATCAGGAAGATCACCTGGTGACCCAAGTCCTGGAACTGACGCAGCTTATTAATAAGTACGGTATGCCCGAGATGCAGATCCGGCGCCGTCGGATCGAAGCCAGCCTTAATACGCAGCGGTTCGCCACGCTTGAGCTTCTCGATCAACTCGGACTCGACCAACAACTCTTCCGCACCACGTTTGATCAGCGCTAGCTGCTCTTCAACCGACTTCATAACAGACCCGCAAGGCTCAAATTCAAAAGGGAACCAACCATACAAGATCACGGACTAATTACAAGTTTTGCCCGGCGTACGGGACCATTCCGAAAGCACAGTGCCCGCGCCCTTGCGTCACAGATGATTTGGTTATATTTTATACAGTTATTTCATCTTCATCATGTCATTCATCTTTTCCATTTCATCTTTTCAAAGTCAAATTACCTATGACCACCGAACCGTCTAAAGCGCCACCGCTTTATCCGAAGAGCCACCTGCTCGCCGCAAGTGGCATCGCGGCCCTTCTCAGCTTGGCCCTTCTGGTATTTCCATCCAGTGATGTAGAAGCAAAAAAAACGACATTGAGCCTTGATCTGGAAAGCCCGATCGAGCAACTGACACAAGATCAAGACGCCGCATCCAGCGAACAAGCCACAAGCGAGGCCGTTGCCTCACCTTTCGCACAGATCGAAAACACCGCCGAAGACACCACGCAAACCGCAGAAACCGCACCTGTGCCTGCTGCCGTGGAGGAGCCAAAAGCCCCCGGCCACAGGGAAGTGCTGGTCACCAAGGGCGACACCCTCTCCACACTCTTTGAAAAGGTTGGCCTGCCAGCCACTTCTGTCCATGAAGTACTGGCCAGCGACAAGCAGGCCAAGCAGTTCTCCCAACTCAAGCATGGCCAGAAGCTGGAGTTCGAGCTGACGCCTGATGGCCAACTGAACAACCTGCACAGCAAGGTCAGCGACCTGGAAACCATCAGCCTGACCAAAGGCCCCAAGGGCTTCACGTTCAGCCGAGTGATCACCAAGCCAGTGGTTCGTTCTGCTTATGTCCACGGCGTCATCAACAGCTCGCTTTCGCAGTCTGCCGCCCGCGCCGGGCTATCCCACAGCCTGACCATGGATATGGCCAACGTTTTCGGCTACGACATCGACTTCGCCCAGGATATTCGCCAGGGTGACGAATTCGACGTGATCTATGAGCAAAAAGTCGCCAACGGCAAGGTAGTCGGCACAGGCAATATCCTCTCCGCGCGCTTCACTAACCGCGGCAAGACCTACACCGCAGTGCGCTACACCAACAAACAAGGCTCCAGCAGCTACTACACCGCTGATGGCAACAGCATGCGCAAAGCCTTCATCCGTACACCGGTGGACTTCGCTCGCATCAGCTCGCGCTTTTCCATGGGCCGCAAGCACCCGATCCTGAACAAGATCCGTGCCCACAAGGGCGTGGACTATGCCGCGCCACGGGGCACGCCAATCAAGGCTGCCGGTGATGGCAAGGTGCTGCTGGCCGGCCGTCGTGGCGGTTATGGCAATACCGTGATCATCCAGCACGGCAACACCTACCGCACCCTGTACGGCCATATGCAAGGCTTTGCCAAGGGTGTGAAGACTGGCGGCTCAGTGAAACAGGGCCAGGTCATCGGCTATATCGGTACTACCGGGCTGTCCACCGGGCCGCACCTGCACTACGAGTTTCAGGTCAACGGTGTCCACGTGGACCCGCTAGGCCAGAAGCTGCCCATGGCCGACCCGATCGCCAAGGCCGAACGTGCGCGCTTCCTGCAGCAGAGCCAGCCTCTGATGGCCCGGATGGACCAGGAAAAGGCCACGATGCTGGCCTCGAGCAAGCGCTAAGCCATGGCGCTCTATATAGGTGTGATGTCCGGTACCAGCCTTGATGGCCTGGACATCGCCCTGATCGAGCAAAGCCCGGCGCCCAGTTTGGTCGCCACTCGCTACATCCCCATGCCCGATACCCTGCGCGCCGAACTCCTGAGTTTGTGCGCCAGTGGCCCCGACGAGATCGCCCGCTCCGCCATCGCCCAACAGCACTGGGTCGAACTGGCCGCCCAGGGCATCAACCAGCTTCTGCAACAACAGCAACTGCACCCTCAAGACATTCGCGCCATCGGCAGCCATGGACAAACCGTGCGCCATGAGCCAAGCCGCGGGTTCACGGTGCAGATAGGCAACCCGGCCTTGCTCACTGAGCTGACCGGTATCACCGTCGTCAGCGACTTCCGCAGCCGCGACGTGGCAGCGGGCGGACAAGGCGCGCCGCTGGTTCCGGCCTTTCACGAAGCCCTTTTCGACCAGCGCCCGGGAAACCGCGCCGTACTGAACGTCGGCGGGTTCAGCAACCTGAGCCTGATCGAAACCGCCAAGCCGGTGGCGGGATTCGACTGTGGCCCGGGCAACGTCCTGCTCGATGCCTGGATCCAGACCCAACGCGCAGAGAACTTCGACCGCGATGGCCAGTGGGCTGCCAGCGGTCAGGTTGATCCGCCCCTCCTGCAAGCCCTGCTCAGTGATCCGTTCTTCGCCACCCAAGGCCCGAAGAGCACCGGGCGCGAGGTATTCAATCTTGATTGGCTACAGCGGCATCTGACCGCTCGGGGCGCTATTGCCGCCGAAAACGTGCAAGCGACCCTTCTGGAGCTGACGGCACTGACCATCGTCGAGTCGCTGCAGAGCGCTCAAAGTGACACCCAGGAGTTGCTCGTGTGTGGCGGCGGCGCGCATAACGCAGCGCTAATGGGCCGCCTGGCAGCCCTACTCCCGCAAACCCGGGTCAGCAGCACCGCAGCGTATGGGGTAGATCCGGACTGGGTAGAGGCTATGGCGTTCGCCTGGCTGGCCCACTGCTGCCTGGAAGGCATTGCTGCCAACCGGCCCAGCGTTACCGGTGCCCGTGGCCTGCGTGTACTAGGCGCCATCTACCCGGCTTGAACAGCAGACAGCAAAACGCCGCAGGATCCCAGGCCCCTGCGGCGTTCGGCGAATGGCTGTTGCTGGCAAGTCAGATCGAGAAAGACGACCCGCAACCACAGGTAGTGGTGGCATTGGGGTTCTTGATCACGAACCGCGAACCTTCCAGGCCTTCCTGGTAGTCCACTTCAGCACCGGCCAAGTACTGGAAGCTCATCGGATCGACCACCAGGCTCACGCCCTCGCGCTCGACGATAGTGTCATCGTCGGCCACTTCCTCGTCGAAAGTGAAACCGTACTGAAACCCCGAACAACCGCCGCCCGTAACGAATACGCGCAGCTTCAAGCGATCATTACCCTCTTCATCGACCAGGGTCTTCACCTTGTGCGCCGCACCTTGAGTGAATTGCAAAGCCGTGGGGGTGAAGGATTCAACGCTCATGCTGACTATCTCCCGGCGTTAAGCCGCCATACTGCGTAATGACGCGCATTATCCGCTTCTCCGAGAAAATCGGTCAACTATTGTTACGGTATATCAATAGTCGTACAGCCACCCGTATAAAGCAGAAAGGCCCGTCAGACGGGCCTTTTGGTTCACGCAAAAACGACGTTAAGGCAGCATGCCCGCGTGGGACAGCCCCAGACGCTCATCCAGGCCGAACAGGATATTGAGGTTCTGCACCGCCTGGCCCGAAGCGCCCTTGACCAGGTTGTCGATGACCGACAGTACCACTACCAGATCACCATCCTGCGGCCGGTGCACGGCAATCCGGCACACGTTGGCCCCCCTCACACTGCGGGTCTCCGGATGGCTGCCGGCCGGCATTACATCGACAAACGGCTCATTGGCATAACGCTTCTCGAACAACGCCTGCAGATCCACCGATTTATCCACCACCGTGGAGTAGAGCGTGGAGTGGATACCGCGAATCATCGGCGTCAGGTGCGGTACGAACGTCAGGCCAACCTCCTTGCCTGCTGCCCGGCGCAAGCCCTGACGGATTTCCGGCAAGTGACGGTGTCCCTTGACCGCATAGGCCTTCATGCTCTCGGAGGTTTCCGAGTACAGCGACCCGACGCTGGCGCCACGACCAGCACCGCTGACACCGGACTTGCAGTCGGCGATCAGCCGGGAAGTGTCGGCAAGGCCGGCTTCCAGCAGCGGCAGGAAACCGAGCTGGGTTGCGGTTGGATAGCAGCCAGGAACAGCAATCAAACGGGCCTTCCTAATCTGTTCGCGATTGACTTCTGGCAGGCCATAGACCGCTTCGTCCAGCAATTGAGGGGCGCCGTGAGGCTGACCGTACCACTTGGCCCACTCATCGGCATCCTGCAGGCGGAAGTCTGCCGACAGGTCGATGACCTTGGTCCCCGCAGCCAGCAGCTCGCCAGCCAGCGCATGTGCCACGCCATGGGGGGTGGCAAAGAACACCACGTCACAGGCACCCAGGGTCTTGATATCCGGCACGCTGAACGCCAGGCCGTCGTAATGGCCACGCAGGTTCGGATACATGTCGGCAACGGCCAGGCCAGCCTCGGATCGCGAAGTGATGACTTCCACTCGCGCTTGCGGATGCTGTGCCAACAGACGCAGCAGTTCGACACCGGTGTAACCCGTGCCGCCGACGATACCGACCTTGACCATAAACCTGCCCTCAACGAACCCACTGGAAAGCTGCCGATAATAGGGGCGGCGCGCCCCTGCGACAACCGTCAAGGTGACGTGCGGACGCTCTACCCTCTACTATCTTCGCCACCGTGAACCTGGGAATAACTAAAAATGCTCTATCTATGGCTCAAAGCCTTTCATATCGTCAGTGTGGTCTGCTGGTTTGCCGGCCTTTTCTACCTGCCACGCCTGTTCGTTTACCACGCCCAAAGCGAGGACAGCATCAGCCGCGAGCGCTTCTGTCTGATGGAACGCAAGCTGTACCGCTTCATCATGGGGCCCGCGATGATCGCGGCACTGATCTTTGGCATCTGGCTGATCAGCCTCAACCCCAGCGCGTATTTCGGCCAGGGCGGCTGGATGCACGCCAAACTGACCCTGGTGGTCATCCTCATCGGCTATCACCACATGTGCGGCGCGCAAGTGAAGCGCTTTGCCCGTGGCGAAAACACCCGCAGCCATGTCTTTTATCGCTGGTTCAATGAAGTACCGGTTCTGATATTGCTGGCTATTGTAATTTTGGTCGTTGTACGGCCGTTCTAACTCTAATTAGTCGCTTCCCTGGGGGTACTCCAATGTCACTGCCCGCTTTGCTCGAACAACGTCTGCGTCTGCCCCTAGTAGCTGCGCCGATGTTTCTGATTTCCAATCCGGAACTGGTCCTGGCTTGCTGCCGCAATGGTGTGGTGGGTAGCTTTCCCGCCCTCAATCAGCGCGAAAGCAGCGGTTTCAAGGCCTGGTTGGAGGAGATCGAAGCGGGCCTGGCCAAGCTGGAGAACCCTGCTCCCTACGCCGTGAACCTGATCGTGCACAACAGCAATCCGCGGCTGCAGGCCGATTTGCAGATTTGCATCGAGCACAAGGTACCGATCGTCATCACCAGCCTCGGCGCGGTCAAGGAAGTAGTGGACGCCGTGCACAGCTACGGCGGCCTGGTATTTCATGACGTGACCACCCGCCGACACGCCGAGAAAGCCGCCGAGGCGGGTGTCGATGGGCTGATCGCCGTCGCAGCCGGAGCGGGTGGCCATGCCGGCACCTGGAGCCCCTTCTCTCTGGTCGCCGAGATCCGCCAGTTCTTCGACAAGACCCTGCTACTGGCCGGTTGCCTGAACCGGGGCCACGAGATTCTCGCCGCACAGCTGCTTGGCGCCGACCTCGCCTACTTGGGCACCCGCTTTATCGGTACCACCGAAAGCCACGCACCGGATGCCTATAAAGAGATGCTGCTCAGCTCTCGAGCCGCCGACATCGTGCATACCGCCGCGGTTTCCGGAGTACCTGCCAGCTTCATGCGCCAAAGCCTGGAGAACGCCGGCTTCGACCTGGCCGCCCTGCAAGGCAAAGGTGAGATCAACTTCGGCTCCAAGCTCAAACCCATCAGCGATGAGGCAAAAGCCTGGAAAACCGTCTGGTCCGCAGGCCAGGGGGTTTGTGAAATCGACGACCTGCCCAGCGTCGACCAATTGATCGCGCGCCTGGACAGCGAATATCAGGCGGCCCAGCAACGCGCCAGCCAACTGAGCAAACGCTGGCCACGTTAACCCGTTCTCATTAGTTTTTTGGCCAGCTGAGGGGCGCTGGCCTTAAACTGTCGGTCTTTTGTGTAAACCTTCTTTTCAAGTGACAGGGATGCCCCCATGAGCGAAACCCGCTACAAGATCGTTTTCGACGGCACATTGCTGCCCGGCGTGGAAAAAGCCACTGCCCAACTGAACCTCGCCGAACTGTTCAAAAGCGATACCGCCGCCGTAGAGCGCCTGTTCAGCGGCCAGCAGGTGGAGCTCAAGCGCGACCTGACCCAGACCGACGCCCAGCGCTATCTGGAGGCACTGAAGAACGCCGGGATCGACGCCCGCATCGAATCCGAACAGGCCCTGAAGCTGGATCTAGACGCAGTAACCCCCACATCCAGGGCCAGCAACCTCAGCGAGTCGCCCTATGCGCCCCCGCAAGCCGCAGTAGGCGATGCAATCCCACAATACGCCGCACTCAACGTATTCAGCTTCGAAGGCCGTATCGGTCGCCTGCGCTACCTGGCCTGGACCCTGGTTCTGACGGTGGCCATGCTGGCCGTGGTCGGGGTCGGCGCCTTCTTCGGTATCCTGTCCGCGGCGGTGTTCAATTCCACCCTGCTCACCGGCCTGGGGATTGTCGGCGGCATCGTGGTCTTCATCGGTTTCCTCGTGGTGAGCATTCAGATCAGCGTGCAGCGCCTGCACGATCTCGGCTGGTCGGGCTGGCTGTGGCTGCTGAACTTCGTGCCCATCGTCGGCAGCATCTTCCCTCTGGTGCTGATGGTCAGCCCAGGCAGCAACGTGGCCAACCGCTACGGCGCCCCACCACCGCCCAACACCACTGCCGTCAAGGTACTGTCCTGGATGTGGGTTGTCCTGATCGTCGCACTGATCGTGGGCATGGTGGCCGGTGGCCTGAGCTCCCTGGAAGATCGCTACAGCGAAACCAGCTACAGCGAAAGCATCGACTCCAGCAGCGCCGATGAAGATGCCGAACCCGCCGATATCGCCGCCCCTGTAGAATCCGAGTCCGAGCAAGAATAAACGCGCCCCGAGCCTGCGACCCTCCCCGTCGCAGGCCGCCGGCCGTTGCGATGGAGAAATGCATGACCCGTTACGCTCTGATCACTGGCGCTTCCAGCGGCATAGGCCTGGCCCTGGCCGAAGCACTGGCCCGGCGCGGCCGCAACTTGATTCTCGTGGCCCGTCAGCGTGATCAGCTGGAATGCATCGCCCTGGAATTGACCCAGCGCTTCGGCGTCGAAGTGCTGTTCCGCGCCTGCGACCTGGGCGAACCGCTGCGCCTGTCCGGTTTCCTGCTGGAACTGGAGGAAGGTGACCGGCAGATCGACCTGCTGGTCAATTGCGCCGGCATCGGCACCAGCGGCCCGTTCCTGGCCCAGGACTGGATGACCGAGCAGGACCTTATCGAGGTCAACATCCTCGCCCTCACCCGCCTGTGCCATGCCCTGGGCAACAGTATGGCGCTGCTGGGCGGCGGGCAGATCCTCAATGTCGCCTCAGTGGCAGCCTTCTACCCTGGCCCCTGGATGAGCAGCTACTACGCCAGCAAAGCCTATGTCCTGCATTTCTCCGAAGGGTTGCGCGAAGAATTGAAGAAGTGCGCGGTGAAGGTCTCGGTGCTCTGCCCGGGGCCGACCCGCACCGCTTTTTTCCGCACTGCACAGATGGACAGCGCGAAACTCAACGACAGCAAGCTGCTCATGAGCCCCGAGGAGGTCGCGCTGTATGCGGTGCGCGCCCTGGAAAAGAACCGCGCCATCATCATTCCCGGCCGCCTGAACCGCTGGATGGCCTTCAGCGCCCGCCTGAGTTCACGCTGGCTGACCCGCAAGATTGTCGGTTACGTCAATCGGGCCTACTGCCCACGTTAAACGTCGGGGCTGGGCGCACCTTGTGCACCTGAGTACACTCGGCCCGGACCAACCCAATGGAGAAACAGCTGTGGATACTCTGTTCACCAAGATCATCAACAGAGAAATACCCGCGAAAATCATCTACGAGGACGACCAGGTTCTGGCCTTCCACGATATTGCCCCGCAAGCGCCGGTGCACTTCCTGGTGATCCCGAAGAAACCCATCCGCACCCTCAACGACCTCACCGAGGACGACAAGGCCCTGGCCGGACATATTCTGTTCACCGCCCAGCGCCTGGCCAAGGAACAAGGCTGCGAAGACGGCTTCCGGGTGGTCATGAACTGCAACGAGCTGGGTGGGCAGACCGTGTACCACATTCACATGCACGTGCTGGGTCAGCGCCAGATGAACTGGCCGCCGGGCTGATTGCCCGCCCCACCCCTTGCGCAGCGCCCTCTCGGACCATCGGGGACGAGGGTGCGCTGATCCAGCGCAGTTTTCGCTCCTTTGATTGGAGTAAACTGGCCGCCGAGATTTCTCCCGGAGATAAGCATGACTACCCAACGTCACTACTCGCCGATCGACCGCCTGCTGTTGCAAGCCGATATGGCGATGCGCACGCTGCTGCCTTTCAGCGGCCAACCTTATCGCCCGTCGCCGGCTATCGTGCAGCCGGAAGCGCAGATGAGTGACGAGGACACCCGGCACGTGGCCGGCCTGATGCGCATCAACCACACCGGGGAAGTCTGTGCCCAGGCGCTGTACCAGGGCCAGGCCCTGACCGCCAAGCTGCCTCAGGTACGCCAGGCCATGGAACACGCCGCCGAAGAAGAAATCGACCACCTGGCCTGGTGCGAACAGCGCATCCGCCAGTTGGGCAGCCACCCGAGCGTGCTCAACCCGCTGTTCTACGGTTTGTCCTTCGGCATCGGCGCCGCGGCAGGCCTGATCAGCGACAAGGTCAGCCTGGGGTTCGTGGCCGCCACCGAAGACCAGGTGTGCAAGCACCTGAACGAGCATCTGGAGCAACTGCCGGCCGAAGACGAAAAGTCCCGAGCGATTCTCGAACAGATGCGCATCGACGAAGAACATCACGCTGAAACCGCGCTTGAAGCCGGCGGGTTCCGCTTTCCAGCGCCGGTGAAATTCGGCATGAGCCTGCTGGCCAAGGTCATGACCAAGAGTACCTACCGGATCTGACTCCACACCACGGGCATCAAAAAAGGGCGCTATCGAAGCGCCCTTTTCTTTTACCGCCAGAACCCGCGCCGGTTCAGCCCAGCTCGACGATTTCGTAATCGTGAGTGATGGCTACACCGGCCGCACCGAGCATGATCGACGCCGAGCAGTATTTCTCGGCAGACAGCTCGATGGCCCGCTTGACCTGGGCTTCTTTCAGGCCCCGGCCCTTGACCACGAAATGCATGTGGATCTTGGTGAAGACCTTGGGGTCTTCGGTGGCACGCTCGGCGTCCAGGAAGGCCTCGCAGCTTTCAACCGCCTGGCGCGACTTCTTGAGAATGCTGACCACATCGAAGTTGCTGCAACCGCCCACGCCGAGCAGGAGCATTTCCATAGGGCGAACACCCAAGTTGCGGCCACCGGCTTCCGGCGGGCCATCCATCACCACTACGTGGCCACTGCCCGACTCGCCGAGGAACATGGCTTCGCCAGCCCATTGGATGCGTGCCTTCATCGCCAAGACTCCACTGTTAAAAAAGGGTCGCCAGCTTAGCACAGGGTTTTCCAGCCACAGCGCTTTGACCATTTGTCCCTCATTACCGGCTTTCGATAAGAAAAATCTTAATTAGGCCAAGGATGTGTCTGTTAAGCTGACGCCAAATGACTGGCGCATCGCCAGCGTTCAACACCTTCGTTTACGCCCCATAAAAAAAACACCTCATACCGTGCAGTCTTTTCGGGATACAACCATGGTTGCTATTGCCCCCACCCCCAAGATCAAAAACATCGACAAGTTGCTCATGCACTGTCAACGCCGCCGGTATCAGGCCAAGAGCAACATCATCTGCGCCGGTGATGTGTCCGACAGCCTGTACTTCATCATCAAGGGCGCGGTGACCATCCTCATCGAAGACGATGACGGTCGGGAGATGATCATCGCCTACCTCAATGCCGGAGACTTCTTCGGCGAGCTGGGGCTGTTCGAAGAGGCCGGCCATGAGCAGCAGCGCAGCGCCTGGGTGCGCGCCAAGGTAGAGTGCGAGGTTGCCGAGATCAGCTACGCCAAGTTCCGCGAACTGTCGCAGAACGACCCGGACATCCTCTATGTGCTCAGCGGACAAATCGCCCAGCGCCTGCGCAACACCACGCGCAAGGTCGGCGACCTGGCATTCTTCGACGTGACCGGGCGGGTGGCCCGCTGCCTGCTGGAGCTGTGTAAGCAACCGGACGCCATGACCCACCCGGATGGCATGCAGATCAAGATCACCCGCCAGGAAATCGGCCGGATCGTCGGTTGTTCACGGGAAATGGTCGGTCGCGTCCTCAAGGATCTGGAAGAACGCAACCTGGTTCACGTCAAGGGCAAGACCATGGTGGTGTTCGGCACCCGCTAATCCGCCAGGAAACCCTTGAGCATCTGCCGGTACAGGCTCTCCAACCGCACTAGCGCATCGGGCGCCGCAAAGGCCTCGTGCAGGGCGATATGACTTTCGGCCCGGCAGCGCTGTTCCAGGCCACAGGCCTGATTGAAAGTATTGACCGCGCTCACCATCGAATCGCGTTCGTTATCCAGCAGCAAGGCACCATGTACCAGGCCCACTGGCCGCTGGCCACCCTTGCTCTGACGCCAGCGCTGGGCGGTGCCGACCATCTTGCGGCCGTCCAGGTTGACGTTGAAGCGACCATCGCAGAACGCCCCTTCCACTTCGCCCAATGACGGGTTGCCCCCCAACTCGCTGAGCAGATCGCAGATCGGCTGACACAGGCGCCGGTACGCAGTTTCGATCCGACCCTGATCCCCTTCGCTGCGCGGCGGGGCGTAGACCAGGGCGATGTTCACCGTGGCCGCCGACTGCGGCACCGGCTCGCCGCCGGTTTCGCGCAACAGCACCGGCCAGCCGTTGGCGGCCGACTCCTCGCAGGCCCGTTCAAATCCAGGTAGGCGGCTCAAGCGCCGAGGCATCACCAGCGCCCGGTCACTGGGCTGCCAGAACAGCAGGCCGAACTCTTGTTCACCGGTACACACCAGGGCCAGCAGATCTTGCTCGGCCTGCAGGCCGGCTTCGACAGTCAAGGCAAGGGGTTGAGTCATGGCAGTAGAAATCCTTGGCGATAGGCATGAAAAAGCCGGCATCGCCGGCTTGTTCATTGTCACGGGTTCAGTCCAGGGTCGAGCCGCTGACCGGCAGGCCGCGTTCCGGGAAGAACAGACGCTGCAATTCGCTGCCCGGGCTTTCGGCACGCATGAACGCCTCACCCACCAGGAACGAATAGACATCGCTGATTTCCATCAGCTCGACATCGGCACGGTTGAGGATACCGCTCTCGGTAATCACCAGGCGCTCACGGGGAATGCGTGGCAGCAGGTCGAGGGTGGTCTCCAGATTGACTTCGAAGGTGTGCAGGTTGCGGTTGTTGACCCCCACCAGCGGTGTGTCGAGGGTCTTCAGCGCCCGCTCCAGCTCATCACCATCATGCACTTCCACCAGCACATCCAGGCCAACGCCCTTGGCCACCGCCGCCAGCTCCGCCATCCGCGCGTCATCCAGCGCAGCGACAATCAGCAATACGCAGTCGGCGCCCAGGGCGCGGGCTTCGACGATCTGATACGGGTCGATCATGAAATCCTTGCGGATCACCGGCAGCTTGCAGGCGGCGCGGGCCTGCTTCAGGTACTCATCGGCCCCCAGGAAGTAGTCGACATCGGTCAGCACGGACAGGCAAGTGGCACCGCCTTTCTCGTAGCTCTTGGCAATGTCCGCCGGAACGAAGTTCTCACGGATCACGCCTTTGCTCGGCGAGGCCTTCTTGATCTCGGCAATCACAGCCGGCTGCTTGAGCTTGACCTGGTCCTGCAAGGCCCGGGCGAAACCTCGTGGTGCATCGGCAGCACGCGCCAGGGTTTCCAGCTCGGCCAGGCTGACGCGGGCGCTGCGCTCGGCAACCTCCTCGGCTTTACGGGCGAGGATTTTTTCCAGAACTGTCGGCACACTCATCCTTCATTCTCCTGCTTGAACACCGCGGTAAAGGCACCCAGCTCTTCGAGCTTCTCCCGGGCCAGGCCGGTGTGCAAGGCGTCGTGAGCCAGGGCCACGCCCTCTTTCAGGCTACTGGCATGATCGGCGGCATACAGCGCCGCACCCGCATTGAGCACAATCATTTCGGCGGCCTTCTGGCCATGCTCTGTCTTGCGGCGCCCCAGGGCATCGCGGATCAGCTCCAGGGAGGCCGCCGGGCTTTCCACCACCAGGCCGAACAGACTCTGGCTCTTCATGCCCAGATCCTCGGGCTGTACCCAGTACTCGGTGATCTGGTCATTCTTCAGTTCGGCCACATAGGTGGGCGCAGCCAGGCTGAACTCGTCCAGACCATCCTGGGAATGCACCACCAGAACGTGCTTGCTGCCCAGGCGTTGCAAGACTTCGGCCAAGGGCCGGCACAACGCCTGAGTGAACACGCCTACCACCTGATGCTTGACTCCGGCCGGATTCGTAAGCGGGCCGAGCATGTTGAACAGGGTGCGCAGGCCAAGGTCGCGACGCGGGCCGGCGGCATATTTCATCGCCCCGTGATGGGACTGGGCAAACATGAAGCCGATGCCGACGTTATCGATGCAGCGCGCCACCTGGACCGGGGTCAGGTTCAAATAGATCCCTGCCGCTTCCAGCAGGTCGGCGCTGCCGCTCTTGCCGGACACCGCGCGGTTGCCGTGCTTGGCCACAGTGCAACCGGCCGCTGCGACCACAAAGGAGGAAGCCGTGGACACGTTGAAGATGTTCGCCCCGTCGCCGCCGGTGCCCACTACATCCACCACGCCATCCAGGGTTTTCAGCTCGACCCGGTCCGCCAGCTCGCGCATTGCCGATACCGCACCGACGATCTCGTCGATGCTTTCGCTTTTCATGCGCATGGCCATCATGAAGGCGCCAATCTGCGCATCGGTGCATTGGCCGGTCATGATTTCACGCATTACCGAACGCATTTCTTCGGTGCTCAGGTCCAGGTGGCCGACGATACGGCTCAGGGCAGTCTTGATATCCATGAAAAGTCCTTAGCGCGTGCCGCCGCTCTGTTTGAGAAAGTTGGCGAACAGCTCGTGGCCCTGCTCGGTGAGAATAGACTCGGGGTGAAATTGCACCCCCTCGATATTCAGCGTCTTGTGGCGCAACCCCATGATCTCATCGACGGAGCCGTCTTCCAGCTGGGTCCAGGCCGTGACTTCGAGGCACTCGGGCAAGCTCTCGTGCTTGACCACCAGTGAGTGGTAACGGGTTACGGTCAGCGGCATGTTCAGGCCGTTGAACACCCCCAGGTCGCGGTGGAACACCGGGCTGGTCTTGCCGTGCATCACTTGCCGGGCACGCACCACCTGGCCGCCAAAGGCCTGGCCGATGGACTGATGCCCCAGGCATACGCCGAGAATCGGCAGCTTGCCGGCGAAATGCTTGATCGCCTCGATGGAAATACCGGCTTCGGTCGGCGTGCAAGGCCCGGGCGAGACCACGATGCGCTCGGGCTTGAGCGCCTCGATCTGAGCCACGGTCAGTTCGTCATTGCGCACTACCTTCACCTCAGCTCCCAACTCGCCCAGGTACTGGACGACGTTGTAGGTGAAGGAGTCGTAGTTATCAATCATCAGCAGCATACATGCTCCAACTTATTGATTTTAAAGTAGGTGTGCATGCAACTCAGGGTGTCGATATGCACATTGATATACACGAGCGCAGTGGAGCGTGCCGGGCGAGCTTGCGCACCCGAATGCTGCAAGCTGTCGGCAGGGCAGACAAGGTGATGGAATTGAACCGCCTTATCTATGCAATGTCGCTCAGCTCGCCACGCCATCGTCGGCCATCGCCAGCGCAAGCCGGCAGAACGTTGGGCATGACGATGCACCCGATGGCATTGCCGCCGGGCGAAGGTGTACTGCGTGGGGAGACTGATTGGCATGCAGCGTTCTCCTGGGGTTTGGAGCCGCCGTGCCGGAGAGCTATTAGATCCTTGATCCCTGCTTGCCGATTACGGCGGCAGGGTTCGGTTAAAAAACCGCAACGACGTGCCGCTTCCTATTGAAAGCGCCACCACTGACTAAAACGAATCGTTGCAATGCAAAGCATAGGACCTAACCGTAATTGAGCACTCGACGGCGTTCCGCAGCCGAGCTTCGAGGCGCGATTGTACCGTTCATCAAGGGGCTGCGTCGATTGCAATTTGCCGCTGGGTCTTGCGGCACTCACTCCGCTGGTTGATACCTGCCCCACTCCGTTGGAGCGCAATGCATGGCTGGCCCCGCGTATGCCGTGCGCTCCAGAGCGCCGGGCGGCACGACATGCAAACCGCTTTGCGCAGCCCGCCTCGGCAGATGGCTTGGAGGCCCTTTAAACGCCACAAGTCCATCACCGAAACGGCGCTCTTTAAGGTGGTGGCAGCCTGTTTGCGCCTTCTTAGCCGTGCGGCTCAAGGGGCGTTCCGCCTCTTCTGGCCCCAGAAGCACGGCCGCTTGATCAAAGGGGCGCTTTTCTTGCCATGGCCAAGTCAGGAAACCAGCGCCCTTTTCTCGAGCAAATGGTCGAGCCAGTCCGGATCCATTTCTGGCTCGCTGGAGAACAACAAGCCGGTGTAGTCGCGGTACGGCGGGGTAAAGATCTCCTCCCGGCAGCCGTGATCGACCACCTTCCCACGCTGCATCACCAGTACCTCGTCGGCAATGGCGCGCACGGTGGCGACGTCGTGGGTGATGAACAAGTAGGCCACGCCCAGTTGCTGCTGGATGCGGTTGAGCAGCTTCAGAACGCCTTCGGCCACCAGTTGGTCGAGGGCCGAGGTGACTTCGTCGCAAATGATCAGTTGCGGCTCGGCCGCCAGAGCCCGGGCGATACAGATCCGCTGCTTCTGCCCGCCAGACAGTTCGCGGGGCTGGCGATCCATGTACAACGCCGGGTCCAGCTCGATCATCTCCAATAGCTCGGCGACCCGCTGGCGCAGCGCCTGGCCCTTGAGGCCGAGGTAGAAACTCAGCGGCCGGCCGATGATGTCGACGATGCGCTGGCGCGGGTTGAGCGCGGTGTCGGGGATCTGGTAAATCATCTGCAATCGGCGCAGTTGCTCCTTGCTGCGCTGGCGATAATCAGCTGGCAGCGCTTTTGCGTCATACAACACCTGGCCGCTGGTCGGCGGCAACAACCCGGTGATCAAGCGTGCCGTAGAACTCTTGCCGCTGCCCGACTCGCCGATCACCGCCAGGGTCTGGCCACGATAGAGCTTGAGCGAGACATCATGCAGCACCGGCTGATGGCCGTAGCTGGCGCTGGCCTTGCGTACCTCCAGCAGCGGTGTTGCCTGCGGTGGGCACGGCTTGGGCTCGGTGCGCAAGCTACGCACTGCCCACAGCGATCGGGTGTAATCCTGCTGTGGGGCGTCGAGCATGGTCCGGGTGTCGGCCTCCTCCACCAGCTTGCCGTGACGCAGAACCATGATGCGGTCGGCCATTTGCGCCACCACTGCCAGGTCGTGGCTGATATATAAGGCAGCGCTCCCGTAGGTTTTCACCGCATCGCGAATCGCCACCAGCACTTCGATCTGGGTGGTGACATCCAGCGCCGTGGTCGGTTCGTCGAAGATGATCAGGTCCGGATGGCAGGCCATGGCCATGGCGGTCATCACCCGTTGCAACTGACCGCCGGAAACCTGGTGCGGGTAGCGCTGGCCGATCTGCTCGGGGTTGGGCAGACGCAGTATGCGGTAGAGCTCCACCGCTTCGGCTTGCGCCTTGGCACGGTCGATACCAGCGTTCCTTACCGCGGTTTCGACATGCTGGTCGATCAGCCGGTGCGCGGGGTTGAACGAGGCCGCCGCGCTTTGTGCGACATAGGCGATACGCAGGCCGCGCAGCTTGCGCAGGGCTTCGGGCCTGGCGCCCACCAGTTCCTGGCCATCGAAGCGCACCGAGCCACCCGTGATACGGCAACCGTCGCGCACATAACCCATGGAGGCCAGGCCCAGAGTCGACTTGCCCGCCCCCGATTCACCAATCAGGCCCAGCACTTCGCCCCGCTGCAGGCTCAGGTCGATGCCTTTGATCAGCGGGTGCCAAGCGCCCTGATAATGGCCTTCAATACGCAGGTCGTGGATTTCCAGCAGCGGCTTGTCACTTGAATGAACGGTCATGCTCAGCACTCCTTCAGGCCGCTGGACAGATGCAGCACCCAGTCCACGACAAAGTTGACGCTGACGGTGATCAGCGCCACTGCCAGGGCCGGCAGCAGCGGGCTGATATCGCCGAAGGTGATCAGCACGGCATTGTCGCGGACCATGCTGCCCCAGTCGGCGGTCGGCGGCTGGATGCCCAGGCCCAGGAACGACAACGCACTGATGAACAGAAACACGAAGCAAAAACGCAGACCGAACTCGGCAATCAGCGGCGCGGCGGCATTGGGCAGTACCTCGCGGCTGACCAGCCACCACAGCCCTTCCCCACGCAGCCGGGCGGCCTCGACGAAGTCCTGGACCACCACGGTCATCGCCACCGCCCGTGACAGGCGAAACACCCGGGTGGCATCGAGCAGCGCGATCACCAGCACCAGCGAGGTGGCGTTGGTGCCGACCACGCTGAGGATCAGCAAGGCAAAGATCAGCTGCGGGATGGCCATGAGGATATCCACCAGCCGCGACAGGCCCTGGTCGATCCAGCCGCCCCTGATCGCCGCTACCAGCCCGCAGAAACCGCCGACGGCAAAGGCCAGTAGCGTGGTCAGGAAGGCAATCCCCAGGGTGTTGCGCGCGCCATACACCAGGCGGCTGAACATGTCGCGGCCAAGGTTATCGGTACCCAGCAGGAACTGCCCACCCCAGGGCGCAAAACCTTCACCGACCACTTCAGTCTCGCCATACGGCGCCAGCATCGGCGCAAACAGCGCCACCAGGATGTAGGCAACAATCACCAGCAGGCCGAACTGGGCGCTCATGGGCGCCCGCAACAACGCTTTGATCAGGCTCATGGCTTACCCCTTCGGATGCATCAGGCGTGGGTTGCTGGCAATCGACAGCACGTCGGCCGCGGTATTGAGCAGGATGTAGGTGGCGGCGAAGATCAGGCTGCAGGCCTGCACCACCGGGATATCGCGCTTGGACACCGAGTCGACCAGTAACTGGCCGAGCCCCGGATAGACGAACACCACCTCGACCACCACCACGCCGACCACCAGGTAGGCCAGGTTCAGTGCCACCACGTTGATAATCGGTGCCAGGGCATTGGGCAAGGCGTGGTGGAAAATGATCCGCACCTGGCTGATGCCCTTGAGCCGAGCCATCTCGATATAGGGGCTGGCCAGCACGTTGATCAAGGCCGCGCGGGTCATGCGCATCATTTGCGCGATCACCACCAGGCTCAGGGTCAGCACCGGTAGTAGCGAGCGCTCCAGCACCTCGGCGAACGATGCCCCCGGGGCCAGGTTGGAGATACTCGGTAACCAGTTGAGCTTGACTGCGAACACCAGGATCAGGATGTAGGCGACGAAAAACTCCGGGAACGACACCGCGCTCAGGGCGCTGGTGTTGAGCAGGCGGTCGAACCAGCTGTTGCGGTACAACGCCGCGAGCATGCCCAGCAGCAAGGCCACCGGCACCGATACCAGCGCCGCCAGCAAGGCCAGGGTAAAGGTATTGCCCAGGCGCGCGCCGATCAGCTCGGCAATCGGCCGCTGGTTGGCCAGCGACAGGCCCAGGTCACCGTGCAGCAGTTGCCAGGCCCAGTGGCCGAAGCGGGTCAGCGGCGGCAGGTCCAGGCCCAGTTGGGCACGGAAGGCAGCGACGGTCTCGGGAGTTGCCGCCTGGCCGAGCATGGCCTGGGCGACATCGCCCGGGAGCATGCCAACGGCCAGGAAGATGATCACCGACACCGCCAACAGCGACAACAGGCCCAGGGCCAGGCGCTGGAGCAACAGTTTGCAAAGGCTATTCACCGTACAGCTCCTCGAACAGGATCAACGAAGAAAGGTGCAAAAAGTGTCGGGCTTACGCCTGCCACCAGCGCTCGATCAAGCGCAGGCCGTCGAGCTCGCCATAGGGCGCGGTCAGCCCGCCGTGGGCCACGCGCTTGGAACGTGCGGCCACGGAGCTTGCGAACAGCGGCACGATCGCCCCGCCCTCGTCACGGCACAGGGCCTGCATTTCGTTGTACATCTCCTGGCGCAGCGGCGCGTTCATCTCGCCGCGAGCGGCGTTGAGCAGCTGATTGAAACGGGCATTGTCCCAGTGCGTTTCGTTCCAGGCCGCGCCCTTTGCGTAGCCGATGCTGAACATGCGGTCGGCGGTCAGGCTGCTGTACCAGAACGAGGTGGTGAAGGGCTGCTTCATCCATACATTGGAAAAAAAGCCGTCGGCAGGTTCGCGCACCACGTCGATGTCGATACCGGCCTGGCGTGCCTGCTCCTTGAACAGTACCGAGGCATCCACCGCTCCGGTGTAAGCGGCATCGGAGGCCTGCAGGCGCACCTTAAGCGAATCGACCCCGGCCTGGCGCAGGTAAAAACGCGCCTTGTCCGGGTCATAGCCACGCTGCTCCAGGGCGCTGTTGATGAAGCGACTACCGGGCTGGATCGGGTGGTCGTTGCCAATCTGGCCATAGCCATAAAGCACCGAGGCCAACAGGGTTTCGCGGTTGATCGCATGCTTGAGCGCCAGACGGATGTTGTTGTCCTGGAACTGCTGGCTGTCGGTCAGCATCGGGAAGGTGTAGTGCTGGGCGCCCTTGGTCTCTTCGATGACCAGATTGGGGTTGCGCTTGAGCAAGGCGACAGTCTTGAGATCGACCTTGTTGATCACATCGACCTGGCCGGTGACCAGGGCGTTGACCCGCGCGGCGCCATCGGCGATGGCCAGCAACTCGGCGCTGGCGAAATGGGCGCGGCCGGCTTTCCAGTAATCCGGGCTGCGCTCAAGGTCCATGCGCACGCCGGGTTCGAAGCCCTTGAGGCGATAACCGCCGGTGCCGATCCCGGCCTGCCAGTCGGCGGCGCCGTCCTTGGCGGGCATGATCACCAGGTGATAATCGGCCACCACGTAGGCGAAGTCGGCATTGCCCGAATGCAGTTCGAATACCACGGTGTCATTACCCTGGGCGCTGACCTTGGCAACATCGCCGAGCACAGTCTTGGCCGCCGAGGTGGACTTGTCGCCCAGGTGATGCCCGATTGAGGCGACCACGTCGCCGGCATCCAGAGTCTTGCCGTTATGGAAAGTCACCCCCTGGCGCAAGGTGAAGGTCCAGATGCGTGCATCGGGGCTGGATTCCCAGCGCTCGGCCAGCTCCGGGATCGCCGTGCCATCGACGCCGATTTCGCTCAGGGTGTTGTACACCGCCGAGAAACCGACAAAGGTAAAGGTGTCGCTCCATGAACCTGGATCACGGGAATCGGTAGTACTGCCACCGGCCAGGCCCATGCGCAGCACGCCGCCCGCTTTCGGCGTGGCCTCCCCGGCCCAGCCGCGTTGCGGCAAGCCCAGTGAAAACGCCCCGGCCACGGCAACCGCCGCTGCACTGCATTTGAGAAAATCCCGACGCGGCAGGCCGCTGTCGTGCATCGCTTGAGTTATTTTGTTGTTGTTATCGCTCATGGCATTGCCTCTGTTGAACCGCAGAGAAAAGGATTCAGCCGACCTCGCACGCACTGATGCAAAATATTTGTAATTGTCATCGTGACAAATACATTAAGCTCAAAAACAGGTCGCTGCCAATCCCCTTTTCTTTACGAGCGAGGCTCTTGCTAGGCGGGGGTTTGTCAGTACTATCGGTTCGAAGGGGCAGATCGGAATGTCGCTACTGCCCTACCACTGAAGAGAGAATTCAAACTAGATGAGTCAGTCGACCCGCCTGATCACCGCCTCATACATCCTCTCGTTCGTAGCGGCCAACGCGCCGCAGAGGTTGCGTACCGAGACCATTGCCAAGTGGGTCAAGACTCATCCCACCCGGGTACGCAGCCTCGTGTCGCTGATGGTCAAAGCCAATATTCTGAAGTCATGGCGCGGCGCCCACGGCGGCCTGACCCTTGCGCGCCCAGCCAGCGATATCACCTTGCGTGAGGTCTATGACGCCGTACAGGAAAGCTCGCTGATCGCCGAGAAGATCGACAACCCGTTCTCAGGCATGGAAGAACACTGCAAGGTATTCGATGTATTCACCCGCCTGTTCGCCATGCTTGAAGCCAACATGCGCCTGGACCTTGGCGCTATCACCGCAGACCAACTGTTCGTTGCCTTCGAGAAACCGCAAGAAAATATCAGGCAGGCCTGAGACCTCAGGGCGCAATGCTCCGGGCTTACATCAGCGCAGCACCTGGGCGCTTTTCGCTCCCGCGCTCGATTGGTATACACCACAGCACTGGATTTCATGAGGACCTGATGGAAGTCAGGATCCTCAAGAACCCAATCAGCTACAGCAACGCCTCACGCCTTGGATGCAGGGGTCTGTTCCGCCAGTGCCACGGCACGAAACATTGCGCGACGCTTGTTCAGTGTCTCTTCCCACTCCAGGGTCGGCACCGAGTCGGCAACAATCCCGCCGCCGGCCTGTACATGCAGCTCGCCGTTCTTGATCACCGCCGTGCGAATGGCAATGGCGGTGTCCATGTTGCCGTTCCAGGCGAAGTAACCCACGGCGCCGCCATAGATCCCACGCTTGACAGGCTCCAGCTCGTCGATGATTTCCATCGCACGGATTTTCGGTGCGCCGGACAGGGTGCCCGCCGGCAGGATCGCCCGCAGCGCATCCATGGCCGTCAGCCCGGCCTTGAGCTGGCCGGTGACGTTGGAAACGATGTGCATCACGTTGGAATAGCGCTCGATGACCATCTTTTCGGTGAGTTTCACCGAACCGATTTCCGAGACCCGACCGGTGTCGTTGCGCCCCAGGTCGATCAGCATCAGGTGCTCGGCGATCTCCTTGGCGTCCGACAGCAGGTCCTGCTCCAGGGCCAGGTCGGCTTCCTCGGTAGCACCCCGCGGGCGGGTACCGGCGATCGGCCGCACAGTGATCAGGTTGTCTTCGACCCGCACCAGCACCTCCGGCGAGCTGCCCACTACGTGGAAATCACCGAAGTTGAAGAAGTACATGTAAGGGGTCGGGTTGAAGCAGCGCAGCGCCCGGTACAGGTCGATGGGCGCCGCCGAAAAATCGATGGACATGCGCTGGGACGGCACCACCTGCATGCAGTCACCGGCCAGGATGTATTCCTTGATGGTGTCCACGGCCCGTTCATAGTCAGCCTGGGTAAAGCTGGAGCGGAACAGCGGATCGGCGGCCAACTGCTTGCTGAAATCCAGGCCTGGACGCGGAGTGATCGGCTGGCGCAGTTGCGCCAGCAATTCCTGCAAACGTGCCTGGCCGGCTTCGAAGGCGTTGTCCTGGCTAGGGTCGGCCAGCACGATGGCGTGCATCTTGCCCGCCAGGTTGTCGAACACCACTACCGCGTCGGAGACCATCAGCAGGATATCCGGCACACCGATCGGATCCGGGTTAGGGCACGAGCCCAGGCGCGGCTCGACATAACGCACGCAGTCATAGCCGAAATAGCCCACCAGGCCACCGTTGAAACGCGGCAGGCCGGCAATGGTCGGGACGTTGTAGCGGGCTTTGAATTCCTCGACGAAGGCCAGCGGGTCGGCCACTTCGTGACTTTCGATCTCCACGCCATCATGGGTCACGCTGACCTGGAAGCCGTGCACCCGCAGCACAGTGCGGCACGGCAGGCCGATGATCGAGTAACGCCCCCACTTCTCGCCGCCCTGCACCGACTCCAGCAGATAGGAGTTGGGCTGGTCGGCCAGTTTCAGGTAGATCGACAGCGGGGTGTCGAAGTCGGCAAGGGTTTCGCAGGCCAGCGGGATACGGTTGTAACCGGCTGCGGTCAAACGCAGGAATTCTTCGCGAATCATGGGATGCCTCGTGGCTTGAGGGTCTAACAGTCAGGTATGCAAACGTGCCGGCGGGGCCGGCCAGACAAAAATCAGGCGCGCCAACGCCAACGGGCCAAGGCCTTGATGACTTTCATCCAGAGTTTGCGAGTGACCACCACGATGGAGTTTCCAGAATGGGATGGAACAGCGTCGGGCAACGTTATCTCAGCGGCAGGTTCTAAGCAACCGGGGATCAGCGCCCGCAGGTTGTCGATCACCAGCGCTGGCGATTCCTCGGCAATCGGCCGGCCGTGGTTGTAGCCGTAGCTCAGGGCGACGCACTTGACCCCCGCCGCCTTGGCCGCCAGCACATCACTGCGCGAATCGCCGACGAACAGTGATTGCGAGGCCGGCACGCTGGCCATCTTCATCACAAAGAACAGCGCCGCCGGATCGGGTTTCTTCTGCGGCAGGGTATCGCCGCCGATGATCCAGCGGAAATACCGGCCGATTTTCATCTGGTCCAGCAAGGGGGCCACGAAACGCTCGGGCTTGTTGGTAATCAGGGCCATTTCCACGCCCTGCTTGTGCAGCCACTTGAGAGTCTCGCGCACACCGGGATAGACCACGGTCAACTCGTGGCTGTCCTCGTAGGCGGTATTGAACAGCTCCAGCGCATACTCGGCCTCGACATCGTCGACCCCCTGGGCCTCCAGGCTATTGGCCAGGGCCCGGCGCACCAGCATGGGTGCACCATTGCCAACCCACTCACGCACCGCCTCGATACCGGCAGGCTTGCGTCCCAGCTTGAGCAGCATCTGATCCACGGCGGCCGCAAGGTCCGGTACCGAATCGACCAGGGTGCCATCCAGGTCGAACATCACCAGCCGCGGCAGGCGCCCCTGGAACAGCTGCTCAAAGGCGCTCATGGTCGCGCCAACGCCAATTCGGCACGCATTTTCTCGATGACTTCCTGATAATTCGGCGCGTTGAAGATCGCCGAGCCTGCCACAAAGGTATCGGCGCCTGCGGCAGCGATTTCGCGGATGTTGCCCACGTTCACCCCACCGTCGATTTCCAGGCGGATGTCCCGCCCGGAGGCATCGATCAAGGCACGAGCCTCACGCAGCTTGTCGAGGGTGCCCGGAATGAACTTCTGCCCGCCAAAACCCGGGTTGACACTCATCAGCAGCACCATGTCGACCTTGTCCATCACGTACTTGAGCACGTCCAGCGGAGTTGCCGGGTTGAACACCAGGCCGGCCTTGCAACCGCCTTCGCGGATCATCTGCAGGGAGCGGTCCACATGCAGCGTGGCTTCCGGGTGGAAGGTGATGTAGGTGGCGCCCGCTTCGATGAAGTCACCGATGATGCGGTCCACCGGAGTGACCATCAGGTGCGCATCGATGGGCGCGGTGATCCCGTACTTGCGCAGCGCAGCGCAGACCATCGGGCCGATGGTCAGGTTCGGCACATAGTGGTTGTCCATGACGTCGAAGTGGACGATATCGGCACCGGCGGCCAGGACATTGTCCACTTCCTCGCCCAGACGGGCGAAGTCGGCGGAGAGAATCGACGGAGCAATAGCGAAGGGCTGCATGACGCACCTTTTTTGAGCAGAATCACGATGGCGCGCATTGTATACCTCATGCTTTGGAGCGCACACCGTAACCGCGATGATCAGTAGGCCGCGCGATAGATCTTCTCGATATCGGCGGGGCTCAGCCGGCGCGGGTTGTTGCGCATCAAGCGCTCGATACCCGCGGCCTCGACGGCCATGGCCGGGATCGCGTCCTCGGGCACGCCGAAGCTGCGCAAGCCGCTGGGAATTTCCACTGCCGTACACAACGCTGCCATGGCCTCCACTGCCCGGTCGGCCGCCTCGCTGGCGCTCAGGTGCGCGGTCTGGACCCCCATGGCCTCGGCGATATCCTGCATACGCTCGACGCAGGCCATCTTGTTCCAGGTCATGACATAGGGCAGCAGCAAGGCATTGCTGACCCCGTGGGACATATGAAAGCGTCCGCCCAGGGGATAGGCCATCGCATGCACCGCACCGACCCCGGCGTTGCCGAAGGCCATGCCGGCCATCAGGCTGGCGGTGGCCATGTCCTCCCGGGCCTGCAGGTGGGCCGGGTTGGCAAAGGCCTTGGGTAAAGCCTTGACGATCAGCTTGATGGCGCCGATCGCCAGGGAGTCGGTGATCGCGGAAGCATTGAGGGACAGGTAGGCCTCGATGGCATGCGCCAGGGCATCGACGCCGCTGGCCGCGGTGACATGCGGCGGGCAGGTCAGGGTCATCTGCGGGCTGACCAGGGCCACGTCCGGCAACAGGTAGTCGCTGATGATGCCTTTCTTCAATTGCGCGACCCGGTCCGAGAGGATCGCCACATTGGTCACTTCCGAGCCAGTGCCTGCGGTGGTGGGAATGGCGATCAGCGGCGGCCCCTTGCGCGGCACCTGGTCGATGCCGAACAGGTCCTCCAGGGCGCCGTGATAGCCGGCATAGGCTCCGACACTCTTGGCGATATCGATGGCGCTGCCACCGCCCAGGCCGATCAGCCCGTCATGCCCACCCTCGCGGTACACCTGCATGCAGTCCTCGACGATGGCGATTTCCGGATCCGGCTGCACCCGGTCGAAGACTTCGTAACTGCGCTCCCCCAGGTGGGCCAACGCCAGCTCCACCGTGCCAGACCTGAGCAAGGCAGTATCGGTGACGATCAGCGGGTTATCGACATCCAGGCGGGTCAGCTCGGCAGCCAGTTGCTCGATGGCAGTACTGCCGGTCAGCAATTTATGGGCGATCTTGAAAGAGGAAATACTCATGTGCGCAGCCTCTTCTATAAAGGTGGGAGCCGGCACAAGCGTAGCTGGGGATTGAGAAACCGGGCTGTCGCGATGCCCGATCGGCATCACGACAATGCTCACGTTGCGCCCGGAGGCTCAGGCCACCTCGCTTTCCACCGCCCGGGCGGGCTTGGCCTGGGGCCCTTGGGCACCCGGGGCGGGAGTTGCGTCCGCGCTGCCCAGGTCCTTGCTGAAAGTCCGGTCGTTCTCGCCCTTGAAGAAGTTCTTGCCGTAGATCAGCAGGCACAGCACCACGCCAATGGCAAAGCCCCAACTGGCGCCCTTGATCGCCAGCACTGCACCGATCACCCCTGCGATGCCCAGGTCACGCTGGCTACGGGCCTCGAGAATGCCCAGGCGCACGCTGACGTAGCCCTGGATCAGCAAGGTCAGCGCCAGCGCCACCCCGAGAATCGGCTGCACCAGGGTCACTACCGGCAACAGCAGCAGGCCGGTGTTGGTGCCCCAGCGGAACGAGCCCATGCCGCCGTAGATCGACTTCATGGCCTTGGGCCCGCCCTTGAAGCGTTCGATCACCACCACCAGCATCGCCGCCCATTTAGGCCCGCACATGGCAATGTCCGGACCGAAGATGCTCATGAAGGCGTTGCGCCCGCCGAAGATCAGGTGCGAGCGGTCCGGGTCGTAGTCGACCTTTTCGTCGGTGCGGATCTGCTCGGCTTCGTCCAGCAGCACCTTGGCGCTGAGCACATCGCCAAAGACGATGATGTACACCGCGAGCATGGTCGGCAGCGCGCTGATGAACATCGACAGCGGCGGCATGCCCAGGCCGAACACCGTGTAGTTGTTCCACAGGCCGATGAAGTCCGGCTTGCTCAGGCCCCACTGGATGGTCGGCCACGGCGCTTCACCGAACAGCGGCGCCAGCACCACCGCCAGCAGGATGATCGGCAGGATGCCCAGCTTGGCGAAGTTCCACCAGAAGCGGTTGCGCAGCTTGAGCTGGGCAAAGTGCTGGGAAAAGATCAGGTAGAAGGCAATGCCGATGGCGATGGAAATGGTCCAGGGAAAGCTGTCGAACTTGCCACCCACCTGGAACACCGCGGTCACCGCACTGAGCCCGGCGCCGACAATGATTCCCGACTTGATCGCCGAGGGCACGAAGCCCACCACCTTGCGCGCCATGCCGGTGGCCCCCAGGGCGATGGAGAACACCCCGAGCATCAGCTGGAAGGCAATCAGCGCGTGGACACGCTCCGGGCCCACGGGAAACTGCGCGCAATAGGCCATCAGCAGCGGCACCGCCGGGGTGATCCAGCCGGGCACCACGGGGTCGCCCAGCAGGTGGTGGGCCAGGTACAACAGGCCGTTGAGCATGACCACGGCCAGGGCCATCTCGAAGGGCATGCCGAGGAACTCGGTCATCAGTGGAATGGCCGCCAGGTCGACGGCGCACATCAGCAAGCCTTGCAGGTAGTCCGGCAGCTCGAGTTTGTAGTGGATAAAGGGCAAACGCACCTTGAACGGGCCAAGGGGGATGTACGGCGTTTCGTGCCGAGTGTCGGAAGGCGTTGGCATCAACTGCACCTGTCTTATTGGTATTGGTGGCGGTGTAAAGCGGCCCGCGCCAGTTGGCACGGGCAAGGATCGATCAATAGGCAGCCCGGTAGATCTGCTCGATATCGCCGGGGCTCAGTTGGCGCGGGTTGTTGCGCATCAGCCGCTGGATACCCGCCGCTTCCAGGGCCATGGCCGGGATCGCGTCCTCGGGCACACCGAAGCTGCGCATGCCGGTGGGAATGTCTACGGCAGCGCACAGCGCAGCCATGGCCTGGACCGCCTGCTCCGCGGCCTGGCCATCACTGAGCCCGGCGATCGGCAGGTCCATGGCCTGGGCGATATCGCGAAAGCGCTCGACACAGGCCATTTTGTTCCAGGCCATGACGTAGGGCAGCAGCAGCGCGTTGCTCACCCCGTGGGCGATATTGAAGCGCCCGCCCAGGGGATAGGCCAGGGCATGCACCGCACCGACCCCGGCATTGCCGAAGGCCATGCCAGCCATCAGGCTAGCGGTGGCCATGTCTTCCCGGGCCTGCAGGTTGGCCGGATTGGCGTAGGCCTTGGGCAGCGCCCTGACGATCAGGCGGATCGCGCCCAGGGCCAGGGAGTCGGTGATCGGCGAACCGTTGAGCGACAGGTAGGACTCCACCGCATGTACCAGCGCGTCGACACCACTGGCGGCGGTGACGCTACGCGGGCAGGTCAGGGTCATCACCGGGCTCACCAGCGCTACGTCCGGCAGCAGGTAATCGCTGACGATGCCCTTTTTCAACTGGGCCACCTTGTCCGAGAGGATCGCCACGTTGGTCACCTCCGAACCGGTGCCCGCAGTGGTAGGAATGGCAATCAGCGGCGGCCCCTTGCGCTGCACCTGATCCACCCCGAACAGCTCTTCCAGCGCGCCTTCATGGCCGGCGAACGCAGCCACCGCCTTGGCGATATCAATGGCGCTGCCGCCGCCCAGGCCGATCAGGCCATCGTGGCCACCGGCCCGGTAAGCCTGGGTGCAGGCCTGGACTATGGCGATTTCCGGCTCCGGCTGGACCTCGTCGAAGATCCGGTAGGCGCGCCCGCCCAGGTGGGCCAGGGCCAGATCGACGGTGCCGGACTTGACCAGGATCGCATCGGTGACGATCAGCGGGTTGCGGATCTGCAGGCGCGCCAGTTCGGCGTCCAGCTGTTCGATGGCGCCCTGGCCGGTAATCAGTTTGTTGGCAATCTTGAACGCAGAAATACTCATCAGCTCGGCCTTGTTTAATTGTTGTGGCAAGAGCGCCGTCAGGCGGCCACTCTCGAATGGGCTCGCAGGCTGTAGAGCGAAAGCTGTGCCAAGATACGCAAAGCCTTGATCTACAAGGCTCTGTGAGGAAATCCAGGGGAATGACCGGGGCGTCGCGATTGAATTGCTGATCGCTGCAGGCAGCTCTGATCAGAATCCTAATCAGAGTGTTCCCAGCGCTTCATCTTCTGCACCACCGTGGCCTGGCTCACCCCCAGCGCCTTGGCGGCCAGGCGGGTGGTCTTGTGCAGTTGCAGGGCCGCCCGAATTGCCTGGCGCTCGGCGTTCTCCAGCACCTTGCGCAGCGGCAGGCGGCTGTCGTCGGTGTTGCGGGCCTGTTGCTCGATCAGGTCCTCCGGCAGGTCCAGGGCCTCTATCACCTGTCCGGAGCAGGTCACCACCAGGCGCTCCACCACGTTGATCAGCTCGCGGATGTTCCCCGGCCAGGCGTACTCGCCCAGCAGTTCCAGGGCTTCCAGGCTCCACTGCACCTGACGCTGATAGCGCTGGTTGAAATGCTCCAGGTAGTACTCCAGCAAGGGGCCGATTTCCTCGCTGCGCTCGCGCAGGGCCGGGATCGCGATGGGCACCACATTCAGGCGGTAATACAGGTCGGCGCGGAACTTGCCCTCGGCCACCCGCTGCTTGAGGTCGTGATGGGTGGCGCTGATGATGCGCACATCCACCTCCTTGAGCTCCAGGCCGCCCACCGGAATGAAGCGGTTCTCTTCGATGACCTTGAGCAGCTTGACCTGCACCGCCAGGGGCAGATCGCCGATCTCGTCGAGAAACAGCGTACCGTTGTGGGCCAGTTCCAGCAGCCCGCGCTTGCCCTTACTGCCAGCACCAGTGAAGGCACCCGGGGCATAGCCGAACAGCTCGGCCTCGATCAGGTTCTCCGGCAGCGCCCCGCAGTTGAGGGCCAGGAACGGTTCACGGGCACGAGCACTCGCGTTGTGGATAAATTGCGCCACCAGGGTTTTACCCACACCCGTCTCCCCTTGCAGCAGCACCTTCACATCGCAGTCGGCCACTTGCCGGGCCTGGGCAAAAACCCGCCCGGAAACCTCCTGGTCGGCCATCAGCGGGGATTGCAACAGGTCGTCGCGCTGGCCCGCATGCAGCCGCGCAGTGCTGGTGCGCAGTTGCTTGAGCTGCTGCAACTCGTCGCGCTCGCGCTTGATGCGCAGCAGCTCGGTCATGTCGCGCACGGTGCTGACCACATAGCGAATGCTCTGGTCGGCGGCGAGGATCGGCGTGGCACTGACCAGCAACTTCTTGCCGTGGCTGAGGCTCTGCATCACCGATACCGGCCGACCGTCCTGCAGTACCCGTAGTGAAGCGGACTGGGAAATCACTCCGCTCTTCACCAGCTCCTGCATCGGCCGCCCCAGCAGCTCGGCGCCGCTCAGGCCGGTGAGACGCTCGTAGGCCTGGTTGACCTTGAGGGTCTGACCCTGGCCATCGGTGATGTAGACGCCGTCATGCAGCGCATTGAGCAGCTCTTCGAAACTGGCATCGTTGAAGTTCACCCGCGACTCCACAGTAAGCATGGGAAGCGCGCAGTTTACGGGTGAACGACAAGCAGAGGGGATGGGGCGGCCCCGACCTTAGTAAAAGGCCGCCCGAGGGGCTCAGACCTGAGCCGTGCGCAGTTTCTCGCTGCGCCCACGCAGCCATTCCAGGGTCAGCAGCAGGATCACCGAGAAGGCGATCAGCAACGTGGCCGCAGCGGCGATGGTCGGGCTGAGGTTCTCGCGGATGCCGCTGAACATCTGCCGCGGCAGGGTGGCCTGCTCCGGGCCGGCGAGGAACAGGGTCACCACCACTTCATCGAACGAGGTGGCGAAGGCGAACAGCGCGCCACTGATGACCCCGGGGGCGATCAACGGCAAGGTTACCCGGCGGAACGTGGTCAGCGGCGAGGCGCCCAAACTGGCCGCGGCCCGCACCAGGTTGTGGTTGAAGCCCTGCAGGGTTGCCGACACGGTGATGATCACGAAAGGCACGCCGAGCACCGCATGCACGATGATCAGCGAAAAGAAACTGTTACCCATGCCCAGTGGAGCGAAGAACAGGTAGCTGGCCACACCGATGATCACCACCGGCACCACCATCGGCGAAATCACCAGGGCCATCACCAGCGCCTTGCCGGGGAAATCACCGCGGGTCAGGCCGATGGCCGCCAGGGTGCCGAAGACCATGGCCAGCAAGGTCGCGGCCGGCGCCACGATGACGCTGTTCTTCAGTGCGCGCATCCACTCGGCAGAGGCGAAGAAGTCCTGGTACCAGTGCAGCGAAAAGCCCTGCAGCGGGTACACCAGGAAACTGCCGGAGTTGAACGACAGCGGGATGATCACCAGCACCGGTAACACCAGGAACAACAGGATCAAGCCGCAGAGAATCCGCAAGCTGTAGAACCAGACCCGTTCGACGGGCGACATGTAGGGGCTCAGCATTTCGATTCTCTCCTTAGCTCAGGCGCAGGCGGCTGGCGCCCACCAGCCAGCTGTAAATCAGATAGAGCACGATGGTCGCCAGCAACAGCAGGCCGCCCAGGGCCGTGGCCATGCCCCAGTTGATGCTGGTGTTGGTATAGAAGGCGACGAAGTAGCTGACCATCTGATCGTTCGGGCTGCCCAGCAATGCCGGGGTGATGTAGTAACCAATCGCCAGGATGAACACCAGCAGGCAACCGGCGCCGACCCCGGCATAGGTCTGCGGGAAGTACACCCGCCAGAAGCTGGCGAACGGATGGCAGCCCAGGGAAATCGCCGCACGCATGTAGGTGGGCGAGATGCCCTTCATCACGCTGTAGATCGGCAGGATCATGAACGGCAGCAGGATGTGCACCATGGAGATGTAGACCCCGGTGCGGTTGAACACCAGTTCCAGGGGCTTGTCGATCACCCCCATGGCCAGCAGCGCGCTGTTGATCAGGCCGCCCGATTGCAGCAGCACGATCCAGGCCGCGACCCGCACCAGGATCGAAGTCCAGAACGGCAACAGCACCAGAATCATCAAGAGGTTGCTCTTGCGCGCCGGCAGATTGGCCAGCAGGTAGGCCAGGGGATAGGCCAGGGCCAGGCAGATGGCGGTGATCACCAGGCCCATCCAGAAGGTGCGGGCGAAGATGTCCAGGTAGATGGCCTGGTCCGGGGTAGCCGGGGCCAGCTCGCCCAGGTCATCGATGCGATGGTCCACCGCCGCCAGCAGGTAGTACGGGGTCAGGCTGCTGGTGTTGCGGCGGATCGCCTGCCAGTAGGCCGGGTCACCCCAGCGCTCATCCAGGCTTTCCATGGCTTCTTTATAGGATTCGGGCTCGGCCTTGAACGGCAAGGCGCGGGCGGTTTTGGTCAGCAGGCTGCGGTAGCCGGCCAACTCCATGTTCAGGCGCTTGGACAGGTCGCCCAGTGTCTGATTCTTGCGGGCGTCCGCCAGGTCTTCGCTCAAGGCCTTGTAGGCCCCTTCAGCGGGCAGGCCACGACCGTCCCAGGCACTCACGGCCGCCACCGTACGCGGCATACCGCCGACCACTTCCGGGTTGCCGACGCTCTTGTACAGCAGCGCCACGATCGGTACCAGGAACACCAGCAACAGAAACAGCACCAGGGGCGCGATCAGCGCCTGGGCCTTCCAGCGGTTGACCCGCTCGGCACGGGCCAGCCGCTGCTTGAGGGTCGGGCCGGTGACCGCGTTCAGGGGAACGGTGATGGTCATGACAAACTCCGCGAATCGATCTTTCGAATACAAACCACCGGGTGGCAGGAGCGGGCTTGGCCGCGCATCGAAGGGTGTGCTTCAACATCAAGGTTGATGCGCATGACGCCTTCGCGGGCAAGCTCGCTCCTACAACGGCTGGGGGTGGTTACTTGGCTGCCCAGGCGTTGAAGCGCTGTTCCAGTTGCTCACCGTTGTCAGCCCAGAAGCTGACGTCGATCTGCACCTGGTTGGCGATGTTTTCCGGAGTGGTCGGCATGTCCTTGAGGATGTCCTTGGCCAGCAGCGGCACGGCCTGGGTGTTGGCCGGACCGTAGGCGATATTCTCCGAATAGGTCTTCTGCTGCTGCGGCTGTACCGAGTAGGCGATGAATTTCTTCGCCGCTTCGGCGCGAGCCTTGTCCAGGCCTTTGGGAATGGCCCAGGCGTCGAAGTCGTAGATGCCGCCGTTCCATACCACTTTCAGGTTGCTTTCCTTCTGCACCGCAGCGATCCGACCGTTGTAGGCCGAACTCATGACCACGTCGCCGGAGGCCAGGTACTGCGGCGGCTGGGCGCCGGCTTCCCACCACTGGATGTAAGGCTTGAGCTCATCGAGTTTCTTGAAGGCGCGGTCCTGGCCATCCTTGCCGGCCAGGACCTTGTACACGTCCTTGGGCGCGACGCCGTCGGCCATCAAGGCGAATTCCAGGGTGTACTTGGCGCCCTTGCGCAGGCCGCGCTTGCCCGGGAACTGCTTGACGTCCCAGAAATCAGCCCAACTGCTCGGAGCGGTTTTCAGCTTGTCGGCGTTGTAGGCCAGGACCGTGGACCAGACGAAGAAGCCCACGCCGCACGGTTGGATAGCGCCCTTGACGTAGTCTTCGCTCTTGCCGAACAGCGCCGGGTCCAGTTGCTCGAACATGTCCTCGTCGCAACCGCGGGACAGTTCCGGGGACTCCACTTCCACCAGGTCCCAGGACACGCTCTTGGTGTCGACCATGGCTTTGATCTTGGCCATCTCGCCGTTGTATTCACCGGCGATGATCTTGCCCTTGCCGGCCGCTTCCCAAGGGGCATAGAAGGCCTTGACCTGTGCCGCCTTGTTCGCCCCGCCAAAGGACACTACGGTCAGGTCCGGCCCCGCCGCCATGGCGTGCGCCGCACCCAGCATGCCCAATGCCAGGGCGGTGAATTTCAGGGATCTCAACATTTATTGTGTTCTCCACGTGCAGGTTGGTGTTGCAGGGGGGCGATCAATTCGCCTCTAGAAGCGGGTCGAGCGCGCGAACGTGCTCGACTTGCCAGCCAAGCGGCACCACGTCACCCACCGCCAGCGCAGGATCGAGCTCGGCAATCGGCTGTTTCACGAAGAAGTCGCTTTTGCCGCAGACTTCCAGGCGCACCCGGACGTGGTCGCCCAGATAGATGAATTCCGCCACCCGGCCGGAGAAGCGGTTGACGCAGCTTTCGCTGGAACCGTTGAGGCTCACCCGCTCCGGGCGGATGGACAAGGTCACCGGGCCGCCGACCTGGCCGACATTCACTGCCAGCGCCTCGACCTTCTCGCCACGCCCCAGCTCCACCACGCAGCGCTCGCCGTTATGGCTGTGCAGGCGGCCGTTGAGGCGGTTGTTCTCGCCGATGAAGTTGGCGACGAAGGTGTTCTTCGGCTCTTCGTAGAGGGTGCGCGGCGGCGCGATCTGCTGGATCTCGCCCTGGTGGAACACCGCCACACGGTCGGACATGGTCAGTGCTTCGCCCTGGTCGTGGGTCACATAAACCACGGTCACGCCCAGGCGCTGATGCAGGTGCTTGATCTCCATCTGCATGTGTTCGCGCAGCTGCTTGTCGAGGGCGCCGAGGGGTTCGTCCATCAGCACCAGCTGCGGCTCGAACACCAGGGCCCGGGCCAGGGCCACCCGCTGCTGCTGGCCGCCGGACAGTTGCGCCGGGTAGCGCTGGGCGAACGCATCGAGCTGGACCATGCTTAGCACGCGCTTGACCCGCTCACTGATGTCGGTCTTGCTCAGGCCACGCACCGACAGCGGAAAGCCGAGGTTCTCGGCCACGGTCATGTGCGGGAACAAGGCGTAGTTCTGGAACACCATGCCGATATCGCGCTTGTGCGGCGGCACATTGTTAATGGCACGCCCGGCCAGCTGGATCTCACCGGCGGTCGGCGTCTCGAAACCGGCCAGCATCATCAGGCTGGTGGTCTTGCCGGAACCGGACGGCCCCAGCAGGGTGAGGAACTCGCCTTTGCGAATTTCCAGGTTGAGGTCTTTGACGATCAGGTTCTCGCCGTCGTAGCTCTTCTGCACACCACGAAAACTGACCAGAACATCGTTGGCCCCAGCGCTTGAAACGACCTCGCTCATACCCACACCTTTTGTTTTAGACGGCTGTGGAGCAAGCCTAGAGGAGCCTGCAGAGCGCGCAAATCGGGGGCCAGGAGAGATTCGCCTCAGCCCTCTGGAAGGTTGCGTGTAGGGATTGCCCTACAAGAATGGCGCGATTGGATAAGGGCGGAGGCAAACGGCAGGCTGCAAGCGGCAAGAAACGGCCAAAGCCTGAAAGCGCGGAATGTCGCAAATGGATAAGTGCCCTCCCCCAAGGGGAGGGAGAGCACAGGAGAGGGTGTCAGAGCAGCTTGTGCTCCATGGCGTACTTCACCAGTTCGGCCAGGGAGGTGATGTTGAGTTTCTGCATCAGCCGCGCCTTGTGGGTGCTGATGGTCTTGCTGCTCAGGGCCAGTTGCTGGGCGATGTCGTTGACATTGGCGCCCTGGGCCAGGCGCTCGAAGACCGAGAACTCTCGCTCGGACAGCAGCGAATGCAAGGGCCGGGCATCGGTCAGGCCGACTTCGAAGACCATGCGGTCCGCCAGGTCCGGGTCGATATAGCGCCCGCCGGAGGCCACCTTGCGGATGGCGGTCAGCAGCAGCGACGGGTCGCTGTCCTTGGTGGCGTAGCCGGCAGCGCCGATCTTCAGCGCCCGGGCGGCCATCTGCGCCTCGTCGTGCATCGACAGCACCAGGATTGCCGGCGGATTGCTCAGGGCGCGGATCCGCGGAATGGCCTCCAGGCCGTTCACCCCGGGCATGGAGATATCCAGCAGTACCACTTCGCAGGGCACCTGACGCAGGGTCTCCAGCAACTGCTCGCCGTTGCTCGCCTCGCCCACCACGACCAGGTCCTTGGCCAGGCCAATCAGTTGCTTGATGCCTTCGCGAACGATGGTGTGGTCTTCGGCTACCAGTACACGGATCACGCGCTTCTCCTCGTTATTCTTCTGGATCCAGGGGCACCCGGACGCTCAGGGTGGTGCCTTCGCCCTGCTCACTGTGCAGCGACAGGCTCCCGCCCATGATCAGCACCCGCTCGCGCATGCCCACCAGGCCAAAGGAGGTCGGGCGCGCCGACGCGGTGTCGAAGCCCAGGCCGTCATCGCTGATGCTCATGCACAGCTCGTGTGCTTCCAGGGTCAGGGTCAGTTCCACAGTATGCGCCTGGGCATGGCGCATGACATTGGTCAGGGCCTCCTGGAGGATACGGAACAGGCCGACGGCCTTGGCGTCGCTCAAGCGTGGCAGGTTGTCCGGCACCTGGACCAGGCAAGGGATCTGGGTGCGGGCCTCGAACCGGCGGGCCTGCCATTCGATGGCCGAGGCGATGCCCGCATCGAGGATCGGCGGCCGCAAGGCGGTAGCCACATCCCGCACCAGCTGGAACAGCTGGGCGATCAGGCGCTTCATGCTGTTGAGGCGTTCATGCAGGCCCGGGTCGAGCTGGGCATAGGCCAGTTCACACATGGACGTTTCCAGCTTGAGCACCGTCAGCATCTGCCCCAGTTCGTCATGGACTTCCCGGGCAATGCGGGCCTTTTCCTCTTCGCGCACGCTTTCCAGGTGCGCCGACAGCTCCCGCAACTGTTCACGGGAGCTGGCCAGTTCCAGCTCGATGCGCTTGCTTTCGCTGATGTCCCAGACAATGCCGTCCCAGACAAACGCGCCGTCATCCAGGCGCCGGGTGATGGCCTTGATCTCGGCCCAGCGCTGCTGGCCCTGGCGAGTGAGGATGCGGCCCTGCCAGGACCAGTCGCTGTCGGTGTCCAGGGCCTGGTCCTGGGTCTGGTGATAGCTGGCCTTGTCGTCCGGGTGCACCAGGCTGCGCAGGCCCTTGTCCCGGTGGGCCAGCACTGCTGGCGAGTAGCCCACCAGGGTCTCGCTGCCTTCGCTGATATAGGCAAAGTCGATCTGCCCGGTGACCGGCGCCCGCTCCAGGCGGAACACCAGGCCCGGCACGTTGGCTGCAATCCCCTGCAGACGCGCCTCGCTTTCGCGCAGGGCCGCCAGCGCGCGACGGCGCTCGGTCACGTCATTGAGGTAAACCACCAGGTATTCGCTGTCGCGAAAGCGCAGGAAGCTCAGGGACACGTCCGCCGGCAGGATGCTGCCATCGGCACGCACACACTGGGTCTCGAAACTTTGCACGCCCTCCTCGCTGGCCCGGGCCCGCTTCCACAGGTTGAGCCAGCGATCCATGTGCAGGTTGGGCTCGAAATCGATCAGCGGCCGGTCGATCACCCCGCCCGCCGGGTAACCGAGCATCTCTTCGGCTGCCCGGTTGGCGTAGCGCACATGGCTGTCCCAATTGACCCAGAGAATGCCCACGGTGCTCTGATCGATGGAGAACTGGGTCAGACGCAGGGCTTCCTCGCTGGCGGCACGCAAGGCGATGTCCTCCCGCGCTGCCAGCAGGCGCTGCTCCAGGCTGCGCTGCTGGCGGCGCTGCCAGAAGACGATCGCCAGACTCGCCAGCAGCAGGATCACCAACAGCAGGCTGAGGTTCTGCCAAACCCCGGGGGACTCGCCAAGCCGCGGGTACTTGGGCTGCAGCCAGCGGCCATGGAGCTGCTCCAGCTCCTTGGCCGGGATCGCATGCAAGGCCGCTTCGACAATGCTCGCCAGTTCCGGCCAATCGCGGCGGGTGGCTATCCGCAGCAATTGCGGCAGGCCGATATCCCCCACCACGGCCAGCCCGGCGAACTCCGCCTCCCCCGACAGGCGACTGAGCTGAGCTTCGTCCACCACCGCGTAGCGGGCCTGCTGGCTCAGCAGCAACTGCAGGGCCTGGCGCTCCAGGGGCACCCCTTGCAGGTTGAGGTTGGGGTAAGTCAGGCGCAGGTAATCGGCCACTGCACTGGGCATGCGCACGGCTACCCGGGCCTGGCTGTCGAGCTTTTCCAGCTCCACCGCACCTGCGCCCTTGCGCTCCCCGACCACCAGCTGCGGCACGCGCATATAGGGGTCGCTGAACAGCCACAGGCGCAGACCGGCCGGGGTCTGGGTCAGGCCCGGGGCCATGTCCACTTCGCCGTCGCGCAGGGCTCGCTCCAGCTGTGCCTGGTCAGGGAAGTTGCGCCAGCTGAGCTCGATGTTCAACGCCTTGGCCAGGGCTTGCATCAACTCGACATTGGCCCCGGACAGCCGCTGCAGGCGCCGGTCGTACTGGGCGAACGGCGCCTGCAACACCAGCCCCACTCGCAACTCGGGGTGCTGCGCCAGCCACTGGCGCTGTTCCAGGCTCAAGGACGCCGTCGGCACCTGGGGCGCCGGGGCCGCACGGCCTATCAAGGGAAGGCACAGACAGCCGATAAGCAGAAGGCAGCGAAAACGCATCATCTGAAGTCTCACACCCTGACAAATACTGACCAACCCATTAGGCTGCCGGAATTACTTCTGGCCTGGAATATCCGATGCCCCTTGTCCACCGCTCGGCACTGCCCGCATTGTGCCTGTCGCTGATCCTGCCCTGGACCTTTTCTGTGCAAGCTGCCGACCCGGCTCCAGAAACCAAGACTCCCGAGGAACAACCGGCGCAACGCCAACCCTTGCCTGAACGTAGCCAGGAAGACGCCGCCGCCCTGGAGCGCCAGTTGCCCGCCCTGGAACAGCAGCAGTTGCAAGCCGGCGGCGATACCTTCCTGGCCCTGTGGAAGCCAGCCAACACCAGCGACCCCAAGGGCGTGGTGATTATCCTCCCGGGAGCGGGTGAAACCGCTGACTGGCCGCAAGCCATTGCACCTTTGCGCAACAGATTGCCGGACACCGAGTGGGCCAGCCTGAGCCTGACCCTGCCCGACATGCTCAGCGAGGCCGCGCAACCACGGGTGGTCGAAGCCGCACCGGCCCCTACGGACAAGGCCAATACCGCCAAGGACGCCAGCACCGAGGCCAAGCCGATCGAGCAGGTCGCTGGCGGCGAAGCCGACGTGGCCGACCGGGTAGTAGCAGAAAGCACGGAAGAGCAGGTCAAGGCGGATGCCGAGCGCATCTTCACCCGTGTCGATGCGGCCCTGGCCTTTGCCGAACAGCAGAACGCCCGCAGCATCGTGCTCCTGGGTCATGGTACGGGTGCCTACTGGGCCGCACGCTACCTCAGCGAGAAACAGCCGGCCCAGGTACAGAAGCTGGTGATGGTAGCAGCCCAGTCCCCGGCCAATGGCAAACCGCAGTTGGCGGAGATCACGCCTACGTTGAAGCTGGCCACTGCCGACTTCTTCTACGTCGACAAGCCCCTGGCGCAAAAAGCCGCCCTGGAGCGACTGCAAGCGAGCAAGCGCCTGAAGCACTCGAACTTCAGCCAGATTCCCCTCAAGGCCCTGCCTGGCAACAACACCGCCCAGCAAGAGCAGCTGTTTCGCCGGGTACGCGGTTGGTTGAACCCTCAGAACACCGATAGCTGAGCCCACAGGCCGCGACTGCCACAGCGGCGATCGCGGCCTGCACCCTCAGCGAAATTCTCGGCGCTGGCGTATCAGGGCATAGGCGCTGTGCAGCTCCCGGGTCTTTTCCGTGGCCTCACGCACCTGTGACTCGCTGGCGCCGTTGCCGGCGATCTTGTCCGGGTGATGGCGGCTGAGCAGGCGCCGATAGGCCCGCTTGATCTGCGACGGCTCACTGGTAGCTGCAACCCCCAACAGGCGCAGCGCCTCTTGATAAGTCAGGGCACCTTCGGCCAGCGACTTCCTCGCCGGACCGTAGTCCTGCGCCAGTGCCTGCACCTGCTCGCGGGTCCAGCCCAGCCATTTGCCCCAGAGCTGGATCAGCTCGCGCTCCGCCGGCCCGACCCGGCCGTCGGCCCAGACCATGCGCCAACAGGCCCGCAGCACGCCTTCGGCGGCATGGGGCTGGGCCGCAAGGCGACGCAGATAGCCGCGCAGACGGTCATTGCCCGACTTGCCGCGGTTGAATGCGGCAATCGCCCGGCGCTGGGACGCATCGTTCATCTCCAGCGAGCGCATTTCCTGACGCGCCTGCTGGATATGCCCGTCCATCACCCGGCCATCACTCTTGGCCAGCCGCCCCAGCAGTACGAACAGCAATTCATCATTGCGCAACGCCGGGCGGCCGCCCAGGCGTTCACGCACCTGCGCCCAGCTGTGCAGTTGCAGGCGCCGGTCCAGCGCCTGCCCCAGCAACGCACCGAGCATGGCCCCCGGAATACTGGCGATTGCAAATCCAGCTCCGGCTCCGATCAGAGTCCCTGGCCACCACATATCAGCGACTCGCTTGCAGCAGGTGTTCAACCTGGGCCAGACGCTCGACGGTGCCGACATCGACCCAGTGCCCCTGCATATGTTCGCCGCTGACCTGGCCTTGGGCCATGGCCTCGCGCAATAGCGGCGCCAGCTTGAACGGACCGGCAACACAACCCTGGAACAACCGCGGATGCAGCACCGATATGCCGCTGAACGTGAGCGCCGCTGCGCCTGGCTGGCGGTCGTGCAACTGGCCGTTTACCAGGCAGAAGTCGCCACCACTGGGGTGGTGCGGCGGGTTGTCCACCATCACCAGATGAGCCAGCCCGGCCAGGGGCCGACGCAGCGCGGCAAAATCGTAATCGGTCCAGATATCGCCATTGACCACCAGGAACGGCGCGTCCCCCAACAAGGGCAGTGCCTGGAAAATCCCGCCGCCGGTTTCCAGCGGCTGGCCTTCGGCCGAATACTGAATGTTCAGGCCCCAGCGCTGCCCATCGCCGAGGGCATCCTCGATCTGCTGGCCGAGCCAGGCATGGTTGATAACGATGTCGCGAAAGCCTGCCGCCGCCAGGGCCCGCAGGTGGTACTCGATCAGCGGCATGCCCGCTACAGGCAGCAAGGGTTTGGGAGTGGTCAGGGTCAGGGGGCGCATGCGCTCGCCCTTGCCGGCTGCCAGGATCATCGCCTTCATGCATGGGCTCCCGCCGGCTGGCGCAGGCTGAGCAGCAGTTGCGACAGCTCTGCAAGCTCGGGGCGTCGGGACGTCACCGCCTCTATATAAGCAAAGAAGCGCGGCACGTCGGCCAGGTAGCGTGGTTTGCCATCGCGGTGGCAAATCCGCGAGAAGATACCGATCACCTTGAGGTGACGCTGCACGCCCATCAGGTCGCTGGCCCGCAGAAACTCGTCAAAGTCGTCCTGCACCGGGATGCCCCGCGCCCGCGCCTGGCGCCAGTACTGGCTCAGCCAGCCTTGTACCCGGGACTCCGGCCAGCTGAGGAAGGCATCCTTGAACAGACAGGTCAAGTCATAGGTCACCGGGCCGTAGACCGCATCCTGGAAGTCCAGCACGCCGGGGTTCGGGTCGCTGTGCATCAGGTTGCGTGGCATATAGTCGCGGTGCACCAGCACCTTGGGTTGCGCCAGGGCGCTGTCGATCAGCAGGTCGCTGACGCGCTGCCATTGCTCGCGCTGCTGCGGACTCAGGCTGATGCCCAGCTCACGGCCGATGTACCACTCGGGGAACAGCTCCAGTTCACGGCGCAGCAGGGCCACGTCGTAACTGGGCAGGGGCGCGTCCATCGGCAACTGCTGGAAGGCCAGCAAAGCCTGGAATGCATCCTCGAACAGTGCGTCGGCATTATGTTCGTTGATCACGTCCAGGTAGGTCTGATTGCCCAGGTCATTGAGCAACAGGAAGCCGCGAGGCAAATCTTCTGCATAAATTTTCGGCACGTTGATGCCGCAAGTCGCCAGTAAACGGGCGATATCCACGAAGGGTTTGCAGTTTTCCTGGGGGGGCGGAGCGTCCATCACCACGAAGCTGCGACCCGCGCCCTGCCAACGGAAATAACGACGGAAACTCGCGTCGCTGCTGGCTGCGGTCAATGTTGCCGGGGGCACTTCACCCCAGCCCTGTGCTGCATAAACAATCGCCAACTGCTCATCGAGCCAAACTTTCAGGTGTTGCAAGCGTACATCTTGGTCAGGCATTACAAGGGTCTCCGACGGCGCTAGCCGTCAAGCGGGTCATGCTTTATTATCCAGCATCTTTTTCAGACCATCGAGAGGCGTGCGGCCCACACCGCGGGCAGATGGCACGCAGGAAGCCCGGACTAATAAGATGGCATTGAAATCCCCCGCGTTTCGTAAAAAATTTCCGTTGCTGGTTACCGGCAGTTTGCTGGCCCTGCAACCTCTAGCCACTTCCTTCGTGGTCGCCGCGGAACAGTATGACTGCTCAGTCTCTGCTTCGGGTGGCTGGGCCTGTGCGCCGAAAACCAGCGCCGCCCAACTGCCGCCGCGCCCGGTTCACGACGCCAACTCGGTCAGCTCCAGCGTTGCTACGGCAGCCGATGCTGCGGGTGAAGAGGCCAGCAGCGACAAGTCGAAGCTGGTGACCGAGGCCAAGGGCCGTGGCCTGAGGTCCCGCAGTGCGGACTACAGCCACCTCGACTGGGTACCGCGCGAGAAGCTCACCGCAGCTCAATTGGCCGAGACCGGTCCTTACTGCTCTGGTTCCTATATCGAACCGATTCGTCCTGGCATGAATGACAAGACGAATAAAAGTGACGCCCCGACCTTTATCGGTGCCAAGGCTTCCCGCTATCAGCAGGAAGAACAGGTGGCGACCCTGGCCGGTGACGTGGTCATGCGCCAGGGCAGCATGCAGGTCGAAGCCGACGAGGCCAGCCTGTACCAGGCCGAGAACCGCGGCGAACTGAGCGGTAACGTGCGCATACGCGACAATGGCGCGCTGCTGGTGGGCGATCACGCCGACGTCCAGCTGGACACCGGTGAAGCCAAGGTCGACAACGCCGAGTACGTCCTGCACAAATCCCGCGTCCGTGGTAATGCGCTGTATGCCAAGCGTGCGGAAAACGCCATCATCCGCCTCAAGGATGGTACGTACACCACGTGCGAACCGAACAGCAACGCCTGGCAGCTCAAGGGCAACAACATCACCTTGAACCCGGCCACCGGCTTCGGCACTGCGACCAACGTGACCCTTCGGGTCAAAGATATTCCGGTGCTCTACACCCCATATATCTACTTCCCGATCGACGATCGTCGCCAGTCCGGCTTCCTGCCGCCTAGCTTCAGCACCGGCAGCGACACCGGCTTCATGCTGGTGACGCCGTACTACTTCAACTTGGCGCCCAACTACGACGCCACGTTGTACCCACGCTACATGGCCAAGCGCGGCCTGTTGATGGAAGGCGAGTTCCGCTACCTGACCAAGAGCAGCGAAGGTCAGTTCGGCGCCGCGTACCTCAACGACGACGACACCGATCGCAAGAAGCAGACCGACTACGAAAAAACCCGCTACATGCTCAACTGGCAGCACAAGGGTGGGCTTGATTCGCGTCTGATGACCGAAGTCGACTACACCAAGATCAGCGATCCGTACTACTTCCAGGATCTGCAGACCGACCAGATCGGCGTGAAGTCCACCGACTACGTCAACCAGCAAGGTGCCGTGACCTATCGTGGAGACAGCTACACCGCACGCCTGAACGTACAGGCGTACGAGCTGGCCAGCGTGGCCAACATCACGCCGTACAACAAGCTGCCGCAAATCACTTTCAACGGCGCGCTGCCGTACCATCCGCAAGGCCTGGATTTCACCTATGAAACAGAGCTGGTGCGCTTCGATCGGGATCTGCTGACAGGCAATTATACGGACAAGGACGGTGGGCCGATCGATCCGGTTACCGGTGCAGCGGGCACACGACGCCTGGATACCAACGTCGCTGGGCTAGCCCGCGCGAATGGCGATCGTCTGAACCTCAAGCCGGGCGTCAGCCTACCGCTGAACTGGAGCTATGGCTACCTGACGCCTTCCTTGAAGTACATGTACACCCAATACAACCTTGATCTTGATGGTACTGGCAAAGAAGGCATCGTCGCAGCCCGCAACAACGCGACCGCTACAGGCACCCGCTATGTCGGCGGCGACTACAGCCGAAACCAAAATCGCGGCGTCCCGATCGCTAGCCTCGACGGCGGCCTGTACTTCGACCGCAACACCCAATGGTTTGGCAAGAACTATCGTCAAACCCTGGAGCCACGCGCGTTCTACCTCTACGTTCCTGAGGAAGATCAGAAAGACATCCCGGTATTCGATACTGGCGAGCCCACGTTCAACTACGCCTCCTTGTTCCGCGACAACCGCTTTTACGGCTCCGATCGTGTCGGTGACGAGAACAAGCTGTCCTTGGGTGTGACCAGCCGCTGGATCGAAGACAACGGTTTCCAACGCCAGCGCATCAGCGTCGGCCAGGCTCTGTATTTCAAGGACCGTACCGTCCAGCTTCCGGGCATCGACTACCGTACCCGCGCGGACGCCACCTCGAACGTCTCGCCTTACGCACTTGAGTACGAATACCGCTACAACCGCGACTGGCGTGCAACTGCCGACTACAACTGGGATCCGGACAGCCACAGCCCGCGTTCCGGCAGTGCGATGCTCCACTATCAGCCTGAAGACAACCCGAACAAGGTGGTCAACGCCGGCTATCGCTATCGCAACGACCAAGTTCGCTACGACCAGAACAGCGGTACCTGGAAAATGGGCGGCGACTACGGCACTCCAGGCCAGCCTGGCTACGTGAAGGACTACTACAAGATCCAGCAGCATGACTTCTCGGTGATCTGGCCGATCGTGCCGCAATGGAACGCCATCAGCCGTTGGCAGTACGACTACAACCGTAACCGCACGCTCGAGGCCTTCGGTGGTTTCGAATACGACAACTGCTGCTGGAAACTGCGCCTGATCAACCGTTACTGGGTCAAGTATGACGAGTTCAGTCAGAACGCTCCGGAGAACGAAAAAGGCGACCGCGGCATCTTCCTCCAAATTGTTCTGAAGGGTCTCGGTGGCGTCATGGGCACCAAAGTAGAGAGCTTCCTCGACAAAGGCATCCAAGGTTATCGTGAACGTGAAGACCAAGCTTTCTGATTGTCTGCGCCCGCTGATGCTGGGCGCGCTGTTCCTGAGTACTGCGGCCAGCGCCGCAGTACAGTCCATCGACAAGGTCGTGGCCATCGTCGACAACGACGTGGTCATGCAGAGCCAGTTGGACCAACGGGTTCACGAAGTCCAGCAAACCATCGCCAAGCGTGGCGGTGGTGTACCGCCTACCAGCGTCCTGGAGCAACAGGTTCTGGAACGCCTGATCGTTGAAAACCTGCAACTGCAGATTGGCGAACGCTCCGGCATCCGCATCACCGATGAAGAACTGAACCAGGCGATCGGCACCATTGCCCAGCGCAACAGCATGAGCATCGAGCAATTCCGTGCCGCCCTGGCCCACGATGGTCTCTCTTATGAGGACGCCCGTGACCAGGTTCGCCGCGAGATGATCATCAGCCGCGTGCGTCAGCGCCGTGTGGCCGAACGCATCCAGGTATCGGAACAGGAAGTGAAGAACTTCCTGGCCTCGGACCTGGGCAAGATGCAGCTCTCCGAAGAGCTGCACCTGGCCAACATCCTGATCCCGACCCCGGAAAGCGCCAACTCCGAAGCCATTCAGAGCGCTGCCCGCCAGGCCATGGAGGTGTACCAGCAGCTCAAGCAGGGTGCAGACTTCGCCCAGCTGGCAATCGCCCGCTCCGGCAGCGACAACGCCCTGGAAGGCGGCGACATGGGCTGGCGTAAAGCAGCTCAACTGCCCCCTCCTTTCGATCGTGAACTGAGCGCAATGTCCGTGGGCGATATCACCCAGCCCGCGCGCACCCCTGGCGGTTTCATCATCCTCAAGCTGCTGGACAAGCGCGGCGGCGGCAATCAGGTGCGTGACGAAGTGCACGTGCGTCACATCCTGATCAAGCCAAGCGAAATTCGCAGCGAAGAAGAGACCAAGCGCCTGGCGCAGAAACTCTACGATCGCATCGAGGCCGGCGAAGACTTCGCCGAACTGGCGAAAAGCTACTCGGAAGACCCAGGCTCCGCCCTCAATGGCGGCGACCTCAACTGGATCGACCCGAACGCCCTGGTGCCGGAGTTCCGCGAAGTGATGGCCAAGACCCCACAAGGTCAACTGTCCAAGCCCTTCAAGAGCCCTTACGGCTGGCACGTACTGGAAGTCCTTGGCCGTCGCGCCACCGACAGCACCAGCCAGGCTCGCGAACAGCAAGCCATGACCGTCCTGCGTAACCGCAAGTACGACGAAGAGCTGCAGACCTGGTTGCGGCAGATCCGTGACGAGGCCTACGTCGAAATCAAGCTGCCCGGCGCTGAACAGGCCGCACAGTGAAACCCAGACGTTTCGCTCTGACACCCGGCGAACCGGCGGGTATAGGTCCTGACCTGTGCCTGCTGCTCGCTTCGCAACCCCAGCCTCACCCCCTGATTGCCATTACCAGCCGCGACCTGCTCCTAGAGCGGGCCGCGCAACTGGGCGTGGCCGTCGATCTGCTGCCGGTAACCCTGGAGCAACTGCCGACTGAACCCGCCCCAGCGAACAGCCTGTATGTCTGGGACACGCCCCTGGCCAAACCAGTGATCAGCGGCCAGCTGGACCAGGCCAATGCGGCTTTTGTCCTGCAAACCCTGACCCGCGCCGGCCAGGGCTGCCTGGACGGGCACTTTGCCGGCATGATCACCGCCCCCGTGCACAAAGGCGTGATCAACGATTCCGGGATCGCCTTTTCCGGCCATACCGAATTCCTCGCCGACCTGACCCACACCGAGCAAGTGGTGATGATGCTGGCCACCCACGGCCTGCGCGTGGCGCTGGTAACCACCCACCTGCCCTTGCGGGAGATTGCCGACGCCATCACTGTCGAGCGCCTGGAGCGGGTCACGCGGATCCTGCATGCCGACCTGCAACACAAGTTCGGCATCGCCCGGCCACGCATCCTGGTCTGCGGGCTCAACCCCCACGCCGGTGAAGGCGGTCACCTGGGCCGCGAAGAAATCGACATCATCGAACCTACCCTAGAGCGCCTGCGCACCGAAGGCATGGACCTGCGCGGTCCGTTGCCTGCCGACACTCTGTTTACCCCCAAATATCTGGAGCACTGCGACGCAGTGCTGGCGATGTACCACGACCAAGGCTTGCCTGTGCTGAAGTACAAAGGCTTCGGTGCGGCCGTCAACGTGACGCTCGGCTTGCCGATCATCCGCACCTCCGTCGACCACGGCACCGCCCTGGACCTGGCCGGCAGCGGCAAGATCGACACCGGCAGCCTGCAGGTCGCCCTGGAAACCGCCTACCAGATGGCCGAGAACCGTATATGACCGAGCAATACCAACACCGGGCGCGCAAGCGCTTCGGCCAGAACTTCCTGCATGACGCTGGCGTCATCGATCGCATCCTGCGGTCCATCCATGCCAAGCCCGAGGACCGCATGCTGGAAATCGGCCCGGGCCAGGGCGCCCTGACCGAGGGCCTGCTGGGCAGCGGCGCCCAGCTGGACGTGGTGGAACTGGACAAGGACCTGATCCCGATCCTCAACCAGCAGTTCGCCAGCAAGAGCAACTTCAACCTGCACCAGGGCGACGCCCTGAAGTTCGACTTCAACACCCTGGGCGCAGCGCCAGGCAGCCTGCGGGTGGTTGGCAACCTGCCCTACAACATCTCTACTCCGCTGATCTTCCACCTGCTGCAGAACGCCGGCCTGATCCGCGACATGCACTTCATGCTGCAAAAGGAAGTGGTCGAACGCCTGGCTGCCGGCCCTGGCGGTGGTGACTGGGGCCGTCTTTCGATCATGGTCCAGTATCACTGCCGTGTGGAACACCTGTTCAACGTCGGCCCGGGCGCCTTCAATCCGCCGCCAAAAGTCGACTCGGCCATCGTGCGCCTGGTGCCCCACGCCGTACTGCCCCACCCGGCCAAGGATCATCGCCTGCTCGAGCGCATCGTCCGCGAAGCCTTCAACCAGCGCCGCAAGACCCTGCGCAACACCCTCAAGGCACTGCTCAGCAGCGCCGAGATCGAGGCGGCCGGCGTCGACGGCAGCCTGCGTCCCGAGCAACTGGATCTGGCCGCCTTCGTGCGCCTGGCCGATCAGCTGGCAGACCAGCCCAAGCCCGCCGCCGACTGAAACGCCCTCGGCTGATATCGGGTAGGACGCCAGACGGGATGTCTGGTCTACTACCCGATACTTGACCTAGACTGGCTTCCATCAGTCCTGTCCCGCGTCCCGCTTTGCTTTAAAGGCCTCTTGCATGTCCGATCCTCGTTACCAGGTCGACGTCAGCGTCGTCACTCGCTTTCTGGCAGACCAATCGCAACCCGAGCAGAACCGCTTCGCTTTCGCCTACACCATCACCGTACAGAACAACGGCTCGCTTCCAGCCAAGCTGCTGTCCCGGCACTGGGTGATCACCGATGGCGACGGGCATGTCGAAGAGGTCCGTGGTGCCGGCGTGGTGGGCCAGCAACCGCTGATCGCCGCAGGCAAAAGCCACACCTACAGCAGCGGCACGGTAATGACCACCCGGGTTGGCAACATGCAGGGCAGCTATCAGATGCTCGCCGAGGATGGCAAACAGTTCGATGCCATCATTGCGCCCTTCCGCCTGGCCGTGCCCGGAGCCTTGCACTGATGGCGACCTACGCCGTCGGCGACCTGCAAGGCTGCCTGGAACCTCTGCAATGCCTGCTTGAACAAGTAGCCTTCGACCCTGCCCGGGATCGCCTGTGGCTGGTGGGCGACCTGGTCAACCGTGGCCCGCAGTCGCTGGAAACCCTGCGCTACCTGCATTCGATCCGCCACTCGCTGGTCTGCGTGCTGGGCAATCACGACCTGCATCTGCTGGCCGCCTGGCGCAACGTCGAGCGCCTGAAGAAATCCGACACCCTGCGCGAGATCCTGGAGGCTCCCGATTGCGAGGAGCTCTTGCAGTGGCTGCGCCAGCAGAAGCTGATGCATTACGACGAAGCCCGCAACATCGCCATGGTCCACGCCGGCATAGCCCCCCAGTGGTCGCTGAAAAAAGCCCAGAAATGTGCCGCCGAGGTCGAAGAAGCGTTGCGCGACGACAACCTCCTCGACCCCTTCCTGGACGGCATGTATGGCAATGATCCAGCGAAATGGGACAGTGATCTCAAAGGCGTGACCCGCCTGCGGGTCATCACCAACTACTTCACTCGCATGCGCTTCTGTACCAGCGACGGCAAGCTGGACCTCAAGAGCAAGGAAGGCCTGGACACCGCGCCACCGGGCTATGCCCCTTGGTTCAGCCACAAGGAGCGCAAGACCCGCGACCTGAAGATCATCTTCGGCCACTGGGCAGCCCTGGAAGGCCGCTGCAACGAGCCCGGCATCTTTGCCCTGGACAGCGGCTGCGTCTGGGGCGGGGCCATGACCCTGCTGAATGTCGATAGCGGCACACGCCTGACCTGCGACTGCGATGCCCAAGGCCGCACCGCCGCTGTTTCCCCCGAACCCCTGCCGGCACCGGCAAAGCGCTAGCCGGCGCTGATTATCAAGCTCCAGGAGCCCGCCATGAGCGAATTCAAACGCATCCCCCCAGAACAGGCCCAGGCACTGCGCGAGCAAGGTGCCGTGGTGGTGGACATCCGCGATCCGCAAACCTACGCGCTGAACCACATCAGTGGCTCGCAACACCTGGACAATCACTCTATTTCCGACTTCATTCGCGCGGCTGACCTCGACGCTCCGCTAGTGGTGGTTTGCTATCACGGAAACTCGAGCCAGAGCGCGGCGGCCTACCTGGTCAGCCAGGGCTTTTCCGACGTCTACAGCCTGGACGGCGGCTTCGAACTGTGGCGCAGCACTTATCCAGCGGAAACCGCTCAGGGCAACCCTGAATAATTTTTTTCCGACGCTCTAGCCCGCGTACGACGCGGGCTGACGCAGTACCAGACGAACGGTAGCGGGCAACTAATTCCCCATCTCGCCTTGACCTCCCGGATTCCGAACTATCCTTAGCCTCAGGCCATCCAAATCAGGGGAGAGCCGGTACACCGGCGAGCGGGTCATCGGTACTAGCTTTCAAGGTCGATAGCTTTGAAAGTGTTCTGGGGGGTAAACAGCAGCTGGAAACTCAGCTGCATGCCAGCACTTGACTGACTGATCCGACGCCGGCTCCACGTATCGAGCGAGGTGACGTCATGAGTATTTTTAGCCACTTCCAACAACGCTTCGAATCCACACGCCAGGAAGAGTTTTCGCTGCAGGAATACCTGGAGCTGTGCAAGAAGGATCGAAGCGCCTACGCCTCGGCCGCCGAGCGCCTGCTGCTGGCCATCGGCGAGCCCGAATTGCTGGATACCTCGACCAATTCGAGGCTGTCGCGAATCTTCTCCAACAAAGTGATCCGCCGCTATCCGGCGTTCGAAGACTTCCATGGCATGGAAGAATGCATCGATCAGATCGTCTCCTACTTCCGTCATGCCGCTCAGGGCCTGGAAGAAAAGAAACAGATCCTCTATCTGCTGGGGCCGGTGGGCGGTGGTAAATCATCCCTCGCCGAGAAACTCAAGCAACTGATCGAGAAAGTGCCCTTCTACGCCATCAAGGGCTCTCCGGTCTTCGAATCACCGCTGGGCCTGTTCAACGCCACGGAAGATGGCGCGATTCTCGAAGAAGACTTCGGCATTCCCCGGCGCTATCTCAACACCATCATGTCGCCCTGGGCCACCAAGCGCCTGTCGGAGTTCGGAGGCGACATCAGCCAGTTCCGGGTGGTGAAGCTCTATCCGTCGATCCTCAACCAGATTGCCGTGGCCAAGACCGAGCCTGGGGATGAGAACAACCAGGACATCTCGGCCCTCGTGGGCAAGGTGGATATCCGCAAGCTGGAAGAATTCCCCCAGAACGACGCCGACGCCTACAGCTACTCCGGGGCGCTGTGCCGGGCCAACCAGGGCCTGATGGAATTCGTCGAAATGTTCAAGGCACCGATCAAGGTGCTGCACCCATTGCTGACCGCGACCCAGGAAGGCAACTACAACAGCACCGAAGGCCTGGGGGCGATCCCGTTTACCGGCATTCTGCTGGCCCACTCCAACGAGTCGGAATGGCACACCTTCCGCAACAACAAGAACAACGAAGCCTTCATCGACCGGATCTATATCGTCAAGGTGCCGTACTGCCTGCGGGTCACCGATGAGGTGAAGATCTACGACAAGCTGCTGTTCAACAGCTCCCTGGCCAAGGCCCACTGCGCCCCCGACACCCTGAAGATGCTGGCGCAGTTCACCGTGCTTTCACGCCTCAAGGAGCCGGAGAACTCCAACATCTACTCGAAGATGCGGGTGTATGACGGCGAAAACCTCAAGGACACCGATCCCAAGGCCAAGTCGATCCAGGAATACCGTGACAGCGCCGGCGTCGATGAGGGGATGAACGGGCTGTCGACTCGCTTTGCCTTCAAGATTCTGTCGAAGGTCTTCAACTTCGACCCTCACGAAGTGGCGGCGAACCCGGTGCACCTGCTGTACGTGCTGGAACAGCAGATCGAGCAGGAACAGTTCCAGGCCGAAACCCGCGAGCGTTACCTGCGCTTCCTCAAGGAATACCTGGCACCGCGCTACATCGAATTCATCGGCAAGGAGATCCAGACCGCCTACCTCGAGTCCTACAGCGAGTACGGCCAGAACATCTTCGACCGCTACGTGCTCTATGCGGACTTCTGGATCCAGGATCAGGAATACCGCGATCCGGAGACCGGCGAAATCCTCAATCGCGTGGCCCTCAACGAGGAACTGGAAAAGATCGAAAAACCGGCCGGGATCAGCAACCCGAAAGATTTCCGCAACGAAATCGTCAATTTCGTCCTGCGCGCCCGGGCCAACAACAATGGCAAGAACCCCACCTGGCTCAGCTACGAGAAGCTGCGGGTGGTCATCGAGAAGAAAATGTTCTCCAACACCGAGGACCTGTTGCCGGTCATCAGCTTCAACGCCAAGGCGAGCAAGGAGGATCAGCAGAAGCACAACGACTTCGTCACACGAATGGTCGAGCGCGGCTACACCGACAAACAGGTACGGCTGCTATCCGAATGGTATCTGCGGGTCAGAAAGTCGCAGTAAAGCAGCTGCAAGCTTCTAGCCCCAAGCTGCGGGCACCTTGCCGTAGAGCCCTTGCGGGCTCTGCTGCAACGCTGCCTACCGCTTGAAGCTTATGTCTTGAAGCTCCCCGGAGGGGCCCATGAGCTATGTGATCGACCGACGTCTCAATGGCAAGAACAAGAGCACGGTAAACCGCCAGCGGTTTCTGCGGCGCTACCGTGACCACATTAAAAAGGCCGTCGAAGAGGCGGTTAGCCGGCGCTCCATCACCGATATGGAGCATGGCGAGCAAATCAGCATTCCCGGACGGGATATCGACGAGCCGGTGCTGCACCACGGCCGTGGCGGCAAGCAGACCGTGGTTCACCCTGGCAACAAGGAATTCACTGCCGGCGAGCACATTGCCAGGCCTCAAGGCGGCGGTGGGGGCGGTGGCGGCCGGGGCAAGGCCGGCAATTCCGGCGAAGGCATGGACGAGTTCGTGTTCCAGATCACCCAGGAGGAATTCCTCGAATTCATGTTCGAGGACCTGGAACTGCCCAACCTGGTGAAACGCAACCTGACCGGCACCGACACCTTCAAGACCGTACGAGCCGGGATCAGCAACGAAGGCAACCCGGCTCGGATCAATATCATCCGTACCTTGCGTTCGGCCCACGCGCGGCGCATTGCCTTGTCCGGCAGCAGCCGGGCCAAGCTGCGCGAAGCCAAGGAAGAACTGGCACGCCTGAAGCGGGAAGAACCGGACAACTTCGGTGATATCCAGGAGCTTGAGGCGGAAATCGAGCGCCTGAGTGCCCGGATTCACCGCGTGCCCTTCCTCGACACCTTCGACCTCAAGTACAACCTGCTGGTGAAACAGCCCAACCCCAGCTCCAAGGCGGTGATGTTCTGCCTAATGGACGTTTCCGGCTCCATGACCCAGGCCACCAAGGACATCGCCAAGCGTTTCTTCATCCTTCTGTACCTGTTCCTCAAGCGCAACTACGACAAGATCGACGTCGTGTTCATCCGCCACCACACCAGTGCCCGGGAAGTGGACGAAGAGGAGTTCTTCTATTCACGGGAAACCGGCGGCACCATCGTCTCCAGCGCCCTGAAGCTGATGCAGGAGATCATGGCCGAGCGCTACCCTAGCAACGAGTGGAACATCTACGCCGCCCAGGCCTCCGATGGCGACAACTGGAACGACGATTCGCCGATCTGCCGCGACATCCTGATCAACCAGATCATGCCGTTCGTGCAGTACTACACCTACGTGGAAATCACCCCGCGCGAGCACCAGGCCCTGTGGTTCGAGTACGAGCGCATCGCCGAGGCCTTTTCCGATACATTCGCCCAGCAGCAACTGGTTTCGGCCGGAGACATCTATCCGGTCTTCCGTGAACTCTTCCAGCGCAGGTTAGTGACATGACCGCCAGAGAGCAGAAGCGCCAACCCATCTCCACCGGCTCGGAATGGACCTTCGAGCTGATCCAGGCCTACGACCGTGAAATCAGCCGTATCGCGGCCCGCTATGCCCTGGACACCTATCCCAACCAGATCGAAGTGATCACCGCCGAGCAGATGATGGACGCCTATGCCTCGGTGGGCATGCCCCTGGGCTATCACCACTGGTCCTACGGCAAGCACTTCCTCAGCACCGAAAAATCCTACAGCCGAGGCCAGATGGGCCTCGCCTACGAAATCGTCATCAACTCCGACCCTTGCATTGCCTATCTGATGGAAGAGAACACCATCTGCATGCAGGCGCTGGTGGTAGCTCACGCCTGCTATGGCCACAACAGTTTCTTCAAGGGCAACTACCTGTTCCGCACCTGGACCGATGCCAGCTCGATCATCGACTACCTGGTGTTCGCCAAGCAGTACATCATGCAATGCGAGGAGCGCCATGGCATCGATGCCGTGGAAGATCTGCTGGACTCCTGCCATGCCTTGATGAACTACGGTGTCGACCGCTACAAGCGGCCCTACCCGATTTCCGCCGAGGAAGAACGGCGCCGGCAGAAAGACCGGGAGGAACACCTGCAGAAACAGATCAACGACCTGTGGCGCACCATTCCCAAGGGCGCGGACAAGTACAGCGACAAGGACAATGCGCGCTTCCCCGCCGAACCTCAGGAAAACATCCTCTACTTCATCGAAAAACACGCGCCACTGCTGGAGCCCTGGCAACGCGAGATCGTGCGCATCGTGCGCAAGATCGCCCAGTACTTCTACCCGCAACGCCAGACCCAGGTGATGAACGAAGGCTGGGCTACCTTCTGGCACTACACCTTGATGAACGACCTGTACGACGAAGGCCTGGTCACCGATGGCTTCATGATGGAATTCCTCACCTCCCATACCAGCGTGGTATTCCAGCCAGGCTTCGACAGCCCCTACTACAACGGCATCAACCCCTATGCCCTGGGCTTTGCCATGTACCGCGACATCCGGCGCATCTGCGAGGAGCCCACGGAAGAGGACCGGCGCTGGTTCCCGGAACTGGCCGGCACCGACTGGCTGTCGAGCATCAAGTTCGCCATGAGCAGCTTCAAGGACGAGAGCTTCATCCTGCAGTACCTGTCGCCCAAGGTCATCCGCGATCTCAAGCTGTTCAGCATCATGGACGACGACCAGAAGGACGACCTGCTGGTACCGGCTATCCATGATGAAAGCGGCTATCGGATCATCCGTGAAACCCTGGCCGCGCAATACAACCTGGGCAACCGCGAACCCAACGTGCAGATCTGGAGCATCGACCGCCGGGGCGACCGCTCCTTGACCCTGCGTCATCAGCAACACGACCGTAAACCCCTGGGGGATTCCACCGACGAAGTGCTCAAGCACCTGCACCGCCTCTGGGGCTTCGACATTCACCTGGAAACCCTGCAGGGCGATCAGGTGATGAAAACCCACCACGTACCGCCAAAGAGCGATCACAACGAAAACGACTACGGTCGCCTCGACCTGGCGGTTATCCACCTTTAAGCCCGATAACAAGCCTCCGGATGCGCGATACAAGGGTTATCCTGTCGCGCTAACGGAGGTTTTTTTATGCGGATTTACAAAGTCGGCGGCGCCGTGCGCGACCGCCTGCTCGGCAGGCCGGTTACCGATATCGACTGGGTGGTAGTGGGTGCCAGTGCAGAGGAGATGCTCGCCAAGGGCTTTCGCCCCGTGGGCGCGGACTTCCCGGTGTTCCTGCACCCCAAGAGCGGCGAGGAATATGCCCTGGCCCGCACCGAACGCAAGAGTGGGCGGGGTTATGGCGGCTTCACCTTCCATGCCAGCCCGGAAGTCACCCTGGAAGAGGACCTGATCCGTCGCGACCTGACCATCAACGCCATGGCCGAAGATGAACAGGGCCGCCTCACCGATCCCTACAACGGTCAGAAGGACCTTGAAGAACGGCTATTACGCCACGTTTCCCCGGCATTCGCCGAAGATCCCCTGCGAGTACTGCGGGTTGCCCGCTTCGCCGCCCGCTACGCCGGGCTGGGTTTTCGCGTGGCGCCAGAGACACTCGAGCTGATGCGCGAACTCAGTGAATCCGGTGAGCTTCAGGCCCTGACGGCCGAACGCAGCTGGAAAGAGATATCGCGCGCCCTGATGGAGGACCAGCCCCAGGTCTTTATCCAGGTATTGCGCGACTGCGGCGCGCTGGCGGTGCTGATGCCCGAGATCGACGCACTGTTCGGCGTACCTCAGCCCGCGGCCCACCACCCGGAAATAGACACCGGCACGCACACCCTCAGCGTTTTGCTGCAAGCCGCGCTGCATCAGCAGCCCCTCAGCGTGCGCTGGGCCTGCCTGCTCCACGACCTGGGCAAGGGGCTGACACCCAAGGAGGAGTGGCCACGGCACATTGGCCATGAGCGCACCGGCCTGGAACTGATCAAGGCGGTCAATGAACGCTTCAAGGCGCCCCGGGAATGCCAGGAGCTGGCACTGCTGGTGGGCCAGTACCATACCCACGGCCACAAGGCCCTGGAACTCAAGGCCTCGACACTCCTGGAACTCTTGCAAAGTTTCGACGTGTTCCGACGCCCACAGCGTTTCGAAGAGTTCATCGCGGCATGCGAAATGGATGCTCGCGGCCGTCTTGGGCTGGAGTCGCGGCCTTATCCGCAGGCCGATTACCTGCGAGGAGCCGCCGAGGCGGCACGCAAGGTGGCGGTTCAACCCTTGCTGGAACAGGGGTTCAAGGGGCCGCAACTGGGCGAGGCGCTAAGGCTGGAACGACTGAAGGCCATCAAGGCCTACAAGGAACAGCACGCGCCTTGAGCAAGTCGCGGACCACCCCGCCTGGCCCGCGATTAGCCGAGGGTAGCTACAGGTCTGGAGGGGTCAGTTGCATGCCCCGCCATTCGAAGGCGACCGGGGCCAGCACCTGATCGATCTGCGCCTCGGCCCAGAGCGCCCCGAGGCTCTTGCCCGCCAGCGGATGCACCCGCTCGGGCGCCATCAGCGACAGCGGCCAGAGCACGAAGGCGTTCTTCAGAATCTCTGCCCGGGGCAGGATCAGGCCATCGAAATTGCCGGTCAGTTCACCGTAGAGCAATACATCGATATCCAGCGGCAGGCCTTTACGTTCAGGGGCATAACGGCCGTTATCGGCCTCGATGAACTTCAGGCGCCGGTCCAGCTCGATCAAAGGCAAGTCGGTAAAAGCCGTCACCACCAGGTTGAAGAACGGGCCGCTCTTGATCCCCACCGGCTGGCTTTCGAACACCGGCGAGCAACGCATATCCACCAGAAAACCGGCCAGGGCATCGAGCCCGGCCCGCAGATGAACTTCACGCTCGATATTGCTACCGAGCCCCAGATACACCTGAGTCAGCGACATCCGCGCTCGATCTCCACACCCACACCCGAGGCAGCCGGGACGGCGCCAGGCTTGGTCAGTTTCAAGCGCAACCAAGGAATGTGAAATTCATTCATCAGAACCTCGGCAAGGCGCTCGGCAAAGGTTTCCACCAACTGATACTGGGCATGCTCGGCAAACGCCTGAATCCGGGTGGAGACACTGGCATAGTCCAATGCCAGCGTCAGATCATCTCCAGCCGCTGCCGGGCGATTGTCCCAGGCAAAGCTCAGATCAAGACGCAGGCACTGTCGGATGCCGCGCTCCCAGTCGTAGGCACCAATCACGGTGTCCACTTCCAGTCCTTCGATAAACACTCTGTCCAAGCACTCTTCTCCGCAGCACGACAAGGGCGCAATGCGCCGTTAGAATCAGGGCTTCCTCGCCCGGAATAGTTAGCATGTTTTGGTTACTGGCGATTTTCGCCTACCTGCTCGGCTCTCTGTCCTTCGCCATTTTGCTCAGCCGCCTTACGGGTAATCCCGACCCGCGAATGAGTGGCTCGGGTAATGCCGGCGCCACCAACATGCTGCGCCTGGCCGGCAAGAAACTCGCAGTCCTGACCCTGCTGGGAGACCTGTGCAAAGGCCTGGTGCCTGTGCTGATCGCCCACCTCGCGGGCTTGTCCCTGCAACAACAGGCCTGGGTCGGGCTCTATGCCGTCCTCGGCCATCTGTTCCCACTGTACTTCCGCTTCCGCGGTGGCAAGGGTGTCGCCACCGCCGCCGGCATGCTGCTGGGGCTCTACCCCCCGGCCGCGCTGCTGGCCATCGCCGCCTGGGCGCTGACCTTCTATCTCACTCGCACCAGCTCACTGGCCGCGCTGATCGCCACCCCCCTGACCTTGCCACTGCTGGCCTGGCAGGAACCGGAGGCGCTATTGCCGATGAGCGTGCTGACACTGCTGATCGTCTGGCGCCACCGCGGCAATTTACGCGACCTGTTTGCCGGGCGCGAACGGCATTTTTGAATCCCTCAGATGAAAAGGCTCCAGCCTGAGCCTCCCCGCATGAAGTCAGAGGGCTGACAACTGCTCCATAGGCCAACGCGCCTGCACGCTGATCGCCAGGCTTTCCTGCTGCCCGGCCTGCAAGCGCTGGCAACCGGCAAAGGCGATCATCGCTCCGTTGTCGGTGCAGAACTCGGGACGGGCATAGAACACATTGCCCTTCATTTCAGCCAGCATCTTTTCCAGCGAAGCGCGCAACGCCTTGTTGGCACTTACGCCCCCCGCAATAACCAGGCGTTTGAGACCGGTCTGCTTCAAGGCACGCTTGCATTTGATGGTCAGAGTCTCCACCACCGCCTGCTGGAACGCGAGAGAGATGTCGCAACGGGTTTGCTCGCCGTCGTCTCCAGCGCTTACGCACTGCTGCCAGGTGTTCAAGGCGAAGGTTTTCAAGCCGCTGAAGCTGAAATCCAGCCCCGGGCGATCAGTCATCGGCCGTGGAAAGACAAAGCGCCCCGCTACGCCCTGGGTCGCCAGGCGCGCAATCTCGGGGCCACCCGGATAATTCAGGCCGATCATCTTCGCCGTCTTGTCGAACGCCTCGCCTGCGGCGTCATCCAGGGTCTCGCCCAACAACTCGTATTGGCCGATACCATCGACCCGAACCAACTGGGTATGACCACCGGACACCAACAAAGCGACGAACGGGAATTGCGGAGGTTGCTCCTCCAGCATCGGCGCCAGCAGGTGGCCCTCCATATGGTGCACGCCCAGGGCTGGAATGCCCCAGGCAAAGGCCAGCGCCTGGGCGCAGGAAGCCCCCACCAGCAAGGCACCGACAAGGCCGGGGCCAGCGGTGTAGGCAATCGCGTCGATCTCGGTAGGCACGCAGTCGGCCTCGGCCAGCACCTGGCGGATCAAGGGCAGCATGCGCTTGACGTGATCCCGGGAGGCCAGCTCCGGCACCACGCCACCGTAGGCGCGATGCAGGTCGATCTGGCTGAACAGCGCGTCGGCCAGCAGGCCCCGCTCACTGTCGTATAACGCGACGCCGGTTTCGTCGCAGGACGTTTCTAATCCCAGTACTAGCATGGGTTTGCGCCTTGTAGAGGCTGAATTCGAAGGCGCGCATAATAGTCGCCACTCCCGCGCCCGACCAGCGGTTTTCGATCAGAGGCTTTGCATTCCGAGCGTTGAGGGGTTAACATCCGCAACCCTTAAAAACCGACGACCTCAGCCGCGATTTTTGCGACGAGAACGTTGACCCCGGTAATGAATGAAGGTAGCTCTGGATGCCAGCCGTCAAAGTTAAAGAGAACGAACCCTTCGACGTAGCTCTGCGTCGTTTCAAGCGCTCCTGCGAAAAAGCCGGTGTTCTGGCTGAAGTTCGTAGCCGCGAATTTTACGAGAAGCCGACTTCTGAGCGTAAGCGCAAAGCAGCTGCTGCTGTTAAGCGTCACGCCAAGAAAGTTCAGCGCGAACAGCGCCGCGCCGTACGTCTGTACTAATACACAGACGTTCGTTGCAAGCTTCTGCCAAGCCCGGCCCTCAGCCGGGCTAATGGCATTTGCGGAATACGCTTGATGCTTCACCGTCGAAGCCGCCCATGCGACCCAGACGATTCTGCTTCACCACGTCAGACCTGGCTTCTTGCCAGCGGTGCACGTCTTTTCTGACGAGCCTTCCAAGGCTACTGACGAGCACACCCTTATCTGATTCCTACAGACGATCAGCCCAAGGCGCCCTTCTCCAGCGCCCGCTTAATGAGCTATCCGAGGCCAGCCCAAAGCCACTGTCGGACTCAGCGCAACACCTTCAAATAGTCGAATACTGATTGAAACTAACGTCAGTGGACGTTCGGCAGATACACTTCCCGACTGCGATCACGCCGAAAACCAGGGTCGAGCCGCGCAACCTCACGCTTGGCCGCCACCTGAACTTTCGACAGTGTCGCCAGGGCTATCTTTGCGCGCAGTGATGACGAGAACGCCATGGCCGGGCTTATTCCCCAGAGCTTTATTGACGACCTTCTGAACCGCACCGACATCGTCGATGTCGTCAGTTCGCGCCTGCAAATCAAGAAAGCCGGCAAGAACTACACCGCCTGCTGCCCCTTCCACAAGGAAAAGACCCCCTCCTTCAGCGTCAGCCCCGACAAGCAGTTCTACTACTGCTTTGGCTGCGGCGCAGGCGGGAACGCCCTCGGCTTCATCATGGACCACGACAACCTGGACTTTCCCCAGGCCGTCGAGGAACTGGCGAAGGCGGCTGGCATGGAAATCCCCCGCGAAGAGAGCAGCCGCGGCCAGCGCAAGCCTCGGCAACCCACCGACTCACCGCTGTATCCGCTGCTCACCGCCGCCGCCGACTACTACCGCCAGGCCCTGAAAAGCCATCCAGCGCGCAAGGCTGCGGTCGACTACCTGAAGGGGCGCGGCCTTACCGGCGAGATCGCCCGGGACTTCGGCCTGGGCTTCGCTCCGCCTGGCTGGGACAACCTGTTCAAACACCTGAGCAGCGACACCCTGCAGCAGAAAGCCATGATCGATGCCGGCCTGCTGATCGAGAACGCCGAGACCGGCAAGCGCTATGACCGCTTTCGCGACCGGGTGATGTTCCCGATCCGTGACACCCGCGGCCGAATCATCGCCTTCGGTGGCCGGGTTCTGGGAGACGACAAGCCCAAATACCTGAACTCCCCGGAAACTCCGGTCTTCCACAAGGGCCAGGAGCTCTACGGCCTGTTCGAAGCCCGCAAGAACAACCGCAACCTCGACGAAATCATCGTTGTCGAGGGCTACATGGACGTCATCGCCCTGGCCCAGCAAGGCCTGCGCAACGCCGTGGCCACCCTGGGTACCGCCACCAGCGAAGAACACCTCAAGCGCCTGTTCCGCATCGTACCCAACGTACTGTTCTGCTTCGACGGTGACCAGGCGGGACGCAAGGCCGCCTGGCGCGCCCTGGAGGCGACCCTGACCTGCCTGCAGGACGGGCGCCGCGCGCGCTTTCTGTTCCTTCCCGAAGGCGAGGATCCGGACACCCTGGTCCGCTCCGAAGGCACAGATGCCTTCCGCGCCCGAATCAACCAGCATGCACAACCGCTGGCCGATTACTTTTTCCAGCAGCTGATCGATGAAGCCGACCCGCGCTCACTGGAAGGCAAGGCCCATCTGGCGACCCTGGCCGCGCCACTGATCGAGAAAATCCCCGGGGCCAATCTGCGCACCCTGATGCGCCAGCGCCTGAGCGAAATCACCGGCCTGACCAACGAAACGGTCAACCAATTGGCCCACAGCGCACCGCCCGAAGCGCCACCCGCCTACGACGCAGGCATCGATTACGACGCGATGCCGGATTACGCCGACTACCATGAGCCGCATCAGGAGGCGTACACCCCACAACAAGAGTGGACGCCAAAGAAAAATGCCGGCGGCAAGAAGTGGGAAAACAAACCCTGGGACAAGAACGGCAAGGGCAAGCGCCAGGGCGATCGCGACCAGCCACGCGGCCCGCGCATTCCCGCTGCCGTGGAACCGCCTACCCTTTCAGCCTTGCGCACTTTGCTGCATCACCCGCAACTGGCAGAAAAAGTTGAAGATGCCGGGCATTTTGCCGATGACGACAACACCAATACCCAGTTGCTGGTGGCTCTGATCGAAGCCGTGCAGAAAAATCCTAAGCTACGCTCTATTCATCAATTGATGGCGCGCTGGCACGGCACCCAGCAAGGGCATCTGCTCACCGCATTGGCGGAAAAAGAATGGCTGATCGACGGAGATAACCTTGAACAACAGTTTTTCGACACCATTAATAGCTTGTCAGCTCGCCAACGCGAGCGTGTTTTAGAGCAACTTCTCAGGAAATCGCGTCAAAGCGAGCTCAGCAGCGAAGAGAAAAAACAGCTGGTTGAGCTTCTAAAACGCAATGTTCCCGCATCAAACCCGACCTCAACTGGCGCGTGAGGTCATAGCTCGGGTATAATCCTCGGCTTGTTTTTTGCCCGCCAAGACCTTCAGTGGATAGGGTGTTATGTCCGGAAAAGCGCAACAGCAGTCTCGCCTCAAAGAGTTGATCAGCCGTGGACGTGAGCAGGGTTACCTGACTTACGCGGAGGTCAACGACCACCTGCCGGAGGATATTTCAGATCCGGAACAGGTGGAAGACATCATCCGCATGATCAACGACATGGGGATCAACGTATTCGAGAGTGCTCCGGATGCGGATGCCCTTTTGTTGGCCGAAGCCGATACCGACGAAGCAGCAGCTGAAGAAGCCGCCGCAGCGTTGGCGGCTGTGGAAACCGACATTGGTCGCACTACCGACCCAGTGCGCATGTACATGCGCGAAATGGGCACGGTAGAGCTGCTCACACGTGAAGGCGAAATCGAAATCGCCAAGCGTATCGAAGAGGGTATCCGTGAAGTGATGGGCGCAATCGCGCACTTCCCTGGCACGGTTGATCACATCCTCTCCGAGTACACTCGCGTCACCACCGAAGGTGGACGCCTGTCCGACGTTCTCAGCGGGTACATCGACCCGGATGACGGCATTACGCCGCCTGCCGCCGAAGTGCCACCGCCTGTCGACACCAAGACCGCGAAAGCGGATGACGACAGCGAAGACGAAGAAGCGGAAGCGACCGAAGACGAAGAAGAAGCCGAAAGCGGTCCGGATCCGGTCATCGCCGCACAGCGCTTTGGCGCCGTCGCCGACCAGATGGAAGTCACCCGCAAGGCGCTGAAGAAACACGGCCGCGAGAACAAGCAAGCCATCGCCGAAATGCTGGCCCTGGCTGAACTGTTCATGCCGATCAAACTGGTTCCGAAGCAATTCGAAGGCCTGGTTGAACGTGTACGCAGTGCCCTGGATCGCCTGCGCCAGCAGGAACGCGCCATCATGCAGCTCTGCGTGCGTGATGCCCGCATGCCACGTGCCGACTTCCTGCGCCAGTTCCCGGGCAACGAAGTGGATGAAAGCTGGACCGACGCCCTGGCCAAAGGCAAGAGCAAGTACGCCGAAGCCATCGCCCGCCTGCAGCCGGACATCATCCGTTGCCAGCAGAAGCTGACCGCTCTTGAAGTCGAAACCGGCTTGAAGATCGCCGAGATCAAGGACATCAACCGTCGCATGTCGATCGGTGAGGCCAAGGCCCGCCGCGCGAAGAAAGAGATGGTTGAAGCCAACCTGCGTCTGGTGATCTCCATCGCCAAGAAGTACACCAACCGTGGCCTGCAGTTCCTCGACCTGATCCAGGAAGGCAACATCGGCTTGATGAAAGCGGTGGACAAGTTCGAATACCGTCGCGGCTACAAGTTCTCGACTTATGCCACCTGGTGGATCCGTCAGGCGATCACTCGCTCAATCGCCGACCAGGCCCGCACCATCCGTATTCCGGTGCACATGATCGAGACGATCAACAAGCTCAACCGTATTTCCCGGCAGATGCTGCAGGAAATGGGTCGCGAACCGACCCCGGAAGAGCTGGGCGAACGCATGGAAATGCCTGAGGACAAGATCCGCAAGGTATTGAAGATCGCCAAAGAGCCGATCTCCATGGAGACCCCGATCGGTGATGACGAAGACTCCCATCTGGGTGACTTCATCGAAGACTCGACCATGCAGTCGCCAATCGATGTCGCCACGGTTGAGAGCCTGAAGGAAGCAACTCGCGAAGTACTCTCCGGCCTCACTGCCCGTGAAGCCAAGGTACTGCGCATGCGCTTCGGCATCGACATGAATACCGACCATACCCTCGAGGAAGTTGGTAAGCAGTTCGATGTGACCCGTGAGCGGATCCGCCAGATCGAAGCCAAGGCGCTGCGCAAGCTGCGCCACCCGACGCGAAGCGAGCATCTGCGCTCCTTCCTCGACGAGTAAGCCCAAGACCCCCAGCCCAGCTGGGGGTTTTGCTTTTTGCAGCCCATCCTTCTTTCCTTCCCCGCCCCATAGCCCGTCTACACTCGAAACATTCCCCGTGCCATAACGAGACGGTTATGCCCAGACTGTCGGCCATGCTCCTGCTGGCGCTGCTCACCTGGACCGCAACGGCTGGCGCGCTGACTCTCACCGACGAAGAACGTAGCTGGCTCAAGACTCACCCGGAACTGCGCCTGGGTGTGGACGCTTCATGGCCGCCTTTCGAGTATCGGGATGAGGAAGGCCGCTACCAGGGCCTGGCCGCGGACTACATCCACTTGATCCAGGAACGCCTGTCCGTAAACCTCAAGCCCGTCGAGCCCGCCAGCTGGACCGAGGTGCTAGAGGACGCCAAGCAAGGCAAGCTGGACCTGCTGCCCGGGATCATGTCGACCCCCGAACGCCAGAACTACATGGCCTTCACCCGGCCTTACCTGGACTTCCCCATCGTCATCCTCGCCCATGAAGGCGGCGCGCAACCCCACAACCTCAAGGAGCTGTACGGCCTCAAGATAGCGGTGGTGGAAAACTACGCCCCTCACGAACTGTTGCGCACCCACCACCCGGACCTGAACCTGGTGGCCATGCCCAATGTCAGCTCGGCGCTGCAGGCCCTGGCCACCGACGAAGTGGACGCCGTGGTCGGCGACCTCGCCTCCAGTGTCTGGAGCCTGCGTCAGCTCAAGCTCGACGGTCTCTATGTCAGCGGCGAAACCCCGTATCGCTATCAGTTGGCGATGGGCGTTCCGCGGGAAAACAAGGTTCTGGTAAGCATTCTCGACAAGGTGCTCGCCGATCTCAGCCCCGAGGAGATCAGCACTATCCAGCAACACTGGGTGGGCAGCGTGCTCGACCACAGGACCTTCTGGTCGGATGTCCTGATGTATGGCCTGCCCGGTCTACTGCTGCTGGTCACCGTGCTGGCGGTGGTGATCCGCATCAACCGCCGCTTGAGCTCGGAAATCTCCCGGCGGGTCGCCCTGGAACAGGAACTGCGCAGCAGCGAATACCACTACCGCAGCCTGGTGGAAAGCCTGTCTGCGATTGCCTGGGAGGCGCGCATCAGCGACTTCACCTACAGCTATGTGTCGCCCCATGCCGAAGCCCTGCTGGGCTATCCCCTGGCCCATTGGCTGATTCCCGGCTTCTGGCGCAACATCATCCACCCCGCGGACCTGACCCGGGCCCAGGCCTTCTGCGACCACGAAGTGCAGGCCGGGCGGGATCACAGCCTCGACTACCGGGTGATTACCGCCGATGGTCGCTGCCTCTGGGTACGCGATATCGTCAGCCTGATCGAGCATGGCCACGAACCGGTGATGCGCGGGCTGATGATCGACATCAGCGAGACCAAGCACACCGAAGAGGCCCTGCGCCTGTCCGAACAGAAGTTCGCCTCGGTGTTCCAGCAATGTCCGGACATCCTGGTGATTGCCCGGCTGTCCGACGGCTGCCTGCTGGAAGTCAACAAGGCCTTCGAGGAGCAGATCGGCCTGAGCGCGCAAAGCGTGGTTGGCCAGACCGCCACCGAGCTCAATATATGGGGCATCCCCGGGGTCGGACCGGGGCTGCTGCAACGCTTGCAGGCCGGCAGCATCCGCAATCTGGAAATGCCCTTTCGCCGGCATAACGGCCAGTTGTTCACCGGCCTGATCTCCGCCGAGCCCTTCGACCTCGACACCACGCCGGCGCTGGTGGTGGTGGTGCGCGACATCACCCAGCTCAAGGAAACCCAACAACAACTGCAGACCTCCGAGGAGAAGTTCGCCAAGGCCTTCCATGCCTCCCCCGATGGCCTGCTGCTGACCCGTCAGCGCGACGGGCTGCTGATCGAGGTCAACGAAGGCTTCAGTCGCATCACCGGCTTCAACAGCGCCATGTCGCTGGACCGCTCGACCCTGGACCTGGGCATCTGGGTCAATCTCAATGAACGCAAGCAGATGCTCGACCTGCTGCAGCGCGATGGTTTTGTCCGCGACTTCAACTGCCATATCCGGCGCAACGATGGCCAGATCCGCCTCTGCGAGCTGTCGAGCCGGCCACTGCCCATCGGCGGTGACGACTGCATGCTGACTATCGCCCGGGACGTCACCGACCGCCGCCTGATGCAGGAGAAGCTGCAACAGGCGGCGACCGTATTCGAAAGCACGGCCGAAGGCGTGATGATAACCGATACCCAGCAGCGCATCAGCGCAGTCAATCGCGCCTTCAGCGAAATCACCGGCTACAGCGAACGTGAAGCCTTGGGCCACACTCCACGCCTGCTTGCCTCGGGCCTGCATGACAGCGCCTTCTACGCCGCGATGTGGCATCAGTTGACCCTGGAAGGCCACTGGCAGGGTGAGATCTCCAACAAGCGCAAGAACGGTGAGCTTTATCCCAACTGGTTGACCATCAATGCGGTGCGCAACCGGGAAAACCAGATCACCCATTTCGTCGCGGTGTTCGCCGATATTTCCAGCCTCAAGCACGCCCAGGCGCGGCTCGACTACCAGGCTCACCACGACCCCCTGACGGGCCTGCCGAATCGCACCCTGTTCGAAAGCCGGCTGCTCAGTGCCCTCAATAGCCAACAGGACAACGGCAGCCAGGGTGCGGTGCTGTTCCTCGACCTGGACCGGTTCAAGCACATCAACGACAGCCTCGGCCACCCGGTGGGCGACCTGCTGCTCAAGGGCATCGCCGTGCGTCTTAAAGAACAGTTGAGGGATATCGACACCGTGGCCCGCCTGGGTGGAGACGAGTTCATCATCCTGCTGCCGGGCCTGCATCAGGCCAGCGATGCCGATCACATCGCCACCAAACTGCTGAACTGCTTTACCGCCCCCTTCCAGGCCGGCGAACACGAGTTCTTCATCAGCGCCAGCATCGGCACCAGCCTGTACCCCAAGGACGGCTGCGATGTCGCCACCCTGATCAAGAACGCCGACGCCGCCATGTATCGCTCCAAGGCCAAGGGCCGCAACCGGGTCGAGCGCTACACCCGCGACCTGACCGCCCAGGCCAGCGAACGGGTCGCCCTGGAGCACGAGCTGCGGCGAGCCATAGAACGCAACGAGCTGTCGCTGTATTTCCAACCCAAGGTCAGCCTCAGCAACCACGAGTTGGTGGGCGCCGAAGCCCTGATCCGCTGGCATCACCCCACTTTCGGCGATGTGCCCCCCGAACACTTCATTCCCCTGGCCGAAGAAAACGGCATGATCCTGCTGATCGGCGACTGGGTACTGGAACAGGCCTGCCTGCAACTCAACAACTGGAACCGGCGCTTTGAGGATTTCGGCCCACTGTCGGTGAACCTCGCCGGCGCCCAGTTGCGCCAGCCCAACCTGCTGGGGCGCATCGAGCAGCTACTGCGCGACTATGACCTGCAGCCCGGAATGCTACAGCTGGAGATCACCGAGAATTTCATCATGAGCCAGGCCGAAGAAGCCCTGGAAGTGTTGCATCAGCTCAAGCGCCTGGGCGTGCAACTGGCCATCGACGACTTCGGCACCGGCTACTCGTCCCTCAGCTACCTCAAGCGCCTGCCCCTGGACTTTCTCAAGATCGACCAGTCCTTTGTCCGCGGGCTGCCGGACGACCCCCACGACGTGGCGATTGTCCGCGCCATCATCGCCCTGGGGCGCAGCATGCAGTTCACGGTGATTGCCGAAGGTGTGGAAAACCAGGAGCAGCAGACCTTCCTCACCCTGGAAGGCTGCGAACAGATCCAGGGTTTTATCGTCAGCCTGCCCCTTGAAGCCGAAGAGTTCTGTACGACCTTCCTGCGAATCCGAGTTTCCGATTTTTCGGATAGCACAGCCGAGAAACCATCGCTATAATCCGGCGCCTACTGAGGGCCTATAGCTCAGTTGGTTAGAGCAGAGGACTCATAATCCTTTGGTCCACGGTTCAAGTCCGTGTGGGCCCACCAACTCCAAAGCCGCGCATTGCGCGGCTTTCGCGTTTCTGGCGGAACCATCACAGATACAGTCCTATGGTCCAAAGGTACAAATTAGGTACAGTGCGGCTTCGCTTGCACGCCTTTGGAGTCCTTCAGATGGCCACAATCGTTAAAACCCCTGCCGGCACCTGGAAGGCCGTCATCCGCAAAACCGGATGGCCTACCAACGCCAAAACCTTCCGCACCAAACGCGACGCCGAAGACTGGTCACGACGCACCGAAGACGAAATGGTGCGCGGCGTGTATATCCAACGCAGCGGCTCCGAGCGACTGACGCTCGAAAAGGCGCTCCAGCAATACCTACGTGAAGTGAGCCCTACCAAGAAGCCGACTACACAGCGAGCAGAGGCCACCAAGGCGCAGCAGTTGATACAGCATCTGGGCAAGTATTCCCTCGCAGCGTTATCGTCCGAAGTGATCGCCAATTATCGCGACACCCGACTGGGCTCACTCACCAACCGCGGCAATCCCACGAGTAACAATACGGTGCGGCTGGAGCTGGCTTTGCTTAGCCATCTGTTCACGGTTGCGATTCAAGAGTGGGGGCTCGGATTAACCTTTAACCCAGTGCTCAATATTCGTAAGCCGAGCCCAGGCGAAGGTCGAAATAGACGCCTCATGGCTGATGAGGAAAAACGCCTATTGGCAGCAGTGAACAAGCACAGCAACCCCATGCTGGGGTGGATTGTCCAGATTGCCTTGGCAACGGGCATGCGCGCTTCTGAGATCGCGAGCCTACGTCGCTCACAGATTGATATCCAAAAACGGATAGTGCGGCTCTCAGACACGAAAAACGATAGCGCTCGTACCGTCCCTCTGAGCAAATTAGCTACCGAGGTATTTCGTACCGCCCTGGCGAATCCGGTACGTCCTATCGATTGTGATTTGGTCTTCTTCGGCGAACCAGGAAAGGACCAAAAGCGTCGCCCTTATGCGTTCACGAAAATCTGGGGCACGATCAAGAAAAAGGCTAACGTACCCGATTTCCGCTTCCATGATCTTCGACACGAGGCTGTCAGCAGGCTTGTCGAGGGAGGACTTTCTGATCAGGAGGTTTCCGCGATCAGCGGTCATAAATCGATGCAGATGCTCAAGCGCTATACGCATTTACGTGCCGAGGATCTGGTGCGTAAGCTCGATCAGTTTGGCTGAGTTCCCGACCTTAAAAAAGAATGTAGCAGCTATCCGGCTGCTGCCTTCTATTGTTTTCCTTCTGTTATATTTTGTTTTCTTTAGTTTTCCTGTGTTTTTTAGTTGTTACCAATTTGTTTTTCAACACAGCCACACTCCTGTTGGCGACAACTTCCCAGCAAACCCCTATCTTTACTGTCACCAAACTTAATTGATAGCTTTCTCCGAACATTACAAATGATACGTAAGCCAACGTAACTACGGAGAAATATATGACTTCCGAACAATACCTTTTGGACCGGTTTGGTCCGTTGATGAGCATGGCTCAAGTCGCAAACTTGTTGGACCGTTCTGCAGACGGATTCAGAGTAGCGATGTACAGCGACTCAGAGCTCTCCAGAAAGCTGAAGCCTGCGGTTGTTCGCGTTGGGCGTCGAGTCTACTTCCGCACTCTGCAAGTCAACCAGGCACTGTCTCTTGATACCCCAGCTCTTCAGGCCTGAACATGAGCTACAGGACTATAGACTGGGTTTATAACCAGCAGCTACCTGCGCAAGACAAGCTCATTCTCGTTTATATCGCTAAATGCGAAAACGAACAGGAGCCCTGTTTTGCCAGCGTAAAACTGTTGGCTGCTAAATGCGGCGTTTCGGCCCGAACAGTACAAAGGATCTTGAAGAAGCTCTGTGAAGCCGGACTTGTCTCCTCTACCCCACGGTTTAGAACTGACGGCTCACAAACCAGTAACTTCTACACTATTAACGTTGAGCAGGATGTCACAGCTATGTCACCCCCCCATGACATTCAACTGACAGGGGGGGATGTCAGCCGGGTGTCACCGCCCGACGCCACGCAGATGTCAGGCCTTGAACTACCAAATAAAACCAAATCAAAGCCACTACTACCTTCGGACACGTCACCCAGGCATCTGGTTTATCCACAAGGGTTGACGAAGCATTCCAAGGATTCAGTTGGTAGGATCCTGCAAGGAATCCCCACCGATGCCGCCCAGACCCTTCTGGATGAACTGGCCGGGGCTATGGCCGCAGGTTTCATCAAAAAGGGACCTGAATACTGGCTCTCTGGGGTAGCGATGAAATATCGGGCCGGGCAATTCAAACCGAACCTTGGTTTGGAGATAGCAAAAAACAGAAGACCTCAGGCGAGCCTTCCCTCACCAAACAAGCCGCCTGCAAGCGACGTGAAAGTGGACCGAGGAGTGGGGAACAGATTCCTCGCCCAGTTACGACCACAGCGAACGCCATGATGACGTTTTTTAAGAGCTCTAGGCCTCTCCGCGCTCCGCTTGGGCAACCCCTTCGGTTGCACCCCGCGTCCTATCCTTGCCGGACTGGCGGCAGGGGCAGGTCCTGCGGCTTCGCCTGGTTCCTACCCCTGGCGCTAGGCTTGGACGCTTGCAGCTGTATCAAGGGTAAAGGCTGCGCCCATCATCCTCGCCCGTTCGGTGCTCGCCCTGAAGGGCTCCGCTCCGCTGCGGCCTCCGGTGATGCCCTTGACACATCTTCCAGCTCAGACGGCGCTGTAGAGCGTACAAAATCACTCAAATCCAGATCGCCGTCTACAAAAGCCTGAGCGCGAGCTTCATCTTCGGTGCTTAGGCTGTAACCCGAAAGCTCGGTCGATGCTCGAGCATAATCGACCGCTTCCTGCCTGCGCTTCCGCTCTTCGTCGGTAATGGTATTGCGTAGCTTCATTTGATCACTCCGAAACACCGACAGATTAATAACAAGACAAATTCAGCGCGGACTCAGTGGGTCAAGGGCGGCACCACAAGCCGCAGCCCGCGAAGCGGGACCGGGTGAGGATGCCGGCGCAGCGAACCCTTGACGCGCTTTTCACGATGACCCTATTGGCTGGGTTGCGGGAGGCGTTATCCCCGCAGCCCTGCCACCCGGCGAGGGGCAGGAAGTCCAGAGGGGCAGAGCCCCTTTGGGAAGGTCCACGAGCACGCAACCCTCCCGGCTATTTTGGATCTGTCATGCACGTATTGATAGTCAGTGCATGCACCTTTTAATCAAAGGGTGCTCTACCATTGCAGAACCACCAGTGAATACGCAGACCATATTGAATGGACATGCACGCGAGAATACGACGGATTGCTAATAGCGACCTAGCCACCTTGTTTCGAACGAAGGAATTGATGCCTGCAACAAAAGCATTCAAAAATTTCGATCTGATGGAGAGGTTATACCGCGAAATCAAAACCCCCAGCGGCGGCCTGATCTATCTGTCTGAAAAAGCGTATGCAAGTTTTCTGCGTTTAGTAAAAACGGTAGAAGCGCATGCTCACGGTCGCGATATCGTTACGTCCGACGAAATTTATCGGGCATGCAAAATTGAGCTGGGCCACCTATACGAACAAGAATCTCCGTCGAAAGATATCGATACCTTTCTCGCCGAGGTGGAAATTGCGCTCAAGAATCAAATCAGTACGCACAGGTTCTACACGACGCTAGATGGTCTAAGCCTCAACGGTGTGGATCAGATGAGAATCGGCAGGTTGGAATTACATAGGCCTCGCTTAGAAATACTGGAGCAAAGTGTCGCGAACGAAGCGATGGTCAGCGGGACTTGGAAGCGAATGGAGAGAGGTCTTTGGATCTCAGGGGAAATTAAAGGAAGCAGAAAATACGCAGAACGGTGCTTTTTTGAGGACGTGAAGGCAGCATGCGGTTTACTTGCGGTCTCGCTGACCACCCTTTCAGAACGAGGCGGCTGCGCCGTGCGATTGACACCAAGCATGACGGGGCGACTCAGGCCAAGCGCGGTGACGTGGTTTTCAATTGAGACAACCTCCAACAAACTATGCACAAGTGCCTCCATGACAGGATTTCATTCTGTCGATCTCGATAGCGACCTTGTCAACGGGTTACAGACCTCCGACTGGTTCAGTGTGTTGACCCGCGTCATCCAAGCCGGCGGGGATAGCGACATTGAGCATGCAGTGAGACGTGCAATTTATTGGTTCTTCGATGCACAGACGGATACTTCAGCGGAAATGCAGCTGGTGAAATTCTGGAGCTGTATAGAATGTTTCTTTTCCTTTGAAAATGCAGGGGAAACCACGACCAAAATTAAACGCGGCCTCACCGCATTGCTGACGTTCGGAGGCTACAAGTTTTCCAGCTTAGACTCCTGGAGAGAGCTTGAAAAAGAGATCGACGCGCTTTACCAACTGCGCTCCAGTGCAGTTCATGACGCAAGACATAGCCACGTATCGGATCGTGACATCACCACAGTCAGCAAGTGGGCCGCGTGGGCCATTCTAGAAATTTCTGGGCTAATCTCTAACGGCTTCGAAACCCGGGCTCAGATCAAGGAACAAACAGATCGCTTGTCTGCAATGCTTCAGAAGCAACGTGCTCATTAGGCGTCTCCCAGCTCACCTTATGTAAGTTAGGAAGACACCCATGGCTCTGGTAGCAGTTGACCACTATCAAAGCGGCTGCCCGTAAGCACAAATCTGCCCTTTGTTTCCGCGCATCCAGACCGCCACCAAGCCTATATGTTATTCATAACTGACTGCGCATGATCAGTCTCGCCCAACCTTCCCCCCCTTCGCATAGCCCCAATTCTTGCCTAAGTTTTGCATCACGTGTTGCCGGTAAGCTGGATTCCAGAGGGTATTACCCGCCACCAAATGATTTGTACGTCCAGCTGTCACCATCATGCCGGACTCCATATCACGCCGCGTACTCGGAGCATTCATCAACCGAGCAGCAGTTCGAATAGGCGAGGCAGCGCCCTGAACCATCGCGCGCAGCGTGACTGCCGCACTACTGATCCCACCGGCAAGCTGCCCTGCAACTGAGTTCGCCTCACCCAGCAGCCAGAACATGACAATGGTGAAGGTGATCAGAACCAGAGACGTGAACAGTGGATTTTGCTCGCTATCCAAGTCAACGCTGTTTATCAGCGCATTGAACCCTTTGAATGCCAGCCCTACAACAGCCGCCATGAGGGCGATACGCAATACATATGTCATAACCTGGCCAAACCAGCTATCGAAGAAACGAGCAGTGGCGGGCCACATCAAAGCGATGAGAAAGAAAGGGCCTATACCGAGCATGATCGTTAACCCTGCCTTAGCAACAACGATCATTCCGCCAGCCGGAATACCCAGCAAGCCGGTTGCTACCGCAATGATGCCGGCATTGAAATACTCACCAAATGCCATGCCGATTTCCGACCAGTCACGATTGGCCGCCCTCTCCCAAAGGTCACCAGCGATTCTCCATCCTCGCCCTAAGGCCCTTGATACACGGAAGTGGCATCCCCGCCAGAGGACCCCGTGCCGGCAAAGGCCGAAGTGAAGCCCACCTCCAAGGACCGAATGCCTCCAACAATCCATTCCGTATACATGTCAGCATTGAGCGCAAATGCTGCAATCAAAATGAGCTTGGCGCAGGTTTTCAGAAAGGTGGACATCGGCGCTTCGATATACCCCCAGCCGATCATGTACCCCATGACAGTCAGATAAAGCGTGGTGCCCCCAAGCGCGAACAGCGTAAACATCGTAATGACGTTGCCGGCGGTTTGGCTCACGAATGCATTCAATGCAGCATCGAGAAAAGCCCCGATGAACTGAAAAATCATTGGCCCTTCCATGTTCACTCTCCCTTCTTGTCGAGATCGACTGCACCTGGGGTGAGCCATCCGCGTCGGGCATTGGCTTTTTCGTTGTCGGCCTGCTGCGCATTAACGCAGTTCGGCGAGGCGGCCAGTTCACCAGGGCTGGCTTTACATTTGGCGACCATCGCCTTTCTTTCCGAGTCGTGCTGTTTGTACCAGTCGACAGTTTGCACGGGGGTGTTTTCGCCACATCCAGCCAGTCCCACGGCGATCAGCAGAGTTAGGAAAAAACCTCTCATTTCCGCACCTCCTGCTTTTCTACATCGATCACAACACCTCGACTCGACCCATGACGAGCCTCATGGCGCTGCGCAAAATCCAAAGCGTAAGCAAGCTCAGCAGCATCGATGATGCGGAGCGTCGCGACAGTGCGCAGGGCGCTTTCCCGAGTGCCAGCCCAATGCCCAGCGAAGCGATTTCCAGAATCGCGTAATGACAGCACCGCACCACCTAAACACCCAACTGAAAGAAAGGCAGATAGCACCGGTGAAACCGGTCCTTCCTGGTACGGCAGTGGAATCCCGAACCAATCGACCGCTGCAATTACGAAGGGTAAAAATGCGAGCGATGCAACGAGGATGTCGGTGTGAACCAACGCAGGTGCGCGACGGCCCACCTCCCGAAGGAAGCCCATCTTGTCGATACAGATCCAGAAACGGCGCATGGCTAGCAAGAGGAAAAAACAGACTGCCAGAATAGGAAGCTGAATGAATGAAATCATGACGCGTCACCCTCAGTTCAAGTTGTTCGATGCATCCGGTTGTATCCAACCGCGTCGGGCATTGGCCTGGGCGTTGAGCTCCCGCTGCCGTTGTAGCTGCAAACGGTCCTCTGCCTGCGCCACCATCTGAAACATCTGAAGCTTGGTTTGCTCGTTCTGGATTTTCGCCTGTTCAATCGCAATCCGGCCTTGTAATTCCGCAATGGCCTTCGGATCTTGCGTCGCATTGATACGCGACATGAGCCCATCTATTTGCGAAAGTCGGCTTTTAGCCGCGTCGTAGGCATCAAGGGCAACCGCTTTGTCTTGCGATGGTTTGACCGCCCGCGCTTCACACGCCCGTTGCGCGTCGCGGGAGTTGATGAAGTTGCAGCTATCAAACGTCTTGTTGGCGGCATAGACCTGTTTACCGCGACCAGTCAGGCCGGCATACCCACCGTCCCTCACCGAGTCGTAGACCTGTTGCCAGTCTTGCGGCAGGTAATCACGCAGAGCCGGGTTGTCCATGATGCTGCCCATTCCACGCGATCCGGTGATCGACTGGTACTGCTGCTTCATCTGGTCAATCTGCGACGTCATCTGCTCGACTTGCTGCGCCCAGCGCGCAGTGTTGGCCGAGAACTCGGCCATGGTCATCGGCGAGTCACTTGCCTGGGTAGTTACTGTTACAGGTATTTGCGCGAAGGCTGCTGAAGGCATTGCAATGCCTACAGCCAAGAACAAAGAAGGTAGGGGATTTTTCATATTCGCCACTCCAAAGGTTGGGGGCGAACGCAGGATCGTACTGTTCCGATCTGTCGGTCTGTTTAGGAACCGCGCCCGGCACGCTGTGCGTTCTTGGGGCGACTTAGGCGGCCATTCTGTTCTTGGCGGTCAGGCCCTTCTTCTCAGGCCGGCACCCGGTACGCGCGAGGCGTTCTTGGGGTAGAGCAACGTTCGTTAGAAGACCAAAACTATTCATTCTGGCGTGCGACATTTTCCCATTTTGGCTAGAAGATGTCGATCACGCAAAAACGTTTAGCCAGCAATTTGCTCGCAGTTTTACTGAGCACCTCCCCCCGGTCGAAAATTTCGTCATGACGAAGAAATGCAAAGGTATGAGGACTAGTGCAGGATAGGCTAACCGCCGGTTAAATGTGCGCACACATTTAGCACTGCATGGCTTTGCAAGTTTCGTTACCGTTGAGGGGAGTATTTATGGAGAACTCAAACCGAGCCTTGAACGTTCACCTGGGCGCAGACCTAAAAGCCCGCTGGGCAGATTACTGCCTTGCTTTGGGTAAATCTCCTGGAGCAGCAATCAAAGCTGCGATTGAGCAACAACTGGCGCAATCAGCGGCGAACCCGGCCCGAAAGACTTATCAGCAAGTCGCAGAGACGACGACAAGCGTTCCCAAGCACCGCTTTGAAATCCTGCTGACTGCTTCGGAAAAAGCAGCTATCAACGAGCGAGCTCAGATAGAGCGCTGTTCCATGCGGCGTTGGATCGTCGACGCCATCCGTATCGGGTTGACCCACGAGCCACAGTTCGGCATGGATGAAGTCGACGCATTAGGTGAATCGAACTATCAGCTTTTGGCTCTAGGACGAAATCTCAACCAGATCGCCCGCAGCCTGAACGACGGTAAGTATGAGCCGGTCACTGTCGAGATGATTACAGCCTTAAGCGGGTTGATTCAGAGACACACTGAAGTGGTCAGTAAAGTCATTCGCGCTAGCCTTGAGCGCTGGGACATCGAATGACGTGTCACTTCCTCAGAAGTCATTTTAAGACAGCATGTGCAACAAAATGGAGCAGAGGGTCGAACAGAACTCGTAAACGGCACATCAGCCGGGTGTACCTGCATCGAGGTTGGAAACGGTATCGGAGCAGCGCTGTCGTCCGGTTGCAGATATTTTAACCAGCCGCTACCATCAACATCGGTAGTGACAGCTGCCCCGTGCTCGCCATGCTAAGCCACAGCCCCGTGGCCCTGTTGCAACACTCCTCATTATCTCTGGGTTCTTCATGCTCAGAAACGATTGCGAGCTTCGTTTCCGCTGAGCTTGGAGTTGTCCATGATCGCAACACCCCGTAAGCCTAACTCCATCGCTGGCATCAAGAAATTTGCCAAAGAATTGAAGAAAGGCTCAAAAATCACTCATTTCCAAGCATTGAATCTGGCAGCTCAGTTGTCAGGTTTTCATAACTTCAACCACGCCCATAGCTCGCTGAATCCATCTGCATCTGGGATGCCGCACACTCACAAGCACCAAGTGACGATATCTGCTAGGTGGAGAGACTGGGAAGGCAACAAAGGCAGCGTCTCTGCAACAGTGTCTATCCCCAAGCTGTTGCATCAATTGGTCACTCCGCAAAATTTTTTCGGGCTGCTTTCCGATTTGGAAATTAACGGTTCTGAAGAACTATCGTTTGCCAAAGTTCTACCGGGAGAGGGACACGCAGAAATGAGGGTGTTCTCTGCAGCACGAGCGATCCGATTCATCTCTGTGACGGGCTTAGTCCCCGCGCTGACACCACGAAACCCACTACCGTTTTTTGAGGACATCCACGGATTTCAGCGCAAGATCCCTAACGGTGATCACACTCGCTTTTGGAAAGATCCTATCAGTGGACATCACGTCATCACAGATGAACCCTATCTCGGTGAAGCCACTCCTCCATTAGTGAAGGCCAAACGGACTGAGTGGGCGAACAAGCATCAGCTCAGTGTTGGATTTCCGGAATGGCCTGGGATGCACAACCCAGGTTACGGAACACGTTTAACGCTTTTTTCGCAAAATCTAGACGTAGCGCCCTTTGTGAGAGCTTTGGACAAGATTCCCGCCCCAGGTGAGGGTTACGATGTAGATCTGTTAGAGCCAGATTATCGAAAAAGTACCTCACCCATTGGCAAACGAGCTTATAGCTGAAACTAGCCACAGTTTTAGGTGATGATCCGTTTTCGTCGGTGGTATTTCGAAAACGGATCGCCCCGCACTCCGACATCGCCAAACGAGTACATCCAATAGATAGCGCCCGTAGTGCTTGACTCACTTTAAGAAAAATTTAACCCACTCACCATAAATTTTTACCCGACATAAGCATAACGGAGACAAAATTTTGTCTTGGAAAGAAAGGCCCGAATACTTTCATATTACGGGCCCTCAAAGGTAGTCAAGAGAGCAACTTCTCATGCATTGTGAACGGCTGTTGGAGTGCCGATGCAGACCAAGCTTACAGCGCTACCCCCTTAGACTAGAAAATCTAACTTCCTATGTATTACCAAACACACTCATTCAAATCTTCATTCAGCGAAATTGACTGTTACTCGCCCGACCCGCTGAGTTACAGTCGCTCCTACTTCTGCTACGTCGGGGTCAAATAATGCTAAATTAACGCCATCCCCTACCGAACTCCGATACATAACACCATCAAACCCACAAACTTTCACATACTCGCATAGATATTGGCTGGGCACGTAATCGAACGCAGCAGATCTTGGCAAAACGGGCCGAGTAAGTTCTTCACCTAGTTTCTCAAGAAACTCTATATCACTTCTAAGCATAGATATTTCGCTCTCATCAGAAAGCATAAAAGGGGAAACACTTCTTTTAGGATGCCTGAGATCAATAACTTTTAATCCGTCAGGAATACGTACACTGGCAACGGACGCATCCTCTCCCGTATGAGGGCGAATTTCAGAAACAGCTGTTATAGGTGTGGACGCCAAGTATAGATATGGAATACCTGCTGGGTTGGCTCTACCATGTGAGGCGAGGTGTTTTGGAGGCGATTTCATTTCTATAGGAGTGAATGTCGAAGTACCAGTTTGTATCCGCGCACGGAACCAGTTTGTAGCCACCTCCGCAGCAGGAAGCAACAAATAATCAAACAGCCTTTTGAGGCGAGAAAGATTTATTTCGGTTTCAGGAAAATATCTGTTTTTATGTATGAGTTCCTGACGTAAATCATCCCATCTTTGTAGTGCGTTATCTGAAACAGCAGACTCAGATGGCCTGTATCGTTGCCTTACCAATTCACCGTCATCGAGAACATCGCTAAGCAGCTCTTTAGCATGAGCTATGTCCATTCTCTCATGACTGAACAGCCCCCAATCACTTTTCAGCAACTCGATAAGTCCAATTCCTTGGGGATCTCTGACATAGATCCCTGTCAACAACTCAAATTGTTCTCTAAGTTCTCGCGGGTATAACAGTGGTTGATCGGGGGAAAGACAATAGCTACAAATCCCCATTTCGTGAGAGAACTGAACAAAAAAACTTCTTCGAAGATGTATATCACCGAAACAGCTTGGGCAGCAGTACAATTTCATTCCCGTCCATGAAAATAATCGGCCATCACTTCAATGTGATGCTGCATAGAGAGCTTTTTAACATACCCCAATCCGGGAAAGTGGCCGCGCTCATGCAACTCAATAAACTCATCGACCGAGCGAGTTCGCAAAATTTTTGTGCCGGGTCTCAGGGCTTCATTAACTAACTTACGCAAAGCCTCAGCAAACTTACCTGCTGGGTCCGTCGGCGTTTCGAAGCGATCAGACTTAAAGTGATGGATATACATTCCATCATCCTGCTCATCGTCGATAAATGTTAAATGAATGGCAACAGCGTAAGCAGGCCCTCCACCTTCAGAGTACTCATCTCCAACTATTAGAAAATCTCCAAAACCTTCAGCCCCATCATCTTCGAAGGTAACGTGCAAGTCCGAGAAAAACTCTACAACGGGGTGAAGCCTATTCGCACGCTTCTCAAATCCATTCTTAACGACAATCTTTTCAAAATCGGTAAAATTTCTCTGATATAGACGACCATTGTAACCGTCTAAAAAAACATGAGCAGAGTCATCGTCCCGAGGTAGAAGATTTAACAGTCCTCGAGCATCAGTAAAACCAGCATGGATGAATAGTTTCTTGCGCTGACCTACAGACTCTAAAATATTTTCAACCTGATGAACATCAATCTCATCAGTGAGCAATACACCTGCATACACATTCGCAGCGTGCTCATAATTAGTATCCAGAAGCTCGATCAATCTGGACGGGTCGGCGGAAAGATCTCCATAGCGAGGATTTACTATAAGCGAAATATTTCCGCCAGCATCGCTCACAGCATCAATTGCCCGTATCAAACCACTCACTGCCTCTTTGACTGGTTCGATAATTGGGACAAATCCCCGTTCAGACATAATATCCGCACACTCGCGAATAGTAATTAGATCGTACTGCTTACCACGAAAATAAGGGTAGTACATGCTCCATTCATCCCCACTTCAACGCTTCCATTAGTGGAGTATCTATTGCATCTAATAGATTCCCCTTAGTCCGTTCTGTTAGAGGAACGGTTAACGCAAAAAATCTTATTGAAGCTGGCAAGCTTCTGACCGACTCAGAAAGCCCCGATAGATTTCTAGTACTTTTTAAAACTCGTACCATTTCATCATGCACAATAGCAGAGGGGATTTTCACAAACTCTCTATCTAGAGCGCTATGCATTTGTGTGTTTGGTACGCTAGGGACACGTACATCTAGATTCTTCAGGACCTCAATGGCCTCTCTTTGAGTAATGGCCTTGAATATAGAGCTTGAGACAGTACGACTAGGATCACAAAAGCTTTTACGAAATGTTGAGATCTGATATCTATCGGTGAGCACAGAAACACCTACAAAGTCAGGAACAATAGAAACAACTGCCTCTAGATGTCTTTCAGCACAAAGCACCGTAACACTCGCAAAAACCTCACTATACGACACGACCTGTGAGTAGAGCCTATCCAACTTATCCCGATCAGACTTTATTTCATATGCCGTGGACGTACCATTCAACATAACTATATCTGCTTTGTTCTTACCAACTCTAAACTCATCGACAAGCGATGCGGTCCTCAAAGAGTGCGAACCAAGCAATACTTTTTGAGCAACAGCAGTTTTATAGGCATACTCATTTCTAAAGCTCTTCCGCTTCAGTAAGTCGAAGAGCCCATCCAGTATCCGCCCTACGCTCCAAGTGTACTTATCAACCTCGACTGCAAGCTCTTTCATTAATCGTGCAAAGATCGGAGACTGGCCCTTTTTGACCATCTCGTGAAAAACGGCAGCCGTGAAAATCCGTGCGATAGCCGCTTGCTCTCGGACCTCTGTCCCCTTCACCGTTCTCAACATAAGCCTTCTTGAAGCCCTCGCCTTTCAGTCAATCTGGTTCTAGCCATCCTGGCCGCCACTCTGGCTTAGCCCAAGAATAGGGTTACAACCGCCATTCCGCTGGTCCCAGTATACCCCTTCTCCCAGCAGCTAGCTTCAGTACAAATGCCAGCACATTCGCACGCTTTTTCAGATTTCCCTTGGCCTGCTTGAGCTTGGAGCAAGAGCGTGCACATCGATTCGTGGAGCACGCCGGTTCGTAGAATTAAGCTGGAAACCACATGAAATTTCAACGATTTAAAACCAAAGAACATTGATAGCTTTGCCTGTTACACCACCTCAAACTATGCTGAACAAGCTGTAAGTAACTTTGCGTAATCGAGAAACGGCCATGGAGGTAGTTTTGCAATGAGCAATTATCCAAAGCGCGTCTGGGACAACATCCTGCCACTGTCCGTTGGAGAGTCTTTGCCCGAAGCTTTCGAGGAGTGGTCCTTCACAGAGATCGTTAGGGATCATGAGCAGCCGACCGAGACCTGTGAGTTGTGTGATCAGGAGTCGCTTCGATATCAGTTTGAAATTTGCAATACCCTGACTAAACATACGTTATGGGTTGGATCGCAGTGCATTCTTAGGTTCGGCCTTTCGGTGTTTGAGGCAGGTCGTAGACTTTCACCAACTGACGCCAAGAAAAAACTTGAACGTTTAACGCAACAGATGCGATTAAATTCATGTATTGGAGCTCTGGAGAAACTGGCAGTTACTGAAAATAACTCGATGTTGTCAAACGCACTAAAATATTACCGAACCAACAAGTACCTTTCTCCAAAGTTTGCTTTCGTCGTGCTCTGGCGCTTAAAAGCAAATAAAATTGATCACAGCCCTTCTTTTTTCAAAATCAACCTTAAACGCAGCAAATATCAGGAAGACCTGAGACATATGAAACCAGGAAATGTAGAGATGATTTGGCCAGCACTGTCGTCCAGTCAAAGGCAGATGGCATTAGTAATGGGACATAAAGCACCAGCGTAAACACTCTAGAAGTACAACTTATAAATCCCTGGAAACATTACACACATTATGGATATTGACGTGAATAAGAACTACTATTGGGAAATTGAAAAATCTCCCTACCCATCACCCTTCTTATCAGAAACAAAAACATTTGGAGAAGCCAACCCAATATTCCTTATAGATCAACTAGAAGGTAAACGGCCCGCCGTCTTCAATGAAAGTTTTCTAGCGTCTGGAGAGATAAACTTCCCTATATATCCGAGTGCACTGCTCGACTCCAACATAATGGATGCAATTGACAACAGAGTTCAAAAAAATACAAAACTTGACGGACTAGAAAACTTCCTTCACTTCGTAACATTAAACAAATGGGACTTCAGCCCACTTTTTTATTACATGGAGCATTACTCCAAATCTTCAACTGAAGACTTCATAAAAAATGCGAAAAGGCGGACCGAATCGTACCTAAAAGTTTTCTCAATGAACCAAGAGCACTTTCTGTCCACGAAAGAAATAACTCCAGATCCAGCCGCGGTCGAATTCTACTTAGAACCTACCCCTCATAAAACCTTAACTGAATTAGCAGAAGGAAGAACGATAGATTTTACAGAGAGATTTGACAAACGTCTCTTAAGCAATGCAATTGAGGCTATACAAATAGCTTTAATCAAGATGATATTAATAGAAAAAGTTGAGTTTAAAGGTGCTACTCCGCTACAAAAACATGGAGAACTAGTCAACTTCTTAAAAAATGGACTCGGAATAATGCTCGGGCGCGAAGCACATATGGCTCTGCACTACTTTTCAGGTATTGCTGGTCGCTTATTGGGAGTTCAAGCCAGCACGCCATACATTACAGCACTTAAAAACATTCGTTCAACTGCTTGGGATATGTTCTTGCTCAGAGTACCAGAGGGGTTATATACGGAATCGCCCGACGAATTATGTATCAGCTATATAGCCACTCAAGAAAAGCAACTTCACACCCTTGCAAAGCTCTTCACCTTGGAGAGAATATTTAGCACTAAGAAAAACGGATTCACCCCCATAATCAGTTACAACATGAAAATGCTTCCACATGAGATTTCGTCCAGCGCAGCCAAAAACGATGAACAGTTATTTTTTAGCCATATTGAGCGTAGCACACAAACGAGGTTAGAACCGCCTACAGGACTTCTCAACGCGTTGGAAAACGAACTCAAAAGATATTGCAGCTAACGCCCAGCATCAACATTGAAATTATGCCGCGCGCCTTCACTTTATTTATTAATCACTGCAGCGAGCACAAGAAAACATAAAATTAATCGATCACATAAAAAATTAAAAATCTTACACTGTTTTTATTAACACTTAGAAATCCAGGCTGCGCGCACAACACAGCACCCTACGAGAGCGAGAGGCAAAGCAGATGGCTAAACTTTAAGTCCCCCCGAAGGTATTTATCTCATATTCTTGGGAACGCGACGCCCACAAGCAATGGGTAAGAGTTCTGGCTTAGAGGCTAACAAAAAACGACGTGAACGTCCGGCTAGACCAGTGGCATATCGCCCCCCGGACAATGCCTAACTAAGTTCATGGAAATTGAAGCTCAAAATTGAGACTTCGCCCTTATAATTTGCACGAAGGACTACAGCAGAAAGTCATTGGCTCGTGCTGGTAGGGTTCCAGTGAGCTATGCACCGTGCATAGGTGGACCTCCCTACATCGCAGTACGGCTCTTGGCTATGACCGCCCCACATGGATCGACTCAAACTGCCCCAGCAAGACACACTCCGCGAAAAGACTCGCTTTGCTGCAAGGCGGCACTGCGGCGATCACCAAGGTCGACCAGTGCATCAAGCACCTGCAGCAGCTTACGAGCCAGGGGGGCGGGCAGCGGATGCAAGCGATCAGCATGCGCCTGCACCAGAGCCGCAATCGCGGCCGGTATCGAACTACCCTTCCAACCCGCAGGCAGGCGTCCGTCAACGATCTGCGACAGAATTTGGTCAGCAAACGTGTCGGCTTGGTAGGCAGCACCGGAACGCTCGCATAGGGTGACGAACTGGCGCGTGACGTAGGGGTTCCAGCCAGCGGCACGCACCATACGGTCGATCAACGGCATGACTTTCAAAAGATCATTCCAATTACCGTTAGCGAATCGAGTAGCCCCGGGGGCACGCTCAACGACCACGAAGAGAAGTGATTTGATCAACTCCGGCAGGTCGAATCCACCAATGCGCCCATCGCTATATCGCGAGCGGAGGTCATAAACCTCTAGCGTTCGTTCGAGCACAGCCTGCAGCAAATGTAGCGTGTCATCCCGGATCTCCTGCGCATCGAGAACTTCACTGCAAACCAGCGATACAGTGAAAGGGGCGAGCAATCGCATTGCAATTTCATCGGGCTGCTCAAGGATCGGCCGTAGAAGCCTCCGCAAGGTCTCGTCGCCAGAAAGATGGGGAACAACGCTTGCCAACATATTTCCCAACTGATCCTTCCACCTATAGAGGTTTGCGTCGCCACGCTCGCGCCCCCGGCGCCTTTCCGTTCGCCATGCCGGGTTGATCGTGTCTAGCGTCCAGCTGACAAACGCCTCAAGGGCATCTACATAATGCACTCGATACGAGCTCGCCATGACCGCCCCCACCGGGATGTTTTTTAGGACATTCGCGGCGTATTGGCTATCCCAAAGATCATCGGTGCTTGCCCAACCGTCTTCCTCGTCCTCATCAAAAACCGACGAACTCTCGGCATCCGAGGCAATCTGCCGCCAAGAAGGCAAGGGGCGTACCCAAACAGGCAATGGCCCTTGCTCGCTGTACTCATTGAGCGCAGCTGCTAGTGCAGTGACTCGGCGATCTATTTCCATTTGCCGCCTCGCATCGGTGTCGAGCTGGTACATGTCTCGCCTCCTTACGAGTTGTGCCAACCGCAGCCCGAGGTTTAGACCGCACCAGGCAAAGCGTGCATCGCTCCCCCAACAGCTGGCAACTTCTTCGAGCGCAACTAAGGAAATCGAGTCGAGGGGATGGGTGATTAGAAGATAGAGCTCCTCGCGGTCATCAGGATGTTCGCTGCCCGACTTAATACGCGCGGCCAATGCACGCGCCACAAAGATCTTCGGGTGCCAAGGAATCACGGATCTGGCAAATATGTCGTCGACCTCCTCACGCATGAGGCAAAAACTCTCTACCGTGGAGTCAGCCCAGGCCCTATGCTCGCCCGCATCGGAAAAGCAAATTACGGCCGCAGCGGTTCCTGCAATTGCTCCTTCGGTGAGCCCGCTGCCGGGCATCAGCGAAATTGATCGTCCTGCCGCAGCCGCTTCAATCAGTTCCACTGCACGCTCGACCACTTCATCCGCCGAAAATCCAGGCTCCCATTGACGCGAGCTGAAGCACTTCTCCACCCACAGCCACAACTCCATCTCGCGCCCCACCTGCGCATGACGCTGTAGAGCCGCTTGCACTTCAGGAGCTGCATGCCGGGGACTACTCATAGAAATCTGGACCGCATCACTGCGGCCGGGAATCGGCTCAGCTTTGTAGTTTTCGCTATGGCCAAGTTCAGACCAAAGCTCCGCCGTACGCTGAAGCTCAGCCACATGCTCGGGGTCCTGCGCTTCTTCCTGAGAGGCGAACTCCAACTTCTTCGGAAAATCGTCTAGTGCCTCACGACATGCATCTCGCAGTGTCACATCACCACCAAGAACGAAGAGCGGCACTAAGTCGCGCAGCTCCAAAGAGCGCGATGGCATCTGCATGTTGTCAGCAACAGCTTGTCGATGCGTTGCATCAACGCTTCCCTTCTCAAAGCCGATCAGTCCGGCACTCTGCAATTGGTGCTCTTGAACCTTGCGCTGCAAGTCGAGCCGACACAGCCGGAGGCTCCTTATCAGCGCCAGCGTAGTAGGCGAAGCTTCCTTGGCTCGCAGAGCGAGGTGCACTGCAATGCCCAGAACGCCAATACTGTTGTGCCCATACAGGATCTGTCGCACCACATCTTCCAGCGGGCGACCGGCATCGAGCTGAGCAATGGCCCAACGCTCCAGCGCCATAAGCGCACACTCCACCACCTGCGGTCCACCATGGCCACGGAACCAAGCGTAATGCTGGTCACTGCCCCAAAACTCGTGCCTTCCCCAAGGAAACTCCAGTACGAGCGGTAAAGGTGTATTACTGCGATGCCAGTGCCTATGCAACTGACTCCATGCCGTGGTGGCGTGGTTAACCAGATCGCGGATCAGCGCGAGCGACACTTCTGGATCGCGCATCAGCAACGAATGAAACGGTTCGCGCAGAGGCGACGCAGGGAAGTAGCCCTGATGATCAGCGCCGATCGATAACCGATCCCAGTCGTGATGGGAGAAAGAGTGCCCTAGGAAGGGACTCGAGATCTCTAGCTCGTCGAATCGAGTCCGTTTCTCTGGTGGAATCGCTTCGACTTCTTTGCGCCGGCGGCTCTGCTGGATCGCTTCGCGGCGCCACCTCTCCAACGTGGCATCGGGCAGCTCCTCCAAAAACCATTGGCAGGCAACTCTCGCTAGCTGTGCCGGGTGTGTTTCTGCCAACACCGGCGCGTAGGTCATGAGCTCGCGGAAAGCACTGTCGGACCAGCGTTCAACTGTCTCAACCCTAGCAAGATAATCGGCCACTACATCCGGGTAGGCCCGTGCAGCGCGCAAGATCAACACCCGCAGCTCAGTCTGTAATTCTCGGGGGGCGCGCGGCGCAGAATTGCTCGTCGGCTTGCTGTACCTGCCCCGGCGCTCCACCTCGTCATCCTCAATCGCATTCAACCAGGCTGCACACTGCGTGACGATGCGCTGCGACACTGCGTTTGGGTAGTCCGCGCAAGCAGTCTGCCAAGTTTCGAACAGTGTGACGAGATCGCTTAAGTATGCATCCGGGATCGAATCGATCTCTTGGATAACCCATATCAACAAGCGACGCCATGCCCCGAAGTCCGATGGCCACCCTAGCGAATCTGCAATACGAATGCGTGCTGCAGCATCAAGATCGCTCCCAAGGACTCCGGACAACACCATTGGATTAGGCGTCGTCTTCTCGGCCTGCATCCACACCAAAAGTTTCCCGAAGAGCTGATGGGTGTTGGCTGCCAATGCCGCAGCAAACATGTCGACGTGCTCGGCGAAGCGTGGACTGAACACAGGCGATACGAGCCAAGCACGCAACCACTGCGGCCTCACCTGAGCCTGCTCGAGCGCGCGGAGTTCGCGCGACCATTGGTCAGGTATCAGATAAGTGGCCTGCGACAGCAGTTCTACCACCCGCGCCAATGCAGGCGGTTCACCAGCCGCGGTCAGGGCATCGATCCAGTCATCTCCCTGATCCAACAACAGGTGGAGAAACGACCATTCGAAGAATATGTCGTGACTGAATTGCGCTGTATGCCCCTTACGCACCTGCTGCACCAAGCCGTCCTCCTCTAACGCCGGAAGTACCTCCTGTGTCGCGGGCGAAAGGTCACGTATGCGGATATTGCGCCCCAAATCCGGCGCGCTGCGCTGTGCTAGCTCAATCAGACCCCGCTGCCTCGCTAGCGCCTGGGGCACATGCGCGTCGTAGCCACCGCGAGTCCACCAAGCATCTACGAGATCCACCTCCGACTGAGGCGCGAATCCTGATGGATAGGCCGCCTGGGAAAACCCTCGTGCCAGAACAGCTGCAAAGAACGGGCGTCGTGCCAGTATGCGTACACGCTCATTTCCACCGATGAGGAGGGGCTGCAACGCCGGTAGCGAATGCGCGAGAGAGCTAGCCTCTTCGTCCGTCAGGTTCTCCACATCCACATAACCTACACCACTTGCCAGCAGCGCAGGAGGAACCCAGTTGCGCAGAGGCTCGATACCAGCATCGCGCGCGGTAGCGACAACGCGCCAATTAGAAAGCGTCGGATTCGTCAGAAGCTGGCCAAACAAGTCGGTCACAATAGACCTCTGCTCCGGCGCAATACGGTCTAGACCATCGATGAGCAGCAAGGCATGACCGGTGGCCGCAACCTCTATGAGCAACGGCTCAATCGAGGTTGTCGTTAAGCCTATCGCGCGAGCATGCTCCGACCAACTGCGGCTAGAAATCCGGTTAGCCGTGAGGAACAAGGTGGTTCCCTCGGCGGCCAGCTCATGCACAAGATCGCGTAACAGAACTGTCTTTCCGGTACCGGGAAGCCCTTTGATCAGCGTCAGGCGGTGGGCCGCAATTTGATTACTGAGCTGGTCGCGTAGCACCTGACGAGTTAGGTGCGTCCCTCCGATGTCATTGGCCTGTTGATCAAGCCAGTGGCGGGTACTCTCTCGCAAAATTTGCATGTCGCCGACAAAAGCGGGAGCTCCTGCGAAACGCCAGCCTGCCAACGCGCGCACCAGCGATGCGCGTGTATGCACGGAGCTGCTACCTGCGCCATCGCGAGCAATCTGGCGCAGCAGATCCCACAAATCATTAGCACGTGCCACTTGCCCAGGGGCAAGCGCACGCTGCAGGCTGGCAATTGCCTCGGCTTCGTGCGTCGATCCGACGTGAAGGAAGTCAAATCGGATCAGTACTAAGTGCGAAAAAAGGCGGTGCAACTGATCGCCAGACAGAGGTTTGCCTGTGCTCACAGCAATCATTCGAACCGCCGCGACTACAGCACGGTGAGCGGCCGAGGCACTCCCGCCCTCTTCAAACCGAGGCATGAAGGACGCAGTTGTATCAGAACCACGTGCCCACTCACAGACGGTCGCGAAAGCCCGGGATGTCTCTTCCGCCACAGCACCCGTTATCACCCCAACGCGATCTATGTGCTCGCGAAAGTCGGGCTTTTGTAACGTTTGCCAACTGTGTTGAATAACATCTCGGAAGTCGGTGTTGGTTTCCGCCCCCGAAATAGTGAGCGAACGCTTAACCTGGAGCGACAAGCGCATGACTGTTCCATCCGCCAAGGACGCCGCATCGACGATCACGTCATCGAGTGGCTCGCCAAAGTCAGCCTGCTGCTGTGCAACGCGCTTCACAACCCTACCATCAAGGGCGGCTGCAGTCGTATCACCGACCATGGCCGCCAGGTACTGCGCCGTAACAGCGTCCTCGTAGGTGAATCCAGCACCACCAGTAAGTTCAGGCGAAGTCATGCTTGTCCGTGCCTCTTATAGTCTCGTCCTAAAAGCGCTCTCAAGCATGACCGCCTTTGGAAGCTCTCAACTTGCTAGGGCCAAAGGAGTAAATTTGAATGAGCAGCGAACAATCTTATACGATCAATGTGAGCTAGATCGAAGCCTTAGCCTTCCCTCTTAATGATCGGTACAATCACGGTACAGTACTCAGCTTGAGCAACCTTCTCAAAATTACGCTCAACATCAGTAACGACGGGGCCTCCAGCTATGCCAACCTACGTTCACTTTCGAATGATTTCTCTAGGTACAGCAGCTCGCCCAGCAACTCATAATCCTTTGGTCCACGGTTCAAGTCCGTGTGGGCCCACCAAACAAGAAAGCCGCGCAATGCGCGGCTTTTATGTGTCTGTTGCTTGAAAAGCAAACCTCATCAAGTCCTGGTCCGATAGCGCTCTTTCAACATGGGGCGAATCTTCAGGCGATCTTCCGGCGCCCACTCCCACACGGTTTCCAGTTCTTCGTTAACGGTTTGCACACTGATTCCCGGGAGCAGGACGACGAAGGTATTCCTTTACAGGCAGTGCAACTCTGCACGGCCAGCGCCTGGTGTATCCCCCGCCCTCTCCTGAAGGCTTTCATAGAAGGCCAGCGCCTCGACCACCGTTTGAAAATGCTCGACCGCATCCTGAAAGCCTGAAAGAGACAGCCTGTAGGTCATGCCGACATCCTTATTCATTCCCACTGTTTCGGAGTCTGGAAAAGGCGGCTTTTTAGCAAAATACCCACAAACAGTATCTAAGACAGTTCTTATTTACAGTCCCCTGCAGTCAACCACAAACGCCCTCCCGGAACATGCCCCGCCCCAAATCGCAGGGGGCTGAAGCCCGTTGCCTGCGCCCATGAAAAAGCCGCGCAATGCGCGGCTTTTTCATGGTGCTGCCAGGCTGCACTTATTTCTTGGGCAGCGCGTAGGCAATCACGTAGTCGCCACGGTCCGTGGACTGACGCGCACCGCCGGCGGTGAGCAGGATGTACTGGCGGCCGGTCTTGGGCGACACGTAGGTCATGGGGCCCGACTGGCTGCCCACGGGCAGGCGCGCCTTCCAGATCTCATTGCCATTGCCGGTATCGAAGGCCCGCAGGTAGAAATCCTGGGTACCGGCGAAGAACAGCAGGCCGGATTGGGTAGCCAGGGACGCGCCCAGGGTCGGCATGCCAATCGGGATCGGCAGGTGCATGCGGATCCCCAGCGGGCCGGTGTCCTGCACGGTACCCACCGGCACTTGCCACACTAGCTTGCGGGTCTTGAGGTCGATGGCCGACATGGTGCCGAACGGCGGCTTCTGGCAGGGAATGCCCGCCGCCGATAGGAAGCGCTGGCGCATGGCGCCGAATGGCGTGCCTTCCTGGGGCACCACACCCATCTCGATGCCGCTGGCACCGGCGGCGATCTGGTCCCGGGGAATCATGTAGTTGGCCAGGCCCAGGCGCATGTCGTTGACGAACATGTAGTTGCTGGTGGGGTCCACCGACACGCTGCCCCAGTTCATGCCGCCCAGGGAGCCCGGAAACTGCAACGCATGATCCAGGCCCGGCGGGGTGTACACACCCTCATGGCGCATGCCCTTGAACTGGATACGGCACATCAGCTGGTCGAAGGGGGTCGCGCCCCACATGTCGGACTCGGTCAGGGTCTGGTTGCCGATCGACGGCATTTCCACCGAGAACGGCTGGGTCGGCGAATACCGCTCGCCCGGCACATTGCCCTGGGGCACGGGGCGCTCTTCCACCCGGGCAATCGGCTTGCCGGTCTCACGGTTGAGCAGGAATATCTCGCCCTGCTTGGTGACCTGGGCCAGCGCCGGCTGCACACCGCCCTTGTCGTCCGGAATGTCGTACAGCAGCGGCTGTGCCGGCAGGTCGAAGTCCCAGAGGTCGTGATGGGTGGTCTGGAAGTGCCAGCGAACCTGGCCCGTCTTCACGTCGATGGCGACGATGGAGGAGTTCCACTTGTCGTCGAACTCGGTGCGCTGGCCGCCGAAGAAATCCGGGGTGGCGTTGCCAGTGGGTAGGTACACCAGGCCCAGCTTGGCGTCATAGGACATTGCCGACCAGACGTTGGGCGTGCCGCGGGTGTAGGTTTCACCCGCCGGCGGGCGCTTGGTGGTGGCCGGGTTGCCCGGGTCCCAGGCCCACATCAGATCGCCGCTGCGCACATCGAAAGCCCGAACCACGCCCGGCGGTTCGCCGGTGGAGAAGTTGTCCGCCACCCGGCCGCCGACGATCACCACGGTGCCCGCCACCAAGGGTGTCGAAGTCTGCTGGTAGTAGCCCGGCTTGATCTCGCCCATGTCGGTTTTCAGATCGACCGTGCCCTGGTTGCCAAAGTCTTCACAGGGCTTGCCGGTTTCAGCGTTGATCGCGATCAGGCGCGCATCACCGGTCGGCAGGAACAGGCGCTTGGCGCAGGCCGCCGGAGCAGCAGGCGCCGAAGCATCGGCTACCGGGGTGGCAGAGGCGTCGAAATAACCCAGGCCGCGGCAGCGCTGCCAGTTTGGCGCGTAGCCCTGAGGATCGAACTTCCAGCGCTCGGCGCCGGTGTCGGCGTCCAGGGCGAACACCTTGCCGTAGGCGGTGCAGGTGTAGACGGTATCGCCGATCTGCAGGGGGGTGTTCTGGTCTTCGGCACCAGCGCCGTTGCTTTCGGGCAGGTCACCGGTGCGGAAGGTCCAGGCCACCTGCAACTGGTCGATGTTGCCCTTGTTGATCTGGTCCAGTGCGGCGAAGCGGTTGCCCGCAGTGGTATTGCCCCAGTGGGCCCAGTCTTTCTGTTCCGTCCCGGGAGCCACCGGCTGGATCGCTGGCACCTTGTCCGCCTTGACCATATGGGTCGGCACGAACATGTAGGCCAGGGTCGCGAGCACACCAATCCCCAACAGCCCAGCCAGGCCATAGGCACCGCGCCCGGCATGGGCTCCGGAGGCACGTACCAGGGTCGGGTAGATCAGCGCCACCACCAGGCCGATCACGGCGAAGGTCAGTACCCGCGAGACCAGCGGCCAGTATTCCAGGCCCGCATCCCAGACCGCCCAGATCGCCGTCAGCACCAGGGCCACCCCATACAGCCAGGCACCACGCGGATTGCGCCGCGCGATCAGCAGCCCGGACACCAGCATCGCCAGGCCCATCAACAGGAAATAGGCACTACCGCCCAGGCTCAGGAGGTAACCCCCGCCTGCGGCCAGGCCCAGCCCGATCAGGGCAATCAGAAGACCCAGCCCCCCGAGCAACCATTTGCTGCCGGCGGCAGCCCCCGTGTTTTTCATCTTAAAAACTCTCCCCTCTTCAAAACCTGACGGCGAGAATGTACTAACCAGTTACTTATGACAATCTGTCGCAGGTCATTTGTTTCAAAAAAATTCCCGACTCGCAGAGCGTAGCTGTCGCTTGCGCCACGTTCTCCGGGAGCAGCAGCGGGTGTCCACGGGAGCCTGTAACATGTGCGCTCCCCCGATAGCCGTGCTGGAGCCCACCTTGTCCGATAGCCGCCCTCCCGTTCTTGACGAAGTCGACCGTCAATTGATCGCAGCCTTGCAGATCAACGCCCGCGAAAGCGTGGCGATGCTGGCCCGGCAGTTGGGTATCGCTCGCACCACCGTGACCTCGCGCCTGGCCCGCCTGGAAAAGACCCGGGTCATTACCGGATATGGCGTGCGCCTGGGGCAGCGGGTGGTCGATGGCGGCTTGCAGGCGTATGTCGGCATCAAGGTCCAGCCGCGCTCTGGCAAGGAAGTGCTGCGACGCCTGAGCGGCATGGCCCAGGTCCAGCAACTGTGTGCGGTCAGCGGCGAATTCGACTATGTGGCCTGGCTGCGCACCGACTCACCGGAACAGCTGGACCAGTTGCTGGACCAGATCGGCAGCGTCGACGGCGTGGAGAAAACCACCACCTCGATCATCCTCAGCAGCAAGATCGATCGCGGGCACGCGCTGTAAGGCGCACCCTGCCAACCAGTCAATCTGACGCACAAATTCGTCATATCGATAAATAACCAAGCATAACGACGACAGTTTGCGTCTTATTTACGTGTTTCACCCTCTCTAGAATGGCTGCCATCTTTTCCTATACTCAGCACTCTGCTGAGCCGCCCGCCAAGGTCAGCCATGAACAAGAACAATCGCCATCCTGCAGACGGTAAAAAGCCGATCACCATTTTCGGCCCGGACTTCCCTTTCGCCTTCGACGACTGGATCGAGCATCCTGCCGGCCTGGGCAGCATTCCCCAGGCACGGCACGGCACCGAAGTGGCGATTGTCGGCGCCGGTATCGCCGGGCTGGTGGCGGCCTACGAGCTGATGAAGCTGGGGCTCAAGCCAGTGGTCTATGAAGCCTCGAAAATGGGCGGCCGCCTGCGCTCCCAGGCCTTTGAGGGAGCCGAAGGGATCATCGCCGAGCTGGGTGGCATGCGCTTTCCGGTGTCGTCCACCGCCTTCTACCATTACGTCGACAAGCTCGGCCTTGAAACCAAGCCCTTTCCCAACCCGCTGACCCCGGCTTCGGGCAGTACCGTCATCGACCTCGAAGGCCAGACTCACTACGCCCAGAAGCTCGCCGACCTGCCGGCGCTGTTCCAGGAAGTCGCCGATGCCTGGGCCGATGCCCTGGAGGACGGTTCGCGCTTCAGCGAAATCCAGCAGGCCATCCGTGACCGCGACGTACCGCGCCTCAAGGAACTGTGGAACACCCTGGTGCCGCTGTGGGACGACCGCACCTTCTACGACTTCGTCGCCACCTCCAAGGCCTTCGCCAAGCTGTCGTTCCATCACCGTGAGGTGTTCGGCCAGGTGGGCTTCGGCACCGGCGGCTGGGATTCGGACTTCCCCAACTCGATGCTGGAAATCTTCCGCGTGGTCATGACCAACTGCGACGACCACCAGCACCTGGTCGTGGGCGGCGTCGAGCAGGTGCCCCTGGGCATCTGGCGCCACGTCCCCGAGGGCTGTGCCCACTGGCCGGCCGGTACCAGCCTCAGCTCGCTGCACCACGGCGCGCCGCGTACCGGGGTCAAGCGCATTGCCCGGGCCGCCGATGGCCGTTTCAGCGTCACCGACAACTGGGGCGATACCCGCGAATACGCCGCGGTACTGACCACCTGCCAGAGCTGGCTGCTGACCACCCAGATCGAATGCGAGGAATCGCTGTTCTCGCAAAAGATGTGGATGGCCCTGGACCGCACCCGCTACATGCAGTCGTCGAAGACCTTCGTCATGGTCGATCGGCCATTCTGGAAGGACAAGGACCCGGAAACCGGTCGCGACCTGATGAGCATGACCCTCACCGACCGCCTGACCCGCGGTACCTACCTGTTCGACAACGGCGACGACAAGCCGGGGGTGATCTGCCTGTCCTACTCGTGGATGAGCGATGCCTTGAAGATGCTCCCGCAGCCGGTGGAAAAGCGCGTGAAGCTGGCCCTGGATGCGCTGAAGAAGATCTACCCCAAGGTGGACATCGCCAGTCGTATCATCGGCGACCCGATCACCGTCTCCTGGGAGGCCGACCCGCATTTCCTCGGCGCCTTCAAGGGCGCGCTGCCGGGCCACTACCGCTACAACCAGCGGATGTACGCGCACTTCATGCAGGACGACATGCCCGCCGAGCAGCGCGGTATCTTCATCGCGGGTGACGATGTCTCCTGGACTCCGGCCTGGGTCGAGGGTGCGGTGCAGACCTCGCTGAACGCGGTGTGGGGGATCATGAAGCACTTCGGTGGCGCTACCCACCCCGAGAACCCGGGCCCGGGGGATGTGTTCCACGAGATCGGGCCGATTGCCCTGGCCGACTGAAACCGGCGGCCGGGCAAGCGCTCGTCCCCGCAGGCTCGCCCTGCGGGGATGTCGTACGAACCTGCGACAGCGGCTACAGTGGCCGGCCTGTCAGTGAGTGGAGTGAAGACCATGCGCGTCGCCCTGTATCAGTGCCCGCCGAGGCCGCTGGATGTGGCCGGCAACCTGCAACGCCTGCATCAGGTGGCCATGGAAGCCACCGACGCCGATCTGTTGGTGCTGCCGGAGATGTTTCTCAGCGGCTACAACATCGGCCTGGAAGCGGTGGGCGCTCTGGCCGAGGCCCAGGACGGCCCTTCGGCCCAACGCATCGCCGCCATCGCCCAGGCCGCCGGCACGGCGATTCTCTATGGCTACCCGGAGCGCAGCGCCGATGGCCAGATCTACAACGCCGTGCAGTTGATCGACGCCCAGGGTCAGCGCCTGTGCAACTACCGCAAGACCCACCTGTTCGGCGACCTCGACCACTCGATGTTCAGCGCCGGCGAAGATGACTTTCCCCTGGTGGAACTGGACGGCTGGAAACTCGGCTTTCTGATCTGCTACGACATCGAGTTCCCGGAGAATGCACGACGCCTGGCCCTGGCAGGCGCGGAGCTGATTCTGGTGCCGACTGCCAACATGATCCCCTACGACTTCGTCGCCGATGTGACGATCCGTGCCCGGGCCTTCGAGAACCAGTGCTACGTGGCCTATGCCAACTACTGTGGCCATGAAGAGCAGATCCGCTATTGCGGCCAGAGTAGCATCGCCGCCCCCGACGGCAGCCGGATTGCCCTGGCCGGGCTCGACGAGGCCCTGATCATCGGCACCCTGGACCGCCAACTGATGGGCGAATCCCGGGCACTCAACCGCTACCTGTCCGATCGCCGCCCCGAGCTTTACGACGACCTGAGCAAGCGCTGATCCGGGGATATCCGCTAGCATGAGCGCTTCTCTGTTCTGGAAGTGCTCATGCCCGCGCCGAATCACCCTCTGCCCCCACGGGAGACCCTGGCCAACGGCCTGCGGGTTTCCCTGCGTCATGCTCCCCATTTGAAACGCTGCGCCGCGACATTGCGGGTCGCCGCCGGCAGCCACGATGTGCCGCTGGCCTGGCCGGGCCTGGCGCACTTCCTGGAACACCTGCTGTTTCTCGGGACCGAGCGCTTTCCTGCCGAACAGGGGCTGATGGCCTATGTACGAGCCCAGGGCGGGCAACTGAACGCGCGAACCTGCGAACGTGCCACCGAGTTCTTTTTCGAGCTGCCGCCCAGCGCCTTTGCCGGTGGCCTGGAGCGTCTGTGCGAGATGCTCGCTCAACCGCGCATGAGCCTGGAGGACCAACACCGGGAGCGGGAAGTCCTGCACGCGGAATTCATCGCCTGGTCCCGGGATACGACAGCGCAGCGCCAGTTCGCGCTGTATGACGGCCTTCATGCCGCGCACCCGCTAAGGGCCTTCCATGCCGGCAACCGCTACAGCCTGAACCTGGCCAATAACGCCTTCCAGCAGGCCTTGCGGCAGTTCCATCGCGAGTATTACCAGGCCGGGCAAATGGTCCTGAGCCTCGCCGGCCCGCAGCCACTGGAGGAGCTCCAAGCCCTGGCGGAATGCTACGGCCGTTGCCTGCCACATGGTCAACACCTTGAGCAGGCAGCGCCTCCCGCCCTAATGGCCACGGGCAACCAGACCTACCAACAACTCAGCGGCCAGCGGCTGGACCTGCTGTTTGCTCTAGAGCGGCTGCCCGCGGGCGCCGCTGCCGCTGTGGATTTTCTCTGCACCTGGCTGCAATCGGCCAAGCCCGGCGGGTTGCTGGCGGAACTCCAGCAGCGTCAACTGGCTCACAGCCTGAAGGCGACGCTTCTGTATGAGTTCGCCGGCCAGGCCCTGCTACACCTGGAGTTCGATCTGACCAGCGAGGCAGCATCGGCCTCGGCTCAGGTACGCGAGCTGCTGACAGAGTGGCTGGGGTTCTTCAGTGCCCAGGCCGACTGGGCACCGTTGCGCGAAGAATATGCCTTGCTGCAACAGCGCCAGATCGAGGTTGCCAGCGCCCTGGAACTGTCCCGGCGCGACAGCCGCCAAGCTGCCGATGGGCTGGATGAGTCGGGGCTGGCCGCCCTCAAGCAGGTGCTCAAACAGCTGCAACCGCAGGCGGTGGAGCACTTCAGCCACGATTGGCGCCTGCCTCCTGCCAACCCCTTTCTGCGCAGCACGATCGAAGCACCACGGGCCGGGTTAATTCGTGGGCAGACCAGCGCTCATCGCGGGCTGCGCACCTTTGCCCAGGATCGCTCCCGGGGCCGCAAGGAGAGCTCGGCCATGAGCTTCAGCCAGGCGCTGCCAGCAGACCCTGCTGGTAGCGCCCTGATTCTGCGCTGGCAACTGGCCTCGCCTGCCCCGATGGGCTTGCATGCCCGGTTGCTGCGCAGCTTGGCGCCCTTGCGCAGCGATTCCCGCCAGGCCGGCGTAGACCTGAACTTCACGTCCTGTGGCACAGACTGGCTGCTGAAACTGCAGGGCTTGCCATCACCCATGCCCGCAGTGCTACTGCAGGCATTGAAAACCCTGGGGCAACCTGCCGAGTCGTTCTGGCAGGAGCAGGCCAGCGTCAAAGCTGAAGCGCCACTGCTGCCGATCCGACAATTGCTCAAGGCATTCAGCGAACAGCCACAGCCCGACAACCCGGCCCGGCCCGACCCAGAGGCCTTGCAAGCACTCTGGGCCAACGCTCGCTGGGACGGACTGGGCCTGGCGCTGCCAGCCGCCATCCAGCAAGCCCTGAGCCGAACCCTGCAACAGATGCCCGGCACAGCGGACGCCGCCCTCTGCCGGCCGGTGCCAGCAGGCGCCGGCCAGCAGTGGCAGAGCCTGCCCGGGAGTGCCGGTGAGCATGCCCTGCTGCTGTTCTATCCCGTGCCCAGCGCCAGCCTTGCCGATGAAGCCGCATGGCGCCTGCTCGGCCAGCTCTGCCAGACTCCTTTCTATCAGCGCCTGCGGGTGGAGCTGCAACTGGGCTATGGCGTCTTCAGCGCCGTTCGCCAGCGTAACGGCCGGACGGGCCTGTTGTTCGGCGTGCAATCCCCCGGCGCGACAGCCACCGAGATACTCCAGCACATCGCACAATTCCTTGAGCACCTGCCCGAACACCTCCAGGCACTCGACGAGCCCAGCTGGAATGATCAGCGACAGGCCCTGGCTCAACAGTTGCAGCCCGCGACCCTGCCTCAGGAACAGGCCATGGAGCTGTTGTGGCAGGCAAAACTGGCCGGCCATTCGTCGGATTACCTGCCGCAGTTGCAAGGCTGCATAGAGGCCCTGACGCCCGCCATCGTGATCCAGGCCGCCCGCCAACTCAGAGAAGCTGCCGGCGGCTGCAGCGCGCTGGCCAACAGGCCGTGCCCGGGTGCGCCCTGGCAAGTGGCAGAATGATCATTACCGGCGCTGCAATGAGCTTTCTTCAGAATTGCGGGCAACCTTCTGCGGGAATTTAGTAAGATAGCCTCCTAAGCATCTGAACATCTCCCGCCGGAGGTGGACTATATGTATAGGCAACACCCGTCCCACCCACCTCAAAGGAGCAATTTTATGACCTGGTCCAAACCTGCTTACACCGACCTGCGTATCGGCTTCGAAGTCACCATGTACTTCGCCAGCCGCTAATTTCTGCCTCTGGCCAGAAACGCAGCGCAACGCCTCGGCCCGTCCGGGGCGTTTTTATTTTCAGTTCTCCGTCCTTTTTTCAGTCTTGAGCCCAGGGAGCGTCCATGTTTGTCCAGATTCTAGGTTCCGCCGCCGGCGGTGGTTTTCCGCAGTGGAACTGCAACTGTGTGAACTGCGCAGGGTTTCGCGACGGCAGCCTGCGGGCCCAGGCGCGCACTCAATCCTCCATCGCGATTTCCGATGACGGGGTGAACTGGGTGCTGTGCAACGCCTCCCCGGATATCCGCGCGCAGTTGCAAAGCTTCGCCCCCATGCAACCGGGCCGCGCACTGCGGGACACCGGCATCGGCGCCATCATCCTCATGGACAGCCAGATCGACCACACCACCGGCCTGCTCAGCCTGCGTGAAGGCTGCCCGCACCAGGTCTGGTGCACCGACATGGTCCATGAAGACCTGAGCACCGGTTTCCCGCTGTTCAAGATGCTCAGCCACTGGAACGGCGGCCTGAGCTGGAACCGCATCGAGCTGGACCAGAGCTTCAGCATCCCCGCCTGCCCCAACCTGCGCTTCACGCCGCTGCCCTTGCGCAGCGCCGCACCGCCCTATTCGCCACACCGTTTCGACCCGCACCCGGGGGACAACATCGGCCTGATCGTCGAAGACCTGCGCAGCGGCGGCAAACTCTTCTACGCGCCGGGCCTGGGCAAGGTCGACGCGCCACTCCTGGAGATCATGGCCGCCAGCGATGTGCTACTGGTGGACGGCACCCTGTGGGAAGACGATGAAATGCAGCGTCGTGGCGTGGGCACCCGTACCGGCCGGGAAATGGGCCACCTGGCGCAGAACGGCCCCGGCGGCATGCTCGAAGTGCTGGAACAGTTGCCCCGCCAGCGCAAGGTGCTGATACATATCAACAACACCAACCCGATCCTCGATGAAGACTCCGCCGAACGTGCCGAACTGGTACGCCGAAAGGTGGAAGTGGCTTACGACGGAATGAGTATTGAGCTCTAGGGCGAATCGCCCACAAGCTCGCCCCACGAGCCTTGGCCCCTTTGCGCAGGAGCGGGCTTGCCCGCGAAAGGGCTGCCCCCCGGAGAACACACATGACCGACACCCCACTGTCCGCCGCCGAATTCGAGCAGGCACTGCGCGCCAAAGGCGCCTACTACCACATCCATCACCCTTATCACGTGGCGATGTATGAAGGCCGGGCAACCCGCGAGCAGATCCAGGGCTGGGTCGCCAACCGCTTCTATTACCAGGTGAACATCCCCATGAAGGACGCGGCGATCCTCGCCAACTGTCCGGACCGGGAGATTCGCCGCGAATGGATCCAGCGCCTGCTGGACCATGACGGCGCCCCGGGCGAGGACGGCGGTATCGAGGCCTGGCTGCGCCTGGGCCAGGCCGTGGGCCTGGACCCGGACCAGTTGCGCTCCCAGGAGCTGGTGCTGCCCGGTGTGCGCTTTGCCGTGGATGCCTATGTCAATTTTGCTCGCCGGGCCAGTTGGCAGGAGGCGGCCAGCAGCTCGCTGACCGAACTGTTCGCGCCGCAAATCCACCAGTCGCGCCTGGACAGCTGGCCCCAGCATTACCCATGGATCGACCCCACTGGCTACGAGTACTTCCGCACCCGCCTGGGCCAGGCCCGCCGCGATGTCGAGCACGGTCTGGCGATCACCCTGCAGCACTACACCACCCGTGCCGGCCAGGAACGCATGCTGGAAATTCTCCAGTTCAAACTGGACATCCTTTGGAGCATGCTCGATGCCATGAGCATGGCCTATGAACTGAACCGCCCGCCCTATCACAGCGTCACCGATCAGCGGGTCTGGCATAAGGGGATCACCCTATGAGTTTCGACCGCAGTAAAACCCCACGCTGGCGCCCCGGCTACCGCTTCCAGTATGAGCCGGCGCAAAAGGGTCACGTCCTGCTGTACCCCGAGGGCATGATCAAGCTCAACGACAGTGCCGCCCTGATTGGCAGCCTGATCGATGGCGAACGTGACGTGGCGGCGATCATCAGCGAGCTGGAAATCCAGTTCCCGGGGGTGGCCGAGCTCGGTGAAGATATCGAGCAGTTCATGGAGGTCGCCCGTGCTCAGCACTGGATCGAACTCGGCTGAACCGGCGGTTCTGCCCGGCAAACCGGAAGTTGGCCTGCCGCTGTGGTTGCTGGCCGAGCTGACCTACCGCTGCCCGCTGCAGTGCCCCTACTGCTCAAACCCCCTGGACTTCGCCGAGCAGGGCAAGGAGCTGAGCACCGAGCAGTGGATCAAGGTATTTCGCGAAGCACGGGAAATGGGCGCGGCGCAGCTGGGTTTCTCCGGCGGCGAGCCGCTGGTGCGCCAGGACCTGGCCGAACTGATCGGCGAGGCGCGCAAGCTGGGCTTCTATACCAACCTGATCACCTCCGGCATCGGCCTCACCGAGCAGAAGATCAGCGACTTCAAGAAGGCCGGCCTGGACCATATCCAGATCAGCTTCCAGGCCAGCGACGAACAGGTGAACAACCTGCTGGCCGGTTCGAAAAAAGCCTTCGCGCAGAAGCTGGAAATGGCCCGTGCGGTCAAGGCCCACGGCTATCCGATGGTGCTGAACTTCGTCACCCACCGGCACAACATCGACAAGATCGACCGCATCATCGAGCTGTGCATCGCCCTGGAAGCCGATTTCGTCGAGCTCGCCACCTGCCAGTTCTACGGCTGGGCCCAGCTCAACCGCGTGGGCCTGCTGCCGACCAAAGAGCAACTGGTGCGTGCCGAGCGCATCACCAACGAATACCGCGCCAAGCTGGAAGCCCAAGGGCATCCCTGCAAGCTGATCTTCGTCACTCCGGACTACTACGAGGAGCGCCCCAAGGCCTGCATGAACGGCTGGGGCAGCATCTTCCTCACCGTGACTCCAGACGGCACCGCACTGCCTTGCCACGGCGCACGACAGATGCCGGTGCAGTTCCCCAATGTGCGCGACCACAGCATGCAGCACATCTGGTACGACTCATTCGGTTTCAACCGCTATCGCGGTTACGACTGGATGCCCGAACCCTGCCGCTCCTGCGACGAGAAGGAAAAGGACTTCGGCGGCTGCCGCTGCCAGGCCTTCATGCTCACCGGGGATGCCAGCAATGCCGATCCGGTGTGCAGCAAATCGCCACACCATGGGATGATCCTCCAGGCCCGTGAAGAATCTGAAACGGCCACCCACACCATCGAGCAACTGGCTTTTCGCAATGAACGAAACTCCCGCCTCATCGCCAAGGGTTGAGCCCTTCAGCGCCAGCCAGGCCACTACGGCCGGGGTCGATTTTGCCGAGCTGCAACTGACGCCCCACGGCCTGTTCTGGAATGAATATCGTCCCGAGGACGGCCGCTGCCAGATCTGGCAATGGCATCAGGGCCAGGCCCACTGCCTGACGCCAACCGGCTTCAGCGTACGCAGCCGGGTCTATGAATACGGTGGTGGCGCCTTCTGCCTCAGCAATGACGCCCTGCTGTTCGTCAACGAGGCGGACCAGCAGCTGTATCGCCAGCCCCTGGCCGGTGGAGCGCCCAGCGCCTTGACTCAAGGCACGTGCCGCTACGGTGACCTGCGATGCCACGCCGACCAGGTACTGGCCGTCGAGGAGTGCGCCAAGCAACACCAACTGGTGAGCATTGACAGCATCACCGGTCAACGTCGGCTGCTGGCTGCCGGGGCCGACTTCTACGCCGCTCCTACCCTCAGCCCCAATGGCCTGCGCCTGGCCTGGATCGAGTGGGACCGCCCCCATCAACCTTGGACCAGCACCCGCCTGATGCTCGCTGAGCGCCAGGGCAATGGGGCCTGGGGGGCTCCCCGTTGCGTGGCCGGCGATGGCGGGCCAGAGTCACTGCAACAGCCGCGCTTCGACCAGCACGATCAGCTGTATTGCCTCAGCGATCGCGGCGGTTTCTGGCAACCCTGGGCCGAATCGGGCGATGGTTTGCGGCCGTTGCCCAGCACCGCCGCGGACCATGCCCCGGCGCCTTGGCAGTTGGGAAGTTGCACCTGGCTGCCCCTGGGCGGCGATGCCTGGTTTGGCAGCTGGACCGAGCAGGGTTTTGGCCGCCTCGGGCTGCGTCAGGACGACGGTTTCCAGCAGGACTTTGGCAGCGACTACAGCCGCTTCCGCAGCCTGGCGCTGGACCAGCACTACCTGTACTGCATCGCGGCGTCGCCTGTCAGCCCCTCGGCCGTTATCGCCATAGACCGCCACACCCGGCAGGTCCAAGTCCTGGCGGGAGGGGTTGCCCCTCTGCCGGCGGAACGCATCAGCCGCCCGCAGACCCTGTGCTACCCCAGCGGCGACGGCCAGGCCCATGGTTTCTTCTACCCGGCCATGAACGGTGTCAACCGGCCGCCCCTGGTGGTGTTCATCCACGGCGGCCCGACTTCGGCCTGTTACCCGATACTCGACCCGCGTATCCAGTTCTGGACCCAGCGCGGCTTTGCCGTGGCCGACCTGAACTACCGCGGCAGCACCGGATATGGCCGAGCCTATCGCCAGGCCCTGCACCTGCGCTGGGGCGAGGTGGACGTGGAAGATGCCTGCGCCGTGGTGGCCCACTTGGATGAACAGGGGCTGATCGATCCGCAACAGGCATTCATCCGCGGCGGCAGCTCGGGGGGCTACACCACCCTCTGCGCCCTGGCCTTCGCCAAGGTCTTCTGCGCCGGGGCCAGCCTCTACGGAGTCAGCGATCCGATCAGCCTGGCCCGCGCCACCCACAAGTTCGAAGGCGACTACCTGGACTGGCTGATCGGCGATCCTGAACGCGACAGCGAACGTTATCTGGCCCGTACTCCCCTGGCCCACGCCAGCAGCATCGGCGTGCCGGTGGTGTTTTTCCAGGGCGAGCAGGATGCGGTGGTGGTGCCCAAGCAGACCCGCGACATGCTCAAGGCGCTACAGGATCAGGGCATCGCCGCCGAGGCCCACTACTATCCCGATGAACGCCACGGCTTTCGCAAGGCCAGCAACCAGGCCCACGCCCTGGAGCAGGAGTGGCGGTTTTACCGCCGAGTGCTGCAGGCACAGCCCTGAGCAGGTACTGCCCGCTCCCATGGAGCGGGTAGCCCATCAGCGTTTGGCGATGATGTACACCGCGTGCACGATCCCTGGAATGTAGCCGCACAGGGTCAGCAGGATGTTCAGCCAGAAAGCGCCGCCAAACCCCACTTGCAGGAAGACCCCCAGGGGCGGCAAGAGAATGGCGAAGATGATGCGGATCAAGTCCATGAGCAGCTCCTGATAACAATCGGCTCGAATGAGCCTTACCTGCAATCGACCTTGCTCGTACGCCAGGGTTCAGAGCGATTCGAGGCCGCGCTGCCGCTCGGGCGCGGATCTGAAAGCCATGTTCCTGCACAACCTTCGACAGCTTGATGGTCATGCCGCCCCCGACCACGAGCCGGTACTTGAAGGAGGTTGCAAAGACAAAGAAGGGGTTTGAAAAAGCTGGAGATAAAAAAACGCCCCGTGCGAAAAATCGAACACGGGGCGATGCGTTATACCGCGAGACGGTTCAGGAAGTCAGTCAACGTAAAGTCGCATGCGGCCCGGAAAGGTAATCCAGCACCCGGAACAGGGTGGGGGCCAGGCCACTGCAATGCGGGATTCCGGCGAGAATCGCCTGTTGATCCTCGACGCTATCGGGCTCGGCGCTGTGTTCAGCGCTCAGCCAACCGTTGGCGCGCGCCTGCAAAAGTGCCTCGATGCTGTGCAAGTCGCTCTGGAGCAGGCATTGCAAGCCGATGGCCCGCTCCTGCCAGATAAAGCCCTGGTGATCGCAGGCCGCCGAGCGATAGAGCGGCAACGCGCCCTTGGGCAGATCGAAGCTTTCGCCATGCCAATGAAAGGCCATCAGGCGTTCCGGCAAGGCCAACCCCAAAGGCGAGTCCTGGGCATTGGGGTACTTTTCCACAGGCCACCAGCCAATCTCCCGCGCTGCACTGGGGCGTACCTGCGCACCCAGCGCCTGCGCCAGGAGCTGGCCACCCAGGCCGATGCCCAGCACGCGCTTGCCAGCAGACAGGGCCTTGCGCAACAGACGCTTTTCCGCGGCCAGCCAAGGAGTCTGGGCCTCGTCGTGCACACTCATGGGCCCACCCAGAGCGATCAGCAGATCGAAACTGTCGAGCCGCGGCAAACGTGCCTGGGCGTACAGATGGCAGATGTGCACGGCGCTCGCCCGCTCCAGCAGCCACTGGTTGATCCGCCCCGGCCCGGAGGCAGGCGAATGTTGCAGGATCAGTACACGCATCAGACGGCCACTCCCTTGCGACAGTGCAATTGCGCCGTGCGCACCCGGGAAAAAGCCCGAGCCAGGCGCAGGAGCATCTCGTCGATATTGCCTTTGCTGACACTCAATGCCGGGGTGAAACGCAGGCAGTCCGGTTGCGGCGCGCTGAGCAGCAAGCCTTCATGCAAGGCGGCCTTGACCACCGCGTCGGCGGACTCATCCGCCAGGCTCATGCCCCAGAACAAACCCTGCCCCCGCACTTGACCCTGGGCATACCGGCTCGCCAGGCGGGTCAGTTCCTGCCCCAGGTACTGGCCGTTGCGGCGCGCCTGCTGGAGAAAGCCATGCTCCTGCAGGCTGTCCAGGACCGCGAGGCCAGCCGAGGTCATCAGCGCATTGCCATGGTGGGTGCCATCCAGCTCGCCCGCCTCGAAACAGCAGGCCTTGCCCCGTGCCAGCAACGCCGCCAGTGGCACGCCACCGCCGAGCCCCTTGCCCAGAGCGATGATGTCGGCACGCACGCCATACAGTTGTTCGGCCAAAAGGGTGCCGCAGCGGCCGATGCCCGTCTGGACCTCATCGAGAATCAGCAGGATGCCCAGTTCACGACACAGGCGCTCGACGCCCTTGAGGTAATGCTCGGTCGCCGGAATGACACCCGCCTCACTCTGGATCGGCTCCAGCATGATCGCCACGGTTTGCGCATCCACCGCCGCGTGCAAGGCCGGCAGATCGTTGAACGGCACCTGGCTGAACCCCGGCAGCCCGGGACCGAAACGATTGCCCGGAACGCCGCTGCCAGCCGCCGACAACGCAGCAAAGCCCCGACCATGGCAGCTCTGGCTGGCAGTGATGATGCCAGCGGCGCCGCCACGATTCAGTTGCCCCCATTTACGCGCCAGCTTGATTGCGGCCTCGCAAGCTTCAGTGCCGCTGCTCAGCAGGTAGGCCTGGTCGCTGCCGGTGCTGCGGCACAGGCGATCGGCCAGCTTGAGCATGCCGCGGTTGTAGAACCCGGAGCCCGGGTTGATCAGCGATTGGGCCTGCTCGGCAAGCGCGGCGACCAGGACCGACGGGCTGTGGCCAAGACTGTTGGCGGCCCCGGCCTGGGTGAAGTCCAGGTAAGTACGGTCTTCACTGTCCCACAGCCAAGAGCCCTGGCCGCGCACGAAGACCGGCTGGGGACGCTGCACACTGGGCATCAGGCAGTTGCTGGAAAGATCTGGGGGCGAAGCGTTTGCATAGGGCTCGGCAACCAGATCTTCCAGGCTCGGCACGGTGCGGCGCAGGTTGAACAGATTCATGCTCGCAGGCCCTCCAGCGGCAGCCCCAGCAAACGCGCGGACCAGTCTTCAACCCGGCCAGTGCGCAGGCGCTTGATGGCGATATCACGCCAGCGCGAGGAAAGTGCCGGGCAATCAATAAGGGTTTTCAAGCCAGCATGCTCCAGAGGCTCCTGGAAAAAACAGCGCAGGGCCCAGGCCACGGTGAGGCCGGGGTAACTGCGCTGAATCAGTTCAAAAGGTTCATCCGCTTGTACGAAACTTGGCTTGAGAACCCGGTAAAACCAGCCGCAACGACCATTGTCCTGGGCCTGTTGCGGCAGATTGGCCAGGCCCCAGCGATGGCTCAGGCGGTAGCAGGGCGAACGCGGCTGGCTGACCTGCAAGAGCGCACCGCCCCAGCGAAACAGATCGCCCAGGCACACCTGTTCTTCGGTGAGGCCATGGGTGGACAGGTTTTCACCGAAGGCCGGCGCGCACCAGGCGAACTGTGGGTAACGTTTACGCCAGTGGTCATAGTGTTCAGCGGGGTAATGATGCAACGCGCGCTCGGGACCGGTGTGAAAGCGCGGATCGCCGTGCTCATCGCTGCCCAGGCCTTGTGGCCACAACCAGAGTCGGTTGGCAACCGGGTGCTTGTCAGTGTCGCTGACCAGTCCCTGGCCGAGATTTTTTGCCTTGCCTATGTAAACACCATCAACGTAAACGGTATTCATCGCCCTTCGTGGCCCTGTAAGCCTTGTGAATAGGCGCTAGACTAGGCCCCTACGGGGCTTCGGGCCATTTCGTTTTTTAAGCTTTTTCGATAAGCATTACTTATGGATTTTAAGCAACTGCGTTATTTCGTCGCGGTGTATGAAGAAGGCCATGTGGGACGTGCCGCCGAACGGCTGTCGATCTCGCAACCGGCACTATCCCAGCAGATCCGCCAGCTGGAACAGAACCTCGACGTCAGCCTGTTCGAGCGCAGCAGTAAACGCCTGTTGCCGACACTGGCGGCGCATACGCTGTACAACCACGCCCTGCCCTTGCTCGATGGCTTGCAACAGGCCCGCGAAGCCTTGCGCAACTTCAAGGGCCAGGCACTGCGTACCTTGGCGATCGGCGTACTGCAAACCGTGCATACCAGCCTGGTGCCGCAGATGCTTGAGCGGGTACGCAAGGCCCAGCCCCATCTTGTGGTGCAGATCTATGAGTTGACCGGCCTGGAGATCGAACGGCGCCTGCTCAACGGCTCGCTGGATATCGGCATCAGCTACTTGCCGCCACGCCAGCCAGGCCTGCATGGAGTACCGCTGTACGAAGATGAACTGACTCTGGTCATCCCGGAGCAGCATCCGCTGCGCGAATTCAAGAAAGTCTCCATGCGCCAGGCAGCAGAGTTGCCGATGCTGTTGTTGGGAGAGGAGTTTCAGATCCGCCAGATCTGGCAGGCTCAACTGGCCAATCTGGGGCGGCGCCCGCAGGTGCAGGCGGAGTTGAACAACATGGCCGGGATTCTCGACAGCCTGCCCCATACGCGGCTGGCCACCGTGCTTCCAGGACGCTCCCAACAGCAGCACGGCAACAAGGAACTGCTGTGGAAACCGCTGAGCGAGCCCAGGGTGCCGCTAAAGGTGGGATTGGTCTGCCGGGATCTGCAGCGTCAGCAGGGGACGCTGGAGCTGCTGCGCAGCTTGTTGGAAGACTCGATGAATGCGCAGGAGCCGCGCCTGGGGGGAACTTCCACCGTGGAGATGCCGGGATAAGCCCGCCAAAATAAAAAACCCGGACAAAAGAAAACCCCGCCGAAGCGGGGCTTTGCAGACTGTTTCCCTGACATCCTTTTCACTCCACCATCCTGGCGGAATCCTACGTGTCCGTGTTGTTGCTTTGCGCTTCCTGCGCTACGTCCATGTGAAGTAGATTAGCTTCAGCTGTCATCTACCGATATGGACGATCAGCATCACGTTATGTAAGAGATGGCTTACAAACGCCCTTGCCAGTTAAAACTGCTCAGCCTGCAACAGAAACAGCGATTCGCTACCGGCCTTGACCGAGGCGCTAAGCGAGTGGATACGCGGCAGCAGGCGGGCGAAGTAGAACCGCGCCGTCCCCAGCTTGCTGGCATAGAAGTCATCTTCCTGCTCCTTGCCCAGCGCAGACTTGGCCATCAGTGCCCACATGTAGGCGTAGGCGGTGTAGCCAAATACCTGCAGGTATTCCACCGACGCTGCCCCGATTTCATTGGGGTTGCTGGCGGCCCGGTCCAATACCCAGGCGGTCAGCTCATCCAGATTGTCCAGCGCCGCGTTCAGCGGGCGGGTGAACTCCCCCCATTGCTTGTCCGCCGTAGCAGTGAAATGGCGGATCTCGTCGGCAAACAGCTTATAGAACGCACCGCCGCTCCCGACGATCTTGCGCCCCACCAGATCCAGAGCCTGGATACCGTTGGTGCCCTCGTAGATCTGGGTAATCCGCACATCTCGCACCAGTTGTTCCTGGCCCCACTCACGGATATAGCCGTGGCCGCCGAAGATCTGCTGGCCATGAACCGTGGTTTCCAGGCCCAGATCGGTCAGGAAAGCCTTGGCCACCGGGGTCAGCAATGCCACCAGGCTTTCCGCGCGCTTGCGGGTATCCGGATCTTCGCTGAACTTGGCGGTATCCAATTGCATCGCCACGTAGGTGGAAAATGCCCGGCCGCCTTCGTTTGCAGCCTTCATGGTCAGCAGCATGCGCCGCACATCCGGGTGCACAATGATCGGGTCGGCTACCTTGTCCTTGGCTTGCGGGCCGGTAGGCGAGCGGCTCTGCAGGCGATCACGGGCATATTCAATAGCGTTCTGGTAGGAACGCTCGCCCGTGGCCAGCCCCTGGATACCTACCCCCAAACGCTCGTAGTTCATCATGGTGAACATGGCCGCCAGGCCCTTGTTCGGTTCACCCACCAGGTAACCGATGGCCTGATCGAAGTTCATTACGCACGTGGCCGAAGCCTGGATGCCCATCTTGTGCTCGATCGAACCACAGGTCACCGGGTTGCGCTCGCCCAGGCTGCCATCGGCATTGACCATGAACTTGGGCACCAGGAACAGGGAAATACCCTTGGGACCGGCCGGCGCATCCGGCAGCTTGGCCAGCACCAGGTGAATGATGTTTTCCGTCAGGTCGTGCTCACCACCGGTAATGAATATCTTGGTTCCGCTGATGGCATAGGAACCGTCGGCCCGAGGCTCGGCCTTGGTGCGGATAATCCCCAGATCGGTACCGGCATGGGGCTCGGTCAGGCACATGGAGCCTGCCCAGACACCGGCATACATGTTTGGCAAGTAGGTGGCTTTCAACTCTTCGCTGGCATGGGCGTTGATCGACAGGCAGGCCCCGGCGGTCAACATCGGGTACAGGCCGAAGGCCAGGCTCGCGGAGTTGACCATTTCCTCGACCTGGGCCGATACCGCCTTGGGCATGCCCATGCCGCCGAACTCGGGATCACCACCCACACCAACCCAGCCACCTTCGGCGTAGGTCTGATAGGCCTGTGGAAAGCCTTCAGGGGTGGTCACCACGGTGTTGTCCCAGTGGCAACCTTCCTCGTCGGCACTGCGACTCAGCGGAGCAATGCTTCTAGCGGTGACTTTGCCCGCCTCCTCCAGAATCGCCTCGACCGTCTCGACATCCACAGTCTCAGCCAGAGCCGGCAACTGGGCCCAGAGTTTGGCGACCTCGAAAACTTCATTGAGGACGAAGCGCATATCGCGCAAGGGCGCTTTGTAGTCAGCCATGGCAAACCTCGCAAGAACTAAAAAGGCGGGCCGAAACGGACCCATTTAGAAAACCAGAGTGTACCCGAACAACTTTTGAGACACATAGGGTCAACTAGTGACCTTTATGTAATTTTTAGTCACAGAAATTCCGAAGCACGAAAAAACCCGCAGCAGCGGGCTTTGTTCGTGTCGCCCTAGCCGTTACAAGGCGAACAACTGCGCGGGAAGCTTCATCAGGCAATCACTGCCGGCCTCGATGGCCGCCCGATGAGCCCCCGTACGTGGCAGCAGGCGCTTGAAATAGAACTCGCAGGTGATCAGCTTGGCGGTGGCGAAGTCCTGGTCGCCCTGCCCGGCGTCCAGTTGCTGCTGTGCGACCAGAGCCATGCGCAACCAGAAATAGGCCAGGACGATGTAGCCGCTGTACATCAGGTAATCCAAGGCCGCGGCCCCCACTTCGTCGGGGTTGTTCATGGCTGCCATGCCGACCTTGGTGGTCAACTCGCCCCACTGACGGTTCAAGACATCGAGTTGCGCGACATAAGCCTTGAGCTGCGGATGCTCGGCATTCGCGCTGCAGAACTTGTGCACAATCCGGGTAAAGCCCAGCAGCAGCTTGCCCTGGCTGCCCAGCACCTTGCGGCCCAGCAGGTCCAGGGCCTGGATGCCATTGGTACCTTCGTAGATCGGAGCAATGCGGCAATCACGTACCAACTGCTCCATGCCCCATTCGCGAATAAACCCATGACCGCCGAACACCTGCATGCCGTGGTTGGTCACTTCCAGCCCGGTCTCGGTCATGAAGGCCTTGCAGATCGGGGTGAGGAACGCCAGGAGGTTCTCGGCGTCCTGGCGCTGGGCTTCATCGCGACTCAGATGCGCCACATCCAGCAACTGAGCCGTGAAGTAGGCCAGGGCCCGGTTGCCCTCGTTGAACGCCTTCATGGTCAGCAGCATGCGCCGCACATCAGGGTGGACGATGATCGGGTCCGCCGCCTTGTCCGGAGACTTGGGGCCGGTCAGCGAACGCATCTGCAAACGATCGTTGGCGTATCTGATCGCCCCCTGGAAGCTGGTTTCACCCAGACACAGGCCCTGCATTCCGGTCCCCAGGCGGGCGTGGTTCATCATGGTGAACATGCAGTTCAGGCCTTTGTTGGCCTGACCAATCAGAAAGCCCCTGGCACCGTCGAAGTTCAGTACACAGGTCGCGGACGCCTTGATCCCCATCTTGTGCTCGATGGAGCCGCAGCTCACGCCATTGCGCTCGCCGGCCTCACCTGCTGCATCCGGCAGGAACTTGGGCACGATGAACAGCGAAATGCCCTTGGTTCCGGCCGGCGCGTCCGGCAGCTTGGCCAACACCAGGTGAACGATGTTCTCGCTCATGTCGTGCTCGCCGGCGGAGATGAAGATCTTGCTCCCCGTCACCGCATAGCTGCCGTCGGCCTGGGGCACTGCACGAGTCTTGATGATGCCAAGATCAGTGCCGCAATGGGCTTCGGTCAGGCACATGGTGCCGGTCCATTGCCCGGCGGTGAGCTTGCCCAGGTACAACTGCTTCTGTTCCGCGCTGCCATGGGCATGAATAGCCGACATGGCACCGTGGGTCAGGCCCGGGTACATGCCCCAGGAGGTGTTGCTGGAGCCCACCATCTCGCTGATCACCAGCCCCAGGGAGTGGGGCAGCCCCTGGCCACCATAGGCCGGATCGGCGGCCAGCCCATGCCAGCCGCCTTCAACGTACTGGGCGAAGGCCTGCTTGAAGCCCTTGGGCGTGGTGACCACGCCGTTATCAAAGTGGCAACCTTCCTCGTCACCGGAGCGGTTCAACGGGGCCAGGACGTTTTCGCAGAATTTCGCGCCTTCCTCGAGGATGGCACTGACCATGTCCGGGCTGGCGTCAGTGGCCCCCAACGCCGCGTAGCTGGCATGAAAGTCGAAGACGTGATCAATCAGAAAGCGCATGTCGCGCAAGGGGGCTTGATACTCGGGCATGGTGGTTTCTCCGGCAGCAGATCAGACCAACCTACTGCCGCCGCCCTCAGCCTGCCAATGACTGTGCAGGCGCTGAATGCGCCATCATCACTCAACCCGCAGCTGTATCCATGCGCACCGCGCCGCGGCGGTTCTGCCCGAATGCAATGACACAGTTACGCCCCGCTCCCTTGGCGCTGTAGAGCGCCTGGTCGGCAGCCTTGAGCACTTCTTCCGGAGTCCGATGCTCTGCCAGCCGCTCGGCGACGCCGATACTGATGGTCACCGAGACACTGGACGCGGCAGCGACACCGCGACGCTGGCGACCCTGCTGGTCGTCCTGAGGGCGGTTGTCCTGGTTACGCAGTTGAATGTTGTAGGTGGCGATGATCTCGCGAATCATCTCCAGATGCGGCATGCATTCATCCATGGTCTTGCCGGCGAACACCACGGCAAACTCCTCGCCTCCGTAACGGTAGGCCCGGCCGCCCCCGGTGACTTTCGAGAGCTTGCTGGCCACCAGGCGCAACACCTGGTCGCCCACATCGTGCCCGTGGGTGTCATTGAATTTCTTGAAGTGATCGACGTCGGTCATCGCCAGCACATAGTTGCGCCCCAGGCGCTGCATGCGCTCGTTAAGCGCGCGGCGCCCCGGCAGGCCGGTCAGCTCGTCGCGGAACGCCATCTGGTACGCCTCGTGGGCGACAGCAGCAGCGATCATCAGCATCACCTGGCTGCACATGATGTTCAGGGTGAACGGCAGGATGAAGGTCTTGGGCAGCATCCAGAACAGCCCCAGGAGCCCCACCAGTTGCGCCGCGTGCAGCGGACGCGGGCTGCGCCAGTACTGGATCGCCAGCAGCAGGAAGGCCGCGAAGAACACGGGATACGACAACTGGATCAAACTCATCCAACTGCCATGCAGGGCCGGCCAGCGGATCTCCGCCAACCAGTTCAGCAGAGCCTGTGGGTAACTCTGCTCGAGCCCCAGAGCCACACTGCCGAAGGCCAGCAACACGGCAAAACGCGCCACCATGTCCTGGAACAAGTGCGTGCGCTCCTGCCAGGCAGCGAACAGGCCGAACAACAGGGGCAGCAACAGGCAGCAGAGATGGAACACCACCGCCGCGTCTTCCCGGACCCTGCCGTTGTCCCGGTAGTAGTCGGTCTGGGTGTCCAGCAGGAAATAGGCGATGTACACGGTGACCATCAAGAACAGTTCGCGCTGGCGCCGATACACCGCGCAATACGCCCCGCCCAGCAACAGCACCAAGGTTGGCAGCACGTTGAACAGCGAGGTGAAGAAGACGTTGAGGTCCTTGACGTAGGCGGCCGCCAGCCCCGCAAGCAGAAGCAGTAAAGACGGTACAAAGTGACTGAAACGTACAGCGAAAGAACGCGGCAAGGGTAAAACTCCGACCCGGCTGATCAATGAATGGCATTGTGCCTTCATTTGTTGAAGTTAAGCACACGCGGTGTGATGGACATCACATTGCCATCTCTTTAACGGCAGGAAATCGCTTCTGCTTAGCGATTTAGTCGGGAATTTTCATGAAGATTCTGCGGGCATAAAAAAACCGCTCGCCCCAAGGGGCGAACGGCTTTTCGAACCACTGCGGTCGGGCTTAGTAAGCCAGGCCGAAGTCTTCTTCCTTCATGTCCATCAGGTTGTTGGCACCCGAAAGCATGGCTGCAACATGAGTGCGGGTACGCGGCAGGATGCGCTGGAAGTAGAAACGCGCGGTCTGCAGCTTGGCGGTGTAGAACGCCTCTTCGGTGGTGCCGGCTGCCAGCTTTTCAGCCGCCAGGCGTGCCATGTCGGCCCAGAAGTAGGCCAGGCAGGCATAACCGGAGTACATCAGGTAGTCCACGGAGGCCGCGCCGACTTCTTCGCGATCTTTCATGGCAGCCATACCGACCTTCATGGTCAGCTCGCCCCATTCTTTGTTCAGTGCAGCCAGGGGTGCGACGAATTCCTTGACGGCTTCGTTGCCTTCGTTGTTCTGGCAGAACTTGTGGACGATCTTGGTAAAGCCTTTCAGAGCCTCGCCTTGAGTCATCAGCACTTTGCGGCCCAGCAGGTCGAGTGCCTGGATACCGGTAGTGCCTTCGTACAGCATCGAGATACGGCTGTCGCGAACGTTCTGCTCCATGCCCCACTCGGCGATGAAGCCGTGGCCGCCATAGATCTGCACACCGTGGTTGGCGGATTCAAAACCAACTTCAGTCATGAACGCCTTGGCGATCGGAGTCATGAACGCCAGCAGTGCGTCGGCTTTCTTCTTCTCTTCTTCATCCACACCGTACTTGACGATATCGACCTGCTTGGCAGTGAAGTAGACCATTGCCCGGTTGCCTTCGGCGAAGGCCTTCATGGTCAGCAGCATGCGGCGCACGTCAGGGTGCACGATGATCGGGTCGGCAGCCTTGTCCGGCGCTTTCGGGCCAGTCAGGGAGCGCATTTGCAGGCGATCGCGAGCGTACTTCAGGCCGCCCTGGAAGCCGATTTCGGCATGGGCCAGGCCTTGCAGAGCGGTACCCAAGCGCGCGGTGTTCATGAAGGTGAACATGCAGTTCAGGCCTTTGTTCGCCGGGCCGATGAGGAAACCGGTGGCCGCGTCGAAGTTCATCACGCAGGTGGCGTTACCGTGGATCCCCATCTTGTGTTCCAGGGAACCACAGCTCACGGCGTTGCGCTGGCCTACGCTGCCATCAGCGTTAGGCAGGAACTTGGGCACGATGAACAGCGAAATACCCTTGGTGCCGGCCGGTGCGTCAGGCAGGCGGGCCAGAACGATGTGGACGATGTTGTCGGCCATATCGTGTTCACCGGCAGAGATGAAGATCTTGGTGCCAGTGACTTTGTAGGATCCATCGGCCTGAGGTTCGGCCTTGGTGCGCAGCATGCCCAGGTCGGTGCCGCAGTGCGGCTCGGTCAGGCACATGGTGCCAGTCCACTCGCCGGACACCAGCTTGGTCAGGTAGGCCTCTTGCTGCTCGGCAGTACCGTGTTCGGAAATGGTGTTCATCGCGCCATGGGACAGGCCAGGGTACATGCCCCACGACCAGTTGGCTTCGCCAACCATTTCGCTGACCGCCAGACCCAGGGATTCAGGCAGGCCCTGACCACCGTGCTCAACGTCGTGAGCCAGGCTTGGCCAGCCGCCTTCGACGAATTGCTTGTAGGCTTCCTTGAAGCCGGTGGGGGTCTTAACGCCGGATTCACTCCAGGTGCAACCTTCCAGGTCGCCCACACGGTTCAGCGGAGCCAGCACTTGCTCACAAAACTTGGCACCTTCCTCGAGAATGGCGTCAACCATGTCCGGAGTGGCGTCCTGGCAAGCCGGGAGGCTCTGATAATGCGCCTCATAGCCGAGCAGCTCGTCACGAACGAAGCGAATATCACGCAAGGGGGCCTTGTAGTCAGGCATAGCGATAAACCTCTGCTGATGTAACCGGGAATGAACAACCGCGTTGAGTTTTTATAGCGGTCAAACAGTTGTTTGAAACATACGTTTACGCCCAAATCTTGTCAAGCGTCGCGCCAGTGCCTTTCGTCATCGAAACAAAATGCATACGCAGGCGAACACCCACGGCACTGCCATGAAGTGTAGGAGCCAGCGCACCGGTAATCAGTCAGGGAAAGGAATCAGCGAGAGCCGCTATAAACAGAAAAGGCATGAAAAAGCCCGGCCTCTGTGGGAGGCCGGGCTTTTTTAGAGGGTAATCAGGCGTAGGTATCGATCAGGGTGCCGAGGACTTGGTCCGAGGCCTTGGCGACATTGACGCCCAGTTCAGCCTGGATCTTGCCCATGGACATCTCCACCATGCTGCTGGCCACATCCGATTCCTGGCTGCGATCTACAGCGCGCAGGCGGTCAAGCTGGACATCCGACGACTGGCTGCCGGCAGAGCGTTCAACTGCAGTGCTGGCAATCTGGCCCGCGGCTTGATCGACGCGATTCTGCCCGGTCTGGATAGCGTTCAGCCCGGCATAGAAAGCGATGTTCCCGGAGATTTGCATGGGAGAACTCGACCTTGAGAATGAGTGACAGGTGTTATTGAAGCAGACCCGTCAAGAAAACACCCGTCAAAAACACTAATGGCAATATGCCTTGCAATAGGCAAAATCTAGTCCAGCAGATCCAGTTGCAGATGCTCGGCCACCGCCTCGGCGCTGGCCGGCTTGAGTTTCGGCACCCTGCCCAGGCATGGGGCCGGCAAGCGTTCGGCCAGGGTTGCGAGGTTTTCCTCCAGACGAGAGGTCTTTGGATCGATGATATTGGCCACCCACCCCGCCAGTTGCAGGCCGTCCTGAGCGATGGCTTCGGCCGTCAGCAATGCATGATTGATGCAGCCCAGACGCACGCCCACCACCAGGATCACCGGCAGCCCCAACGCCATGGCCAGATCCGACAGATTGTCCTGGTCTGCCAGGGGTACCCGCCAACCACCCGCGCCTTCGATCAACGTGAAGTCCGCGCCCTTGGCCAGCAGATGGCGCATGGGCGTCAACAGCGACTGCACGGTCAGCGCCACCCCGGCCTCTCGCGCTGCCAGATGAGGGGCGATGGCCGGCTCGAAGGCAACCGGATTCACTTCTACGTAGGCCAACGGCAACGAAGACTGCGCCTGCAATGCCAGGGCATCGGCGTTGCGCAGGCCCTTGGCCGTCAGCTCGCAACCCGAAGCCACCGGCTTGCCCGCCGCAGTACTCAGGCCAGCCAGACGCGCCGCATGCAGCAAGCCGGCAGCAATGGTGGTTTTCCCCACATCGGTATCGGTACCCGTAATGAAGTAGGCAGGGCTCATAACGGTTTCTCCAGCACGGCATAGACCACTTGATAAGTCGCCGGCAGGCCCTTGGCCTGTCGGAAACCCTCGTAGGCATCGATCAACCCGGCGATCCGTGCCCGTCCGGTCAAGCCGCCCGGGCGTCCGGGATTGAGGTTGTGCGCGCCCAGGGCTTTCAACTCATGGGTCAGGCTGCGCACATCCGGGTAATACAGGACATGGGGCGCCTTTTCCAGACTGCGCACTTGCAAGCCACTGGCTTCACACAACTGTCGATAACGTTCGAACTCACGGAAGCGATTGACGTGAACCTGGCCATCGACCTGCGCCCAACTATCGCGCAGCTCCTGCAAAGTACCCACGCACAGGCTGGCAAAAGCCAGCACGCCGCCCGGCTTGAGCACCCGCATCGCTTCACTGAGCACGGCAGAGAAATCGTCGCACCACTGCACCGCCAGGCTGGAGAAGATCAAGTGGCAACTGTTGCCTTGCAATGGCAGGCGTTCAGCGTCCCCGGCGATGAAATGCTCCGCGCCGCCCAAAGGCCGGGCGTGACTGAGCATGCCCTCGGCAATATCCAGGGCCAGCCCCTGGGCGGCACTGAAACGCTGCCTCAGCACCCGGCTGAAATGCCCGGTGCCGCAGCCCAGGTCCAGCCAGCACCGTGGCTCAAGGCCCGGGGGCAGACGGCTGAGCAATTGTTGCCCGACCGCACGCTGCAGCTCCGCGACACTGTCGTAGCTGGCCGCCGCGCGGGAGAACGAAGCCGCGACCTGGCGCTTGTCAGGCAGGCGGCTGGGAAAGGCAGTCAGAGAAAGATCAGTCATCACCGGACTCATGCAAGAAAGCCTGGATCGCTCCCGCCACTCCATGGGGGTCCTCCAGGAGAAATCCGTGGCTGGCGTGTTCAATCAGGCCAACTTCAATATCCGGCAGCAAGGCCAGCAACTCACCGGCCGCCTCGGCGGGCACCAGAGCATCGAGCCCGGCAAACAAGTGCAACTGCGGCCCGCGAAAGCCTTGCAAGGCTTCGCGGGTATCCAGCTGCGCCAGCAACTCCAGCCCGGCCATCAGCACCGCTGGCGCCGTGGTCGGCGCGCCGCTCAGAAGCAACCGCGACAGGCCTCGCGTGTCCGCGGCGCCCTGGGCACAGAGCAAGGCAAAACGCTTGAGGGTGGTTCGCGGGTCGGCCGCGCAGCCGGCCAGGAAGCCGTCGAAGGTTTCCCCGGCCATGGCACTGGCCCAGTGTTCATGGGCGACAAAACTGGGATTGCTGGCCAGGGTCAGCAGGCCGCAGCAGCGCTCACCACGGCGCGCCGCCAGTTCCGAAGCCAGCATGCCGCCGAGGGACCAGCCACCCAGCCAGGCATTGTCCGGCACGGCGTCATCGAGTTCGTCCAGCCAGTCCTGCGGGTCGCTGGAGGTCAACTCCGGCAAGGGCTCGATTTCTACCCGCAAGTGTTCATCGAGCCCCTGCAAGGCCGCCGCCAGAGGTTCCAGCGGCGACACGCCCAAGCCCCAGCCCGGCAACAGAATCAGTCGATCACGCATGGCTCGGCTCCGCTTGCAGTTCACTGAAACAATCTGCCAACGCGCTTAACAATAGCTGCACCTGGGCCTCGCTGTGGGCCGCGGACAAGGTCACCCGCAGCCGCGCGCTACCGGCCGGCACGGTAGGCGGGCGAATGGCGCTGACCATGATTCCCCGCTCACGCAGCATCTGCGACAGGCGCACGGCCCGAGCACTGTCGCCCACCAGGATCGGCTGGATCGGGGTGAAACTGTCCATCAGCTGCAGGCCGATCTGCTCGGCGCCCTGGCGGAATTGACGGATCAAGGCCGCCAGATGCTCGCGCCGCCAATGCTCGCTGCGCAGCAGCTCCAGGCTTTTCAAGGTGGCGCAGGCCAGGGCTGGCGGCTGGCTGGTGGTGTAGATATAAGGACGGGCAAACTGGATCAGGCTTTCGATCAGATCCTCGCTGCCGGCGACAAAGGCCCCGGCGGTGCCGAAAGCCTTGCCCAGGGTGCCCACCAGTACCGGCACCTCATCCAGCCCCAGGCCGAAATGCTCCACCAGCCCGCCGCCATTGGCCCCCAGCGGCCCGAAACCATGGGCATCATCCACCATCAGCCAGGCGCCACGGGCCTTGGTTTCCCGAGCCAGGGCCGGCAGGTCGGCGACATCGCCGTCCATGCTGAACACCCCATCGGTGACCACCAGGGTATTGCCGGTGGCCTTTTCCAGGCGCTTGGCCAAGCTGTGCGCATCGTTGTGCAGATAGCGGTTGAAGCGCGCGCCGCAAAGCAGCCCGGCATCGAGCAGCGAAGCGTGGTTGAGACGATCCTCCAGCACCGTATCGCCCTGCCCCACCAGCGCCGTGACCGCCCCCAGGTTGGCCATGTAGCCGGTGCTAAACAACAGCGCCCGAGGGCGACCAGTGAGTTCGGCCAACGCCTCTTCCAGGGCGTGATGGGGCGTGCTGTGGCCGATAACCAGATGGGAGGCACCACCACCCACGCCCCAGCGGCTGGCACCGGAACGCCAGGCTTCGATCACTTGCGGATGGTTGGCCAGGCCCAGGTAATCGTTGTTACAAAAGGCCAGCAATGGCTGGCCGTCGACCACCACTTGCGGCCCCTGGGGGCTCTGCAGCAGCGGGCGCTGGCGATAGAGGTGTTCGGCACGGCGGGCAGCAAGGCGCGCGGCGAGATCAAAAGACATGCAGGCCTCGATGTTGGCTTACGGACAGTTCATCGGTAGGAGCCGGCTTGCCGGCGAAGCAGGCGACGCGAAATCCATGAGGCTCGCGAGATTCGCCGGCAAACCGGCTCCTACGGCAGAAGGTCAGACGGCGGCGTTGTAGAACTGCTCGCTGCTTTTCTGCTCCACCAGGGCCTGTTCGATGGCGGCCTGGTGCACCTCGTCGGCGTGTTCTTCGCGGGCTTCGGGCTGGATGCCCAGGCGCGCGAACAACTGCATGTCCTTGTCGGCCTGCGGGTTGGCGGTGGTCAGCAACTTGTCGCCGTAGAAAATCGAGTTGGCGCCGGCGAAGAACGCCAGGGCCTGCATCTGCTCGTTCATCGCCTCACGGCCGGCCGATAACCGCACATGGGATTGCGGCATGAGAATCCGCGCCACCGCGAGCATGCGGATAAAGTCGAAGGGGTCCACTTCCTCGGCATTTTCCAACGGCGTGCCGGCGACTTTCACCAGCATGTTGATCGGCACCGATTCGGGATGCTCCGGCAGGTTGGCCAGCTGGATCAGCAGCCCGGCGCGGTCATCCAGGGATTCGCCCATGCCGAGAATGCCGCCGGAGCAGATCTTCATGCCCGCGTCGCGCACATAGGCCAGGGTCTGCAGGCGCTCACTGTAGGTGCGCGTGGTGATGATGTTGCCGTAGAACTCCGGCGAGGTATCGAGGTTGTGGTTGTAGTAGTCCAGGCCGGCCTTGGCCAGCGCCTCGGTCTGGTCCTGATCGAGACGGCCCAGGGTCATGCAGGTTTCCAGGCCCATGGCCTTCACGCCTTTGACCATTTCCAGCACATAGGGCATGTCCTTGGCCGAAGGGTGCTTCCAGGCCGCGCCCATGCAGAATCGGGTAGAACCGATGGCCTTGGCCCGGGCGGCCTCTTCCAGGACCTTCTGCACTTCAAGGAGCTTTTCCTTTTCCAAGCCGGTGTTGTAGTGACCGGACTGCGGACAATATTTGCAATCTTCCGGGCAGGCGCCGGTCTTGATCGACAGCAGCGTGGAAACCTGGACCCGATTGGCGTCGAAATGCGCGCGGTGCACCGTCTGCGCCTGGAACAGCAAGTCATTGAAGGGCTGGACGAACAAGGCTTTGACTTCAGCCAAAGTCCAGTCATGACGCAGGGTGGCGGTGGTGCTGGCGCTCATGGGCAATTCCTTGATTATGCTTGGCAAGCGGCGCAGGACAGGAAAGCCCACAGCCGCGACACGGATGTTCGGCATATTTAAGGAAGAGCCATGCACTGTCAACCCAGATACAAAGTACCGGTTTACATCTGGTTAAAAAACAATCAGACATGTTTATTGTGTGACGAACCCAGCGATTCGGCCCTGGCCCTGTGTGCTCCCTGCCTGGACGAATTGCCCTGGCTCGGCGCCCAGTGCTCAGTCTGCGCCCTGCCCCTGCCTGCGCCTGGCCTCACCTGTGGCCAGTGCCTGCAAGAACCGCCGGCGTTTCAGCGGGTGATCGCACCCTGGCGCTACGATTTCCCGGTGGACAGCCTGATCAGCCGTTTCAAGCACCATGAAAAATGGCCTTTTGGCCGGCTGATGGCCGAACTTCTCGGCCAGTTCCTCCACTATCGCTTCGATGAAGGCCTGCCACGGCCTGATTGCCTGCTGCCGGTGCCACTGTCCCGCAGGCGGCTGCGCCAGCGCGGCTTCAATCAGGCAGGCATGCTGGCCCAGTGGCTGGGCGCTTCGTTGCAATTGATGGTGCAACCCAAGCTCCTCCTGCGCACCCAAGACACCCCCGCCCAACAGGGCCTGGATGCCCGGGCCCGCCAGCGCAACCTGCGCCAGGCCTTCGCCCTTACAGATCAGGCCCAGGTTGCAGGACGACACCTGGCCCTGGTGGACGATGTCCTGACCACCGGCGCCACCGCCCAGGCCCTGGCCCGTTTGCTGATCAACGCCGGTGCCCGTCGGGTGGATATCTACTGCCTGGCCAGGACCCCAAGCCCCGGCACCGGCGACTGACTTGACTCTTGTCGCCCAAGCCGCAAACTCCCAGCCCACCTCCAGTGTTCAAAGCCCCCCGCCATGTCCTTGCCCACTCTGTTGACCCAGCACATCGCCCGCCGCCCGCAACGCATTGCCTTGCTGCAACACATCGCCGAACAAGGTTCCATCACCCGCGCGGCAAAAAGCGCCGGCCTGAGCTACAAGGCCGCCTGGGATGCCATCGACGAACTGAACAACCTGGCCCAGAGCCCGCTGGTGGAGCGCAGCGTCGGCGGCAAGGGCGGCGGCGGCGCCAAGCTGTCCGCCGAGGGCGAACGGGTGCTGCGTCTTTACCAGCGCCTGCAAGCTCTGCAGGCCCAGGTACTGGAAGCGGCGGAAGACACCAGCGACCTCGACTTGCTCAGCCGCCTGATGCTGCGCACCAGCGCGCGCAATCAGTTGCATGGCAAGGTCCGGGCTATCGAAACCCAGGGCTGCAATGACCTGATCGTTCTGGAGCTGCCCGAAGGCCTGCAACTTCAGGCGCAGATCACCCACGACAGCACCCTGCGTCTGGAACTGCTGCCGGGGACCGAAGTGGTGGCACTGATCAAGGCTGGCTGGCTGGACGTACAAGCCGCTGGCGCCCAAGTAACAACTGGACACAATTGCCTGAGGGGCACCATCGAGCAGATTCTCGACGCCGAGGACGGCCCCTGCGAGGTGCGAATCGCCCTGCCCAATGGTCAGACGTTGTGCGCCCTGGCCGAGCCGTTGCTGCTCAAGACCCTGGAGTTGAAGGAATCCTCGACCATCCAGGTGCAGTTCTCACCGTCCCACGTGCTGATCGGAACCCCGCTCTGACCAAGGCTCCACCGCCATTTCACTGCAACATATTCGTCATGGGGGCTCATTAAGGTGGCTGCAAAAACCTGCAGGGAGCCTGATATGAGCCTGTTACTAGAAGACGACCAACCCACCGACCTGGAACAGATGGTCGGCCTCAGCCGCCGCGGTTTCATCGGTGCCGGCGCCCTGTGCGGTGCAGCGCTGTTCCTGGGCGGCAACCTGTTGAGCCGCAGCGCCCTGGCCGCCAGCGTCAGCGCCGGCACCAGCCAGTTGCTGGGCTTTACCGGCATCCCTGCCGCCACCAGCGACAGCATCACCTTGCCACCTGGCTACAAGTCCTCGGTACTGATCAGTTGGGGCCAGCCCCTGGCCAAGAACGGCCCGGCCTTCGACCCCAGCGGCAATGGCACCGCCCGGGCCCAGGAAGTGCAGTTTGGCGACAACAACGACGGCATGAGCCTGTTCGCCTTCCCGGACGACCGCCACCGCGCGCTGATGGCCATCAACAACGAATACACCAACTACCGCTACCTCTACCCCCATGGCGGCTTGCCGCAATCTGCCGAAGACGTGCGCAAGGCCCAGGCCAGCGAAGGCGTGTCGGTCATTGAAGTGCAACGCAAGAATGGCCAGTGGCAGTTCGTCCAGGGCTCGCGCTACAACCGGCGGATCCACGGCAACACGCCGATCCGCCTGAGTGGCCCCGCCGCCGGTCACGATCTGCTCAAGACCAGCGCAGACCCCAAGGGCAAGAAAGTCCTGGGCACTTTCCAGAACTGTGCCAACGGCAAGACCCCATGGGGCACCTACCTGACCTGCGAAGAGAACTTCACCGACTGCTTCGGCAGCAGCAACGCCGAGCAGAAATTCGACGCCGCGCAGAAGCGCTACGGCGCCGTGGTGGCCAGCAAGGAGATCAACTGGCACCTGCACGATCCGCGGTTCGACCTGGCGAAGAACCCCAACGAACTCAACCGTCACGGCTGGGTGGTGGAGATCGATCCGTTCGACCCGCAATCGACCCCAGTCAAGCGCACCGCCCTGGGTCGCTTCAAGCACGAGAACGCCGCCCTGGCCGAAACCCGCGACGGCCGCGCCGTGGTCTACATGGGCGACGACGAGCGTGGCGAATTCATCTACAAGTTCATCAGCCGCGACAAGATCAACCACCGCAACCCCAAGGCCAACCGCGACCTGCTGGACCACGGCACCCTGTACGTGGCGCGCTTCGATGCCGGCGATGGCAACCCCGACCACCCCAAGGGCCAGGGCCAGTGGATCGAGCTGACCCACGGCAAGAATGGCATCGACGCCAGCAGCGGCTTCGCCGACCAGGCCCAGGTGCTGATCCAGGCTCGCCTGGCCGCCAGCGTGGTCCAGGCCACGCGCATGGACCGCCCGGAATGGATAGTGGTCAGCCCCAAGGACGGTCAGGTCTATTGCACCCTGACCAACAACTCCAAGCGTGGCGAGGACGGCCAGCCGGTGGGCGGCCCCAACCCACGGGAGAAGAACGTCTACGGGCAGATCCTGCGCTGGCGCACCGGTGGCGACGATCATGGCGCCATGAGTTTTTCCTGGGACCTGTTCGTAGTGGCCGGCAACCCGGGCGTGCACGCCGGCCAACCCAAGGGTGGGTCGTCCAACGTCACCCCGCAGAACATGTTCAACAGCCCCGACGGGCTGGGTTTCGACAAGGCCGGGCGCCTGTGGATCCTCACCGACGGCGACTACAGCAACAGCGGCGACTTCGCCGGCATGGGCAACAACCAGATGCTCTGCGCCGACCCGGACAGCGGTGAGATCCGCCGTTTCATGGTCGGGCCGGTGGGTTGTGAAGTCACCGGCATCGCCTTCGCCCCGGACCAGAAGACCCTGTTCGTGGGTATCCAGCACCCTGGGGAAAACGGCGGTTCGACCTTCCCCGAACACCTGCCCAACGGCAAGCCACGCTCCTCGGTCATGGCCATCACCCGGGAAGACGGCGGCGTCATCGGCGCCTGACCCTCGCGCCGTGCCCACCGGCTCCTCCTTGCGTAGGAGCCGGCTCGCCGGCGAGCCCGGCCCGCGGCGAACCACCGGCAAACCCTCCCCCGCTGGCTCCCCGTCTGCGTTACCATGCTTGGCCGGACGCGGCAGCCTGCTGCGCGCAGGAGTAAGCATGTCGCACCCGTTTGAAACACTGACCCCCGATCTGGTCCTGGACGCCGTTGAAAGCATCGGCTTTCTCAGCGACGCCCGCGTGCTGGCGCTCAACAGCTACGAAAATCGCGTCTATCAAGTCGGCATCGACGAAAGTGAGCCACTGATCGCCAAGTTCTACCGGCCCCAGCGCTGGACCAACGAAGCGATCCTGGAAGAACACCGCTTCACCTTCGAACTGGCCGAATGCGACGTGCCGGTGGTGGCGCCGATCATTCACGATGGTGCCAGCCTGTTCGAACACGCGGGCTTTCGATTCGCCCTGTTCCCGCGCCGCGGCGGCCGCGCCCCGGAGCCAGGCAACCTGGACCAGCTCTACCGTCTCGGCCAGTTGCTGGGCCGCCTCCACGCGGTGGGTGCCACCCGCCCGTTCGAACACCGCGAAGCCCTGGGGGTGAAGAACTTCGGTCACGATTCCCTGGCCACCCTGCTGCAGGGCAACTTCATCCCCAAGAGCCTGCTGCCGGCCTACGAGTCGGTGGCCCGAGACCTGCTCAAGCGGGTGGAAGAGGTGTACCAGGCCACGCCACACCAGAACATCCGGATGCACGGCGACTGCCACCCCGGCAACATGATGTGCCGCGACGAGATGTTCCATATCGTCGACCTGGATGACTGTCGCATGGGCCCAGCGGTGCAGGACCTGTGGATGATGCTCGCCGGCGACCGCCAGGAATGCCTGGGCCAGTTGTCCGAGTTGATGGATGGCTACAGCGAGTTCCATGATTTCGACCCGCGGGAGCTGGCCCTGATCGAACCACTGCGAGCCTTGCGCCTGATGCACTACAGCGCCTGGCTGGCACGGCGCTGGGACGACCCGGCGTTCCCCCACAGTTTCCCCTGGTTCGGCAGCGAACGTTATTGGGGCGATCAGGTGCTGGCCTTGCGCGAACAGCTGGCGGCCCTCAACGAAGAACCCCTCAAGCTGTTCTGACCCAACCGTAGAAGCCGGCTTGCCAGCGAAGGGGACCCGAGAAATCGCCTTCGCCGACAAGCCGGTACCCACACAAGGGCGCCAGCCGTAGGAGCTGGCTTGCCAGCGAAAGGGCCCGAGAAACCGCCTTCGCCGGCAGGCCGGTACCCACACAAGGGCGCCAGCCGTAGGAGCTGGCTTGCCAGCGAAAGGGCCCGAGAAACCACCTTCGCCGGCAGGCCGGTACCCACACAAGGGCGCCAGCCGTAGGAGCTGGCTTGCCAGCGAAAGGGCCCGAGAGATTGCCCTCGTCGGCAAGCCGGTGCCCACAGTGGGCGGCGGGGTAAAAGTCAGGACAGGTCTAGACAATTGTCCTTACAATTGCGGCTTTGTTAGCTGCCTAAGCAAGGATTCTGCATGCAAGCCGCCAACCCGCGCCGCGGGTACATCCTGGGTCTGACCGCCTACATCATCTGGGGTCTGTTCCCGCTCTATTTCAAAGCTATCGCCAGCGTTCCCGCGGTCGAGATCATCATCCACCGGGTGCTCTGGTCGGCACTGTTCGGCGCCCTGCTGCTGATGGTGTGGAAGCACCCCGGCTGGTGGCGCGAACTGCGGGACAACCCCAGGCGCCTGGCGATCCTGGCCCTGAGCGGCACCCTGATCGCCGCCAACTGGCTGACCTACGTCTGGTCGGTAAACAACGGGCGCATGCTCGAAGCCAGCCTGGGCTACTACATCAACCCTCTGGTCAACGTGCTGCTGGGCATGCTGATTCTTGGCGAACGCCTGCGGCGCATGCAGTGGCTGGCGGTGATCCTGGCGGCGGTGGGCGTGGCCCAGCAAGTGTGGCAGGTAGGCAGCCTGCCCTGGGTCTCGCTGATGCTGGCGCTGAGCTTCGGCTTCTACGGGCTGATCCGCAAGCAGGCGCCGGTCAAGGCCCTGCCCGGCCTGGTGGTGGAAACCTGGATGCTGGTGCCCATCGCTCTGGGTTGGCTGCTGCTGCACCCCGATGCCAGCAGTGCCCATGCCGAGTTCTGGAGCAGTTCCCAGGCCTGGTGGCTGGTGGCCGCCGGCCCGGTGACCCTGGTGCCTCTGGTGTGCTTCAACGCTGCCGCGCGGGACCTGCCCTACACCACCCTGGGTTTCCTCCAGTACCTGGCTCCCACCCTGGTGCTGCTGCAGGCCGTGCTGCTGTTCGACGAGCACCTGTCCTCCAGCACTCTGCTGGCCTTCATGTTTATCTGGGCCGGCCTGGCGGTATACAGCGTGGATGCCTGGCTCAGCCTGCGCGGGCGTCGCTGATCAATAAACGTACAAAGCCCTGCAGGCCACGTTTTTCGTGGCTTGCAGCGGTTCTTCCCAAGGTTATCCACAACCTGATCCCCGCCCTTTGTGCACAAGCCCTTGAAACTGCTGGTTTTTTGATCAACTGGCGCAACGCCACGCTGGCTCTGGGCCAGGGCCGGGTCTCTACAGGTTATCCACAGGCACATGCACGGTTTACTGGGATAACCCTCACAAGGCTCAGGGCTCGCTGCGCAGGACCAACTCCACCATCAAGTCGTCCGCCAGGGTTTCCAGGCGCGCCTGCAGCACTTCCAGGGACAGGGTCAGGGGCACCGCAAGGATCGCCTCGGCGTGGAACAGCGGTTCGCTGCTCATGGGCGCTGGGCGCACCTCGGTCACCAAGCGCTCCAGGTTGACCCCCTGCTCGGCCAGCAGCCGGGTGATGTCGCGCACGATTCCCGGGCGGTCGTTACCCACCAGTTCCATGGCGATGGGTTTCCAGGTGCAGGACTGCTCTACGCCGCTTTCGGCGATCAACACGCGAATGCCCTGGGCCGACAAGCCTTGCAGGGCATCCACCAGTTCATCGTAGGCTTCGGCGGGCACAGCCACCCGCAGGATCCCGGCGAACTGCCCGGCCATGCGTGACAGGCGGCTTTCCAGCCAGTTGCCGCCATGCTCGGCGATGCACTGGGCAATGCGCTCGACCTGGCCGGCCTTGTCCGGGGCGAATACCGTGAGAACGAGATGGTCCATGGCGCAGCCCTCTTTGAGCAATGAAAGATCCAGTATAGGCAGCCTCATTCCCCGCGCTTTCCAGCCCATGTAGCAGCAGCTTGTGCAGGAGCTGGCTTGCCAGCGAATGCGCCCGCAAGGCCGGCGCAAACCCCGAAGGCCCATTCACCGGCAAGCCGGCTCCTAGGCGGGTGAGCAAGGCAAAACACAAATCGTGTACAACTTTTTGTATTTATATGGAACAATCCACCGGTTTTTTGAGAACATCGCATTCCCCTGCGTGACCGCACTGCACTTTAAAGTCGCGGAACGACGCTTTTAGTCTAATTTTCACAACCGCAGTTCATCATGTAGTATGCCGCAGCGCGCACTACATAACGTTGGAACGATGTCCGCCAAGGCCTGATCGCAACCCCCGCAACAGCCCGTCAGCAAGGCTCCGCCGTTGATTGGAAGGACCCAGCCGCCAGCGATGGCATGTACTGGAGAACAGGGTTGTGCTTTAAATGGCCGCCGGCTTCATTGTTAATTTGAAGAGCTGAAAAGCGAAATAGCTGAGCAGAGTGAGGCAAGCAATGACTGAGCACGTTCAAGTCGGTGGCCTGCAGGTCGCCAGAGTCCTGTTCGACTTCGTGAACAACGAAGCCATTCCCGGTACCGGCCTCACCGCCGACTCGTTCTGGGCCGGTGCAGACAAGGTCATTCACGACCTGGCGCCGAAGAACAAAGCCCTACTCGCCAAACGCGATGACTTCCAGGCACGTATCGATGCCTGGCACCAGTCCCGTGCCGGCCAGGCGCACGACGCTGTGGCTTATAAAGCCTTCTTGCAAGACATCGGTTACCTGCTGCCAGAAGCGGCGGATTTCCAGGCCACGACGCAAAACGTCGATGAAGAGATCGCCCACATGGCCGGCCCGCAGCTGGTGGTGCCGGTAATGAATGCGCGCTTCGCCCTCAACGCTTCCAACGCTCGCTGGGGCTCGCTGTACGACGCCCTGTACGGCACCGATGCCATCAGCGAAGCCGATGGTGCGGAAAAAGGCAAAGGCTACAACAAGGTCCGCGGCGACAAGGTCATCGCCTTCGCCCGCGCCTTCCTCGATGAGTCCGCGCCGCTGACTGCCGGCTCCCACGTGGACTCGGTGAGCTACAAGATCGTCGGCGGCAAGCTGGTAGTCGGCCTCAAGGGCGGCAGCAACAGCGGCCTGCGCGATGACGCGCAACTGATCGGCTACCAGGGCGACGCTGCGGCCCCTACCGCGATCCTGCTCAAGCACAACGGCCTGCACTTCGAGATCCAGATCGACGCCGCCAGCCCGGTCGGCCAGACCGACGCCGCCGGGGTCAAGGACCTGCTGATGGAAGCGGCCCTGACCACCATCATGGACTGCGAAGACTCGGTCGCCGCAGTGGATGCCGACGACAAGGTGGTGATCTACCGCAACTGGCTCGGCCTGATGAAGGGCGACCTGGCGGAAGAAGTTTCCAAGGGCGGCAAGTCCTTCACCCGTACCATGAACGCCGACCGCGAATACACCGGCGTCAACGGCGAGCCGGTGAAACTGCACGGCCGTTCGCTGCTGTTCGTGCGCAACGTCGGCCACCTGATGACCATCGATGCGATCCTCGACAAGGATGGCAACGAAGTGCCGGAAGGCATCCTCGACGGCCTGGTCACCAGCCTCGCGGCGATCCACAACCTCAACGGCAACACCTCGCGCAAGAACAGCCGCACCGGCTCGGTGTACATCGTCAAGCCGAAGATGCACGGCCCTGAAGAAGCGGCTTTCACCAACGAACTGTTCGGCCGCATCGAAGAGGTGCTGAACCTGCCGCGCAACACCCTGAAAGTCGGGATCATGGACGAGGAGCGCCGCACCACGGTCAACCTCAAGGCCTGCATCAAGGCGGCCAGCGAGCGTGTGGTGTTCATCAACACCGGCTTCCTCGACCGTACCGGCGACGAGATCCACACCTCCATGGAAGCCGGCGCCATGGTGCGCAAGGCCGACATGAAGGCCGAGAAATGGATCGGCGCCTACGAGAACTGGAACGTCGACATCGGCCTGTCCACCGGCCTGCAAGGCCGCGCGCAGATCGGCAAAGGCATGTGGGCCATGCCGGACCTGATGGCCGCCATGCTCGAACAGAAAATCGCCCACCCGCTGGCCGGTGCCAACACCGCCTGGGTACCGTCGCCGACCGCCGCCGCGCTGCACGTGCTGCACTACCACAAGGTCGACGTGTTCGCCCGTCAGGCCGAGCTGGCCAAGCGTGCCCGCGCTTCGGTGGATGACATCCTGACCATCCCGCTGGCGGTCAACCCGAGCTGGACGCCGGAGCAGATCAAGAACGAACTGGACAACAACGCCCAGGGCATTCTCGGTTACGTGGTGCGCTGGATCGACCAGGGCGTGGGCTGCTCGAAGGTGCCGGACATAAATGACGTCGGCCTGATGGAAGACCGTGCCACCCTGCGCATCTCCAGCCAGCACATCGCCAACTGGCTGCGCCACGGCGTGGTCACCCAGGAGCAGGTGCTGGAAAGCCTCAAGCGCATGGCGCCAGTGGTGGACCGGCAGAACGCCAGCGACCCGCTGTACCGCCCGCTGGCACCGGACTTCGACAGCAACATCGCCTTCCAGGCCGCTCTGGAACTGGTGATCGAAGGCACCAAGCAGCCAAACGGCTACACCGAGCCGGTCCTGCACCGCCGGCGTCGCGAGTTCAAGGCCAAGAACGGTCTGTAAGCCCGCGCAACCCGCAGTAACGAAAAAGCCCCGGTCGCAAGGCCGGGGCTTTTTTTCGCCTGTGTGGCAAGGGAAGGCTAGAGCACCACGCCCAGCTCATGCTTGACCAGGGCCAGCAGCTGGGTGGTGTCGATGGGCTTGAGCAGGAAATCCACCACGCTCAGGTGCATGGCGGCGATGGCGTCGCGGACATCGGCGTCGCCGGAAATGATGATGATCGGCAGCGCCGCCCGCTCCGACTCACGCACCTGGCGGATCAGGTCCAGGCCATTGCAGGGCGCCATGCGCAGATCGGTGATCAGCAGGCCGATGGACTTATTCGATTCCAGCAACTCAAGTGCAGCCTTGCCACTGGCCGCCGTGATGCAACGGATGCCATCCAGGCCAAGGATCTCCGCAAGCAGCTCCCGTGCATCCTTGTCATCATCGGCGATCAGCACCCGCTGGGGCGGCAGATCCGGTTCCAGCATGACCGCACTCAGGGCCTCGCGCTCGGCGTCACTTAAAATATCGTGGTCGGGCATACATTTCTCTACATGAACAGATCAATCCCCTAGCACAGTGGTCAGACATCGCTAAGCAGGCTTCCAATGTGCACTTCGTCGGAAAAATTGCCAAGAGTCTTGATCAGAGCTTTTTCGCATTGATTGCCGACGCTTCAAAGCCAAATGTCCGGCCCCCAGGGCGCTACCTAGACTTACGTCCAATGGGCACCCCAGACGTTGCAGCCGACCATGCCGTGATCCGACCACAACAAATCCAAAAAGACTGCGGTAATCGTTATGAGTAAAGCGGACGCCTTCACCCAGGCCGGGAAGACCGCGGTGTTGCAGAACATCCAGGGGACCGTGCAGTTCCTGCAGCGGTTCCCGCCGTTCAACCAGATGGAGCAACTGCATCTGGCCTACCTGGTAGAACAATGCCAACTGCGCTTCTACGGCCCCGGCGACAGCATCATCAAGCCGGCCGACGGCCCGGTTGAGCACTTCTATATCGTCAAGCAGGGCCGCGTGGTAGGCGAGCGCACACACGCCGCCAAGGGCAGCACCGAGACCACCTTCGAAATCACTTCCGGCGAGTGTTTCCCCCTGGCCGCGCTGCTGGGCGAGCGCGCGACCCGCACCGAGCATCGCGCCGCCGAAGATACGTTCTGCCTGCAACTGAACAAGGGGGCGTTCATCAAGCTGTTCGCCCTGTCCGCGGAGTTTCGCGACTTCGCCCTGCGTGGCGTCAGCAGCCTGCTGGACCAGGTCAACCAGCAAGTCAAACAGAAAGCCGTGGAAACCCTCGGCACCCAGTATTCCCTGAACACCCGCCTGGGCGAGCTGGCCATGCGTCATCCGGTGGCCTGTTCACCGCAGACGCCGCTGCGCGAAGCCGTGGCGCTGATGCATGAGCAGCAGGTCGGCAGCATCGTGGTGGTGGACGAACGCAAGGCCCCGTTGGGGATCTTCACCCTGCGCGACCTGCGCCAGGTGGTGGCCGACGGCACCCAGGACCTCAACCAGCCCATCGAACAGCACATGACCCAGGCGCCGTTCTTCCTCAGCCCGGACCACAGCGCCTTCGACGCCGCCATCGCCATGACCGAGCGGCATATCGCCCACGTCTGCCTGGTGAAAGAACAGCGTCTGTGCGGCGTGGTTTCCGAGCGGGATCTGTTTTCCCTGCAGCGGGTCGACCTGGTGCACCTGGCACGGACCATCCGCAACGCGCCCCGGGTCGAACACCTGGTGGCGCTGCGGGGCGAGATCGGCCAGTTGGTGGAGCGCATGCTGGCCCACGGCGCCTCCTCGACCCAGATCACCCACATCATCACCCTGCTCAACGATCACACCGTGTGCCGGGTTATCGAACTGACCCTGGCCGACAAGGGCGACCCCGGCGTGCCTTTCAGCTGGCTGTGCTTTGGCAGTGAAGGCCGACGCGAACAGACCCTGCACACCGACCAGGACAACGGCATCCTGTTCGAGGCCCGGGACGCGGCCCACGCGGCAGAAATCCGCGGCAAGCTGCTACCCATCGCCCAGCAGATCAACCAGAGCCTGGCCATGTGCGGTTTCACCCTGTGCAAGGGCAACATCATGGCCGGCAACCCCGAGCTGTGCCTGTCCCGTGCTGAATGGGCCCGGCGCTTCGCAGCCTTCATCCGTGAGGCCACCCCGGAAAACCTGCTGGGTTCGAGCATCTATTTCGATCTGCGGGTGGTCTGGGGCGATGAACAGAGCGCCGAACAACTGCGTCGGGGCATCCTCGACCAGGTGGGGGACAACCGTCTGTTCCAACGCATGATGGCGGAAAACGCCCTGCGCCAGCGCCCGCCCGTGGGGCGTTTTCGCGAGTTCGTCCTGGCCCGCAAGAACGGTGAAAAGGCCACCCTGGACCTCAAGGTCCAGGGCCTCACCCCCTTCGTCGACGGTGCCCGGCTGCTGGCCCTGGCCCACGGCATCGGTGCGATCAATACCCTGGAGCGCCTGCGCCAGCTGGTGTCCAAACAAGTGATCGAGCCCCTGGACGGCGCCGCCTATGAAGAGGCCTATCACTTCATCCAGCAGACCCGCATGCAGCAGCACCAGCGCCAGACCCGGGAGAACCAGCCCTATTCCAACCGGGTCGACCCGGACAGCCTGAACCACCTGGACCGGCGCATCCTGCGTGAATCCCTGCGCCAGGCCCAGCGCCTGCAAAGCAGCCTGGCCTTGCGGTACCAGCTATGAGCCTGTTTGCCTGGTTCCGCCCCGCAGTCAGCGTCCTGACCGCCGAGCAACAACAACGGCGCGACCGCCTGCCCGCCTTTACCGAACTGGGTGACGGCAGCCTGCGCGAACAGCGCTGGGTAGTGGTGGACGTGGAAACCACCGGCCTCAACCTCAACCGCGACCAGGTGCTGTCCATCGGCGCGGTGGTGATCGAGGACGGTGCCATCGACTTCAGCCAGCAGTTCGAGCGCACCCTGCAACGCGAGGGCCACAAGCTCAGCCCCAGCGTGCTGATCCACGGCCTGGGGCCCAGCGCCATCGCCGCCGGCTGTGATCCGGTGGAGGCCCTGCTGGATTTCATGGAGTTCGTCGGCGACAGCCCGCTGCTGGCCTTTCACGCCCCGTTCGACCAGCACATGCTCGGCCGGGCGCTAAAGGACAGCCTGGGTTACCGCCTGCAACACAGCTTCCTCGATGTGGCGGACATGGCGCCGCTGCTGTGCCCCCAGGCCCAGATCCGCGAAGCCGGGCTGGACGACTGGGTGCGCTGGTTCAACCTGCAAGTGGTGGAGCGCCATAACGCGGCGGCCGATGCCCTGGCCACCGCGGAGCTGGCGCTGATCCTGTTCAACCGCGCCCGCCAGCAGCAGATCCACAGCCCGCTGAACCTGCAACAGCGCCTGGGCCAGTGGAAACGCCGGCAGCAGGCCCCTTCGTTCTGATCCACCACACCATGGCGAAGGAGCTTGCTCGCGCTCGGCCGCGCCGCGGCCGTAGAACCTGAGTCCTGGATCTAACAGATACAACGCCTTGGGCGTGCTGCGCACGCCAACGGGAGCCAGTTTCCTCGACGAAACTGGTTCCTTGTCTTGGGCACCCGTCCTCTTCAGCCACAAGGCAGCCGACCAGCGTCAATTGCGCCACTGTTTCGCCTCTGCCACAATCGCGAATAATTCTCGTTAGTTTAAACTTCTCGATTGGTGAGTTCCGTTGTCGTCAGTCCAAAGCCCTCGCAATGAGCTGGTTGGTGCGTTGTATCGCGACCATCGCGGCTGGCTCCTGGCCTGGTTGCGGCGCAACGTGGCCTGCAGCCAGCGGGCCGAGGACCTGAGCCAGGACACCTTCGTGCGCCTGCTGGGCCGCGACGAACTCAAGGCGCCCCGGGAGCCCCGGGCGTTTCTGGTGGCCATCGCCAAGGGCCTGCTGTTCGACTATTTCCGGCGCGCCGCACTGGAACAGGCTTACCTCAGCGAACTGATGCTGATCCCCGAAGGCGAACAACCGTCGCCCGAAGAACAGCAGATGATCCTCGAAGACCTCAAGGCCATCGACCGCCTACTGGGCAAGCTCTCCAGCAAGGCGCGCATGGCCTTCCTCTATAACCGCCTCGACGGCCTGAGCCACGCCGAGATCGCCGAACGCCTGGGGGTCTCGGTGCCAAGGGTGCGCCAGTACCTGGCCCAGGGCATCCGCCAGTGCTACATCGCCCTGTACGGGGAGCCGCTATGACCCCCATGAGTTCCAAGCCGGTATCGGCCCGGGTGCTGGATGCCGCCATCGCCTGGCAACTGTCGCTGGATGGCGGCGCCAGCGCGGTGGAGCGCGAAGAGTTTGCCAAGTGGCACGCCGCCCATGAAGAACACGCCCGCGCCTGGCGCCAGCTGGGCATGCTCGACCAGCGCTTTGGTGTCGCCTCGGGGCCGGCGCGCAACGCCTTGCTGCAATCGCGCGAAGGCTTGCGCCGGCGGGTGCGCAAGCTGGGTCGCGGGGTCGCCAGCATCGTGCTGTTCGGCGCCCTGGCGCTGTTTGCCGGGGAGCGTTACCTGCCGGTGGATTACTGGCTGGCCGACCAGCGCACCGCCACCGGCGAGCAGCGCACCCTGCGCCTGGCCGACGGTACGGTGATCAACCTCAATACCCACAGTGCGCTGGATGTGCGCTTCGACGAGAAGCAGCGGCGGATCGTGCTTCAGGAAGGCGAGATCCTGATCGAGACCGGGCACAACGACAGCCGGCCGTTCATCGTCGAAACCCGTGACGGCCGTATGCGCGCCCTGGGCACGCGGTTCCTGGTCAAGCGCGAGGACCAGGGCACCCGCCTCGGGGTGCTGCAATCGGCGGTGGCGGCGCGGCCGCAAGCCGGTCAGGACGAGCAAGTGTTCAAGGAAGGCCAGCAAGTGCTGATGCGCCGCGATGGCCTCGGCCCGCTGCAGGCCCTGAACCTGGGGGCCGACGCCTGGACCCGGGGCATGCTGGTGGTGGACAACGCCCGGCTCGGCGACCTGATCGCCGAACTGGGTCGTTATCGCCGTGGTCACCTGAGTGTCGCACCGGAACTGGCCGACCTGCGCATTACTGGCAGCTTTCCGCTGCAGGACACCGACCTCGCACTCAATGCCCTGCTGCCGACCCTGCCGGTGCAGATCGAACGGCACACCGACTGGTGGGTGACCGTGACGGCCAAGGCCGACGCCAGGCGCTGAGGTCGGTGTAGCAGCCGTCGCCAGCAAGCTGGCTCCTGCACCGATCCCGTAGGAGCTGGCTTGCCGGCGCATTACCCTCAATCAGTCTGAATCTAAATTATTTTCAATCCGCCCTATCACTTTTCCAATCTCGTCCGGCACCTAGGCAATTGCGAAACATTTCCATTCAGGAGCCGCCGTATGTCCCGCCCGCTAGACACCCTGTTGCGCCCCAGTCTCTTGGCCGTTGCCATCGCCCTCTGCGCCCCCTTGGCCAGCCCGGCGCTGATGGCTGCCGAACAGTCCACCAGCGTGCGCGCCTATAACCTGCCGGCCGCACCGCTGGCCAGCACCCTGAACCAGATCGCCAGCCAGGCCGGCCTGGCCCTGAGCCTGAATCCGTCCCTGGCGGCGGGCAAGACCTCGGCCCCGGTCAAGGGCCAGTTCGATGCACCGGGCGCCCTGCGTGAGGCCCTGCGTGGCACCGGCCTGCAACTGGAGCACAGCAGCGCCGGCACCTACAGCCTGGTGGCGACACCGGAAGGCGTGGTGGCCTTGCCGCAAACCAATATCACCGGCCAGCAAGCTGGCGAGAGCGCCTGGGGCCCGGTCGACGGTTACCTCGCCACACGTACCGCCGCCGGCACCAAGACCGATACCTCGCTGGTTGAAGCTCCGCGCTCGATTTCCGTCGCTACCCGCCAACAGATGGAAGACCGCAACGTTCAGAATCTGGACGATGCCGTGCGCTACATGCCCGGGATTGTTTCTGCCAGCTATGGCAGCGACACCCGCTATGACTGGATGCGTGTACGCGGCTTTGAACCCACACAATTTCTCGACGGGCTGCCCCTGCCACGCGGCGTATATGCCAACCCGAAAGCGGAAACCTGGAACCTCGACCGCCTGGCCCTGCTACGTGGCCCGGCGTCCTCGGTGTATGGCCAGACCCCGCCGGGCGGCCTGCTGGATATGGTCAGCCGGCGCCCAAGCGCTGACACCAGCCATGCTGTCCAGATTCAGTACGGCAGTGACAACTACCGCCAGATCAACTTCGCCAGCACCGGCAAGATCGACGATGAAGGCCAGTTCCTCTATGGGCTCAGTGGCGTCGTGCGCGATGCCGGCACCCAGGTCGACCACATCGACAACAAGCGTTACAACATCGCCCCCAGTCTGACCTGGAACATCGATACCGATACCAAGCTGACCCTGCTCACGCAGTTCACCCGTGACGATACGGGTGCCACCAGCCAGTTCATGCCGATCCAGGGCACCAAGATCAAGTCGCCACTGGGCGACGTTTCCCATCACAAGAACCTGGGTGACCCGGACTACGAGTTCTACGACCGCACCTACTACGCCCTGGGCTACGCCTTCGAGCACCGTTTCAACGATGTCTGGCAGTTTCGCCAGAACCTGCGCTACACCAAGTCGGAGTTGTCCTTCCAACAGTTGACTGTGGGTTCCTACGCCTACTCCCCGGCGGATGCCGCGGGCAACATCAGCCGTACCTCGACCAACGTCGACGAAGACATCGGCCAGTTCGCGGTCGACAACAACTTCCAGGCCAACTTCGCCACCGGTGACATCGACCACACGGTGCTCATCGGCCTGGATCACCAGCGCACCAGCACTTCATACCTGTCGATCTATGGCGATGGGGGCAAAACCAACATCTTCAATCCGGTCTATGACCAGCCGATCGTACGCCCGGCGCGCGCCGGGGCTTATTACGACTACGACCAGAAAACCATCCAGACCGGCCTCTACGTCCAGGACCAGATGGCCCTGGACAACTGGCGCCTGACCCTGGGTGGCCGTGAGGACTGGGTGCACCAAGGCACCACCTACCTCAACAAGAAAGACGTGACCAACACTGATCGCAGCAAGAACTTCAGTGGCAATGCGGCGCTGAGCTATGTGTTCGACTCGGGTGTTGTGCCGTACATCTCCTACGCCGAATCGTTCCAGCCAGCGAGCAACGCCAGCGTTTCACCGACCGAATCGTATAAACCCACGGAAGGCAAACAATGGGAGCTGGGGGTCAAATATCAGCCACCAGGTTCGAACACGCTGCTGAGTGCGGCGGTCTACGACCTGACACAGAAAAATGTCCTGGTGACCAGCATCGGCGCCGGTGGCGAATCGATCACCAACCAGACCGGCGAAGTGAAGGTCAAAGGCCTGGAACTGGAGGCGGTGTCTGACGTAACCGACAACCTCAAGGTCATCGCCGCGTACACCCTGGCCAAGTCCGAGGTGCAAAAAGGCATCTACAAGGGCAACCGCTTGCAACTGATGCCAAACCAGCAAGCCTCCCTGTGGACCGACTACACCTGGCATTCCGGTGTACTCGATGGTTTCGGCATCGGTGCGGGCGCCCGCTACACCGGCAATACCTATGGCGACCAAGCCAACACCTGGCTGGGCAAGGCCGACGCCTACACGGTGTTCGATGCCGCCGTGCATTACGACCTCGGCCGCCTGGACAACAGCCTCAAAGGGGCGTCGCTGAAACTCAACGCCACCAACCTGTTCGACAAGGATTACCTGTCCACCTGCGATGGCTCCTACTGCTATTTCGGCGATCAACGCAGCGTGGTCGCCAGCGCCACCTATCAATGGTAATCGGTTGAGTTAACCACCCGGCCGTCCGCCAAGGACGGCCGGGCCGTGTCTGAAGGCTAAGCAATGAAAAGCACGACCATCCGCCGCTGGTCCTTTATCCACACCTGGAGCAGCCTGATCTGCACGGTGTTTCTGCTGATGCTGGCGCTCACCGGCCTGCCGCTGATCTTCCACCACGAGATCGACCACCTGCTGGGGGATGCACCCGAACTGCGGGAGATGCCCGCCGACACCCCGCACCTGGACCTGCAACAGCTGGTCAAGGCCGCCGAGGCCCATCGCCCCGGTGAGGTCATGCAGTACTTCGGCTGGGACGAGGACGAACCCAACGGTGTGATGGCGATCATGGCCAAGACCGCCGGCACCGAACCCAACGCCTCCCACACCTTCATGCTCGACGCCCGCACCGGCGAGGCCGTGGCCATGCCCTCGGCCAATGGCGGGTTGATGATGGTCATGCTGCGCCTGCACGTGGACCTGTTCGCCGGGCTGCCGGGCAAGCTGCTGCTGGCCTTCATGGGCCTGCTGTTTGTGCTGGCGATCGTCTCCGGCACGGTGCTCTACCTGCCGTTCATGCGCCGCCTGAAGTTCGCCACGGTGCGCCAGGACAAGTCCAGCCGCCTGCGCTGGCTCGACCTGCACAACCTGATTGGCGTGGTCACCCTGACCTGGGCCCTGGTGGTGGGGGTGACCGGGGTCATCAGCGCCTGCGCCGACCTGATCATCGCCGCCTGGCGCAACGACAGCCTCAGCGCCATGGTCGCGCCCTACCGCGACGCCCCGCCGCTGACCTCGCTGGCTCCCGCCAGCCGCCTGCTGGAGATCGCCCGGGAAGCCGCCCCGGGCATGCAACCGGACTTCATCGCCTTCCCCGGCACGCGCTTTTCCAGCGAGCACCACTACGCGGTGTTCCTCAAGGGCGGCAGCCACCTGACCTCGCACCTGCTGACCCCGGTGCTGATCGACGCCAGCAGCCTGCAGGTCACCGCCGTCGGCGAACGGCCCTGGTACATGGACGCTATGGGCATGTCCCAGCCGCTGCATTTCGGTGACTACGGCGGTCTGCCGATGAAGCTGCTGTGGGCGGCGCTGGATGTGCTGACCATGATTGTCCTGGGCAGTGGCCTGTACCTGTGGACCGTCCGCCGCCGGGCCGGCAAGCCGACCCGGGAGGGACGCCGATGAAGCCGCGGCAAGCGAGTTTCTGGAAGGTCTTCGGCGCGCCCCTGGCGCTTGGCCTGCTCTGCGCCGCCGGGTTGTTCGCCGCGCTGCTGGGGGACGGCGTCTGGGACAGCCTGAGCTGGCTGGGCCTGGGCCTACCGACGCTGATCGCCCTGCGCGGCCTGTTGCGGCGCCAGCCGCCGGCCTGAGCCCGGCGCCGGAAAGCCGCGCCACAGGTACATCGAAAGCCCGAGGCCGATCAGCATCACCAGGATAAACAGGCGATTTTCCAGCAGCGCCTCGATGGCCACCAGCACGCTGAACAAGGCCAGCCCCAGCAACGGCACATAGCTGGCCGCCAGGCTCCAGCGCCACAGCTGGGTCACCGGGTCGGGCCCGCGCCAGGCCAGCAGTGCGCAGCCCAGGCCCGGCAGGGCCAGTGCCGGCAGGGCCCAGTACCAGGCCATGTAGGCGAACGCCATGACCAGCTCCGGCTCCCCTTCACCCTTGCGGCGGAACTCGTATTGCAAGGCCAGATACACCGCCAGCGCGCCCAACAGGGTCAGGGCCAGGCTGTACAACCCGTGTAGAAGATAGGACCTGCGCACTCATCACTCCTTGTCTGTACCGCCAACCGCCCCTGTGGCCAATGCCGCAGGCTGCGCTAAGATCCCCGGGTTGCGAGACTTCCACCCGCGAGGAATATTCATGTCCACCCCAAGCATGACGCTGTTCCACAACCCGGCATCACCTTACGTACGCAAAGTCATGGTGCTGCTGCATGAAACCGGGCAATTGAACCGGGTCGCCCTGCACGGCTGCCAACTGACCCCGGTCAGCCCGGACGCCGCGCTGAACCAGGACAACCCCCTGGGCAAGATCCCCGCCCTGCGCCTGGCCGACGGCCAGGTGCTGTACGACAGCCGGGTGATCCTCGATTACCTGGACCAGCAACACGTCGGCAACCCGCTGATCCCCCGCGACGGCTCGGCCCGCTGGCGGCGCCTGACCCTCGCGGCCCTGGCCGACGGGATCATGGACGCCTCGGTACTGGTGCGCTACGAGCTGGCCCTGCGCGCCCCGGAAAAACACTGGGAACAGTGGCTCGACGGCCAGCGCGACAAGATCCGCCGCGCCCTGGCGGTGCTGGAAGCCGAGGCGATTGCCGAACTGGCGAGCCACTTCGATGTGGCCGCCATCAGCGTCGCCTGCGCCCTGGGTTACCTGGACTTCCGCCACCCCGACCTGGAATGGCGCCAGGACCATCCCCAGCTGGCCGTCTGGTACTTGGAGGTCAGCCAGCGGCCATCGATGCTGGCGACCCGGCCGCCGGTCTAATCGGTCAGGCGCTCCGGCCTGTTCGCCGGCAAGCCGGCTCCTGCCGCACGGGGAGCGGCCTGCTGGCGCACCCGCCACCACGCCTGCGGTGGAAACAACTGGCCAATCCACTGCGTCAGGCGCTCGCGCTGATGCTGGTCCTCGCGCAAGCCCAGTGACTTACTCATGGACGGCCTCCAGGTCGAACTCCAGGGGCGCCGGTTGCTTGCGCTGGCCCAGGCCATACCAGTCCAGCTTGCGGGTCAACACCATGAACACGCCCAACAGCCCGAACAGCAACAGCGAGCCCATCAGCAGCGCGTAGTCCTCGGCGCTGAGCAGGCCATAAAGCAAGCCGTACAAGGCCGCCAGCGAGAGCGCGAACACTGCGCCGTTACGCCAGCTGTGCAGCACATGGCTGACATAGAAACCGATCAAGCCGACACAGGCCGTCGCCGATACGCCATAGGCCAGCTCGAACCCCAGGTGTTCCGACAGCGACAGCAGCAACAGGTAGAAGAACGCCAGCGCCACGCCCACCAGGCCGTACTGGATCGGGTGCACCGACAGGCTCTTGAGCACCTCGAAGAGAAAGAAGCCGGCAAAGGTCAGGCCGATGAACAGCAGGGCGTATTTGATCGCCCGGTCGCTCTTGAGGTACTGGTCCACCGGGTCGATGAAACTCACGCCGAAGCTGCGGCCGTTGAAGTCCTGACATTGCGTGCCGAATGCGCAACGCTCCATGGCCTGTTCCAGGTTGGTGGAGAAGAACGAGGTCTGCCAGATGGCTGAAAAGCCCTGCTCGGTCACTTCACGCTGCACCGGCAGGTAGTTGCCGACAAAGCTCGGATGAGGCCAGTTGGCCGTCAGCAGGATCTTGCTGGTCTTGCCCACCGGCAGCACCTGCAACTGGCCGGTGCCCTGCAGGCGCAGGTCGAAGGCGAAATCCAGGCGGGTGTTCTTTTTCAGGTCCAGGGGCGGCAGCAGTACATGCACGCCTTCGTCCAGCCAGCTGACGAAGGTGCCCGGGGCGAAGTCCAGGGTCTGGCCGTTGAGTTGCAGTTGCAGTGCGTTCTCGATGCCGCGGATATCGCTGATGCCCACCGCCAGGAAGGGCTGGTCGAACTGGTAGTCGGCAAAATCTTCCTTGATCCCGTATTGCTCGGGCACGGCGAAATGGCCGCTGATGTGGTTGTCGGCGTGGAACAGCCGTGCCTCGTAGATGCCCCGGGCACGGAGCTCGGTCTGGGCCTTGCCGTCCAGCTCGAAATGTTCCGGCAGGAAGAACATGCGCCCTTGCTCCTCGCCGATTTCCTGATAGCGCTTCTTGGTCTTGTCGTCGGTCTTCCAAGTGCGCACGGTCTTGCGGTAATCCACCACCAGCACCGGGCCGCGGATCTGCTGCTGGGTGCTGGAGCTACGGGCAATATCGTCGAGCACGCCGTCGCGCAGGCTCTGGCGCTCGCTGATCAGGCCGCTGATCATCAGCAGCGGTATCAGCAACAGCAGGATCAACAGGCCAATGGCCCCGAGTTTGAAGGTCAGGTTACGGTTCATGAAGCTCTCCCGGTTGGAATGGGAGAGAGTCTGGAACGCGGCCATGGGGGTTTTATGGAGGCAATGTGGAGAGTCTGTGGAGAATCCCCGCTCAGGGCAGGCGCAAGGTCACCTGCACCCCGCCCGGAACGTTGTCGATACGCATCCGGCCGCCATGCAACTGCACCACTTCCTCGACGAAATTAAGCCCCAACCCCGTACTCTTGCGCCCGCTGTCCGGGCGCGGCAGCGAGTAGAAACGCTCACACAGGCGCGGCAGGGCATAGTCCGGAATCGGCTCGCCCTGGTTGAACAGCACCAGTTCCACGCCCTCCTCCACAGGTTGCGCGCTGCAACGTAACAGGCCGCCCACCGGGCTGAAGTCCAGGGCGTTGGTCAGCAGGTTGCCCAGGGCCTGGCGCAGCAGGAACGGCTCGCCGGACCAGGCCAGGTCCGCCGGCACCCGCAGTTCCACCCGCAGTTGCTTGCCTTCGATACGCCCGTGCTGGCTGTTCAGCAGCTCCTTGCACAATGGCGCCAAGGGCACATTCACCCGCTCTTCCAGGCCCTGGCGCTGCTCCACCTGCGCCAGGTTCAACAGGCGCTCGATCAACTGCTGCATGCGCGCGCTTTCGCTGTCGATATTGCCGACAAAGCGCTGGCGCTGCTCCAGGGGCATCTCGCCCTGCAGCAGCTCCGCCGCCCCACGAATGGCCGCCAGGGGGCTTTTCAGTTCGTGGGTCAGGGTATGCACGTAGCGCTCGACGTAGGCCTTGCCTTCGAGCTGGGTGCGCATGTGTTCCACCGCCGTGGCCAACTGCTCCATTTCCCCGCCGCGATAGTGCGGCAACTCGGCCCGACGCCCTTCGCTGACCGCCAGGGCATAGGCGGTCATGCGTCGCAGCGCCGCGCTCAGCCACCAGGAGAGCAAGGCGCCAAACAGCAGGCCCATGGCGATCAACCCAGCGCCGTACCACAGCAGGCGCCGCTCAGTGCGGTCGACATAGGGCTGCAGGGAACTGTTGGGCTTGGCCACGGTGACCACGCCGATGATCTGCCCGTTGTCGCGGATCGGCGCGCCTACGTGCATCACCGAGGAATTGGGATCGTCGGCCAGCGAGCGCGACGAACGCGCGCCATATTGGCCACGCAGGGTCAGGTATACGTCATTCCAGCGCGAATAATCCTGGCCCACCGCCAGGCCGCTGGAGTCCAGGACCACGATGCCCTTGGCGTCGGTCACGTAGATGCGGTGGTTGACCTGATTCTTCGGCAAGCCCCAGATGGTCGCCGCCGGTTGCCGCTCGCCATAGGCGCGCAGCAGTTGCGGCCAACGGTTCTCGCTGAGGGTGCCGGCCTTGAAATCGTCCCGCAGGATCTCCGCCAGCAGGTTGGCGGTGTCCACCAGGGTTTCCTCGGTGGACTGGCGCACGCCAGGGCGGATCTCCTTCATCACCGTGCTCAGCACGAAATAGCCGGTCAGGCTGATGAACAGCAAATAGACCAGGAAGATCCGCAGCCCCAAGGTCATCAGGCGTGGCTCGGGCTGTAGCTGTAGCCCAGGCCGCGATGGGTCTGGATCGGCTCGGCCTCGGCCGCCACCAGGCGCAGCTTGGCCCGCAGGCTTTTGATGTGGCTGTCGATATTGCGCTCGTAGCCCACATCCGCCACTACCCCCAGGGCGTCCAGCAACTGCTCGCGGCTGAACACCCGCTCGGGCTGCTCCAGCAGGCATTGCAACAGGCGGAATTCGTGGCGGGTCAGGCTCAGGGGCTGGGCCCGGTAGCTGATCTGCACCCGCTCCGGGTCAATCACGAACAGCGCCGCGACCGCCTCGGGCGCGCTGCGGGGGGTCATGCGTTTGAGGATCGCCTTGACCCGCGCCGCCACCTCCCGGGGGCTGAAGGGCTTGACCACATAATCGTCGGCGCCGATCTCCAGGCCCACCACTCGATCGATCTCGCCGTCCCGGGCACTGAGGAACATTACCGGCACGTCGCTGAAGCGCCGCAGCTGCTTGCAGGTTTCAAAGCCGCTGATATCCGGCAGGCCGATATCGAGGATGATCAGATCCGCCGGGCTCGCCTGTTGATGCTCCAGGGCCGCACGGCCCAGGCTCAACCAGGTGGTGGTGAAACCTTCGCCTTGCAGGGCGAAGATCAGGGTGTCGGCAATCGCCGCTTCGTCTTCGACAATCAGGATATGGGGCATGGCATCCAAGCGCACAAATTCAGTGGGCGAACGGTGCCGGATGCCTGGTAAGTCGTCAATCAGCAGTCGGGTTTATCGGCGGTATAGCGCCGCGCCGGGTTCACCGCCGCGCCGAATTCGCGCAGCGCCTTGGCGCCGATCAGCAGCGGATAGTTGAAGCTGCTGCGGTCGGTGAGGTTGACCTCCACGGTGCGCTTGACGTTGCCCAGGCACATTTCCAGCTCCACCACCGGGCGCTTGGCCGACTGCGGTTCTTCAACCTCATCGCCCTCCTCGGAACGGCTTTTGATCTTGCTGATGCGCGCCACCTTGTGTTCGTAGACCTTGCCACCAGCATCCTTGGTGGCCAGGCGGAAACGCACCCAGTCTTCGCCATCGCGGGTGAAGGTCTGGATATCCTTGGCCGACAGCGAAGCAGTCAGGGCCCCGGTGTCCATCTTGGCTTGCAGGGTTTCGCCGATTTCCGGCAGGCGGATGTATTCGTAACGGCCATACAGGGTCGGCTCGGCAGCCATCACCGGCAGCGCCAACAGAGACACAAGAGCAAGGACAGATTTCACGACGGTGGATTCCTTGAAAAAAGGGGGCAGCGGGATTTTAGACCGCAGTCAACGAATTGGTTCTACCGCTGACCCGTAGGAACCGGCTTGCCGGCCAAAGGGCCACGATAGACACCCCAGCAAATTGCCACCCACCCTACCCGCCCCCAAGTGAAACATTCGTCAGCACACTAGAATTTGGCCTGCCCGCCGAAGCTGCTTATCATGGCGCGCCCAAAAGATTGCCAAGAGTGCCTTATGCGCCGCCTGCTCACCGGCTGTTTCGTCACCCTGCTCCTGCTGCTCAACACCCTGGTGCTGTTCGGCCCGTTGATGGTGTTCGCCCTGCTCAAGCTGGTCCTGCCCGGGCGCCTGCGCGATTACGCCTCGGCCGCGGTGATGTGGATCGCCGAGACCTGGGCCGAGATCGACAAGCTGATCTTCGCCCTGTGCATCCCCACCCGCTGGGACATACGCGGCGGCGAGGGCCTGCGGGTAGACACCTCCTACCTGGTGGTGAGCAACCACCAGTCCTGGGTCGACATCCCGGCCCTGATCCAGACCCTCAACCGGCGCACGCCGTTCTTCAAGTTCTTCCTCAAGAAGGAACTGATCTGGGTGCCCTTCCTGGGGCTGGCCTGGTGGGCCCTGGACTACCCCTTCATGAAGCGCTACAGCAAGGCCTTCCTGGCCAAGCACCCGGAACTGCAAGGCAAGGACCTGGAAATCACCAAGGCCGCCTGCGAGCTGTTCAAGCGCCAGCCGGTGACCGTGGTCAACTACCTGGAAGGCACCCGCTTCACCCCGGCCAAGCGCCAGCAACAGAACTCCCCCTTCCAACACCTGCTCAAGCCCAAGGCTGGCGGCGTGGCCTTTGTCCTCGCGGCCATGGGCGAGCAGCTGGACGCCATGCTGGATGTCACGGTGGTCTATCCCCAGGAGCGCATTCCCGGCTTCTGGGACCTGATCAGCGGCAATGTGCCCAAGGTGATCATCGACATCCGCACCCGCGAACTGGACCCCGCGCTGTGGCAGGGCGATTACGAAAACGACCCGGCGTTCCGCCAGCAGGTGCAGGAGTGGGTCAACCGACTGTGGACCGACAAGGACCAGCGCATCAGCGAGTTGCTGAGCGAAAGCCGCTGATCAATCGCTGATCACGTGGGGCAGGAAGCGGCTGCTGTCCTTGGTGATCGGCGAGTTGTCCTCACGAATGCCGATGCCCGCCGGCTGATCGCCAATCACCCAACTGCCAATCACCGTGTGGTTGCCGGCAAACACCGGCAAGGGGTGGAACTGCTGGCGAATGCACGGCCCACCGCCGTAGGGCCCGGCCTCGATCAGGCGCTCACCGCCCTCGGTGCAGATTTCCACATTGGCGCCCTCTCGGGAAAAGAACGGCTTGCGCACCCAACCCGGGCCCAGGCTGGCGGAGGGATCGTCGTCGATAAACGCCGGCAGCAGGTTCGGGTGCCCCGCATGCCGTTCCCAGAGCAGGGCCAGCGCGCCCTTGTTGGAGAGAATGGCTTTCCACGGGGGCTCGACAAACTGCGTGCGGCTGCCGGCAATGGCCGGGCCAAAGGTTTCGTTGAACAGGTGCTCCCAGGGGTAAAGCTTGAACAGGCTGTCGATGGGCATCTCCAGCAGGTCGACAAAACGCCCAGCGGCATTGAGGCCGATGTCCTCGATGGCGATCAGGCGCGTGCCCAGGCCGGCCTGACGGGCAATGTCGCGCAGGTATTCGACGGTGCCACGGTCCTCCAGCGAATCCCTGACCGAGGCAAAGTGCATCGGCGACTTGAAGCCGCCCTGGACGAAGGCCTGCAGTAGTTTGTCCTCGATGCTGTTGAACTGATCGCAGCCGGCCGGCAATTGCCCCCGCTGCATCTGCTGCTCCAGCCAGACGTACTGGAAGAAGCTCGCCTCGTACAGCGAGGTCGGCGTGTCGTAGTTGGTCTCCAGCAGCTTGGCCGGGCCCGTGCCGTCGTAGCACAGGTCCATGCGCCCATAGAGATGCGGATCGCCCTGCTTCCATGACTGGCGGATCAACTCGTGAAAGGCCCGGGGAATGGCCAGGCGTTGCAGCAAGGCTTCGCTGTCCACCACCTCGGCCACCAGGGCCATGCACAGCTCGTGCAGTTCCTGGGTCGGGTCTTCCAGGTCGTCTTCGATCTGCCGCAGGCTGAAGCGGTAATAGGCCGACTCGTCCCAGTACGGCTCGCCGTCGAAGGTGTGGAAGGCGAAGCCCAACTGCTGCGCCGTGGCTTGCCAGTCCGCACGCGGGGTGCTGGGGATGCGCTTCAAGAACCGAAGCTCCAACTGCTGCGGCTGGAGGAACCGAAGCCGCTGCGGCTGACCACTTCATGGGCGCCGGCCAGCGGGTTGCCGGCGCTGGTGAAGTGTTCCGGGCTGGATATCCCGAAGCGCCCGCCACTGGCGCCGGAGAAGGTCTTGCCGGCCTCCACCTGTTGGCTGAGGGTGCTCAGCTGGGTACCGCCACGACCATCGCGCTGCTTGTACAGGGCCTCGCTGAAATAGCGCGGTTCAGGGGTCGAATCCAGGCCGATCCAGCGCCAGAAGCGCGAGCCACCACCACCACCACCACCACCACCACCACCACCACCACTGGAGCTGGTCTGTTGTTCTTCTTCGGGCTTGTCCGGCACCGTGCGCTGGGAGGTCAGGGCAAAACCGCTGGAAATCGGTACATAGGCTCGGTTATCGCGCGAGACCATGCAGTTGGCGGTGACGAAATCCTCCTCGCAACGTTGCAGGTCCAGGTAACGGGGGGCCACACGCTCCCCACGTTCGCGGGCGTCATCGCGGGCGGCCTGGCAAATGGCGGACGGAATCTGTGCCCGTTCGCATTCGCTGACGCTGCTGAAATTCTGGGTCTGGCGCACTTCCCGGGTCGCCTGGGGCTGGCCGTCACAGGCGGCCAGGGCGAACGGCACGCTGCCCAGCAGCACCAGGCGCACGCTCTTGCTGCGTTTCATGGCCGCGCCCTCAGACCGAAGGGGTCATGCAGGCCGCGTTCAGCAGGCCGACACCGACAGAAACCGATGCCACCAGGATCGCCGCCGCGTACTCCTGGCTGGCAATGCGCTGGGACAGGCCCTTGAGGGTCAGGCTGACCACAAAGAACGCCAGCAGCTGCACCACCGCGGCGATGCCGGCCCAGAGCAGGAAGTCGATGATCGAGATTGAATGGGAAATGGCGCTGGCCACCGGAATGGCAAAGCCCAGCAAGGCACCGGACAGGGCGATGGAAGCCGCGCTGTTGCCCCCGCGGATCAGGGCGAATTCGTTATAGGGGGTCAGGCGCGTATAGATGAACGCATAGAGGGCAAAGACCAGGGCCGCGCCCAGCATGTAGAGCATGAAACCGAGCACCGCATCGGCGGGCAGAGACATCTTCAGTGCATCCATGAACATCGCGTTCAAGCTTCCTTGGAAAACGGGGCGCGAGATATAGCACAGGCCGGATTGGGCGAAAACTCCGGGAAAGGTAAAGGCGAGTGTTTCAACCTTCAGGAAAAGCCCCGACGCGCCCGGCGCCGGGGCTGCAGGGCGTTACTTGGCCACGCCCCAGATGCCGCTCAGGCTTTGCAGCAGGGAGCCGCCAACGCCCTGCTGGCCCAGGTACTGCAGGATCACCGGCGCAAACTGGCCGATCATGCCGCTGTCCATGCCCAGGGCGCTGAAGGCGTTGTTCAGGTCATTGGTGTCCTTGACGTCGCCCAGGGCGCTGTCCAGGCCCTTGGTCTGCCCGGACGACTGGCCCAGCAGGCCGCTCAGGGCACCCAGGCTGCCCAGGGCGTTGCTGCCCGAGAGTTTGTCCAGGCCGGGGACACTTTTGCTCAACTGGGAATAGTCGGTGCTGCTCAACTGGTTCTTCGCCAGGCCCAGCATGGCTCCCGTACCGCCGATGGCTTGCTGGGGAGTGACATTCAGTTGCGAACCCAGGGCTCCGAGCAGGCCGGCGGTCTGGGAAGTGGGGGCCGCGACGGCAGCCTTGTCGCCTCCCTGCATGCCAGAAATGGCATTGGCCGCGTCGTTCAGGCTGAAACCGCCGGCCAGGGCCGAACCGGCTGCCAGGGTCATCAGGGTAGCCAAGGCGAAACCGCGTGGAATATTCATCGAAACAACCTCATGGGGCAGGAAACCACCCGCGTTCGGATGGCTGGAAAACAGCCTTTTGACTGAAGCATCGGGTGAATGTTCCGAAAGTGGCGCAGCGGCACCCGCACCCTGTGGATTCTAGTCGAGAATCACGCATCCACGGCTCGACGCTCTGCGTATAAGCAGCAACGACGACCGGCGCAGGAACATCGGCACCGGCCATAGCAGGAGGTCGCACCCCGTGAATGGAACAACCGCCCACCCTGGACTACCCTCTGGCTGGATCGACCGTTGCCAGCCGTGGTCCATTCATTTGCCAGCTGCCTGGAGAACCGCCATTTCTGCTCTCGACCCCGATCAACTGCGGCACCTGCTGGCCCAGTGCTCACTGGGCGATCGCCGCGCCTTTGAGACCCTGTACCGCAGCGTTGCCCCGTGCCTGAATGGGGTGGCCCTGCGTTTCATGGGCCGCCGCGACCTGGCCGAGGAGGTGCTGCAGGAAAGCTTCGTGCGCATCTGGAACAACGCCGCGCGCTACCAGCCGCACCTGTCCGCGCCCCTGACCTGGATGGTCAACATCACCCGTAACCAGGCCATCGACCAGTTGCGCAAACACCGCGAACGGCCCCTGGGCGAGCTCGAAGAACAACAGCTGGAGGATCAAACCCCTTCGGCCCACGACCAGCTGGACAGCGCCCGCTCCGCCCGGGCCCTGAACCGCTGCCTGGACAGCCTCGACGGCATGCAGCGCCAATCCATCACCGTGGCCTACTTCCAGGGCCTGTCCTGCTCGGAGCTGGCCGAACACCTGGCCGCGCCCCTGGGCTCGGTCAAATCCTGGATCCGCCGTGGCATGGAACGCCTGCGCAGGTGCCTTGAATCATGAATTATCGAACCCCCGAACGGCGCCGCGCCCTCGCCGCCGACTACGCCATCGGCCTGATGCAGGGCGCCGCGCGCCGGCGCTTCGACATGCTCCTGCTGGACGACCCGGCCCTGCGCGAGGAACTGGCGCAGTGGCAGGAGAGCCTCGCCAGCCTGACCGCAGGCCTGCCCGAGGAGGAAGTGCCAGAGCATGTGTGGCAAGGCATCCAGGCGCGTATCCAGCCCCAGGTCCTGCACCTGCCGCAGAAAAACCCGCTGTGGATGCGCCTGCGCCTGGCGATCGCCGCCTGCGCCGTGTTGGCGACCCTGTACATCGGCTTTATCCGGCAGGACGACCAGGTGCGCTACAGCGCCACCCTGCTCAGCGCCGACCAGCAACCGGCCTTGCAGATCAAGGCCCACGCCCAGTACCTGCAGGTCGAACCCCTGACCCTGGCTGCGATTGGCCTGGACCGCAGCCTGGAACTCTGGGCGATTCCTGCCGATGGCAAGCCTATTTCCCTGGGCGTGGTGCCGGTGGGCGGCAAGGGCCGGATCAACCTGAGCCAGGCCCAGCGCGACCTGCTGGGTACCCCGATCGCCCTGGCGGTGAGCCTGGAACCCCACGGCGGCTCGCCCACCGGCCAGCCCACCGGGCCGGTGTTGTACCAGGGGCAATTGGCCGCGCTCTGACGGCCACCTTCGCCGGCAAGCCGGCTCCTACAAGGCCCGACTTGTGTAGGAGCTGGCTTGCCAGCGAAGCTGCCAGCGCTAAACTCCTCTGCCCCCACACCTTTCGGCGCCTGCTGTGAAACCATCCCCCCTCAGAGCGGCCCTCTACGGCTGCATCGCCCTGGCCCTGAGCATCCCCCTCATTATCTGGACCCTGGGCCGCCCCATCGACAGCAGCCGCTGCTCGGACACGGCCCCAGGCCCCCTGAGCGAGTTCATCAGCCAGTACTTCCGTGAGACAAACGGCGCCGACTGGCAAGAGGAAATCAACTCACTGATCATTCTCGGAATCCCGGAAGCCCAGGCCCTGGCGCGCCAGTCCCCGGCCCACTACTGCGACGCCCTGAACCTGCTGGAAAACCCGCAACGCGCGCCCACGGAAAAATTTCATACCGCGGTGCTGATGCTCTCGCTGCCCATCGACTACTACCTGGACTTCATGGACCGCAGCCACCAGCTGTATCAGCGCGGGCTCATCGACCGATCCGTCCTGAGCATGGTGCTTTTCCCAAGAGGCACGGCGCTCAACTACTGGTGGCTGCCCCAGTGGCGCTCGCGTTTCCAGCGGGATGCGCCAGGCGTGTTTAGCGAGGCCGCCGCGCAGTACATCCTCAGTGGAGAACACTGGGTCGACTACCCGGGCAAGGGTTTCTGACTCAACACCGACGCAGGATCGCCAAGCAAGGTCCTGCGGACCTTTGCGCAGCCTCGCAAGCTCGGCAGCGGCTACAGGGGAGTGTTTTTAGCCACAGGAGAAGTGCTCGCGGCAGTCTCGGGCTTATGCCAGAACGCAAAAGGGCGCCCCGTGGGTCGCCCTTTTGCTTCTATCGCCTCAAGTCTCAGGCAGCACTGAACAGCTTGTGCGGGTCGATGACGAATTTCTTCGGTACGCCGGCATCGAACTCGCCGTAGCCGCGCGGGGCATCGTCGAGGCTGATGACTTGCACGCCCACCACTTCGGCGATGTTGATGCGGTCCCACATGATGGCCTGCATCAGTTGGCGGTTGTATTTCATCACCGGGGTCTGGCCGGTGTGGAAGCTGTGGGACTTGGCCCAGCCCAGGCCGAAGCGGATGCTCAGGCTGCCCATCTTCGCCGCGGCGTCCACCGCGCCCGGGTCTTCGGTGACGTAGAGGCCGGGAATACCGATCTTGCCCGCCACCCGCACCACGCCCATCAGGGAGTTGAGCACCGTGGCCGGGGCTTCGTGCTGGGCACCGGCATGGCCGTGGCCACGGGCTTCGAAGCCCACGGCGTCCACCGCGCAGTCCACTTCCGGCTCGCCCAGCAGGGCGGCGATCTGTTCGTGCAACGGGGTGTCCTTGGACAGGTCGGCAATTTCAAAACCCTGGGCCTTGGCGTGGGCCAGGCGTACCGGGTTGACGTCACCGACGATCACCACCGCGGCCCCCAGCAGGCGCGCGGAAGCGGCGGCCGCCAGGCCCACCGGACCGGCACCGGCGATGTAGACGCTGCTGCCCGGGCCAACGCCGGCGGTGACGGCGCCGTGATAACCGGTGGGCAGGATGTCGGAGAGGCAGGTCAGGTCGCGGATCTTCTCCATGGCCTTGTCGCGATCCGGCAGTTTCAGCAGGTTGAAGTCGGCGTAAGGCACCAGCACGTACTCGGCCTGGCCACCGGTCCAGTCGCCCATGTCGACGTAGCCGTAGGCGCCACCGGCACGGGCCGGGTTGACGGTCAGGCAGACTCCGGTGTGCTGTTCCTTGCACGAGCGGCAGCGCCCGCACGCCACGTTGAAGGGTACCGACACCAGGTCACCGATCTTCAGGTTCTCGACGTCGCTGCCCTTCTCGATCACTTCGCCAGTGATTTCATGGCCCAGGACCAGGCCGACCTGGGCGGTGGTACGGCCACGGACCATGTGTTGGTCCGAACCGCAGATGTTGGTGGAGACCACGCGCAGGATGACGCCATGCTCGATCTTCCTGCCGCGCGGGTCCTGCATTTTTGGATAGTCGATTTTCTGTACCTCGACCTTGCCGCTGCCCAGATACACGACACCACGATTACCAGACATGCTTTCACCTCGCTGTTGTTGTTATGGAACCGCGTAACCCAAAGGGGGAAACACGTGGATTGCTCGGGTACGGATGCTGTTTCGTTTTCAAAATCGCTTTCGCGCGAACAGGCGCAACGCCTATAGGAGCGAGCTTGCTCGCGAAGGGCTGCGCAGCAGCCCCAAGAATCATCAGAGCACCACCGTCCGGTTGCCGTTCAGGAACACCCGCCGTTCGATGTGGTAGCCCACCGCCCGGGCCAGAGTCAGGCCCTCGATGTCCCGGCCCTTGGCGATCAGGTCTTCGGGGTAGTAACTGTGATCCACCACCTCCACGCCCTGGGCGATGATCGGGCCTTCGTCCAGGTCGTTGTTGATGTAGTGCGCCGTGGCGCCCACCAGTTTCACGCCCTTGTTGTAGGCCTGGTGATAAGGCTTGGCGCCCTTGAAGCCCGGCAGCAGCGAGTGGTGGATGTTGATGGCCTTGCCATCGAGCTTGCGGCACAGCTCCGGCGACAGTACCTGCATGTAGCGGGCAAGGATCACCAGTTCGGCGCCGGAGTCCTCGATCACCTGCCACACCTGACGCTCCTGGGACGGCTTGTCGTTGGGGTCGAGGGGGAAGTGGTGATAGGGAATCTGGTGCCAGTCGGCCAGGGGCTTGAGGTCCGGATGGTTGGACACCACCGCCACCACGTCCATGGGCAACTGGCCGATGCGCTGGCGGTAGAGCAGGTCGTTGAGGCAGTGATCGGCCTTGGAAACCATGATCACCACCTTCGGCCGGTAGTTGGGCGCGGTCAGCTCGAAGTTCATCGCGAAGGCTTTGGCGCGCTCGGCCAGCCCCTGACGGAAACCCTGTTCGTCGAGGCCGTCGGGCTGGCGGAACTCCACACGGATGAAGAAGCGCCCCGAGAGCCGGTCATCGAAGGAATGGTGCTCGGTGACGTAGCAGCCCTGCTCGAACAGAAAGCGGGTCACCGCGTCCACCGTGCCGAGCACGCTGGGGCAGTCGGCGGTGAGAATCCAGGTATCGGGGGCGCGGCTCATGCGGGATAACTCCTGTTCGTTAGGGCAACCGCAGCGCGGTCGATTCTCTGTAGGAGCGAGCTTGCTCGCGAAAAATCCAAGGGCGCTGTGGTCTTCCGGGAATCCATTCTTCGCGAGTTCGCGAGCAAGCTCGCTCCTACCAGGCCAGGCAGGGTTCAGGCCTGGACACTCAGGCCATATTCGGCCGCGGCATCCTGCAGCCACATCCACCAGTAATCGGAGAAGCTACGACGCACCAGTAGCTCCCAGGTGTCTTCGCCGGTACGGCGGATCACCAGTTGCGACTTGGCGAACACCGTGCCCACCGCCTTGCCCACCGGGAAGTTGTTGGGGTGCACGTCGTAGCTGGTGGACTTCATCAGCACTTGGCGCACGTTGGGGCCGGACAGTTCAAGAATCTGCTGGCCGCCGCTGACGTTGACGATCTGGATATGCAGGTCGCCCAGGGCGGCGCGCAGGTTCTGCTCGGCGGCGAACTCTTCGCCGCTGGGCACGATCAGCAGCCACTCATCCGGGCCCAGCCATTGCAGGCTGGTTTCACCCTTGACCACCACGCTCAGGGCACCCGGCAACTCGATGCCCAGGGCTTTGTGCACGCCGGCGGCAAAGGCCGGGTCGTGGCCGTCGCCACGGATCGTCAGATGGCCGAGGAGCTTTTTCTCGCGCAGGATCACCCCGGCGTTCTTGCGGCCCTTGCCCACCAGGCTCGGCAGGTCGGCGTGATGCAGGGGCGACTCGGCCTTGGCCCCGGTGGTGGGGCGCTGTTGGTAAACGTTGACTGCGGTCATAGAGCACCTGTCCTGAATTCTGTTGATAACGCCCTGTAGGAGCCGGCTTGCCGGCGAAGAGGCCCTTGGGCCTTGTGGCAGCCTTGCGGCCGCCTTCGCTGGCAAGCCAGCTCCTACATGAGCGTGTTGTGCCTTAGATGTTCTGGCGGTCGCCCTTGGGGTCGAAGAACACCGAGGAAACGATTTCCGCCTCGATCACCCGGCCATCGGCCAACGGCGCGAAGACCCGCTCGCCCAGGCGCTGGAGGCCGCCCTTGACCACGCCCAGGGCAAAGGAATAACCCAGGGAGTTGTGGGCATAGCTGGAGGTCACGTGACCGACCATGCTCATCGGGATCGCCTGCTTGGGGTTGAACACCAGTTGCGCGCCTTCCGGCAGCCACTGGGTCGGGTCGATCGGCTTGAGGCCCACCAGTTGCTTGCGCTGCTCGCGCACGCAGTCTTCACGGTTCATGCCGCGCCAGCCGATCCACGAGAACGGCTTGGTCCGGCCCACGCACCAGCCCATGTTCAGGTCGTCCGGGGTCATCGAGCCGTCGGTGTCCTGGCCGACGATGATGAAGCCCTTCTCGGCCCGCAGCACGTGCATGGTTTCGGTGCCGTAGGGGGTCAGGTTGTACTTCTTGCCGGCCTCGACGATCTGCTCCAGCACGCCCATGGCGTAGTCGGCCTGGACGTTGACCTCGTAGGACAGCTCGCCGGTGAACGAGATGCGGAACACCCGCGCCGGCACGCCGCCCACCAGGCCTTCCTTCCAGGTCATGAACGGGAAGCCGTCCTTGTCCAGGTCGATGTCGGTGACTTCGCTCAGCAGCTTGCGGCTGTTGGGCCCGGACAGGGTCATGGTGGCCCAGTGGTCGGTGACCGAGGTGAAGTACACCTTGAGGTCCGGCCATTCGGTCTGCTGGTAGATCTCCAGCCACTGCAGCACGCGAGCCGCGCCGCCGGTGGTGGTGGTCATCAGGAAGTGGTTGTCGGCCAGACAGGCGGTGACGCCGTCGTCGAAGACCATGCCGTCTTCCTTGCACATCAGGCCGTAGCGGGCCTTGCCCACGTCGAGCTTGGTCCAGGCGTTGGTGTAGATGCGGTTGAGGAACTCGCGGGCGTCCGGGCCCTGGATGTCGATCTTGCCCAGGGTCGAGGCGTCCAGCAGGCCGACGCTTTCACGCACCGCCAGGCATTCACGCTTGACCGCGGCATGCATATCTTCGCCGTTTTTCGGGAAGTACCAGGGGCGCTTCCACTGGCCGACGTCCTCGAACTCGGCGCCATTCTTCACATGCCAGGCATGCAGCGCGGTGAAGCGCACCGGCTCGAAGATGTGCCCGCAGTGCCGGCCGGCCACGGCGCCGAAGGTGATCGGCGTGTAGTTCGGGCGGAACATGGTGGTGCCCATCTGCGGGATGCTGACGTTCAGCGAACGGGCGGCGATGGCCAGGCCGTTGACGTTGCCCAGCTTGCCCTGATCGGTGCCGAAGCCCAGGGCGGTGTAGCGCTTGACGTGTTCCACCGACTCGAAGCCCTCGCGGGTCGCCAGTTCGATGGCGGCCGCAGTGACGTCGTTCTGCAGGTCGACGAATTGCTTCGGCGCCCGTGCGGTGCCTTTTTCGTGGGGCACCTGGAACAGCGCCAGGGTCGGTTCTTCAAGACGGGCCAGGGCCTTGGGCAGAACGCCCTCCACGGCCTGGAAACCGGCTTCGCTGGCGGCGCGCACACCGCCTTCGAAACCGTCGGCCAGGGTATCGCCGAGGCTGTAGACGCCATTGATACCACCGACACACACACGTTTCTGCGGCGCTTCACCGGGCACGAAACCGAGAATGTCTTCACGCCACACCGGCTTGCCGCCCAGGTGCGAGGCCAGGTGCACCACCGGGCTGTAGCCACCGGAGCTGGCGATCAGGTCGCAGTCGAGCCATTCGCCGGGGCTGGTGACCTTGTGTGCCTTGACGTCGATGGCCGCTACGCGGGCGCCGGTCACGTGCTTGCTGCCACGGGCCTCGATCACCGCGCTGGAGGTGAGGATGCGAATGCCCTTGGCCCGGGCTTCCTCCACCAAGGCGCCGCGGGGGTTGTGCCGCGCATCGGCGATGGCCACCACTTGCAGGCTGGCGTCGAGCCAGTCCAGCGCCACGCGGTAGGCGTGGTCGTTGTTGGTGGACAGCACCAGCTTCTTGCCCGGGGCCACGCCGTAGCGGCGCACGTAGGTGGAGACGGCACCGGCCAGCATGTTGCCCGGCACGTCGTTGTTGCCGTAGACCAGCGGCCGCTCGTGGGCGCCGGTGGCCAGCACCACGCGCTTGGCACGGACCCGGTGGATACGCTGGCGTACCTGGCCGATGGGCGCGCGGTCGCCGAGGTGATCGGTGAGGCGCTCGTGAATGGTCAGGAAGTTATGGTCGTGGTAGCCGTTGACCGTGGCCCGTGGCAGCAGCAACACGTCCGGCAGCGACTTGAGCTCGGCGACCACACTGGCCACCCACTCCACCGCCGGCTTGCCGTCCAGGCTTTCGCGGCTGTCCAGCAGGCTGCCGCCGAACTCTTCCTGCTCATCGGCCAGGATCACCCGGGCGCCACTGCGGGCAGCGGCCAGCGCAGCCGCAAGACCGGCGGGGCCGGCGCCGACGATCAGCACGTCGCAGTGCTGGTTCATGTTGTCGTAAGTGTCCGGATCGTTCTCGGTGGGCGAACGGCCCAGGCCCGCGGCCTTGCGGATGTACTTCTCGTAGGTCATCCAGAACGACTGCGGGTACATGAAGGTCTTGTAGTAGAAACCCGGCGGCATCAGCTTGCCGCCGACCTTGCCGAGAATCCCCATCATGTCGTTGTTGACGCTGGGCCAGCCGTTGGTGCTGGTGGCCACCAGGCCCTGGTACAGCGCCTGTTGGGTGGCGCGCACGTTGGGGATCTGGGTGGCTTCGGTGGCGCCGATCTGCAGCACCGCGTTGGGCTCCTCGCAGCCTGCGGCGAAGATGCCCCGAGGCCGGGAGTACTTGAAGCTGCGACCGATGATGTCCACGCCGTTGGCCAGCAGCGCCGAGGCCAGGGTGTCGCCCTCAAACCCCTTGTAGCTCTGGCCGTTGAAGGTGAAGGTCAGGACCTTGTTGCGGTCGATGCGTCCGCCGTTGGACAGGCGATTGGTCTGGCTCATACCTTCTCTCCAGCAGCCTTGGCGGTGAATTGCGGCTTGGTGCCGATCTTGTAGGTCTCAAGGATTTCGTAGGTGACGGTGTCGCGGGTGGCGTTGAAGTACTGGCGGCAACCGGCGGCGTGGATCCACAACTCGTGGTGCAGGCCGCGAGGGTTATCGCGAAAGAACATGTAGTCGCCCCACTCCTCGTCGGTGCAGGCGTTGGGGTCCAGGGGCCGTGGAATATGGGCCTGGCCGGACGAATGGAATTCCTCTTCGGAGCGCAGCTCGCCGCAGTGAGGACAGAAGATATGCAACATAGGGAGTTGTCCTTTTAGTGGGCGACCGCAGCAGCGCCGTGTTCGTCGATCAGCGCGCCGTTGTGGAAACGGTCGATGGAGAAAGGGGCGGCCAATGGATGCATCTCGCCCTTGGCCAGGCTCGCGGCAAACACGTTGCCCGAGCCCGGGGTGGCCTTGAAGCCGCCGGTGCCCCAACCGCAGTTGAAGAACATGTTCGGCACCGGGGTCTTGGAAATGATCGGGCAGGCGTCCGGGCTGGTGTCGACGATGCCGCCCCACTGGCGGTTCATGCGCACCCGGGAAAGGATCGGGAACATCTCGACGATGGCCTGGATGGTGTGCTCGATCACCGGGTAGGAGCCGCGCTGGCCGTAGCCGACCCAGCCGTCGATACCGGCACCGATCACCAGGTCGCCCTTGTCCGACTGGCTGATGTAGCCGTGCACCGCGTTGGACATGATCACGCTGTCGATGATCGGTTTGATCGGTTCCGACACCAGCGCTTGCAGCGGGTGGGATTCGATCGGCAGGCGGAAGCCCGCGAGCTTGGCCATGTGCCCGGAGTTACCGGCGGTGACCACGCCGACGCGCTTGGCGCCGATAAAGCCCTTGTTGGTTTCGACGCCCATGCACACGCCATTTTCCTTGCGAAAACCGATGACTTCGGTCTGCTGGATCAGGTCCACGCCCAGGGCGTCGGCGGCGCGAGCAAAGCCCCAGGCCACGGCGTCGTGACGGGCCACGCCGCCACGGCGCTGGACCGTGGCGCCGAGCACCGGGTAGCGAGTGTTTTTCGAGCAATCCAGGTAGGGAATCTCGTCCGCCACCTGCTGGGTGTTGAGCAATTCGCCGTCGATGCCGTTGAGGCGGTTGGCGCTGACCCGGCGCTCGGAATCACGGATGTCCTGCAGGGTGTGGCACAGGTTGTAGACCCCGCGCTGGGAAAACATCACGTTGTAGTTGAGGTCCTGGGACAGGCCTTCCCACAGCTTCATGGCGTGTTCGTAGAGCTGCGCCGACTCGTCCCACAGGTAGTTGGAACGCACGATGGTGGTGTTGCGCGCGGTGTTGCCGCCGCCCAGCCAGCCCTTTTCCACCACCGCGACATTGGTGATGCCGTGTTCCTTGGCCAGGTAGTAGGCGGTGGCCAGGCCATGCCCGCCACCGCCGACGATGACCACGTCGTAGACCTTCTTCGGGGTCGGCGTGCGCCACATGCGCTGCCAGTTTTCATGGTGGCTGAGAGAGTGCTTGAAGAGGCCGAAGCCCGAATAGCGTTGCATAGTCATTGCTCCAGTTGCGGCTCTCAGCGGTAAACCGGGAAATCAGCGCACAGGGCTGCCACCTGGCGCGCGACATTGGCCTCGACGTCGGCATCGCCGAGGTGGTCGAGGATGTCGCAGATCCAACCGGCCAGTTCAGTGCACTGGGTGACCTTGAATCCGCGAGTGGTGACCGCCGGTGTGCCGATGCGCAGGCCGGAGGTGACAAACGGCGACTGCGGGTCGTTGGGCACGGCGTTCTTGTTCACGGTGATGTGGGCGCGGCCCAGGGCGGCGTCGGCATCCTTGCCGGTCAGGCCCTGGCGAATCAGGCTGACCAGGAACAGGTGGTTGTCGGTGCCGCCGGACACTACATCGTAGCCGCGTTTGATAAATACGCCGGCCATGGCCTGGGCGTTGTCGATCACCTGTTGCTGGTAAGCCTTGAAGCCAGGTTCCAGCGCTTCCTTGAAGCACACCGCCTTGGCCGCGATCACGTGCATCAGCGGACCGCCCTGGGCGCCGGGGAATACCGCGGCGTTGAGTTTCTTCTCGATCTCTTCGTTGGCCTTGGCCAGGATCAGGCCGCCACGGGGACCGCGCAGGGTCTTATGGGTGGTGGTGGTGACCACGTCGGCATAGGGCAGCGGGTTGGGATACAGCCCGGCGGCCACCAGCCCGGCGACGTGGGCCATGTCGACGAACAGCAGCGCCCCGACCTTGTCGGCGATCTGCCGGAAGCGCGGGAAGTCCAGGGTCTTGGAGTAGGCCGAGAAGCCGGCGACGATCATCTTCGGCTTGTGTTCCACGGCCAGGCGCTCGACTTCGTCGTAGTCGATCAGCCCGGTGCGGGTGTCGATGCCGTATTGCACCGCGTTGTACAGCTTGCCCGAGGACGACACCTTGGCGCCGTGGGTCAAGTGACCGCCATGGGCCAGGCTCATGCCGAGGATGGTATCGCCGGCCTGCAGCAGGGCCAGGTACACCGCGCTGTTGGCCGAAGAACCGGAGTGCGGCTGGACGTTGGCGTAGTCGGCGCCGAACAGCTGCTTGGCACGCTCGATGGCCAGGGCCTCGACCTTGTCCACGTGCTCGCAGCCACCGTAGTAGCGCTTGCCCGGATAGCCTTCGGCGTACTTGTTGGTCAGCCCACTGCCTTGCGCCTGCATCACCCGCTTGCTGGTGTAGTTTTCCGACGCGATCAGCTCGATGTGATCTTCCTGGCGTTGTTCCTCGGCATTGATGGCCGCCAGCAGTGCATCGTCGTAACCCTGGATCTGGTCTTGCTTGCTGAACATCACGTCTCTCCCAGCGGCGGCGGTGCGCCTTTCGTCTCGGTGAGGCGAGCCTTACAGCTACGCCCTTTGGATGCGATGGTATGACCGGGAAGGGGAACTCAAATGCCTATGGACGCCACGCAAAGGTGCGTTTACGACATGCCCTGGCGCGCGAAGATAAATGCCTGCCCGCACCACCCGCCAACGGCTCTGGGTCGGGCCTGTCCCTCCCCCGCAACGCAACGCCCTCTACCGTAGGAGCTGGCTTGCCAGCGACGAGGCCCGCAAGCCAGGCGCAAATCCTCACGGGCGCCTTCGCCGGCAAGCCGGCTCCTACAGGGCTGCGCGCAGGGCCAGCAGCAGGAGAAAGTGCGCCGGGTACAGCAGGTAGGCCCAGCGGCGCATGGCCGGCACCGACCTGCCACGCAACCCCCGCAGCAGCATCAGCCCCAGCCACGGCGCCAGCAGACAAGCGGCAATACCGCAGGTCGCCACCTGATTGCCCAGGCGCGCCGCCGGGAACAAGGTTTCCCATTGATTGGCCGCCAGGCACAGCGCCCCAGGCAGCAGGCTGAAATACCAGGGCCGGCGCAGCACCAGTACCAGGGCCAGCGGCAGCAACACCCCGAAGGCGCCGAACATCAGCCGCTCGCTGAAAACCACCGCCAGCAGCAAGGCCAGCAGGCCAAGCCCCAGGTCCAGGCCCCTGCGCCGTTGCCAGCCGCGAGCCACCAGCAGGCCCAGGGCCAGGGTGGGCAGCACATTCAAGGTATCGGGGTCGGGAATGAACAGGCGATAGGGAATCTCGCTCAGCAGGCTGAACAGCAGCAGCCAGCCCAGGTAGCGCCATGGGCCGGGCCGGCGGTCGATTCGATCCCTGGCCCGGGTCAGGTTCACCGCCATGGCCAGGCAGAACCAGGGAAACGCCAGGCGCCCGGGTACGTAAAGCCAGTCCAGGCTCAGGCCCACATAACGCAGGTGATCGAGGACCATGCTCAGCAGCGCCAGCCATTTCAGCGCATCCAGCGCCCCGTCGCGCCGGGCAGTGTCGGGTTTCAGCATCGCGTCACGCATAAATCCTTATGGGCCATGCATTATTCCGGCATAAACAGAGCGTGTGCTGGGCCATTATTCTTGGTTAAAGTGCGCACCATCATCGACCACGGAGCCGGCCATGACCGACAAGAGCCAACAATTCGCCAGCGACAACTACTCCGGCATCTGCCCCGAAGCCTGGGCCGCCATGGAGCAGGCCAACCACGGCCACGAGCGCGCTTACGGCGACGACCAGTGGACCGCTCGCGCCTCGGATCATTTCCGCAAACTGTTCGAAACCGACTGCGAAGTGTTCTTCGCCTTCAACGGCACCGCCGCCAACTCCCTGGCCCTGTCGTCGCTGTGCCAGAGTTACCACAGCGTAATCTGCTCGGAAACCGCCCACGTCGAAACCGACGAGTGCGGCGCCCCGGAATTCTTCTCCAACGGCTCCAAGCTGCTGATCGCCGGCACCCAGAACGGCAAGCTGACCCCGGAATCGATCCGCGAGATCGCCCTCAAGCGCCAGGACATCCACTATCCCAAGCCGCGGGTGGTCACCCTGACCCAGGCCACCGAAGTGGGCAGTGTCTACACCCCGGAAGAAGTGCGCGCCATCAGCGCCACCTGCAAGGAACTGGGGCTGAACCTGCACATGGACGGCGCGCGCTTCTCCAATGCCTGCGCCTTCCTCGGCTGCACCCCGGCGGAACTGACCTGGAAGGCCGGCGTGGACGTGCTGTGCTTTGGCGGCACGAAAAACGGCATGGCGGTGGGTGAAGCGATCCTGTTCTTCAACCACAAGCTGGCGGAAGACTTCGACTACCGCTGCAAGCAGGCTGGCCAACTGGCTTCGAAAATGCGCTTTCTCTCCGCGCCCTGGGTCGGCCTCCTGGAAAACGACGCCTGGCTCAAGCACGCCCGCCACGCCAACCACTGCGCGCAGCTGCTGGCCCAACTGGTGGCCGATATCCCTGGCGTGGAATTGATGTTCCCGGTGCAGGCCAACGGCGTGTTCCTGCAACTCTCGGAACCGGCCATTGCCGCGCTGACGGCCAAGGGCTGGCGCTTCTACACCTTCATCGGCAAGGGTGGCGCGCGCTTCATGTGCTCCTGGGACACCGAGGAAGACCGCGTGCGCGAACTGGCGGCGGACATCCGCACCGTGATGAGCGCCTGACCCCCACCCCGCCTGTAGGAGCTGGCTTGCCAGCGAAGAGGCCCGCAACCCAAGCGCCGCTCCCGCCGCCTTCGCCGGCAAGCCGGCTCCTACAACGGCCAGCGCACTTCCCGCTCCGTAGGAGCTGGCTTGCCAGCGAAGAGGCCCGCAACCCGGGCGCCGCGCTCACCGACGCCTTCGCCGGCAGCCGGCTCCTACAATGGCCAGCGCACCTACCGCTCCGTAGGAGCTGGCTTGCCAGCGAAGAGGCCCGTCAAGCACACACCCTCCATCAGTTCACAAATTCCTGAACTGATTATTTGCCCCTGCTGATTCAACATCCGCCGCCTTTATCCGAGACTCCGGGGTCGACCTATAAAAACAAAGGCTCCACCCATGACGACTCAGTCTTGCGTCACCGAAAAGGCCCAGTCTCCTGGCCTGAAGATCGAAACCCGCTCCATCGACTACGTGCCCCGCGATGAACGCCACGGCAAGGTCTGGCACCAGGGCCCCTTCTGGTTCACCGGCAACTTCGTGCTCACCACCATGGTCACCGGTTTCACCGGCGCAGCCCTGGGCCTCGCTCTGCAATACGCCATCCTGGCGATCGTCATCGGCGTCTGCCTGGGCACCTTCTGCATGGCCTTCCACGCCAACCAGGGCCCGCGCATGGGGCTGCCGCAGATGATCCAGTCCCGCGCCCAGTTCGGCCTGCGCGGCGCCATCGTGCCGTTCACCGCCGTGGTGTTCGTCTACATCGGCTTCAACGTGTTCAACGTGATTCTCGCCACCGATGCCATCAACACCGTGATTCCCGGCGCACGGGCGCCCTGGTACACCCTGATGATCGCCGTGGCGGTGCTGATCGCGGTGGTCGGCCATGACCTGCTGCACACCGTGCAGCGCTGGCTGACCTACGTAATGATCAGCGTGTTCGCGGTGCTCACCGTCAGTGCCCTGCTGACCCTGCAGGCCGACTCGGCCCTGGCCGCCCCGCAGTTCTCCTGGTCGGCGTTCCTGATCCAGCTGTCAGCCGCCGCCGGCTACCAGATCAGCTATTCGGTGTACGTCTCCGACTACTCGCGCTACCTGCCGCACAAGACGCCGTCGCGCCAGGTGATCTTCTGGACCTACCTGGGCGCCGCCGGTTCGGCCCTGTGGCTGATGTCCCTGGGGGCATTCCTGGCCTCGGCCCTGCCCTCCCCCGATGCCATCGCCAGCGTGCGCGAAGTGGGCAACCGGGTGATCCCAGGCTTCGGCACCTTCACCGTACTGATCGCAGTGCCGGCGCTGGTGGGCATCATGGCGGTCAACTGCTACGGCGCCATGCTCACCGGCATCAGCGCCATCGACGGCTTCAAGTCGATCCAGCCCACGCTCAAGAGTCGGGTGACCGGCATCCTGCTGGTGGCGGTGGTGATCTTCCTGATCGCCATGAACATCCCCGAGAGCTACCTGGGCAGCTTCAACACCTTTGTCCTGCTGATGCTGTATTTCCTGGTGCCCTGGACCGCGGTCAACCTGGCGGACTTCTACCTGGTGCGCAAAGGCCACTACGCCATCAGCCACATCTTCAATCCCGCCGGGATCTATGGCCGCTGGTCCAGCGCCGGGCTGCTGGCGTATTTCCTCGGCCTGCTGGCGATGGTGCCGTTCATGTCCCTGAGTTTCTTCCAGGGCCCGCTGTCCCAGGCCCTGGGCGGTGCCGACATTGCCTTCGTGGTTGGCCTTGCCGTGGCTGCGCTGGTCTATTGGGCGCTGACCCGCAACCTGGACCTGGACGCGGAGCGCCTGGCCATCCAGGCCAGCGAGCAGCAACTGGAAGGAGGCGCGCAATGATTCCTCAGGCATCCCTCAAGGTGGCCTGCCAGCAAGTGGCCCCGCGCATCGGCGACCTTAAGTACAACCTCGCCCTGGGCGCCGAGGCGATACGCCAGGCCGCCGCCCGCGGCGCCCAGGTGGTGGTGCTGCCGGAACTGGTGCAGAGCGGCTACGTGTTCAGCGACCGCAATGAAGCCCTGGCACTCTCGGAAAGCCTCGACGGGCCGACCCTGAGCCTGTGGAAAACCCTGGCCGAGGAGCTGCAGGTGGTGATCGTCGGCGGCTTCTGCGAGCGCCTGGACCAGGAGCGTGTGGCCAACAGCGCGGCGCTGGTCGAACCCGAAGGCAGGCTGACGCTGTACCGCAAGGCCCATCTGTGGGATCGGGAAAACCTGATCTTCACCCCCGGCGACGAACCGCCGCCGGTGGTAGCGACCCGCTTCGGGCCGATCGCCATGATGATCTGCTACGACCTGGAGTTTCCCGAGTGGGTGCGCCTGCCGGCCCTGGCCGGCGCGGCCCTGCTGTGCGCCCCGGTGAACTGGCCGGACGGCCCGCGCCCGCTCGGCGAACGGCCGGCGGAGATGGTCCGGGTACAGGCCAATGCGGCGGTCAATCGGATGTTCATCGCCGCCTGCGACCGCTGCGGCGAGGAACGCGGGGTGAACTGGGTCGGCGGCTCGACCCTTGTCGATGCCGACGGTTATCCGCTGGCGGGCAAGGATCGGGAACGCACCGAGCAGTTGCTGCTGGCGGAGCTGGACCTGACCCAGGCCTGGCACAAGTCCATCAGTGAACATAACCATGTGCACCTGGATCGGCGCCCGGCGTTGTATCAGTAAACGGTGGATCAGGTTGCAGCTGCTCGCTGGCAAGCCAGCTCCTACAGCACGGATGTAGGAGCCGGCTTGCCGGCGATCAGAACTCCACCCGCACGTCGCCCTTGGGCACGCTGCAGCAGGACAGGATGTAGCCTTCGGCTTCGTCTTCCTCGGTGATCCCGCCGTTGTGTTCCATCACCACTTCGCCCCCCAGCTTGAGTACCTTGCAGGTGCCGCAGATGCCCATGCCGCAGGCCTTGGGAATCATCAGGCCAAGCTTGGCCGCCGCCGCGTGCACGGTTTCCCCGGGGGCCACGCGGATGCTCTTGCCCGAAGCGGTGAACTCCACCTGATGCAGATCCGCCAGGTCCGGCTCCGGCGCCTCGGCCGCCTGTTCGGCGTGTTCCACGGCGTCGGCCCGGGCTTCGGGCGGGGTCGCGCCGAAGGATTCCTCGTGGTAGCGCGCCATGTCGAAACCGGCGGCCTCCAGCAGGCGCTTGACCGCGTTCATGTAGGGCGTCGGCCCGCAGCAGAACACTTCCCGTTCGAGAAAGTCCGGGGCCATCAGCTCCAGCATCTTGTGGTTCAGGTAACCGCGATAGCCGGCCCAGGGCTCGCCCAGGCCGTGTTTCTCGCAGATCAGGTGCAGGCTGAAGTTGTCGATCCGCGAGGCCATGTGCTCCAGCTCGCGGTGGTAAATGATGTCCTTGGGGGAACGGGCGCTGTGGATGAACACCATGTCGACGTTGGCGTTGGTGTCGTAGAACCAGCGCGCCATGGACATCACCGGGGTAATGCCGACCCCGCCGCTGAGGTAGAGGATCTTCGGCGCCGGAAAGTCGATGGCGTTGAACAGCCCCACCGGCCCGTGCACCGCCAGTTCCTGGCCTTCGTGCAGGGTGTCGTGCAGCCAGTTGGAGACCTTGCCGCCGGGCACGCGCTTGATGGTCACCGAGAAGCTGTAGGGCACCGAGGGCGAGCTGGAGATGGTGTAGGAACGCATCACCGGCTGGCCCTCGATCTCCAGCTCCAGGGTGACGAACTGCCCCGGTTTGAAGAAGAACATGATCGGCTGGTCGGCCATGAAGCAGAAGGTCCGCACGTCCCAGGTTTCCTGGATGACTTTGACGCAACGGACGATGTGACGGCCATTGGCCCAGGTCTGGGTGGTTACCGGGTTGAGGAAGGTGTTGGACATGCTGTTCTCCACGGCCGACGGTCGGCGTCTTGTCAGCGATTCTGCGTAAGGCTTCTCGCGCCCATTTACCTATCTGCGACATTCACATGCTTATCGCGACCAGCCCCCAGCTGCCGGGGCTGGCGCGTCGGGAACAGATTGGGCCATGTCGCCCATGGATAAGGTTCTTGGCGTCTGCGGACCCACACTCGCCTCAACGACAACAGCCGTTTTTTTCGTGACTTGCGTAGCACCCACCGTAGCCACTAATTAATTCGCCGGCCGCACTGAACGGCCATGAGGACTTGAACGATGGACGTCACCGCAACCCTGAGCTTGGGCGATCCGCTGGAACCTGCACGCAAGGCCACTGCACAGATGCTGCAGGAACGTGAGCGGACCTTTTCCCTGCCGCAGCCGTTCTACTGCGATGAAAGGCTGTTCGATATCGACATGCAGGAGATCTTCCAGAAGGAATGGCTGATCGCCGGCATGACCTGCGAGATCCCCACCAAGGGCAACTACATCACCCTGCAGATCGGCAAGAACCCGATCATCGTCATCCGCGGCGCCGACGGCGTGGTCCACGCCTTCCACAACGTCTGCCGCCACCGCGGCTCGCGGCTGTGCACCAGCGACAAGGGCAAGGTGGCCAAGCTGGTCTGTCATTACCACCAGTGGACCTACGAACTGGACGGGCGCCTGCTGTTCGCCGGCACCGAAATGGGCGCCGACTTCGACATGAAGCAATACGGCCTGAAACCGGTGAACGTGAAGACCGCCGGCGGCTACATCTTCATCTCCCTGGCGGAGAACCCGCCGGCCATCGACGACTTCCTGGCGACCCTGGCCCATTACATGGAGCCCTACGACATGGAGAACACCAAGGTGGCGGTGCAGACCACCTTGCATGAAAAGGCCAACTGGAAGCTGGTGCTGGAGAACAACCGCGAGTGCTACCACTGCGGCGGCTCGCACCCCGAATTGCTGAAAACCCTGCTGGAATGGGACGACGTCACCGACCCGCGGGCCGACCAGGCGTTCAAGGACCACGTGGCCGCTTCCGCCGCCGCCTGGGAAGCCGAGAAGATCCCTTACGCCCATGCCAGCTTCGGCCTGCGCAACCGCATCGTGCGCATGCCGTTGCTCAAGGGCACCGTGTCCATGACCATGGACGGCAAGCAGGGCTGCGCCAAACTCATGGGCCGGATCAAGAACCCGGACCTGGGCTCGATGCGCATCCTGCACCTGCCCCACTCGTGGAACCACTGCATGGGCGACCACATCATCGTGTTCACCGTGTGGCCCATCAGCGCCCAGGAAACCATCGTCACCACCAAGTGGATCGTGCACAAGGACGCCGTGGAAGGCGTGGACTACGACGTCGAGCGCATGCGCCAGGTGTGGGACGCCACCAACGCCCAGGACCGGCGCCTGGCGGAAGAGAACCAGCGCGGTATCAACTCCACCGCCTACCAGCCCGGCCCGTACTCCAAGACCTACGAGTTCGGCGTGGTCAACTTCGTCGACTGGTACAGCGAGCGCATGCTGAGCAACCTGGGGGCGGAACCGGCGCCTTACCTCAAGGGTGTTCCGGTCACCGGCTGATACTGCAAGCACCGCAGCGGCTACAAGGCTTGTGTAGCCGCTGCCCCAGGCTGCCAACGGTTTGGGCGGCATTCCGACGCAGCAGGCGCAGCGATCTTGAGCGCGCCTGAGGTCCGGCGGAAAACCTCAAGCAAGGTCCTGCGGACCTTATCGCAGCCTCTCGGGCTCGGCAGCGGCTACAAAGGCCAACTGACCGCGCCGTTCTCGCCGATGACGGTCACGTTGATCGGCGGCTTGTAGAAACGCGCCTTCTGCTTGAGAAAGTCCGCGGACTTCTGGTTGGCCTGGAGCTTGGCCAGGGAAACACAAACTGTGGAAAAAGTGCCAACCGGCGGCAGCCCGGGGGTGCAGCTATAGGCGGGCGCGCGGGTTGGTGGCGCGGCGGCGGTTGCGTCGAGGGAGAGAGGCGCGGGTCCCAGAAGCCTGTGATAAACGACAGTCCATTGCCTGAGCTCCCGGAAACCGGATGTGGATAAGTCACTGCCAGGTCCTTGTGGCATCAGTGAAGACAGGCCACTTGCCAGTGTGAAGGCAGCCATTAGAACTGTATGAAATTTGATCTATTGCCGTGCAAGCCATGGATTACAAGGGGTGCAGCCTTCGACGAACATCTTATCCACACCTTGGCCCACAGCAACTGTGGGCAAGTTCTTCTGGCTTGGGGATATTTCGCCGGGCAATGGCAATAAAATCCGTGACTTATGTAGAAAGTGCTGTTTTACAAGACATTGATCATTTTTTGAACACAGCCATCAAAGCCACGTATTCATAGGGCTCCAGAGGAAGGCGAACACCTTATCCACAGAACGGCCAACAGACTTTGGGGGCAACTCGGGTGCACGAGTCATGCACTGTGGAAAACCGCCAAAAGCCGCGCATTATCGGGGGTACGCCAGGATATTCAGCGGAAAAACCCGCATTTGGTCATTTTTTGAACAAAAGCTTGAAAGCCCCGTTCTGCAAGGGATACAGCGCTAAGCGAACATCTTATCCACAGAAGCGCCAACAGACTTTGGGGGCAACTGCTGTGCAAAAGTCTGCCTGAGCATTTTCCCATCATAGAAAAAACGCCATAAAAAACGCCGACTTAGCCTGATCAAAAATCGTACAGGCGGCGCCAGGGCCTGCTGCACAAGGGCTGGAGCGAGGCGCGAACACCTTATCCACAGGTCCGCACACAGGGATTGTGAGTAACCCCAGCCCCTGTCGCGAAAGATGGCCGGAAATTGTGCAAAACCGTGCTGGCCTCTTCGCCGGCAAGCCGGCTCCTACAAGGCATGGGTGTATTTCCCCTTGGGGGCACTGGCTGACCAGCGCACGGCGATACCCGGGACTTGTGCAAAACCGCGCTGGCCTCTTCGCCGGCAAGCCGGCTCCTACAGGGCATGGGTGTATTTCCCCTTGGGGGCACTGGCTGACCAGCGCACGGCGATACCCGGGATTTGTGCAAAACCGCGCTGGCCTCTTCGCCGGCAAGCCGGCTCCTACAAGGCATGGGTGCATTTCCCCGTAGGAGCTGGCTTGCCAGCGAACAGCGGTGCCAGGGGTTGTGTATAACCCTGAGGTCAGCGCACTACGCCTTCTTCGATGAGCAATTTGAGGATGGCTTCGGCACCCGCCTCAGGGCTGACGCCCTTGAGTACCTGGCCGGTGCCACCGCTGGCCTTGGCGGTAGCGGCTTTCATGCGGTCGGCGCCGCTCTTGGCCTTGATCACTTTCAGGCGCTTGGGTCGCGGCTTGGCCGGTTGCAGGCTGGAGCCTGTGAACAACTCGTCCTCCACCACCACGACCTGATCGGCCTGCAGCACACCACGACGCGCCGGGCCGTAGGCGCTCTGGCGCGGCTTGGGTGCGGCGTTATCCACAGTGGCGAGGAAGGGCAGGCGCACCTTGAGCCGGCGTCGCTGGCCGCGGGGCAAGGCTTGCAGGACATGGGCCACGCCATCGGCCAGGGACTCGATCTGGGCCAGCCCCACCACCAGCGGCCAGCCGAGGTTTTCCGCCAGCAAAAACGGCAGCATGCCGGAGCCTTCGCCGGTTTCCGCCTGGCTGCCAGTGAGCACCACTTGGACGCCCGCGTCGCGCAGGTACTGGGTCAGGATCGGCAGGGCATCGGCGCCCGCCGGTTGCTCCAGCACGTGCAGCTGTTCCAGGCCCATGCCCAGGTAAGCGCGCAGCGCCGGTTCGGCGACGTCGCCGGCATGCAGCACCTGCAATTTGTCCCCCGCCAGTTGCAGGCCCAGTTCCACCGCGCGGGCGTCCTGTTCGGCGCGCCGTGGGCGGCCGGAAGTCGGGTGCGCGCCTATCGATACCAGGCTGATCACATTGCTGTTCATAACGTCCCCTTAAGCCGCATCGCGCTTGGCGTCGTTGCGGTAGGCCGCTACCGCCGCGATCAAGGCCTTGAGAATCTCCGCGCTGTCGCCGATCACCGACAGGTCGGCACGCTTGATCATGTCGCAACCCGGGTCGAGGTTGATCGCCACCACCTTGTCGCAGGCGCCGATGCCCTGCAGGTGCTGGATCGCCCCGGAAATGCCCACCGCCACATAGACCCGCGCGGTGACCCAGATACCACTGGCCCCCACTTGCCGGTCGCGGGCCATGAAACCGTCGTCCACCGCCACCCGCGAGGCGCCTTCGGTAGCGCCCAGGGCGGCGGCGGTCTGGTGAAACAGTGGCCAGTCCTTGACCCCGTTGCCCCCGGAAAAGATGAATTCGGCCTCGGCCATGGGAATCGCCGCCGGGTCCACCGCCACCGCGCCCAGATCCTCGATCCGCGCCAGGCTGCGGGCCACGCTTGTGGATAACTCCACCGGCAAGGCTTCGTGGCGGGTTTCGCTGACCGGCTCCGCGCATTCGGCGGCGGCCAGGATCAAGCGCGCGACCGGCCGCGCCAGGTCCTGCAGGCCCGCGCCGGCACGGCCGATGCACTGCCCGTCCTTGACCTGCCAGACCCGGGTCGCCGGACGTTCCCCCAGGGCCGCTGCAAAGCGCCGGCCCAGCTCGCCACCGCCGGTGCGGCTATCGGGCAGCAGCCAGTGGCGCGGGCTGAACTGGTTATCCACAGCCCGCAGGCCCTGCACCCGTTGCTCCGGTGCATAACCTTCGAATTCACTGCCTTGCAGCACCAGCAGGCGGTCGACACCCGCGGTGGCGAAGGCCGATTCCTTGTGCTCGCCGAACACCACCGCCAGCACCGCGCCGTCCTGGCCCGCCAGCTGCCGGGCCAGGCCCAGCAGGTCGCGGTCGTGGCTGCTCAGGCGGCCGCCGACCATGTCCGGCACCACGCTGATGTAGAACGCCGGCTGCGCCACTTGATGCAGCGGCAACTGCACCTCGGCCGCCGCCGTGCGCTTGGCGCTGCCGCCCTGCTGGGCGCCACTGCGGTCGATGCGCTTGAGGCCGTTGGGGCCGATGAAACCGATGCCGTGGGGGTTCTTGCGGATCAGGCCATTGGGGCCCATCCAGCTGTGTTGCGCCGGCTGCATGGCCGCGTGCAGCGGGTGCAGGCGGTTGCGGGCGATCCACTCGGCGCGGGGATCGCGGCGGATAATGTCGCTCATCAGTGCACCTCCGCAGGTTCAGGTTTCACCGACGCCGGCGCTTTGCTCGGGGCGGCGTCTTCGAGCAAGGCATCGGCTACCAGTTCGGCGATGTCCTTGATCATCGGCCGCGGCTCCACCACCCCTTCGAGCATCGCCGTGCACTGTGGACAACCCACGGCCACCAGCTCGGCGCCGGTTTCGCGGATGTCCTGCATGCGCATGTCGGGAATCCGTTGCTTGCCCGGAATGTCGGTGATCGGCGCGCCGCCGCCACCGCCGCAGCAACGGGAACGGAAGCCCGAGCGCTGCATTTCCTTGATCTCGATGCCCAGGGCACGCAGTACGTCCCGAGGGGCTTCGTACTCACCGTTGTAACGACCCAGGTAGCAAGGATCGTGATAGGTCACGCTGCTGCCCTTGTGCTGGCCCAGGTTCAGCGCACCGGCGCCGATCAGCTCGGCCAGGTAGGTGCTGTGGTGCTGCACCAGGTAGTTGCCATCGAAGGCGCCGTACTCGTTCTTCAGCACATGGAAACTGTGGGGGTCGCAGGTGACGATGCGCTTGAAGCGGTACTTGGCCAGGGTCTGGATGTTGCGCTTGGCCAGCAGCTGGAAAGTCGCTTCGTCGCCCAGGCGCCGGGCCACGTCACCGCTGTCGCGCTCTTCCAGGCCGAGCACGGCGAAGTCCACCTTGGCCGCCTTGAGCACTTTGACAAAGGCCCGCAGGGTGCGCTGGTTGCGCATGTCGAAGGCGCCGTCGCCGACCCAGAACAGCACGTCGGTGCTTTGCTTTTCACTGAGCAGGGACAGGTTCAGGTCCGCCGCCCAGTTCATCCGCCCGCCCGGGTTGAAGCCGCCGGGGTTGTCGGTGGCAATGAGGTTTTCCAGGACCTCGGCGCCCTTGTTCGGCGTGGCGCCCTTCTCCAGGGTCAGATGGCGACGCATGTCGACGATGGCATCGACGTGTTCGATCATCATCGGGCATTCCTCGACGCAGGCCCGGCAGGTGGTGCAGGACCACAGGGTCTCGGCGTCCACCAGGCCGTTGACGATGGGCTGGTGCGGGTTGCCGCCGTGTTCGCCGATGGCCTTGCCAGGGTACGGGCTGCCAGCGAACTGCGCGTCGGTGCCACCGGCCAGGCCTACCACCATGTCCTGGATCAGCTTCTTCGGGTTCAGCGGCTGGCCAGCGGCGAAGGCCGGGCATGCCGCCTCGCACTTGCCGCACTGCACGCAGGCGTCGAACCCCAGCAACTGGTTCCAGGTGAAGTCCTTGGGCTTTTCCACCCCTAAAGGCGCGCTTGGGTCTTCCAGGTCCAACGGCTTGAGGCCGGTGGAGCGGCCGCCGCCGAAGCGCTCGGCGCGCCGGTGCCAGGCCAGGTGCAGGGCGCCAGCAAAGGCGTGCTTCATCGGCCCGCCCCAGGTCATGCCGAAGAACAGCTCGGACACGCCCCATAGCACACCGACCGCCAGGATCGCCGCCAGCAGCCAGCCACCGAAGTGTTCCGGCAGGATCCCGGCCACCGGCAGGGTCACCACAAAGAAACTCACGGAAAACGCCAGCAGGCTTTTCGGCAGGCGCATCCACGGCCCCTTGGACAGGCGTGCCGGTGGGTTGCGCCGACGTTTGGCGACAAACAGCGCGCCGACGAACATCAGCGTGGTGGCCAACAGCAAGGCGTAGCCGAGGATGCGGTTATGCAGGCCCAAACCATGCACCAGGATCGCCAGTACGGCAGCCAGGACAAAGCCCCCCGCCGTGGCCACGTGGGTGTTGGCCATGTATTTGTCCCGGGCCACCACATGGTGCAGATCCACCATGTAGCGCTTGGGCATGGCCAGCAGGCCGCCGATCAGATCGACCTTGGAGGCTCGCCCCTGGCGCCACATGGCCACGCGCCGCAGCGCGCCGAGGACCGCAAGGCCGACGGCGGCGAACAACAGAATGGGAAGAAGGGTGTTCAACATGGTGAAGCTCCCAAAGACCTGGGGCCTTGCAGAAGCTGGCTTGCCAGCGATCAGGCAGCTCGCGGTATCTCGCCAGTGCCGATCGCCGGCAAGCCGGCTCCTACAGGAAGTGGCTTAGAAATCCTTGCACAGGCGCAGTGCGTCGTAGATCGCAGCATGGGTGTTGCGCTGGGACACGCAGTCGCCGATGCGGAACAACAGGTAGCCCTCCCCCGTTTCGCTCAGGCACGGCTGCGGCTTGATCGCGAACAGCGCCTCGACGTCGATCTGGCCCTTGTTGCGCGATCCTTCCTTGAGCCCGTAGTAGAGTTCTTCGTCGGGACGCACGCCGTTCTCCACCACCACCTGGTCTACCACCCGTTCTTCGCGGGCACCGGTGTATTCGTTCTCCAGCACCGCCACCAGCTTGTCGCCCTCGCGGTAGACCTTCTCCAGGGTCAGGTCCCCGGTCATGATCACTTCCTTGGGGTACAGGCTGCGGTAGTAGGTGGGGAACGAGGTACCGCCAATGGCGATGCCCGGCTTGATGTCGTCGGTGACGATCTCCACTTGCGAGCCCTTGTCGGCGATGAAGTCGGTGACCGACATGCCGGTGAACTCGCAGATGGTGTCGTAGACCAGCACGTTCTTGCCCGGCGCCACCTTGCCGTCGAGGATGTCCCAGCTGCTGACCACCAACCCTTCGGCGGCGCCCCAGTGCTCGTTCTGCTCGATGAACGGATGGCCGCCCACCGCCAGCACCACCACGTCGGGGCGCAGGTCGAGGATGGTCGCGGTGTCCGCCGCGGTGCCCAGGCGCAGGTCGACCTTCAGCCGCGCCAGTTCCAGCTGATACCAACGGGTGATGCCGGCGATCTGATCCCGTTGCGGGGCCTTGGAGGCGGTGGTGATCTGCCCGCCAATGGCGTCTTTTTTCTCGAACAGGGTCACGTCATGGCCACGTTCGGCGGCGACGCGGGCAGCCTCCATGCCAGCAGGGCCGGCGCCGACCACCACCACCTTGCGCTTGACGCCGGTGGTTTTCTCGATGATGTGCGGCACGCCCATGTACTCACGGGAGGTGGCGGCGTTCTGGATGCACAGCACGTCCAGGCCCTGGTACTGGCGGTCGATGCAGTAGTTGGCGCCGACGCACTGCTTGATCTGGTCGATCTGGCCCATCTTGATCTTGGCGATCAGGTGCGGGTCGGCCATGTGGGCGCGGGTCATGCCGACCATGTCGACGTAACCGCCTTCGAGAATCCGCGTGGCCTGGTTCGGGTCCTTGATGTTCTGTGCGTGCAGCACCGGGACCTTGACCACTTCCTTGATGCCCGCCGCCAGGTGTAGGAACGGCTCCGGCGGGAAGCTCATGTTGGGGATCACGTTGGCCAGGGTGTTGTGGGTGTCGCAGCCCGAGCCGACCACGCCGATGAAGTCCAGCATGCCGGTGTCGTCGTAGTACTTGGCGATCTGCTTCATGTCCTCGTGGGACAGGCCGTCCGGGTGGAATTCGTCGCCGCACAGGCGCATGCCCACGCAGAAATCGTCGCCCACTTCAGCGCGTACCGCCTTGAGCACTTCCAGGCCGAAACGCATGCGCTTCTCGAAGGTGCCGCCCCATTCGTCGGTGCGCTTGTTGACCCGCGGGCTCCAGAACTGGTCGATCATGTGCTGGTGCACCGCCGACAGTTCCACCCCGTCAAGGCCGCCGGCCTTGGCCCGGCGCGCGGCCTGGGCGTAGTTGCCGATCACCCGCCAGATCTCTTCCGGCTCGATGGTCTTGCAGGTGGCGCGGTGCACGGGCTCGCGCACCCCGGACGGCGACATCAGGGTCGGCCAGTTGAAACCGTCCCAGCGCGAGCGCCGGCCCATGTGGGTAATCTGGATCATGATCTTGGCGCCATGCTTGTGCATGGCGTCGGCCAGGTTCTGGAAATGCGGGATGATGCGGTCGGTGGACAGGTTCACCGAGCTCCACCACTCCTGGGGGCTGTCAATGGCCACCACCGAGGAACCGCCACAGATCGCCAGGCCGATGCCGCCCTTGGCCTTTTCCTCGTAGTACTTCACATACCGTTCAGTCGTCATGCCGCCGTCGGTGGCGTAGACCTCGGCGTGCGCGGTGCTCAGCACACGGTTGCGGATGGTCAGTTTGCCGATCTGGATCGGCTGGAACATCGCTTCGAAAGCCATTTTTCTTAACTCCGCTTACAACGGTTTGACGACGAACAGGCCATCGTCGTGGCCTTCTTCGGAACCACCGTAAACCTGCTCTGCCACGGTGCGGATCTTGCTGCCACGGGCGGCCAGGATCTGGTCCATGGCACCGGCGAACCAGCCGGTGAACATGTAGTCCACCTTGCGCCCGACCTTGCCGTACACGTAGACGAACGCCGAGTGTTCGAGCTTGACGCTGGCGGTGCCTTTATCCAGGTCGATGTCCTGGATCTTGAACAGGCCCCAGCCGCGCTGGGACAGGCGCTTCATGTAGTGCTCGAACACCGCCACCCCTTCCAGGCCGTGGCATTCGGCTTCTTTTTCGCACCAGTGCCAGGCGGACTTGTAGCCGGCCTTGTAGAGAATCTCGGCATAGGCCTCGGCCCCCAGGACCTCTTCGATGCCCATGTGGTTGTTGACGAAAAAATGCCGTGGCACATACAGCATCGGCAGGGCATCGGAGGTCCAGACACCGGTTTCGCTGTCGACTTCGATGGGCAGTTGCGGGGCGATCTTGGCCATGTTTCAAAACTCCGGAATTCTGTGGATAAGTACGTCTGTAGCCGCTGCCGCAGGCTGCGAAAAGGCTCGAAGAGCCTTCCGAGGGCCGCAAGAGCGCGTCTCCTTCGGAGCTGTTCGCAGCCTGCGGCAGCGGCTACAGGAATGTGCTGTGGGGGGTGGCCTTATTCGCCCCAGACGTCCTTGAGGACGTTGACCCAGTTCTCGCCCATGATCTTGCGCACCACGCGCTCGCTGTGGCCGCGCTTGAGTAGGGTCTCGGTGAGGTTGGGGAACTCGCCCACGGTGCGGATGCCCAGGGGGTTGATGATCTTGCCGAAGTTGGTCAGGCGCCGGGCGTAGCCCTTGTCGTGGGTCAGGTATTCGAAGAAGTCCTGGCCATGGCCCTGGGTGAAGTCGGTGCCGATGCCGATGGAGTCTTCACCGACGATATTCATGGTGTATTCGATGGCTTCGGCGTAGTCGTCGATGGTCGAATCGATGCCCTTGGCCAAAAACGGCGCGAACATGGTCACGCCGACGAAACCGCCGTGGTCGGCGATGAATTTCAGTTCGGCATCGGACTTGTTGCGCGGGTGTTCCTTGAGCCCGGACGGCAGGCAGTGGGAGTAGCAGACCGGCTTCTTGGATTCGAGGATCACTTCCTCGCTGGTCTTGGAGCCGACGTGGGACAGGTCGCACATGACCCCGACGCGGTTCATCTCGGCGACGATTTCGCGGCCGAACCCGGAGAGCCCGCCATCACGCTCGTAGCAGCCGGTGCCCACCAGGTTCTGGGTGTTGTAGCACATCTGCACGATGCCCACGCCCAGCTGCTTGAACACCTCGACGTAGCCGATCTGGTCTTCGAAGGCATGGGCGTTCTGGAAGCCGAAGAGGATGCCGGTCTTGCCCAGCTCCTTGGCCTTGCGAATGTCCGCGGTGGTGCGCACGGGCATCACCAGGTCGCTGTTTTCGCGTATCAGCTTCTGGCTGGCGGCAATGTTGTTGACCGTGGCCTGGAAACCTTCCCAAACCGACACGGTGCAGTTGGCCGCGGTCAGGCCGCCCTTGCGCATGTCCTCGAACAGCTCGCGGTTCCACTTGGCAATGATCAGCCCGTCGATAACGATGCTGTCGGCGTGTAATTCGGCTGGGCTCATCAGGCTGTCCCCTTGTTGGCGATTCATGCGCCGAATCGTCTGCCGGCGCTTTGGGGTCAGCATATGCTTGAGGGCCGGGGCGCCAGGGTGCAAAAACGACAGGGGAATTGCCGAAAGCGTCAAGCGCCGACAAAGGGCCGGACGGAGGGCATGGGTGGCCTCTGTTCTTTGCCCGGGGCTTGCGCCAGAATTCGCCGCTTCAACGAAAGCGTCACTGGATGAGGGCAGCGCTGCAATGAAACCGATCTTCCTGGCCTTGTTACTGATAACGACCGGCGTACAGGCGGCCGAGGAGGCCGACAACACGCCCTGCGACGGCGTGGAAAACGACGTGCAGACCCTGGAGTGCGCGACCTACAACAGGACCACCGCCGAACAGTTGCTGGGCGACAACGTGCAGAGCCTGCTGGAACGCCTGGGCACTCTCTATGGCAGCGACAAAGGACAACTGGCCGACATCAGCGCCAAGGTCAAAAATGCCCAGCAACTGTGGCAGAAGCAGCGCGACGCCGACTGCGCGATGGAGTCCTTTCCGGCCAAGCCCGGCACCAAGGCCTACACCATCGCCACCAATGACTGCCTGGCGCGCATGAGCGACGAACGCTCGGAGTTCATCGAGTCCATCGCCCAGGAATGACCCGCCACCGCGGGTAGGAGCGGGCTTGCCCGCGAAGCATGTCCGGCCCGAACCGATGTCGCGGCTGGAAGAGCTTCGCGAGCAAGCTCGCTCCTACAGGTCAGCGCCGGGTCAGGCGCCGCGAAAGCATGAGACGCCCCAGGCCGTCAGCTTGAACGGCAGGTGGTAGTGCTGGTGCGGGTCGTCCAGGCCAAAGCGATACACCAGCACATCGAGAAACGGCACGTGCGGCGAGGCGTGGCCCTGGGCTCGATAGAACGCCGCCACGTCCAACTCCACCTCGTAGACGCCCCGTTCGAAGCGGTCCGCCAACTCGCTCAGCGGGGCCAGCAGGCCGTTGTCGGCAATCTGCCCTGCGCAGAGCAGCTCGCCGCCCAGGCGGCGCACCCGCACCGCCATGCCTTCGGCCACCTTGCCGCTGGCGACATCCACCACATGGATGGACACTCCGCCGTTCATTTCCAGAACCCCACATGGGCCTGGGCTGCTTCGTGTTCCAGCATCGGCCCGAACACCGGGATCTGCCGCTGCCCACGGGCGAACACTTCGCGGCACGGCAGGGAAAAGGTCGGGTTTTCCGGGTGGTCGCCGGTCAACTCCAGCAGCTCATGTTCGGACAAGGCGTAGACCACCCGACCAATGCCGGTCCAGTAGATGGCCCCGGCGCACATGCAGCAGGGCTCGGCGCTGGTGTACAGGGTGCACTCGGCCAGGGCCTGGGGGCTGAGGCGCTTGGCCGCCAGCGCCGCTGCCGCCAGTTCGGCGTGCTGGGTCGGGTCGCCTTCGGGGGGCATCGAGTTGTTGCCGGCGCTGGCGATGACCTTGCCGTCGCGATCGGCCACCAGGGCGGCGAACGGATGACGGCCACGGGCCTTGGCCTCTTCGGCGAGCTGGATGCTCTGGCGCAGCAGGTGCAGGTCCAGTTCGGTAACGCCGGCAGGGATGGAAGAAAGAATCTGGGTCATCTTGACCTCCTTTTCATGGGCAGGAGCCACCACAGCAAGGGCGGCGAGAAAAACGTCAGTCATTGAGCTCGACATGGGCTGCCAGCACCTGGGTGGCGGCCTCCCGGGGGTTGAGCAGCAGGTTGAGAACGATGGCGGTGATGGCGCCAAGGAAGATGCCGCTTTCCAGCACCAGCCTGAGGGGACCGTGCAGATGGGCAAACAGCGCCGGGAAGGACATCGGCAGCACCCCGACGCTGACCGACACCGCCACCACGATGGCGTTGCGCGTACCTTCGAACGGCACCCTCGACAGTTCCTGGATGCCGGCCACTGTAGTCATGCCGAACATCACGATGGCGCAACCGCCAAGCACCGGGGTCGGCACCGCGGCCATCAGGGCGCCCAGCTTGGGAAACAGCCCCATGAGCACCATGATTGCCCCGGCCGCGGCCACCACGAAGCGGCTCTTGACCCTGGACAGCGCGATCAGCCCGGTGTTCTGGGTAAAGGCGTTGTAGGGAAAGCTGTTGAACAGGCCGCCGAGCAGGGTCGACAGGCCATCGGCGCGGAACGCATCGCCCAAGGTGCGCTGGGTGGTCGGCTTGCCGGTGAGCTTGCCGATGGCCAGGCAGTTGCCGGTGGTCTCGGCCATGATCACCAGCATCGCCAGGGTCATGATCAGGATCGGCACCAGGGAAAACTGTGGAGCCCCAAACGCCATGGGTCGGCTCAGTTCGAACCAGGCCGCCTGGCTCACCTGGGCAAAGTCGGTCATGCCGAACGCCGCGGCGATCAGGCTGCCCACCAGCAAGCCGATGAGCACGCTGAGGTTGCCGATAAAGCCCGAGAACTTGCCGTAGATCACCAGGGTCACCGCTACCGTGGCCAGCCCCAGCAGCAGGTTGGCCGGCGCGCCGAAATCGTCCGCCGCGGGGTTGCCGCCGCCAAGCCAGATCGCCGCTGCCGGCATCAGGGAAATACCGATGATGGTGATCAGGCTGCCGATCACTACAGGCGGGAAGAACCGCAGCAGACGGCTGAACAGCGGCGCCAGGGCAATGGTGATGACGCCCGCGGCGATCACCGCGCCGAACACCTCGGTCAGGCCGAACTGCTTGCCGATCATGATCATCGGTGCCAGGGCGATGAACGAACAGCCCTGGATCAACGGCAGCCGAGCGCCAAAACGCCAGAACCCCAGGGTCTGGACCAGGGTGGCGATGCCCGAGGTCAGCAGGTTGGCGTTGATCAACAGCACCACCTGCGCCGGGGTCAGGCCCAGGGCATTGCCTAGAATCAACGGCACCGCCACCGCACCGGCATACATCACCAGCACATGCTGCAGGCCGAAGGTGAACAGCTGGCGGACGGGCAGGACCTCGTCCACGGGATGCACGCGGGAAATTGTCATGTCGCAGGTCTCCTGAAGGTGCAGCTTTTGCTTTTGTTTTGGCAGGCATCCGGGGCAAGCGCCGCCGGCAGGAAGTACGGACGTCGAGGGCCATGATCTGTGCTTGAATACGATGAAACAAATGAGCAGCCATCGCTTTTAACGATGGATCAGACAGCCCTCTTCCAGGGTCGGGAGCCGCGATGCGCTTTTCGCTGGATCAACTGCAGATGTTCGTACAGGCCGCGCAAAGCGGCTCGTTCTCGGCCGCCGCACGCAAGCTGGGCAAGACCCAGTCCACGGTCAGCGTGGCCATCGGCAACCTGGAGGCGGATCTGGGGGTCGAGCTGTTCGACCGCAGCGCTCGCAGCCCGGTGCTGACGGCCACCGGGCAGAAGATGCTGCTGCAGGCCGAGGCGGTGCTGGAGCGCTGCCTGACCCTGCAGGCCAACGCCGACTGCCTGTCGCAGGTGGTGGAGCCACACCTGTCGATCGTCATCGAAACCCCCTATGGCCCGCTGATGCCGGCCCTGCGGGAATTCGAACAGGCCTTTCCCTATGTCGACCTGCTGATCCGCCACCCGCTGTCCGGGGACGCCAGCGAACTGGTGGCCCGGGGAGAGGCGGTGCTGGGCATCGCCTTCTCGCAACCGGGCTACCCCCAGGAGCTGGAGTTCCAGCAATTGGGCAAGCTGATCATGTTGCACGTCTGCCACCCGGACCACCCGCTGGCGCAGCTCGACAGCGTGACCTTCGACGACCTGCATGTGCACCGGCGCCTGGCCTTCAGCGCCCACGCCAACAAGCTGCCCAGCAGCGAATACCTGCGCTCCACCCAGCTGTGGCAGGCGGAAAACTACCTGGCGCTGCTGGAAATGGTCCGCGCCGGCTTGGGCTGGGCCACCCTGCCGCGGCAACTGATCCAGCGTGAACTGGCCAAGGGCGAGCTGGTGGAACTGCAACTGGGGGCCTACCCCCATACCGACTGGCTGATCGGCGTCGACCTGCTCTGGGCCCGGCAGCGAGTGATGGGCAAGGCCGAGCGCTGGCTCAAGGAGCGGCTGCTGCGCCAGAAGGTGTACGAGGTGGACCGGCGCGGGCAGTCCACGACCTGGTAACGCTGGCGCGGGCAACAAAGGGACAAGGTTCTGCACTCGGCCGGGCAGGAAATATAAGCAAGGTTTCGCATTCCTTATAAAAGACTTATATAGTCCGCCATGAACGAGATCCTCTGGAGTAGAAAAGCGGTCAAGCAGTTGATGCGACTGCACCACGAGCATCAGGTCCAGGTTCGCAATGCGATTGCCCTGCAGGCCGACATGCCCGCCAGTGGCTACGTCAAAGCCCTGTCCGGCCACACTTATGCCTATCGTCTTCGGGTCGGGCAGTACCGGGTCCTGTTCGACTGGGACGGAGCCATACACATCGTCAGTGTTCAAGAGGTCAAGAAACGTGATGAACGTACCTACTGACATCCAGATCATCCACGGCCCGGACGGCAGCCCGGCATTCGTGGTGATTCCCTACGCGCAGTACATGGCGCAGTACAAGGAAGCCGATCTGATACCCCATGACGTGGTCAGCCGCATGGTCGACGGCGCCACGCCGATCCGCGCCTGGCGCGAGCACCTGCACCTCACCCAGGACGAAGTCGCCAGGCGCCTGGGGATCTCCCAGCCGGCCTTTGCCCAGCAGGAAAGCGTCGCCCGGCCGCGCCGGGCCACCCGGGAAAAGATCGCCGCCGCCTTCGGCATACGCGCCGACCAGCTGGAGCTGTAAGCTGCGCCTCACTCACTGATTGAAAGGGTTCCCCATGAGCATCTGCGGTATCGAGATCAAAGGCAGCGAAGCCATCTTCGCCCTCGCCACCCTGCAAGACGGCGCGGTGCAACACCAGCCGCTGGCCACCAAGAAAATCGCCCTGGAAGACGATGACGAGGCCGCCAACGTCAAGGCCTTCGCCAGCCAGGTCGGGGCCTTCGTGCGCGAACACGGGATCACCCGCATCGCCATCAAGAAGCGCAGCAAGAAAGGCGAGTTCGCCGGCGGCCCCACCACCTTCAAGATCGAAGGCGTGTTTCAGTTGCTGGAGAATTGCGAGGTGACCCTGCTGTCGCCCCAGACCATCAACGCCCAGTACAAGAAGCACGGCTTCGCTCTGGCCGCGAGCCTCAACAAATACCAGCACGAAGCCTACAAGGCCGCCTGCGCCGCCCTGCTGAAAAAATAACCGTAGGAGCCGGCTGGCCGGCGCTACCGAGCCCGAGTCAAGCCAGCTCGCGGCCACCGCCCGACTGGCGCCGGTCTTCCCGCGGGCACCGCACGAAACGCGCGCGGTAACTGCGGGTGAAGTAGGACGGCGATTCAAACCCGCAGGCAATGCTCACCTCCAGCACGCTCATGTCTGTCTGGCGCAGCAGTTTGCGGGCTTTCTCCAGGCGCAGGCCCAGGTAGAAATTGCTCGGGGTGTCGTTGAGGTGCAGGCGGAACAGGCGCTCCAGCTGGCGCCGGGTGACCTTGATCGACTCGGCCAGGGCCAGGGTGCTCAGGGGCGGTTCGCTGTGCTGTTCCATTTCGCCGATCACCTGCACCAGCTTCTTGTTGCTGATGCCGTAGCGGCTGGCGACTTCCATGCGCTGGTGATCCTTGCGCGGGCGGATGCGCCCCAGCACGAACTGCTCGCTGACCTGGACCGCCAGTTGCGGGCCATGGGCCTGGGCGATCAGGTCGAGCATCATGTCGATGGACGCCGTGCCACCGGCACAGGTGATGCGCCGTCGATCGATCTCGAACAGCTCCTGGGTCACGCTCAGTTGCGGGTAGGACTCCTTGAACGCCTCGATGGCCTCCCAGTGCAAGGTCACCCGGTGCCCCTCCAGCAAACCGCTCTCGGCGAGGATCACGCTACCGGTGTCGATCCCGCCCAGGGTCACGCCCTCCACCTCCAGCCGCCGCAACCAGTGCTCCAGGGCCGGAGTGAGGAACTTCAGCGGCTCGAAACCGGCCACCACCCACAAGGTTGCGCCTTTCTTCAGCGGCTCCAGGGCCGCATCCACATTCACCGACATGCCATTGCTGGCCAGCACCGCGCCGCCGTCGGCGCTCAGCACATGCCAGCGGTACAGCTCGCCACGAAAGCGGTTGGCCACCCGTAGCGGCTCGATGGCCGAGATGAAACCGATGGCGGAGAACCCCGGCATCAGCAGGAAATAGAAGTCCTGGGACATGCAACGCACTCCGGTGACGGCCAGCGTGGGCCCTTGTGATACGCCAAATGCCCCCGCGCCACAAGGGGGCAGGTCGCTGCAGTGCAAGAGTCGGTCGCCGCTGTGCGCTTGCCACCGGCGGCGCCTGCGTAACTTGGCAACACCTGCGCACAAAGACGCCGGGACCGACAATAACGACCTGCCGAGGAAAGCATCATGAAACGACTGATCAGCAGCTGTGTGCTTGCGCTTAGTGGTAGTGTTTTTCTGAGCAGCGGGGCCCTGGCCGCCGATGCCGCCAGTTGCCAGAACGTGCGCCTGGGCGTGGTCAACTGGACCGACGTGATCGCCACCAGCGCCCTGACCCAGGTTCTGCTCGACGGCCTCGGCTACAAGACCAAGCAGACCAGTGCCTCCCAGCAAATCATTTTCGCCGGCATCCGTGACCAGCGCCTGGACCTGTTCCTGGGCTACTGGAACCCGCTGATGACCCAGACCATCACCCCCTTCGTCGACGCCAACCAGGTCAAGGTCCTGGCCGAACCGAGCCTCAAGGACGCCCGCGCCACCTTGGCCGTACCCTCTTACCTGGCGGACAAGGGTCTGAAGACCTTTGCCGACATCGCCAGGTTCCAGAAGGAACTGGGGGGCAAGATCTACGGCATCGAACCGGGTTCGGGAGCCAATACCCAGATCAAGGAAATGATCGCCAAGAACCAGTTCGGCCTGGGCAAGTTCCAGTTGGTGGAGTCCAGCGAGGCGGGCATGTTGTCGGCGGTGGCCCGGGCGGTGAAACGCAACGAAGCCATCGTGTTCTTCGGCTGGGCGCCGCACCCGATGAACGTCAACTTCAAGATGACCTACCTCAGCGGCAGCGAAAACGCCCTGGGGCCCAATGAAGGCCAGGCCACCGTGTGGACCGTTACCGCGCCTGACTACGCCGAGCAGTGCCCGAACGTGCACCGGCTGTTGACCAACCTGACCTTCAGCGCCGAAGACGAGAGCCGCATGATGCAGCCGCTGCTGGATCACAAGGATGCCCTGGAATCCGCGCGGCAATGGCTCAAGGACCACCCGCAGGACCAGCAGCGCTGGCTGGAAGGGGTCACCACCTTCGATGGCAAGCCGGCCGCCGAACACCTGCAACTGACCAGCAAATAAACCACCGCCACTACCGCCCCGCAGCCCGCCCCGGGCTGCGCACGGCCACCTCACGCCCTCAGCAAACACGCCTGTAAGGAACCGCACCATGAACCACGACGTCATCATCACCTGCGCACTCACCGGTGCTGGCGACACGACCGCCAAGAGCCCGCACGTACCGGTCACCCCGAAACAGATCGCTGCGGCCGCCGTAGAAGCCGCCAAGGCCGGCGCCACCGTGGTGCACTGCCATGTGCGCGACCCCGCCACCGGCAAGTTCAGCCGCGATGTGGCGCTGTATCGCGAAGTGATGGAGCGGATCCGCGAGGCCGACATCGACATCATCGTCAACCTCACCGCCGGCATGGGTGGCGACCTGGAGATCGGCGGCGGCGAAAACCCCATGGAGTTCGGCCCCAACACCGACCTGGTCGGCCCCTTGACCCGCCTGGCCCACGTCAAGGAACTGCTGCCGGAGATCTGCACCCTGGACTGCGGCACCCTGAACTTCGGCGACGGCGACACCATCTACGTCTCCACCCCGGCCCAGCTGCGGGCCGGCGCCAAGCGTATCCAGGAGCTGGGAGTGAAGGCCGAACTGGAAATCTTCGACACCGGGCACCTGTGGTTCGCCAAGCAGATGATCAAGGAAGGCCTGCTGGACAACCCGCTGTTCCAGCTGTGCCTGGGCATTCCCTGGGGCGCCCCGGCGGACACCACCACCATGAAGGCCATGGTCGACAACCTGCCGGCGGGTGCGGTCTGGGCCGGCTTCGGCATCGGCCGCATGCAGATGCCCATGGCCGCGCAGGCGGTGCTGCTGGGGGGCAACGTGCGGGTCGGCCTGGAAGACAACCTGTGGCTGGATCGCGGCGTGCTCGCCACCAACGGCCAACTGGTGGAGCGGGCCACGGAAATCCTCAGCCGCCTTGGCGCCCGGGTCCTGACCCCGGCCGAAGGCCGGCAGAAGATGGGCCTGAAGCAACGCGGCTAACCCCAAACCACCTCTCCCCCCCGTAGGAGCGAGCTTGCTCGCGAAGAGGCCGCCAACGACTTCGCTGGCAAGCCAGCTCCTACGGACTCTTTTTTAGGAAGAAGCGATGACTTTTATCACCAACATCAAAACCTTCGCCGCCCTGGGCAGCGGCGTGATCGGCAGCGGCTGGGTGGCCCGTGCCCTGGCCCACGGCCTCGACGTAGTGGCCTGGGACCCGGCGCCCGGCGCCGAAGCGGCCCTGCGCAAGCGCGTCGCCAACGCCTGGGGCGCGCTGGAAAAACAAGGGCTGGCCCCCGGAGCATCACAACAGCGCCTGCGCTTCGTCGACACCATCGAGGAATGCGTGAAGGATGCCGACTTCATCCAGGAAAGCGCCCCCGAACGCCTGGAGCTCAAGCTGGAACTGCACAGCAAAATCAGCGCCGCGGCCAAGCCTGACGCGCTGATCGGCTCCAGCACCTCGGGCCTTTTGCCCAGCGAATTCTACGAGGGCTCGACCCACCCGGAACGCTGCGTGGTGGGCCACCCGTTCAACCCGGTGTACCTGCTGCCGCTGGTGGAGGTGGTGGGCGGCAAGCGCACCGCGCCCGAAGCGGTCCAGGCCGCGATCAAGGTCTATGAATCCCTGGGGATGCGCGCCCTTCACGTGCGCAAGGAGGTGCCCGGGTTCATCGCCGACCGCCTCCTTGAAGCGCTGTGGCGCGAGGCCCTGCACCTGGTCAACGACGGCGTGGCGACCACCGGGGAAATCGACGATGCGATCCGCTTTGGCGCCGGCCTGCGCTGGTCCTTCATGGGTACCTTCCTCACTTACACCCTGGCAGGCGGCGACGCCGGCATGCGCCACTTCATGGCCCAGTTCGGCCCGGCGCTGCAGCTGCCCTGGACCTACCTGCCGGCCCCGGAACTGACCGACAAGCTGATCGACGACGTGGTCGAAGGCACCGCCGAACAGTTGGGCACCCACAGCATCGCGGCCCTGGAGCGCTATCGTGATGACTGCCTGCTGGCGGTGCTGGAGGCGGTGAAAACCACCAAGGCCAAGCACGGCATGCACTTTCACGACTAACCCAACCCCGTAGGAGCAGGCTTGCCAGCGAACGGGCCGCCAAGCCAGGCGCAAACCCAACGGACGCCTTCGCCGGCAAGCCGGCTCCTACCGTTATCCGGTGACCTTATGCCTGCCCTGACCACCTACAGCACCCGCATCATCAGCGACTGGGTCGATTACAACGGCCATCTGCGCGATGCCTTCTACCTGCTGATCTTCAGCTATGCCACTGACGCCTTGATGGATCGCCTGGGGCTCGACAGCGACAACCGTGAAGCCAGCGGCCACTCGCTGTTCACCCTGGAACTGCACCTGAACTACCTGCATGAGGTGAAGCTCGACACCGAGGTCGAAGTACGCACCCAGATCATCGGCCACGATCGCAAGCGTCTGCACCTCTACCACAGCCTGCACAGACTCGATGATCCCCAGGAGCTGGCCGGCAACGAGCAGATGCTGCTCCACGTCGACCTGGCCGGGCCGCGCTCGGCGCCGTTCAGCGAGCCTGTGCTGCAACGCCTGCAAACCCTGGCCGCCGAGCAGGCGGACCTGCCGCGCCCGGCCTGCCTCGGCCGGGTGATCGCCCTGCCCGCGGCAAAATAGCCCTCAGAAGAAAAGGAGAACGCCGTGAACACCGCCGCCCTTGCCGACTACCGCAGTTATCCGTTGATCAGCGCACTGGCCACTGTCCAGGTCCTGCCGGACCGGCTCCAGGTGCACTGGGCCGACGGCCGTCTCAGCCCTTTTCACCATCAATGGCTGCGCGACAACTGCCCTTGCCCGCAATGCGTCTACAGCGTGACCCGCGAACAGGTGCTGGAAATCGTCGATGTTGCCGAAGACCTCGAATGCAACGCCGCACGCATTGATGCCGACGGCTGCCTGAACCTCGACTGGGCGGACGGCCACCGCAGCCGCTTCGACCCCGGCTGGCTGCGGGCCCATGCCTATGATCGACAGTCGCGCGAAGAACGGCAGGCCGCCAAGGCCCGGCACTCGCTGTGGGACGCCAGCCTGCAACTGCCGGTGTTCCAGTACCAGGCGCTGATGGAGGACACCCAGGTGCTGCTGCAATGGCTGCTGGCCCTGCGCGATACCGGCCTGACCCAAGTCCGTGGCGCGCCCACCGAACCCGGCTCCCTGGCCCTGATTGCGCGGCGTATTTCGTTTATCCGCGAAAGCAATTTCGGCGTGCTGTTCAACGTGCAGTCCAAGGCCGATGCCGACAGCAACGCCTACACCGCCTTCAACCTGCCGCTGCACAGCGACCTGCCGACCCGCGAGCTGCAACCGGGGCTGCAATTCCTGCATTGCCTGGTGAATGACGCGGTAGGCGGCGAAAGCATTTTCGTCGACGGCTTCGCCATTGCCGACGCCTTGCGCCGGGAAGACCCCGAAGCGTTCCGCGCCCTGTGCGAAATTCCCGTGGAGTTTCGCAACAAGGACCGCCACAGCGACTACCGCTGCCTGGCGCCAGTCATCGCCCTGGATGCCCGGGGCCAGGTCGCGGAAATCCGCATGGCCAATTTCCTGCGTGGCCCCTTCGACACCACGGAAGAACAGATGCCCCGGCTGTACCGCGCCTACCGGCGCTTTATCGCCCTGACCCGCGAAGCCCGGTTCCGGGTCATCCGCCGCCTGGACCCGGGGCAGCTCTGGTGCTTCGACAACCGCCGCACCCTGCACGCGCGCAACGCCTTCGACCCGGCCAGCGGCGCCCGGCACTTCCAGGGCTGCTACATCGACCGCGACGAACTGCTCTCCAGAATCCTGGTGCTGCAACGCTGATCCTCACCCCTCCCGCCCCCGGCTCCCCTGTAGGAGCCGGCTTGCCGGCGAAACTTGCCGGAGCGCTTTCCACAGGCAAAAAAAAGCCCCGATCAAGCCGTGACAGGATCGAGGCAGGGACTACTTCTGAGGAGCTGCGGTGAGAAGGTGACCAAACCGACACGACGCGAGCTGGTTTCAGTCTGCCCACTCTGCCTTCCCGCGAGTTAGCCGAGAGCGACCTGCTCATAGGTAATAGGGCCACTGCCACGCCTTCAGATGTCCTCGGTATACAGCACCACCGTCACATGGAAATAGCCGATCTTGTGCCAATCCTGGCGCTGGTTGTAGGGCGTCTCTTCAGAGCCCATGCCAATCTGGTAATTACGCCCGGTCTTTTTATCCCTATAGGAAATGAAACCCTTCGTTTCCCAGCCGCAGCAGACAAACCTGAGCCCCTCCTGAACCCCCAACTCCCGCTGCAGATAGCGCTCTACCTCATGGGCATCCTTGCCTTTGACCCGGTAACTGGCAGTCAGCGGGGCGCCCTGATCCTGAGGCTTCGACTCACAACGGAAAAACTCCAGGGACTTCGGTGGATCGGTCATGGCCTTCAGAAAATCGCCACACTCGGGAGCGGCCAGAGCAGCGCTGGAAACCATCAACAACAAACAGGCAAACCCCACTCTGAACATCACTTTCATCCACTCCAGCTCCATGATTTGCCACTTGGCGGCCATCCTACCGAACACCCGGCGCTTGCACAGAGAGTCTTTGCGCGGCAGGAGCCCTCATTACCCCACCCTTCAGGCAAGCCCGAGGCCTCACAAGCAAGCGCCGCAAGACTTGATTGCGCCGCCTTTTCCCAACGCCGTGGCAACCGGCCATGGCCATCGACTTAGCCGAAAACGACCTGTTCATAGGTAAACGGGCCATCGCGACAATCTGCCCTTGCCGCCACCCGGATGCCCTACCAGAATCGGCTCACGACCACGCCCCCTGAACAAGGATAAGAGTCATGATGCACGCGGATCTGATTGACCAGGACGACCTGCTGGGACAACTCCGGGCCCTGGGTTTCGAAATGCCCGCGGGCGCCAGCGCCGAGCAGGCCTGCGAATGTGCGGTAAGGGGCTTGAGCGATGCGCGGGCCAAGGCGCTCAAGGGCATGGTCGAGCAGATGCTCACCGGCAATGCGACCATCCTGCCTGCCGTACGCCAAGCCATCGACCGCCAACTACTGCCGGCCCTGGCCGAGTACCAGCAGCAAAAACGCGCGTGAACGCCCCCGGGGCCCGGACGGGTTGCTAAAGTGGGTTTCCTCCACAAACCACAGGCCCGCTCATGATCCCCATTGAACCAGGCTCATCCGCCAACGCTGGCCGGTGGCTGCAATTGCGCCAGGGCCTGTGGCCCGATTGCCCGCAGGATGAACACCGGGCGGAAATCCAGCAGATCCTGGCCGAGCCCCAGCGCTACAGCTGCTGGCTGGCCTGCACCGAGAACGGTGAGGCCGTGGGCCTGGCCGAGGCTGCGTTGCGCCACGACTACGTCAACGGCACCGACAGCTCCCCCGTGGTCTTTCTCGAAGGCATCTATGTAACCCCCGGGCATCGTCGCCAGGGCATTGCCCAGCGCCTGATCGAGCAGGTCGCCTATTGGGGGCAACAAGAGGGATGCGTGGAAATGGCCTCGGACACCAGCCTCGACAACCTGGCCAGCCAGGATCTGCACCACGCGCTGGGTTTCGAGGAAACCGAGCGCGTGGTGTATTTCAAGAAACGCCTGTGACTACAGGCGCACGCTGGCGAAGGTCGATTCGTTGCGTGCCTGGCTCAGGGCCGACAATGGCCCGGACAGCGGCGCCAAAACCATGGCTTGCGGCAATGGCATCATCGCCACCTGCTGGGTGGTGTTGGAACCGATGCGCTCGTCACGCGGCGGAATGCCGAAGTACTCGCGGTAGCACTTGGAGAAGTGCGGCGTGGAGACAAAACCACAGACCGACGCCACTTCGATGATCGACATGGGAGTCTGCTTGAGCAGTTGCCGGGCACGGATCAACCGCAGCTTGAGGTAGTAGCGCGACGGCGAGCAATGCAGGTACTTCTGGAACAGCCGCTCCAGCTGTCGCCGGGACACGGCGACATACACCGCCAGTTCGTCGAGGTCGATCGGCTCTTCGAGGTTGGCTTCCATCAGGGCGACGATTTCCTGCAGCTTGGGCTGGTTGGTGCCCAGCATGTGCTTGAGGGGTACGCGCTGATGATCCTGCTCGTTGCGGATGCGCTCGTAGACGAACATTTCCGAGATCGCGGCCGACAGCTCGCGGCCATGGTCGCGGCTGATCAGGTGCAGCATCATGTCCAGCGGCGCGGTGCCGCCGGAGCTGGTGAAGCGGTTGCGGTCGAGGGTGAACAGGCGGGTGCTCATGGCCACCCGGGGAAAGGCTTCCTGCATCGACGCCAGGCATTCCCAGTGCACGCTGCAATCGAAGCCGTCCAGCAGGCCGGCGCAGGCCAGGGCCCAGCTGCCGGTACACACCGCGCCCAGACGACGCGACTGGCGGGCCTGGCTCTGCAGCCAGGACACATGTTCGCGGGTGACGGTGCGCTGGATGCCGATACCGCCGCAGACAATCACGGTATCGAGGCTGGGGGCTTTGTGCATCGCGGCATCGGGGGTGATCTGCAGACCGTCACTGGCCCAGACCTGGCCACCATCGACGCTGAGGGTGGTCCAGCGATACAGCTCGCGACCGGACAGTTGGTTGGCCATGCGCAGGGGTTCGACTGCGGAGGCCAGGGAAATCAGCGTGAAATTGTCCAGCAGCAGAAAGCCGATGGATTGAGGCGCACGGTTCTGGGGTTGGGCCCCGGAGTTGAACGACGTCATCGCGATATCTCCTCACACAAAGCGGGTGATGGCCTCAGGCGGAGGCTCTTTTTATGTGCCCTGTTCCTCAAGGGAGACGGGCTTGAGATTCACAGAGCAATTGCCATGCCTAAAGTTGAATGGGCATTCAATAACTCCTGAAAACGACGTCGCGACGTGTCTACATAGCCCTTGTCAATGTGCGGATAAGAAGCGCCGCCGTCGGCGTGCGGCGGCCAGGCCCAGAGAGCGGTGAGCAGTTAGGTAGCACTTGCGCGGCGGGCACTTCGCACAGGGGCGGGCGAGTGTCACTCAAAGCACAACCGGGCCACGGGCACGGGGGCTGCCCGGCCCGGTTGGCGACTTGTCTATTCACGACGCGCTAAAAGGTGGCGCGCCCCCGGCTATGTGAGCGATTTGTGCGCGCCGGCAATCAGCACTCCACGGCGCTGACCGCCAGGCCGCCACGGGAGGTTTCCTTGTATTTGTCGTGCATGTCGGCACCGGTATCACGCATGGTGCGAATCACCCGGTCCAGGGAAATGAAATGCTGGCCATCGCCGCGCAAGGCCATTTGCGCGGCATTGATCGCTTTGACTGCGGCAATCGCGTTGCGCTCGATGCACGGCACCTGCACCAGCCCGCCCACCGGATCACAGGTCAGGCCGAGGTTGTGCTCCAGGCCGATTTCCGCGGCGTTGCACAACTGCTCCGGGGTCGCCCCGAGAATTTCCGCCAGCCCGGCCGCCGCCATGGCGCAGGCCGAACCCACTTCACCCTGGCAGCCGACTTCGGCACCGGAAATCGATGCGTTCTTTTTGCACAGGATGCCGATGGCCGCCGCGCCGAGAAAGAAATCCACCACGTTGGCGTCGGTGACGTCTTCGCTGAACTTCATGAAGTAATGCAGCACCGCTGGAATGATCCCCGCCGCGCCGTTGGTGGGGGCGGTGACCATGCGCCCACCGGCGGCGTTCTCTTCGTTCACCGCCAGGGCAAACAGGTTGACCCACTCCATGGCGCTGAGGGTGGAGCCGATCACATTGGGCTTGTTCAGTTCCTGCAAGCTACGGTGCAACTTGGCCGCGCGGCGACGCACATTGAGCCCGCCAGGCAGGATGCCCTCGTGCTTGAGCCCCTGTTCCACGCAGTCCTGCATGGCACGCCAGAGCGCCATCAGGCCGCTGCGGATTTCCTCTTCCGAACGCCAGACCTTCTCGTTGGCCAGCATCAGTTCGGCGACCCGCAGGTTGTGCTTCTGGCACAGGCCCAGCAGTTCCACCGCACTGGAAAAATCGTAAGGCAGCTCGCTGCGGTCCAGGTCCGCCACACCGCTGTCGGCCTGGGCCTGGTCGACGACAAAACCGCCGCCCACCGAATAGTAGGTATCGCGGTGCAGCTCACCCTCTTCGCCCGCGGCCACCAGGGTCATGGCGTTGGGGTGGAACGGCAGGTTGCGGTCCACCAGTTGCATGTCCCGGGCCCAGATGAAAGGCACTGGCAGCCGCCCGTCCAGCAACAGGGTGTCGGTTTCCCGCAGCAGTTCGATGCGCGTGCCGATCAGCGACGGATCGATCGCATCCGGCCACTCCCCCATCAGGCCCATGATCACCGCGTTGTCGCTGCCATGGCCGATGCCGGTGGCGGACAACGAACCGAAGAGCTGCACCTCGACCCGGCGTACCTGCTCCAGCAGTTGCCTTTCCTTTAATACCTGGACGAACAAAGCCGCTGCACGCATGGGCCCGACCGTGTGAGAACTGGAGGGGCCGATGCCGATCTTGAACAGGTCGAAAACACTGATAGCCATTGCTGCGTAACTCCTGGTTGAGCACTGTCCGGGCGCCGGAAACGCCCTCTGACGGAGCTGCTACGCTCAAGCTGCAATCCGCCGAGAAGGGCGCATCATCAGGCTTTTGCCGAGGCCCGCGACGTCTGACACCGACTCACTCATGCCCACTAACGCCGCCAGGCGCAACGCAGGGGTTTTGGCCGTTTTTTGCGGCTCAGAGGCAGGAAAAATCGCCCGAAAACACTGTAAGCGACCTCACCGACACTGGATGCGACCCTCCCTGTACTGGATACGACGCACCCTGTAGGCGACAGATTTTCACTGGTACATGATCAGTCTCGACTCGATTGCAAGGCACGGTGGTAGAGCTGTTCCCGACACACCAACCGCCACACTTATAAGCGCGGTCCAAACGCCGCCAAAAAAACATCCAGGAGTCCCCCCTATGAAAGGTTCCCCGTCGTTGTTGTTGGCCGCCATGCTGAGTCTGCCGCTTCTGGCACAAGCCGCAGAACCGGCACAATGCAGCACCGTAAACTTCTCCGATGTCGGCTGGACCGATATCACCGTGACCACCGCCACCACCAGCGTCGTGCTCAACGCACTGGGCTACAAGACCAAGACCACCATGATTTCCGTGCCCGTGACCTACAAGTCCCTGGCCGACGGCAAGAACATGGACGTGTTCCTCGGCAACTGGATGCCGACCATGGAAAACGACATCAAGCCCTACCGCGACGCCGGGACCGTGGCCACCGTGCGGGCCAACCTGGAGAACGCCAAGTACACGCTGGCGGTGCCCGAATCGCTGTATGACAAGGGCCTGAAGGACTTCGCCGACATCGTCAAGTTCAAGAAGGAACTGGACGGCAAGATCTATGGCATCGAGCCGGGCAACGACGGCAACCGCACCATCCAGACCATGATCGACAAGAACGCCTTCGGCCTGAAGGACGCCGGCTTCAAGGTGGTGGAATCCAGCGAGGCAGGCATGCTGTCCCAGGTCGAGCGCGCGCAGCGCCGTGACACCGCGGTGGTGTTCCTGGGCTGGGAACCACACCCGATGAACAACCGATTCAAGATGAAGTACCTGACTGGCGGCGACGAGTTCTTCGGCCCCAACTTCGGCCAGGCCACCATCTATACCAACACCCGCAAGGGCTACGCCGAAGAGTGCAGCAACGTCGGCCAGTTGCTGAAGAACCTGTCGTTCACCCTGAACATGGAAAGCACCCTGATGGGCAACGTGCTGGACGACAAGATGAAGCCTGAGGCGGCCGCCAAGGCCTGGCTGAAGCAGAACCCTCAGGTGCTCGATACCTGGCTCGCCGGCGTGACCACCATTGACGGTAAACCTGGCCTGGAGGCCGTGAAAGCCAAGCTTGCACAAGCTTCAAATTAAGTAGTGCGCTTACGCCGGGCGGGCTCGCCCGCCCGGGCTGTTTTTCCCTTGCATGCGGACGTTCAATACCATGCTCACTGATCAGAAAATCCCCCTGGGCCAGTACATCGCGGCTTTCGTCGAATGGTTGACGAAGCACGGCGCCAGCACCTTCGACGCGATCGCTACCACCCTGGAAACCATGATCCACGGCGTGACGTTCGCGCTGACCTGGTTCAACCCCCTGGCCCTGATCGGCCTGATTGCCCTGCTGGCGCACCTGATCCAGCGCAAATGGGGCCTGACCGCCTTTGTCGTGCTGTCCTTCCTGCTGATCCTCAACCTGGGGTACTGGCAGGAAACCATGGAAACCCTGGCCCAGGTGCTGTTCGCCACCCTGGTCTGCGTGCTCATCGGCGTACCGCTGGGTATCGTCGCGGCGCACAAGCCGCTGTTCTACACCATGATGCGCCCGGTGCTGGACCTGATGCAGACCGTGCCCACCTTCGTCTACCTGATCCCGACCCTGACCCTGTTCGGCCTGGGGGTGGTGCCCGGGTTGATTTCCACGGTGGTGTTCGCCATCGCCGCGCCGATCCGCCTGACCTACCTGGGCATTCGCGATGTTCCACAAGAGTTGATGGACGCCGGCAAGGCCTTTGGCTGCTCGCGCCGTCAGTTGTTGTCGCGCATTGAACTGCCCCACGCCATGCCGAGCATCGCCGCCGGCATTACCCAATGCATCATGCTGTCGCTGTCGATGGTGGTGATCGCCGCCCTGGTGGGCGCCGATGGCCTGGGCAAGCCGGTGGTCAACGCCCTCAACACCGCAGACATCGCCCTGGGCTTCGAAGCCGGCCTGGCCATCGTGCTGCTGGCGATCATGCTCGACCGTATCTGCAAACAACCTGAAGCCAAAGTAGGGGGTGACGCATGAGCATAATCCGCTTCGACAACGTAGACGTTATCTTCTCCAAGGACCCGCGCGAGGCGCTCAAGCTGCTGGACCAGGGCATGACCCGCAACGAGATCCTGAAAAAGACCGGGCAGATCGTCGGCGTGGAAAAAGCCAGCCTGGACATCGAGAAAGGCGAGATCTGCGTGCTGATGGGCCTCTCCGGTTCCGGCAAGTCGAGCCTGCTGCGCTGCATCAACGGCCTGAACACCGTGAGCCGCGGCAAGCTGTTCGTCGAGCATGAAGGCAAGCAGATCGACATCGCTTCCTGCAGCCCCGCCGAACTGAAGATGATGCGCACCAAGCGCATCGCCATGGTGTTCCAGAAGTTCGCCCTGATGCCCTGGCTGACCGTGCGCGAAAACATCAGCTTCGGCCTGGAGATGCAAGGCCGCCCGGAAAAGGAACGGCGCAAGCTGGTGGACGATAAGCTTGAGCTGGTGGGGCTGACCCAATGGCGCAACAAGAAGCCCGACGAACTCTCCGGCGGCATGCAACAGCGCGTGGGCCTGGCCCGTGCCCTGGCCATGGACGCCGATATCCTGCTGATGGACGAACCCTTCTCGGCCCTCGACCCGCTGATCCGCCAGGGCCTGCAGGACGAGTTGCTGGAGCTGCAACGCAAGCTGAGCAAGACCATCGTCTTCGTCAGCCACGACCTGGATGAGGCCCTGAAGCTGGGCAGCCGCATCGCCATCATGAAAGACGGACGGATCATCCAGTACAGCAACCCGGAAGAGATCGTGCTCAACCCGGCGGACGACTATGTACGGACTTTCGTTGCCCACACCAACCCGCTTAACGTGCTGTGCGGGCGCAGCCTGATGCGCAGCCTGGACAACTGCAAGCGGGTCAACGGCTCGGTATGCCTGGACCCGGGCGGCGACTCCTGGCTCGACCTGGCCGAAGGCAACACCATCAAGGGCGCACGCCGCAACGGCTCGCAGTTGGACCTGCAGAACTGGGTTCCGGGGCAAGCCGTGGAAGAACTGGGCCGGCGTCCGACCCTGGTGGACTCCAACATCGGCATGCGCGATGCCCTGCAGATCCGCTACCAGACCGGCAACAAACTGGTGCTCCACGACAACCAGAAAGTGGTGGGCATCCTTGGCGACAGCGAGCTCTACCACGCGCTGCTCGGCAAGAACCTGGGTTAAGCAGCAGACACAAAAACGCCGCGAGCAATCGCGGCGTTTTGCTTTAACCACCCACCCCCTTCTGTAGGAGCCGGCTTGCCAGCGAACAGGCCCTGAAGCCTTGCAGCGCCCTTGAGGACGCCTTCGCCGGCAAGCCGGCTCCTACAAGGATGGGGCCGTTTTCACTCAGCTATAGACACGGCCAAGGAGCTGCCGATGGCTTTCGAACTGATCGAGCACATCCCGGGTGATCTGCTCCTGGGTGAAGCCCATCAAGTCATATTCCTGGCTGCCGTTGTGCAGATACACCTCGGCGCGATAGAAACGGCTGCGCACTTCGCTGTCGGCCCCTTCCGGCTGGGTCGATTCGCTCGGCGTCGCCAGGTAGCCGTCCAGGCTCACTTCATAGACGAAGGGATTGCCTTCATCCATTTCCACGCGCAGGCCCAGCAGGCTCTTGGACTTGCCCAGGTTGGTCTGCACTTCCAGGCTCAGGTTGCGCAACTGCGCCGCCGCTTCCTGCAAGGCCGGGCTGACGTGCTTGTCCATGTAGCGCTGGACCACCGACTGGGTCGGCTGCAGGTCCAGCTGGGTCAGGCGCTCGCTGAAACCGCGGCGGCCACGCTCGGCCAGCTGCGCCTGTTCCTGCTCGATCTGCACGTCCTGGCGCATGGCCTTGTGCAAGCCGAACATGAAGCAGATCAGTACCACCGAGAACGGCAGGCCGGCCAGCACCACCATGGTCTGCATGGCTTCGAAGTTGCCGGCGAACAACAGGCCGATGGTCACCAGGGTGATCACCACCGACCAGAAGATCCGCAGCCAGTGCGGGGCGTCTTCATCGACGTTGCCGCCCTTGCACGAAAGGTTGGCCATCATCACCGCCCCGGAGTCGGCGGGGGTCAGGAACAGCACGAAGCCAACGAAGATCGACACGCCGATGACAATCTTCGAGGCCGGGTAGTGTTCAAGCAGTTGGTAGATCGCCATGGACGGCTGTTCCAACGCCGTCTTGCCCAGCTCCACGGCTCCCTGGTTGACCACCAGGTCCAGGGCCGAGTTACCGAAGATCGACAGCCAGGCCAGGGTGAAGCCCAGGGGAATCAGCAGCACGCCGGCCACCAGTTCACGCACGGTGCGACCACGGGAAATACGCGCGATGAACATGCCTACAAATGGCGCCCAGGAAATCCACCAGGCCCAGTAGAACAGGGTCCACAGGCCCAGCCAGCGATCGGACTTGGCGCTATCGCCCTCATACACATAGAGGTCGAAGGTCTTGAGCACCACGCCGTTCAGGTAGTCGCCGATGTTCTGCACGAAGCCATTGAGCAGGTGCAGAGTCGGGCCGAACAGCAGGACGAAGATCAGCAGGCCGCTGAACAGCATGATGTTCAGGTTGGACAGGCGGCGGATGCCGTTTTCCACACCGGACACCGCGGCGATGGTGGCCACCGTGCTCATGACGATGATCACGATCAGCAGGTTGGTGTTGCTGTGCTCCATGCCGAACAGGTTTTCCAGGCCGGAAGACACCTGCATCGAGCCGATGCCCAGGTTGGTCACCAGGCCCAGCAGGGTCACGAACATGCCGAAACCGTCCACCGCATGGCCGGCCGCGCCCTTGACCCAACGCTCGCCCACCAGGGGGTACAGCGCCGAGCGCAACGCCAGCGGCTGGTTATGCCGATAGGCGAAGTACGCCACCGCCAGGCCCACCAGGGCATAGATGGCCCAGCCGTGCAGACCCCAGTGCAGGAAGGTCAGTTGCAATGCCTGGCGCGCGGCCAGGTTGCTGCCGGGGACGCCTTCGGGCGGGTTGAAGTAGTGGTCCAGGGGCTCGGAAGCACCGAAGTACAACAGCGAGATGCCGATGCCGGAGGAGAACAGCATCCCCGCCCAGGCGCCGTAGCTGAAGTCCGGGGTGTCCTGCTTGGTCCCCAGCTTGAGCTTGCCGTAGGAGGAGAACGCCAGGCCCACCACGAACACCAGGTAAGCGGCGATCACCACCATGTAGTACCAGCCGAAGCTGCGGGACAACCAGGCCTGGGCAATGCCCAGCAATCTGCCGGCCTCTTGCGGGGCGATGATCAGAATGGCGGTCAACAACAGGATCAGCGCGGTGGAGGTGTAGAACACCCAACCGTTGACCCGCACCTTCTCCGGTGGGGTCTTTATAAGAGAGGCAGAACTCATTGCGCAGATGCTCCGGGCAGTGCGAGAGAAGGACACAAGGCAACACGGCACCCGACCAATCGGTTAGTTGGCAGCCGATCGTCGGGTGTTATAAAGACACCCCGAAAACACCCGAAACCGCAAAAGCCGCGTTGCGCAACCGCATCCGGGGCCGGTGACGAACCTGCAGTTCGTCGCCTGGAACCCGGAGCGTCCTGCCCCTTCAACACGTGTGTTCTCTTACCGGTCCACGCTATGCCGCGTGTAAGTTTCGGGCATTTTCGGAGGTCGTTTTTCCGCCATCTGCGAGCAGGAGAAACTCCTCAGGCAGCGACGATTTGTCGCAGATCTTATTCTTTGTTGATTGAACGTTCAATCAAAACAAAATAGACTGGCCCACAAGTCGACGGGCGTCATACGCCAATCGACAGGCCTAAGGAGAGGTATCAGATGCCCAAGGTCGGTATGCAACCCATACGCCGCCAGCAATTGATCGAAGCCACGCTGCAAGCGGTCGATCAGGTCGGAATGGGGGACGCCAGCATTGCGCTGATCGCCCGTTTGGCCGGTGTCTCGAACGGCATCATCAGTCACTACTTTCAGGACAAGAATGGCCTGATCGCCGCCACCATGCGGTACCTGATGAATGCCCTGATAGAGAACGTCACCGAGCGCCGCCAGGCGCTGACAGATGACAGCCCGCGGGCCCATCTGCAGGTGATCATCGAAGGCAACTTCGACGCCAGCCAGGTCAATGGCCCGGCAATGAAAACCTGGCTGGCCTTCTGGGCCACCAGCATGCACCACCCGTCATTGCACAGGTTGCAGCGGATCAACGATCACCGCCTCTACTCCAACCTGTGCTGCCAGTTCCGCCGCGTCCTGCCGCTGGATGAAGCACGCAGCGCCGCCCGTGGCCTGGCAGCCCTGATCGACGGTTTGTGGTTGCGCGGAGCGCTGTCGGGAGACGCTTTCGACACCGAGCAGGCGCAACAGATCGCTTACGAATACATGGATTTCCAACTGGCTAAGCAGGAGCGCTAGAGCACAACCAAGACGCTCGGCCCCTGAACCGCCACTGATCAGCGTGCCCCGAACTTAGGGGCATGCCCGGTGGTCAAGCCAACTACTTAATGCACTTGCGAGGACACTATGGCCCGTTTCGAACTGCAAAAACTCTACATCGATGGCGGCTACACCGACGCCGGCAGCGACGCCACTTTCGATGCCATCAACCCGGCCAACGGTGAAGTTCTCGCACAAGTGCAACGTGCGACCAAGGAAGACGTGGAACGCGCCGTGGTCAGCGCCGAGAAAGGCCAGAAGATCTGGGCCGCCATGACCGCCATGGAGCGTTCGCGCATCCTGCGTCGCGCCGTGGAAATCCTCCGCGAGCGCAACGACGAACTGGCCGCCCTGGAAACCCTGGACACCGGCAAGGCCTTCTCCGAAACCAAGTACGTGGACATCGTCACCGGCGCCGACGTGCTGGAATACTACGCAGGCCTGGTGCCAGCCATCGAAGGCGAGCAGATCCCGCTGCGCACCACCTCCTTCGTCTACACCCGTCGCGAGCCCCTGGGCGTCGTGGCCGGTATCGGCGCGTGGAACTACCCGATCCAGATCGCCCTGTGGAAATCCGCACCGGCCCTGGCGGCCGGTAACGCGATGATCTTCAAGCCGAGCGAAGTGACCTCGCTGACCACCCTGAAACTGGCCGAGATCTACACCGAAGCCGGCCTGCCGGATGGCGTGTTCAACGTCCTGACCGGCAGCGGCCGCGAAGTCGGCACCTGGCTGACCGAGCACCCGCGCATCGAGAAGGTCTCCTTCACCGGCGGCACCGACACTGGCAAGAAGGTCATGGCCAGCGCTTCCAGCTCCTCGCTCAAAGACGTGACCATGGAACTGGGCGGCAAGTCGCCACTGATCATCTTCGACGACGCCGACCTGGATCGCGCCGCCGACACCGCCATGATGGCCAACTTCTACAGCTCCGGTCAGGTCTGCACCAACGGTACTCGCGTATTCGTGCCAAGCCACCTGAAAGCCGCTTTCGAAGCCAAGATCGCCGAGCGCGTTGCACGCATCCGCATCGGCAACCCGGAAGACGAAAACACCAACTTCGGCCCGCTGGTCAGCTTCCCGCACATGGAAAGCGTGCTGGGCTACATCGCCAAGGGTAAAGAGGAAGGTGCCCGCGTACTGTGCGGCGGCGAGCGCCTGACCGATGGCGAATTCGCCAAGGGCGCCTTCGTTGCACCGACCGTGTTCACCGACTGCACCGACGACATGACCATCGTCCGTGAAGAAATCTTCGGCCCGGTCATGGCGATCCTGACCTACGAAACCGAAGAAGAAGTGATCCGCCGCGCCAACGACACCGACTTCGGCCTGGCCGCCGGTATCGTGACCAAGGACCTGAACCGCGCCCACCGCGTGATCCATCAGCTCGAAGCCGGTATCTGCTGGATCAACGCCTGGGGCGAGTCCGACGCCAAGATGCCGGTCGGCGGCTACAAGCAGTCGGGCGTGGGCCGTGAGAACGGCATCAGCTCGCTGAACAACTTCACCCGCATCAAGTCGGTGCAGGTCGAGCTGGGCGACTACGCCTCGGTGTTCTAAGCAGCTGTCAGCTACAAGCGGCAGGCCCAGGCAACAGCCTGGCTTGCCGCCTGCTCCCCATTCAATGCCAAGCCCGCTTCGCTGCCTTCCCTGCAGCTTGAAGCTTGAGGCTTGCAGCTCTCCACGGAGGCTCCAATGGCCCAAGAATACGATTACATCATTGTGGGTGCCGGCTCGGCCGGTAACACCCTGGCGACCCGTCTGACCGAAGACGAAGGCGTCACCGTCCTGCTGCTGGAAGCCGGCGGCCCGGACTACCGTTTCGACTTCCGCACCCAGATGCCGGCGGCACTGGCGTTCCCCCTGCAAGGCCGGCGCTACAACTGGGCCTACGAGACCGATCCTGAGCCTCACATGAACGGTCGTCGCATGGAGTGCGGTCGCGGCAAGGGCCTGGGCGGCTCTTCGCTGATCAACGGCATGTGCTACATCCGCGGCAACGCCATGGACTACGATGGCTGGGCCAAGCTGCCAGGCCTGGAAGACTGGACCTACCTGGATTGCCTGCCGTATTTCCGCAAGGCGGAAACCCGTGACATCGGCCCCAACGACTACCACGGCGGCGAAGGCCCGGTCAGCGTGACCACGCCCAAGGCTGGCAACAACCCGTTGTTCCACGCCATGGTCGAAGCCGGTGTACAAGCCGGATACCCGCGCACCGAAGACCTGAACGGCTACCAGCAGGAAGGCTTCGGCCCGATGGACCGTACCGTGACCCCCAAAGGTCGTCGCGCCAGTACCGCCCGCGGTTACCTGGACACCGCGAAAAAGCGTTCGACCCTGACCATCGTCACCCACGCCCTGACCGACAAGATCCTCTTCGAAGGCAAGCGCGCCGTGGGCGTGAGCTACCTGCAAGGCAGCACTGAAGAGCGCGTGGAAGCCCGGGCGCGCAAGGAAGTCATCGTCAGCTCCGGCGCCATCGCGTCGCCGCAATTGCTGCAACGCTCCGGCGTAGGCCCCCGCGCCCTCCTGGAAAGCCTGGACATCCCGGTGGTTCACGACCTGCCGGGCGTGGGCGAGAACCTTCAGGACCACCTGGAACTGTACCTGCAGTACGCCTGCACCCAACCGGTATCGCTGTATCCATCGCTGCTGTGGTGGAACCAGCCGGCGATCGGTGCCGAGTGGCTGTTCAACGGCACCGGCATCGGCGCCAGCAACCAGTTCGAAGCCGGCGGTTTCATCCGGACCCGCGAAGAGTTCGAATGGCCGAACATCCAGTACCACTTCCTGCCGGTGGCGATTAACTACAACGGCAGCAATGGCGTGAAAGAGCACGGCTTCCAGGCGCACATGGGCTCCATGCGCTCGCCGAGCCGTGGCCGCGTGCAGCTCAAGTCCAAGGACCCGCGCCAGCACCCGAGCATCCTCTTCAACTACATGGCCACCGAGCAGGACTGGCAGGAATTCCGCGACGGCATCCGCCTGACCCGTGAAATCATGCAACAGCCGGCCCTGGACCCTTTCCGCGGCCGCGAGATCAGCCCCGGCATCGAGGTGCAGACCGACGAGCAACTGGACAAGTTCATCCGCGAGCACGCCGAGACTGCGTTCCACCCATCCTGCTCGTGCAAGATGGGCACCGACGACATGGCTGTAGTGGATGGCCAGGGTCGCGTGCATGGCATGCAAGGCCTGCGCGTGGTGGATGCCTCGATCATGCCGATCATCACCACCGGCAACCTCAACGCGCCGACGATCATGATGGCCGAGAAAATCGCCGACAAGATCCGTGGCCGCCAGCCACTGCCACGCAGCACCGCGGCCTACTACGTCGCCGGCGACGCCCCGGTACGCGGCAAGCCGATGCGCGATGTGACTCCCGCCGCGCAGTAAGCCTGATGGGTGCCGACCGCAAGGGTCGGCGCCCTTTCTCTCTGCCCTTCATTCCCTCAGAACTACTGCCTTGATCGCAGCCTTGGGCAGCGGCTACAGTTCTGCAACTTGCACATCCCCTTTCGCCCCCGCGCCCATCAGCACCTATACCTGTAGGAACCGCCGGGCGGTGTTCCGTTTGCTGGCGAAACGTGTCGACCCGCTATCGCGCCTCACAAGGAGGTCCTCCATGTTCGACTTTCACCCCCAGCTCAAGCAGCGCTTCGCTGCCTTGCGCACGGGCGCCGAATTCTTTTCCCTGCGTTATGTCCGCGAGTCGGACCAGTACCTGTCGGTGCGCAAGAATGTCGCCGAGCCGCCGAGCCTGGGCCGAGACGAAGGGGCGATGCTGACCGTGCGGGTGCGCGGCGTGGAAGCCTACGCCGCCACCAACGACCTGTCGCAAAGCGGCCTGCAGGCCGCCCTGGACCGCGCCGAGCAGCAGGCCCGGGTCATCGCCGCCCATGCCCTGCTGGACCTGCGTGAGCAACCGGTCTCCAGCCACCGCGCGGACTATTTCTCGCCCAACCTGGAGCAGCCCTTCCCCTCCCTCAGCGACTGCTATCAGCTGCTGGGCGATGAGTCGGCCTCGGTACCCAAGGATGAACGCCTGGTGAACTGGCAGGTGGGCATCGGCGTGACCCAGGTCGAACAGATCTACCTCAACAGCGCCGGCGCCGAGCTGCGCCAGGCCCAGCGTTTCGTCTACCCGGGCCTGGACGTGACCGCCTACGACGGCAGCGACAGCCAGACCCGCAGCCTCGGCCGGGAGAACTTCGGCCAGCAGGGCGCTGGCGATGTGATCAGCCGCTGCGGCCTGTTGGGTGCTGCGCCACGGGTCGCCGACCAGGCCCTGCAACTGCTGCTGGCGCCCAATACCCCCCAGGGCCCGCGGGACCTGCTGCTGATGCCGGACCAGATGATGCTGCAGATCCACGAATCCATCGGCCATCCCCTGGAGCTGGACCGCATTCTCGGCGACGAGCGCAATTACGCCGGCACCAGCTTCGTCAAACAGCAGGACTTCGGCCGCCTGCAATACGGCTCTTCGCTGCTCAACGTGACTTTCGACCCGCTGATCCCCGAGGAACTGGCCAGCTACAGTCATGACGACGACGGCACCGCGGCCAGCAAGCAGTTCCTGATTCGCGAGGGCCTGCTGGTACGCCCCCTGGGCAGCGCCCTGTCGCAATACCGCAGCGGCCTCGACGGCGTCGCCAACAGCCGCGCCAGCAGTTGGAACCGTGCACCGATCGACCGCATGGCCAACCTCAACATCGAGCCCGGCGACCAGCCCCTGGAGCAACTGATCGGGCACATCGAGCACGGCATCCTGATGTCCACCAACCGCTCCTGGTCCATCGACGATGCGCGCAACAAGTTCCAGTTCGGCTGCGAATGGGGCCAACTGATCGAGAACGGCGAACTCCGCGGCGTGGTCAAGAACCCCAACTACCGGGGGATTTCCGCGCAGTTCTGGCGCAACCTCAGCGCGGTGGGCGATCGCAGCACCTTCCAGGTGCTGGGCACGCCCAACTGCGGCAAGGGCGAGCCCAACCAGGTGATTCGCGTCGGCCATGCGTCGCCGGCCTGCGTGTTCAGCAAGATTGATGTATTTGGAGGAGACGCCTGATGACCAGGACAGCCGATCAGGCCCAGCCATTCAAGGCCTTGGTGCAGTGGCTCAAAGACGCGCTGCGCGAGACCGAGCAGTTCACCCTGAGCTACGCCGCCGAAGCCTCGGAGTTCATTCGCTTCAACCACGCCAAGGTGCGCCAGGCCGGGCAGGTGCAACAGGCCAGCGTGCACTTCAAGCTGATCGACAATGGCCGCCACGCCGACCTCAGCATCACCCTGAGCAATGACCCCGAGGTGGATCGCCAGCGCCTGGCCGATGGCCTGCAACAACTGCGCGAGACCCTGCCGCTGCTGCCGGCCGACCCGTACCTGATGCTCAACCACACCCATTGGCAAAGCCATCACGTGCAGGACCAACCGCTGCCCGGCAGTGAGCAGGTGGTGGAAGAAATCGCTCGCGCCGGCGCCGGCCTGGACCTGGTGGGTATCTACGCTGCCGGTCCCATCAGCCGTGGCTTCGCCAGTTCCGGCGGGGCCTTCGGCTGGCACCAGGCCAACAGCTTCAACTTCGATTTCAGCCTGTTCCACGAAAACGGCGAGGCGGTGAAGGCCAGCTACGCCGGGCACGCCTGGGACAGCCAGGCCTTCGCCCTGCGCTTCCAGCAGGCCCGGGAACAACTGGAATTCCTTGGACGGCCACTGCGCACCCTGGCGCCCGGACAGTACCGGGCCTACCTGGCGCCGGCGGCCCTGGAGGAAATCATGGGCATGCTGGCCTGGGGCGGCTTCTCGGCCCAGTCGATCGCCAGCAAGCACAGCCCGCTGCAGAAGCTCTATGCCGGTGATGCCGCGCTGAACCCGCTGGTGTCGCTCGACGAACAGGTCAGCGGTTCCCTGAGCCCGGCGTTTTCCGACGAAGGCTACCCGCGCAGCGACCTGTCACTGATCGCTGCGGGCAGCGCCAATGCCCAACTGATCAACTCCCGCAGCGCCGCCGAATATGGCCTGACCACCAATGGTGCCGGCAGCGGCGAGTACCCCAGCGCGCTGAACATGGCCGCGGGGCAGTTGTCCCAGCAGGAGATCCTCAAGCAACTGGGCACCGGGCTGTACATCAGCAACCTGTGGTACCTGAACTACTCGGACCTGCCGGCGGCACGCCTGACCGGCATGACCCGCTTCGCCACCTTCTGGGTGGAAAACGGCGAGATCCAGGCGCCGGTGAGCACCATGCGCTTCGATGACAGCGTCTACAGCCTGCTGGGCTCGCAGCTGGAAGCCCTGACCGAGCAACGCGAGCTGCTGCTGTCGGCCAGTACCTACGGCCAGCGCCAGACCGCTTCGATGCACTTGCCCGGAGCGCTGGTCAGCCGCCTGACCCTGACCCTGTAGAAACCGCCCTCAAACCTGAACTCACCCAGAGGTCCCATGCCCGAACGCGCGCCACTCGATGCCACCACCGCCCGCTGGCTGCCCTGGGTGGTGGCCATCGCCTTCTTCATGCAGTCCCTGGACGGCACCATCCTCAATACCGCCTTGCCGGCCATGGCCCAGGACCTGGCGGAAAACCCGCTGCGCATGCAGGGGGTGATCATCGCCTACATGCTCACGGTGGCCCTCTTGATCCCGGCCTCGGGCTGGATCGCCGACCGTTTCGGCACCAAGCGGATCTTCTTCGGCGCCATCTTGCTGTTCAGCATCGGCTCCCTGCTCTGCGCCCTGTCCAACACCCTGACCCAGCTGATTGGCGCCCGGGTGATCCAGGGCCTGGGCGGTGCGCTGATGCTGCCGGTGGGACGGCTGGTGGTGCTGCGTGCCTACCCGCGTTCGGAACTGGTGCGGATCATGGGCTTCATCACCATTCCCGGGCTTCTGGGGCCGCTGATCGGCCCGACCATGGGCGGCTGGATGGTGCAGTACCTGACCTGGCACTGGATCTTCCTGATCAACCTGCCGGTAGGCGCCGTTGGCTGCTACGCGGTGTGGCGCTTCATTCCCGACCTGCGCGGCAGCGAGCGCACACGCTTCGACAGCCTGGGCTTTGTGCTGTTCGGCGCGGCGATGGTGCTGATCACCATCGCCATGGAAGGCCTGGGGGAACTGCACCTGCCGCACTTGCGGGTGATGTTGCTGCTGTTCGGCGGGCTGGCCTGCCTGGCGGCCTACTGGCTGCGGGCCGTGCACACCGACAACCCACTGTTCGCCCCGTCACTGTTCAAGGTGCGGACCTTTGCCGTGGGCATTCTGGGCAACCTGTTCGCCCGCCTGGGCAGCGGCGCCCTGCCGTTCCTGGTGCCCCTGCTGCTGCAAGTGGCCCTGGGCTACTCACCGTCCCAGGCGGGGATGAGCATGCTGCCCCTGGCGGCCGCGGCAATGCTGGCCAAGTCCATCGCCCGGCCACTGATCGAGCGCCTGGGCTACCGCATCGTGCTCACCGGCAACACCCTGGCCCTGGGCATCATGCTGGCCAGCATGGGGCTGGTCAGCGAACAGACGCCCTACCCACTGCTGCTGGGCATGCTGGCGGTGCTGGGGGCGATCAACTCGCTGCAGTTCACGGCGATGAACACCGTGACCCTGATCGACCTCGACGATGCCGCCGCCAGCAGCGGCAACAGCCTGCTGTCGGTGGTGGCGCAACTGTCCCTGAGCCTTGGGGTGGCCTGTGCCGGCGCGCTGCTGGGCGGCTTTACCGCTGAGTTGGGCAACGATGGCGTGGACACCGTGCTCGGCGCCTTCCAACTGACCTTCCTCACGGTGGGCATCATGGCGATGCTGGCGGCGGCGATCTTCCTCCAGCTGTCGCCTACCGATGGCCGGCGCGCGCGCAAGCTCCAGGAGCAGCACATCGAACACTGACCCCACACACCTCCCCCGTAGGAGCCGGCTTGCCGGCGAAGGCCCTCCCGAGCCCTGCGCCCACCTCGCGGCCGCTTTCGCCGGCAAGCCAGCGCCTACACAAAACCGCCCCTGCGCGGCTGCTCGTCCAGAATTTGCAGGTTGTGGGAGCGGGACTGATACACTGCGCGACATTTTGTTTTGCAGGCCAGTCCCGTGACCACCATTGCCACCGCTTTTAATACTTTGCCCCTGTCTCCCGCCATGCTGGCTAACCTCGACTCCCTCGGTTATGCCCAGATGACGCCGATCCAGGCGCAGAGCTTGCCGGTGATCCTCAAGGGCATGGACCTGATCGCCCAGGCCAAGACCGGCAGCGGCAAGACCGCGGCCTTCGGCATCGGCCTGCTGAACCCGATCAACCCGCGCTACTTCGGCTGCCAGGCCCTGGTGATCTGCCCGACTCGCGAGCTGGCCGACCAGGTGGCCAAGGAAGTGCGCCGGCTGGCTCGCGCCGAAGACAACATCAAGGTCCTGACCCTGTGCGGCGGCGTGTCCTTCGGGCCACAGATCGCCTCACTGGAGCACGGCGCGCACATCATCGTCGGCACCCCGGGGCGTATCCAGCAGCATCTGCGCAAGGGTTCGCTGGTGCTCGACGGCCTGAACACCCTGGTGCTCGACGAAGCCGACCGCATGCTCGACATGGGCTTCTACGACGCCATCGAAGACATCATCGAAAAGACCCCGTCGCGCCGCCAGACCCTGCTGTTCTCCGCCACGTATCCGGTGGGCATCAAGCAACTGGCGTCGAAATTCATGCGCGATCCGCAAACGGTGAAAGCCGAAGCGTTCCACGACGATACGCAGATCGAGCAGCGCTTCTACGAGATTTCACCGGAAGAGCGCATGAGCGCAGTGACCAAAGTCCTGAACCACTTCCGCCCGGCCTCCTGCGTGGCGTTCTGCTTCACCAAGCAGCAAGTGCAGGAAACCGTCGATCACCTGACCTCCAAAGGCATCTCCGCTGTCGGCCTGCACGGCGACCTGGAGCAGCGTGACCGCGATCAGGTGCTGGCGATGTTCGCCAACCGCAGCACATCGGTACTGGTCGCCACCGACGTCGCCGCCCGTGGTCTGGACATCGATGCGCTGGACATGGTGATCAACGTCGAGCTGGCCCGCGATTCGGAAATCCACATTCACCGCGTTGGCCGTACCGGTCGCGCTGGCGAGAAAGGCATCGCGGTCAGCCTCGTCGCACCGTCCGAAGCCCATCGCGCGCAAGCCATCGAACAACTGCAGAAAGCCCCGTTGAACTGGGATCAGGTCGATAACCTCAAGTCCCAGGGCGGCGCCCCGCTGCAGCCACCGATGAGCACGCTGTGCATCGCCGGCGGGCGCAAGGACAAGGTACGTCCAGGGGATATTCTCGGCGCACTGACCGGCGACGCCGGCATCCCTGGCGCCCAGGTCGGCAAGATCGCGATCTTCGACTTCCAGTCGTATGTGGCGGTTGAACGCACCGTGGTCATGCAGGCGCTGCAGCGTTTGAACAACGGCAAGATCAAGGGCCGTTCGCTGCGCGTGCGCGTCCTCTAACCCCACCGCCCCTACACAAATTTGTGCGAGGACACCGTTTTGCGTTCTACCCAAGTCGTGATCATTGGCGCCGGCGCCGCCGGCCTGATGTGCGCCCTGACCGCGGCCGGCCGGGGCCGCCAGGTATTGCTGCTGGACCACGCCAACAAGGCCGGCAAGAAGATCCTGATGTCCGGCGGCGGCCGCTGCAACTTCACCAATATGTACACCGAGCCGGCCAATTTCCTGTCGCAGAACCCGCATTTCTGCAAATCGGCCCTGGCGCGCTACACCCAGTGGGACTTCATCGGCCTGGTGGCCAAGCACGGCGTGCCCTACCACGAGAAGAAACTCGGCCAGCTGTTCTGCGATAACAAGTCCAGCGACATCCTCGGCATGCTGCTCGACGAGTGCGATCAGGTCGGCGTGGAGCTGCGCCTGGACACCTCGATCCAGACCATCGAAAAGGTCGAAAGCGGCTACCTGCTCGACACCACCCTCGGCCAGGTTCAGTGCCAATCGCTGGTGATCGCCACCGGCGGGCTGTCGATCCCGACACTGGGCGCCACCGGCTTCGGTTATCAGGTGGCCAAACAGTTCGGCCATGAACTGCTGCCGACCCGCGCCGGCCTGGTGCCGTTCACCATCACCGACCAGCTCAAGGAACTGTGCGGCGAGTTGTCGGGCACCTCGGTGGACTGCCTGGTGAGCTGCAACGGGCAGAGTTTTCGCGAGAACATCCTGTTCACCCACCGCGGCCTCAGCGGCCCGGCGATCCTGCAGATTTCCTCCTACTGGCAGCCCGGCGACAGCGTCGAGATCAACCTGCTGCCAGACCACGACGCCCTGGGCTGGCTGCAACAGCAGCAGGGCGAGCGCCCCAACAGCGAGCTCAAGACCCTCTTGGGGGAGATTTTCACCAAGAAGATGGCCGGCCTGCTGGCCGACCACTGGTTCGCTTCCAAGCCGATGAAGCAGTACACCCCGGCGGAGCTGGCGGACGTGGCGCAGAAACTCGGCAGTTGGCAACTGGTGCCGGCGGGCACCGAAGGCTACCGCACCGCCGAAGTGACCCTGGGTGGCGTCGACACCCGGGAAGTCTCGTCCAAGACCATGGAATCGCTGAAGAGCCCGGGGCTGTATTTCATCGGTGAAGTGCTGGACGTCACCGGCCACCTGGGCGGCTTCAACTTCCAGTGGGCCTGGGCCTCGGGCTACGCGGCGGCGCAGTACGTCTGAGCCTGTGGCCAGGGCGCCGTAGGAAAGAGGAACAGATTTTGCTCAAGGATGTGACGACGGCATTGCGCCGTCGTCAATACTGGCTCAATTTAGCTGCATCGCCCCGGAAGGCCTGCCCTACTCCATGTCCTCGACCTCTTTTCGCCAATCCCTGCGCCGTCTCTGGGCGCTGGATAAATTCAGCTACAGCGTGCGGGTATTCATCGCCCTGACCGGCAGCATGGCGCTGTGCTGGTATCAGGATGAAATGGCCCTGCTGATCCCGCTGTTCCTCGGCATCATCGCCAGCGCCCTGGCGGAAACCGACGACAGCTGGCAAGGCCGGCTCAATGCCCTGGCCGTGACCCTGGTGTGCTTCAGCATCGCCGCGCTGTCGGTGGAGCTGCTGTTCCCCTACCCCTGGATCTTCGCCATCGCCCTGGCCCTGGCCAGCTTCGGCCTGACCATGCTGGGGGCGCTGGGCGAACGCTATGGCGCCATCGCCTCGGCGACCCTGATTCTCTCGGTCTACACCATGATCGGCGTCGACCAGCGCGGCGGCGCGGTGATCGATTTCTGGCATGAGCCGGTGCTGCTGGTGGCCGGCGCCGCCTGGTACGGCCTGCTGTCGGTGCTGTGGCAGGCGCTGTTTTCCAACCAGCCGGTGCAGCAGAGCCTGGCCCGGTTGTTTCGCGAGCTGGGTTTCTATCTCAAGCTCAAGTCCTCGCTGTTCGAGCCCATCCGCCAGCTGGATGTGGAGGCCCGGCGCCTGGAGCTGGCCCAGCAGAACGGCAAGGTAGTGGCGGCCCTCAACGCGGCCAAGGAGATCATCCTGCACCGGGTCGGCAATGGCCGGCCGGGGTCGAAGGTCAGCCGCTATTTGAAGCTGTACTTCCTGGCCCAGGACATCCACGAACGCGCCAGCTCTTCCCACTACCCGTACAACGCCCTGACCGAAGCCTTCTTCCACAGCGACGTGCTGTTTCGCTGCCAGCGCCTGCTGCGCCAGCAGGGCAAGGCCTGCCGCGCCCTGGCCGAATCCATCCAGCTGCGCCAGCCCTTCGTCTATGACGCCAGCTTCGCCGAAGCGCTCGGCGACCTGCATGCCTCCCTGGAACACTTGCGCATCCAGAGCAACCCGGCCTGGCGCGGACTGTTGCGTTCGCTGCGGGCCCTGGCGGCCAACCTCGGCACCCTCGACCGCCTGCTCAGCGACGCCAGCAACCCCGATGCCCTGGCCGACGCCACCGACAGCAGCCTGCTGGACCGCTCGCCACGCAACCTCAAGGATGTCTGGACCCGCCTGCGCACCCAGCTGACGCCGACGTCGCTGCTATTTCGCCATGCCCTGCGCCTGCCCCTGGCGCTGAGCATCGGCTACGGCATGGTGCATTTGATCCACCCGTCCCAGGGCTACTGGATCATCCTCACCACCCTGTTCGTCTGCCAGCCCAACTACGGTGCCACCCGGCGCAAGCTGGGGCAGCGGATCGTCGGCACCGCCATTGGCCTGACCATCGCCTGGGCGCTGTTCGACCTGTTCCCCAGCCCCTTGGTGCAATCTTGTTTCGCCATTGCCGCCGGGGTGGTGTTCTTTACCAACCGCACCACCCGCTACACCCTGGCCACGGCCGCCATCACCCTGATGGTGCTGTTCTGCTTCAACCAGGTGGGCGACGGTTACGGGCTGTTCCTGCCGCGGCTGTTCGATACCCTGCTGGGCAGCCTGATCGCCGGCCTGGCGGTGTTCCTGTTCCTGCCGGACTGGCAGGGCCGGCGCCTGAACAAGGTGCTGGCCAATACCCTGACCTGCAACAGCATCTACCTGCGCCAGATCATGCAGCAGTACGCCGCCGGCAAGAGCGACGACCTGGCCTACCGCCTGGCCCGGCGCAACGCCCACAACGCCGACGCCGCGCTGTCCACCACCCTGGCCAACATGCTCATGGAGCCCGGGCATTTCCGTAAGGAGGCCGACGTCGGCTTCCGCTTCCTGGTGCTGTCCCACACCCTGCTCAGCTACCTGTCGGGCTTGGGCGCGCACCGGGAAACCCGGCTGCCGGACGAGGTTCGCGAACAGCTGATCAATGGCGCGGGCGTCAGCCTGGCGACGAGCATCGACGAAATCGCCCAGGGGCTGGCCAACAAGACCCCGATCGCCATCCAGAGCGATGCCGAAGAGGCGCTGGCCAATGAGCTGGAGCAGATGCCCGATGAAATCGACGAAGGCCAGCGCCTGGTGCAGACCCAACTGGCGCTGATCTGCCGCCAGTTGGGCCCGTTGCGGACCCTGGCGGCGCATCTGATCAAGGACACCAGCGACAACGCAAAACCGTAGGAGCCGGCTTGCCGGCGAAAGGGGCCGCAAGACTGATGCAAGGTCCGGGGGCGCTTTCGCTGGCAAGCCAGCGCCTACGTCTTCGGTTACATGCCGTGCTGGCGTAGCAGGCGGTCGTAGCTGCCGTCAGCTTTCATGGCAGCGATTTCCTTGTCGAACCTGGCCACAATCTGCGCATGCTCGGGGTTCTTCAGGCTGACCAGGATATGCAGGCTGTTCTCGCTCAGGGGCTTGGGCAGGAACTCCACCGCATTGCGTACCCGCGGTGACTCCCGGGCCAGGTAGTAGCGGGCCACGTATTCGTCTTCCAGGGTCAGCTTGACCCGATCCGCCGCCAGCATGCGCACCGCCATGGCGAAACTGTGCACCGGCACCTTCTGCATGTCGGGGTCGTTGTCGAATTCGGGGGAATAGGCGTAGCCACGCACCACCGCCACCGGGTACTCATGCAGTTGCTTGAGATTGCTGTATTCCAGGGGCGCATCCTTGCGCTTGATGAAACGCACGCGGTTGACCATGTATTCCGCAGAAAACTGCCCCAACTGGGTGCGCTCTTCGTTGTACCAGGCATTGACCAGCACGTCGTAGCGTCCCTCGCCGATGCCCAACAGGGCCCGGGCCCAGGGTACCTGCTCGAATTCGCTGGAGTAGCCGGCGCGGGACAGGGCGGTGCTGACAATGTCGGTGGCCACGCCGCCATTGACCAGGGTCGCGTCGGTAAAGGGTGGCCAGGCATCGGCGACCAGCCGCAGCCTTTCGGCAAAAGCGCTCTGGCCCAGCAACAGCAATCCGATCAAAGCCAAAGCTCGATGCAGTCGCAGCATGCTAATTGATCCTTAGCGGGCCCTGGGCCCAGCGCGTTCCAGCCCATACTCCAGGGTCGCGGCCTGTGCGGCACAGGTCGGCCCAGCTCCTAACATTAGCTCATCAGAACCCATGCACAGGTCTTGAAAACAGATTACACAAAGAAGACAAATACCAGTGGCCTCAGTAGTGGCATTTTGACCCATCTCACAGAAACAACCTCTGCGTGACAAGCGGCAAGACATCCCGCGGCGATGTGCTTACTATTTCGCGCAGCACTCAATACAGGATATGAAGATGACCATCGAATGGGTCTGCAAACATCACACCGACCTGGGCAAGGAACAGTTGTACGCGATTCTGCAATTGCGTACCGAAGTCTTCGTGGTGGAACAGAAATGCCCCTATCAGGAAGTCGACGGCCGCGACCTTGAAGGCGATACCTGCCACCTGATGGCCTGGGACGGCGACCGGTTGCTGGCCTACCTGCGCCTGCTGGACCCGACTTCCCAGGGCGGCGACGTGGTCATCGGCCGCGTGGTCATCGCTGAACAGGCCCGTGGCCAGGGCCTGGGCCACACCCTGATGGAGCAGGCGCTGAAGCAGGCCGAGCGGCATTGGCCGCAAACGCCGATCTACCTCTCGGCCCAGGCTCATCTGCAGGCCTATTACGGCCGCTACGGTTTCGTGGTGGTGGGCGAAGCATACCTGGAGGACGGTATTCCTCACATCGGCATGCGTCGTTCCTGAGCCTCAGGGATAGCCCAGCACGGCCTTGATCTGCCGCAGGTTGGGCTCGATCCAGCCCTTGTCGATGGCACCCCAGTTGTGGATCCGGTAACGCCCGGCATGGTTGCGCGCGCCGTCCTGCTGCTCGAACTCGCAGAGGATGTCCAAGTCCGCCAGGGCCGCGATGGTGTCCTGGGCAGTGCGCCGCGGCATGCCAGTGACCTCGGTCAGCGCCGGCACGCTGCTGGCCAGGCCGCTGTCGATCAGGTACGCCACATACAGGCGGCGGTAGAAACTGCTCTTGGTCTTGCTCACATCCATCGCCCACTCCTTGCCTTCAGGGGTTAATCCGACGCTCCCGCCTTGCCTTGCAGGTCGCGCCAGGTCAGGTAGACCCGCAGGTCGAACTCCAGTTGGTGATAGCCCGGCAGCATATGCTCGCAGAGCTTGTAGAACGCCTTGTTGTGATCCGACTCCTTGAAGTGGGCCAGTTCGTGCACCACGATCATCCGCAAGAATTCCGGCGCCGCCTCCTTGAACAGCGAAGCGATGCGGATCTCTTTCTTGGCCTTGAGCTTGCCGCCCTGCACCCGGGAGACCGTGGTATGCAGGCCCAGGGCACGGTGGGTCAGGTCCAGACGGTTGTCGAACAGCACCTTGTCGATGGCCGGCGCGTTGCGCAGGTATTCCTGCTTGAGTTCCAGCGCGTAGCTATACAGCGCCTTGTCGCTCTGTATGGCGTGCCGGCCCGGGTAACGCTGGCTCAGGTAGTCGCCCAAGCGCTGCTCATCAATCAACTGGCGCACTTGCTGCTGCAAGGCGATGGGATAGGCTTGGAGGTACTTGAGTGCGGTCATGAAGGGGCAACGCAGGGCATGAAGGGCGCCAGTGTAGCGAATTCAGGCCTGTAGCGCGCTCCAGTCAAAGGGCTGGGCGAACTGGCTGGCGGTACTGGCGGTCAGCGGCCGAGCCACCAGGAAACCTTGCACATACTCGCAGCCATTGGTCTTGAGCCACTCGTATTGCTCAAGGGTTTCCACGCCCTCGGCGATCACCAGCAGGTCGAACTGCTTGCACAGGTCGATCACGCAGCGGGCGATGGCGGCATCCCTTGGCGAGGTCAGCAGGCGGGCGATCAGGTGACGATCGAGCTTGAGGGTGTCCAGTTGCAGGTCACGCAGGTAGGCCAGGCAACAACTGCCCGAACCGAAGTCATCCAGGGCCACCCGCACTCCCAGCTGGCGCAGCAACTGCAACTGTTTGCGGGTGTCATCCAGGTTCTGGGTCAAGGCCGCCTCGGTAACCTCCACCTCCAGTTGGCGCGGTTGCAGGCCGTGGCGCGACAGCACCTGGCGCAGCTCGGCCACCAGGTTGGGCATGCTGAACTGAGTGGCGCTGAGGCTGACGCCCAGCACCAGGTCGGGGCTGAACACCTGCTCCCAATCCTTGCGCTGGGCCGCGCCCTGTTGATAGATCCAACTGCCCAGGCGGCTGATCAGCCGCGCCTCCTCAAGCAGGGGCAAGAACAACCCCGGAGGCACGTCGCCCACGCTCGGATGACGCCAGCGCAGCAAGGCTTCGAAACCGCGCAGGCGCCCGTCGGCAACGGCTACCTGGGGCTGATACACCAGGGTGAATTCCTTGCGCTCCACGGCGCTGCGCACGCTTTCTTCAAGCATCAGCCGCGAACGGGCGCGGCCATTCATCTCGTGATCGTAGTAGCGGTACTGCTGGCGGCCAGCGCGCTTGGCTTCGTACATGGCGATGTCCGCCGCCCGCAACAGGCCGTCCAGGTTGGAGCCGCAGTCGGGGTAGATGGCGATACCGATACTGGCCCCCAGCACCACCTCCAGGCCATCGATCTGCTGATTGATGGACAGGCGCTCGATCAGCTTCTCGGCGATTTTCGCCGCTTGCTCGGGGAAGCTCAGTTCCAGCAGCGCGGTAAATTCATCGCCGCCCATGCGCCCGAGGATGTCGAAGGAGTGCAGGCAGTCCTTCAGTTGTTCGGAAACCCAGCGCAGCACCCGGTCGCCGGCGTCGTGCCCCAGGGAGTCGTTGACCCGCTTGAAGCCGTCGAGGTCCAGGTAGAGCAGGACCAGGGTCTTTCCCGAACGGTCGCTGCGCAGCAGGATGTTTTCCACGGTCTGATAGAAGCCGCGGCGGTTGAGCAGGCCGGTCAGCGGGTCGGTCACGGCCTGGTATTCGAGTTGCTGGTGCAAGTGGCGCACTTCGGACATGTCCAGCAGGGTGACCACCATTGCCTTCTGGTCACTGGGCAAGGGCGCACAGGACAAGGCCACGCTGATCAACTGGCCGGGCACGGTGCGCATCTGGGCGTCGTGCAGGCGGTAGGTTTCGCCCCGGCGATAACAGGCGTAGAGCTCGGAGCCGCCCCAGTCGGGAACGTGGGGCTTTTGCAGGTAGTCGAGAAAGGGCGACCCTACCAGTTCATTGACCTGGGCATTGAGCAGGCGCGAAACCGCCGGATTGGCGAAACGCACGCACCCGCCCTCGTCCACCACCAGAATGCCCTCGGCAGCGTTGTCCAGCACCGAGGCGTTGAAGGCCCGCGCCACTTCCAGGTCGTGGCTGAGATGCTGCAAGGCCCGGCGGTTGCGCTGGTGCTCCAGCAGGGCCTGTACCTTGGGCTTGAGGATCTGGGGGTCGAACGGTTTGAACAGGTAGTCCACGGCGCCGCTGGCATAGCCCTTGATCACGGCATCCTGAGACTGTTCGTTGGCGGTGAGAAAAATGATCGGGGTCAGCCGGGTGCGCTGGCTGCCGCGCATCAGGCGGGCAACTTCGAAGCCGTCCATGCCGGGCATCTGAACATCCAGCAACACCAGGTCCACTTCATGCTCAAGCAACAGGCCCAGGGCCTCGACGCCCGAGGCGGCGGTCATCACCTGCCAGTCCTGGCGCTGCAACAGAGCACGCATGCTGAGGAGATTTTCAGGATAGTCATCGACGATCAGAAGAGTGGAGTGGCCTTCGGCTGGCTCTGGTTGCACGCATTCCATGCTGCTTCTCTTGTCTGTAAAAAGACTGAACGGGTGTAAAAACCCGGTAAAACCTAAGGTTTCACTCTAGACCCGGATCCTCAAAAGCAGAAGCTGCCAACACGCCATCACTTCGCCAATGGCCACGACTCCCGACTAACGGTCACAGAGTTGCCGCATAAAAACCGGGACAGATGGCATTTAGACATTTTGCTGACGCCAGATATCCGCCATACGGGCCTCGCCAAGCGCCGCTTCTGCGCTATAAAGACCCCCTAAGAAGCGCAGGCTAAAGCCTTCGGCCACCTGCATCAGCCATGCCCTTGCGGAAACAGCGAACATGATCGACCTGGCAACCTGGAACCTCAGCGTTCCCGTCGGCAGCCCCCCGGCGACCATCGACACCCCGACACTGGTCAAGGGTTTCAAGGACCAGTACTTCCACTCCGACACCGGCACCCTGTTCTTCTGGTCGCCGGTGACCGGCTCGAAAACCGAGAACGCCATCTACCCGCGTACCGAGCTGCGCGAGACCTACTCCAACGGCACCTTGCGCAACTGGACCTACCCCGAAGCGGACAACCTGCTGTACGCGACCCTGGCGGTGAACCAGGTGCCCTCCTCGGGCAAGATCGTCATCGGCCAGATCCACGCCTACAACAGCACCAAGCCCCTGGTGAAGGTCGAGTACCAGTACAAGACCAGCAAGGGCAGCGGCAACATCGTGGCCAAGGTGCGCCTGCACCCGGAGGACGAGGAAGGCCGTGTCATCACCATTGCCGAGAACGTGCCCATGGACCGGGATTTTTCCTACCTGATCCACCTGAGCCCGGGGGGCGCCCTGGGCATCAGCGCTGCCGGCTATCAATGGGACAGCCAGCTGAGCGCGGCCTGGCGCGACAAGCCGCTGTACTTCAAGGCCGGGGTTTATGTGCAGGACAACACCGGCTACACCAGCGAAGGCGGCAAGGTGACCTTTTCCAAGCTGGACATTGACCACAACAAGACCTGAAACCCCTTCCTGTGGCGGAGCCGGCTTGCCCGCGAAGGCAAGAATCGCGGATACAAAAAAGCCCGCATCGCTGCGGGCTTCTTCGTTCGACGCTAAGGCTCAGTTGACCTTGGCGTTCAGCTCACCCTTGAGGTAGCGCTGGAACATGGCTTCCAGGGAGATCGGCTTGATCTTCGAGGCGTTGCCGGCGGTGCCGAAGGCTTCGTAACGGGCGATGCACACATCGCGCATGGCGGTCACGGTGGCGCCGAAGAACTTGCGCGGGTCGAATTCGCTCGGGTTGGTAGCCATCAGGCGACGCATGGCGCCGGTGGACGCCAGGCGCAGGTCGGTGTCGATGTTGACCTTGCGCACGCCGTACTTGATGCCTTCGACGATTTCTTCAACCGGGACGCCGTAGGTTTCTTTGATGTCGCCGCCGTACTGGTTGATGATCGCCAGCCACTCTTGCGGGACCGAGGAAGAACCGTGCATCACCAGGTGGGTGTTGGGGATACGCTTGTGGATTTCCTTGATACGGTCGATGGCCAGCACGTCGCCGGTAGGCGGCTTGGTGAACTTGTAGGCGCCGTGGCTGGTGCCGATGGCGATGGCCAGGGCATCCACCTGGGTCTTCTTGACGAAGTCCGCGGCTTCTTCCGGGTCGGTCAGCATCTGGCTGTGGTCCAGCACGCCTTCGGCGCCGATGCCGTCTTCTTCACCGGCCATGCCGGTTTCCAACGAACCCAGGCAGCCCAATTCGCCCTCTACCGACACGCCGCAGGCGTGAGCCATGGCTACGGTTTGCTGGGTAACACGGACGTTGTATTCGTAGTCGGTCGGGGTCTTGCCGTCTTCACCGAGGGAGCCGTCCATCATCACCGAGGAAAAGCCCAGTTGAATGGAACGCTGGCAGACGTCAGGGCTGGTGCCGTGGTCCTGGTGCATGCACACCGGGATATGCGGAAACTCTTCGATGGCAGCCAGAATCAGGTGACGCAGGAAAGGCGCGCCGGCGTATTTGCGGGCGCCGGCCGAAGCCTGGACGATCACCGGGGAGTCAGTCTTGTCAGCGGCTTCCATGATGGCGCGCATCTGCTCAAGGTTGTTGACGTTGAAGGCTGGAACGCCGTAGCCGAACTCGGCTGCGTGGTCCAGCATCTGGCGCATGCTGATGAGTGCCATTGTGTGTCTCTCTCCCGGTCGAGGGTCGTTAATCGTGCAAGCCTGCCGTAGCGGCGACTGCTATTCAAGTGATTGCAGATCGGGGGTCAACCCGCTCTGTTCCATTCGTTAAAACCAAATCTCTACAGCCACGCAGGAGCCGGCTCGCCGGTGAAAGGGGCCTTGAACCTTGCACAGGTCTGAAGGCCGCCTCCGCTGGCAAGCCAGCCCCTACATGGCCTTGCAGCCGCGGCCGATCAGGTCATTGGTGGCGACCCAGTAGACCAGGCCTTCCTCACCCTTGACGTGAAACGCCAGCATGTCGTCGCTATACAGCGAGCCAGAACCGCTGGGCTCAAGCTTCAGGCGGCGTACCTGGTCGTCGCCCCCCAGGCGCACATCGACGGCCTTGCGGCTGTCGTCGGTGTAGCGCCAGAGCACCTGGGCCTGGCTGTCGCAGGTCCAGGTGGTCCAGTTGTCAGTGGTCGGGGACTTGAGCAGGTTCAGGTTGGCACAACCTGCCAACAAGCCCAGCATCGCCACGGCGATCAAACCTTTCATCAATGTTCCTCGGCTGGCGGCCAACAGCCCCCGGCGCGTTGCGTTAACCCATCTGACCCGTCAAGGGCAACCCTGTTCCCTGGCCTTTGACGGCGTCTCGTACTTCTCCAGGCCCTCAGGGCCCAGGCGCTTGTTGATCACCGGAGCCGTCTCGGCCTGCCAGTCAGCCTGGTAGCAGCCTTTGTGCACCTCGCCGGCATCCTCCGCAGGCGTTGCCTTGGGGGCACTGGAGCAGCCCGCCAGCAACGCCACGGCGATCAACAGTGGCAACGTCTTGACCATCAGAACACTCCTTTGCCCGGCCAATCGAGGCCTCAGGCCTTGGCTCGGGCTTCCAGGACTTCAACCGCCGGCAGCACCTTGCCCTCGACGAACTCGAGGAAGGCGCCACCACCGGTAGAAATGTAGGAGATCTGCTGGGCTACGCCATATTTGTCGATGGCTGCCAGGGTGTCGCCGCCGCCGGCAATGGAGAACGCGGCGCTGTCAGCGATGGCCTGGGCCAGGACCTTGGTGCCATTGCCGAACTGGTCGAATTCGAACACGCCCACCGGACCGTTCCAGAGGATGGTCTTGGAGGATTTCAGCAGCTCGGCAAACTGCGCGGCAGTCTGCGGGCCGATGTCGAGAATCATGTCGTCATCGGCCACATCGGCGATCAGCTTGACGGTGGCCGCAGCGCTCTCGGCAAATTCCTTGGCCACCACCACGTCCACCGGCAGCGGTACGCTGACCTTGGCGGCGATGGCGCGAGCGGTGTCCAGCAGGTCAGGCTCGTACAGCGACTTGCCCACCGGATGCCCGGCAGCAGCGAGGAAGGTGTTGGCGATGCCACCACCGACGATCAACTGGTCGCAGATCTGGCTCAGGCTGTTGAGCACGTCCAGCTTGGTGGAAACCTTGGAGCCGGCAACGATGGCCGCCATCGGCTTGGCCGGGCTGCCCAGGGCCTTGCCCAGTGCATCCAGTTCAGCGGCCAGCAAAGGACCGGCAGCAGCCACTTTGGCGAACTTGGCCACGCCATGGGTCGAACCCTCGGCGCGGTGCGCGGTGCCGAAGGCGTCCATCACGAACACGTCGCACAGGGCAGCGTATTGCTGGGCCAGCTCGTCAGCGTTCTTTTTCTCGCCCTTGTTGAAGCGCACGTTCTCGAACAGCACGATGTCGCCGGCCTTGACCTCGACACCACCCAGGTAATCGGCCACCAGCGGTACTTCACGACCCAGGGCGCGGCTCAGGTAGTCGGCCACCGGCTTGAGGCTGTTCTCGGCGGAAAACTCGCCTTCGGTCGGGCGGCCCAGGTGCGAGCAGACCATCACTGCCGCGCCTTTTTCCAGGGCCAGCTTGATGGTCGGCAGCGAAGCCAGGATCCGCGCATCGCTGGTGACAACACCGTCCTTGACTGGGACGTTGAGGTCTTCACGGATCAGCACGCGCTTACCTTGCAGATCGAGGTCGGTCATCTTCAACACGGTCATGGGTCGCAATTCCTGGGTTACTGTTCTTCAGAAACAGAGAGTTGAGTGTCAGTGCGTGGAGCGGCTGTGTGCAGGTAGTGCCCAGCTACGTCCAGCATTCGGTTGGCAAAGCCCCATTCGTTGTCGAACCAGGCCAGGATGTTCACCAGCTTCGGGCCGGAAACACGGGTCTGGCTGGCATCGACGATCGCCGAATGGGGATCATGATTGAAATCACAGCTGGCATGCGGCAGCTCGGTATAGGCCAAAAGACCCTTGAGCGGACCACTGGTGGCGGCCTCGCGCAGGATCCGGTTGACCTCGGTGGCGTCGGTATCGCTCACGGTCTGCATGGTGATGTCCAGGCAGGACACGTTCACCGTCGGCACCCGCACTGCTTTGGCCTGAATTCGCCCGGCAAGTTCCGGCAACAGGCGCTCGATACCCCGCGCCAGTCCGGTGGACACCGGGATCACCGACTGGAAGGCCGAACGGGTACGCCGCAGGTCTTCATGGTGATAGGCGTCGATCACCGGCTGGTCGTTCATCGCCGAGTGAATGGTGGTGATCGAGACGTACTCCAGGCCAATGGCCTGATCCAGCAGGCGCAACAGCGGCACGCCGCAGTTGGTGGTGCAGGAGGCGTTGGACACCAGCCGTTCGTCGCCGCTCAGGCAATCCTGGTTCACCCCATAGACGATGGTGGCGTCGACATCCGCCTCGCTGGCCATCGGCTGGGAGAACAGCACTCGCGGCGCGCCGGCGTCGAGGAAACGCTGGCCGTCTTCGCGGGTGTGGTAGGCACCGGAGCATTCCAGCACCAGATCGACGCCCAGGGACGCCCAATCGATGCCTTCGGGGGTGGCACTGCGCAACACTTTCACGCAGTTGCCATTGATATGCAGACAATCGCCATCGACCTTCACCTCACCGGGAAAACGCCCGTGGGTGGAATCGAAGCGTGTCAGGTATTCAACGCTGGCCATGTCGGCCAGATCGTTGATGGCAACGATCTCGAACCCGGCCGCGGCCCCTCGCTCGAACAGAGCACGCAAGACGCAACGACCAATCCGGCCGTAGCCGTTGAGTGCAACTTTGTAGGGACGCGGTTGAGGCATGGGGTTCTCAATGACCGGTGATGAAACCATCCGCTTCGTGCTGCCTGCGCCATCGTCATCGCGAGCAAGCTCGCTCCCACAAGGACGGTATACATCCCTGCAGGAGCGAGCTTGCTCGCGATTGCGTCAGTGCAGGCAACCCGGCTTCCGGGTTTAGTCTTCCAGCAGCTCTTCGGCCTGGCCCAGGATGTTGTCCAGGGTGAAGCCGAACTCTTCGAACAGGGCCGGCGCAGGCGCCGACTCGCCGTAGGTGGTCATGCCGATCACGCGGCCTTCCAAGCCCACGTACTTGAACCAGAAGTCGGCATGAGCCGCTTCGATCGCGATACGTGCGCTGACCTGCAGCGGCAGAACCGATTGCTTGTAGCCCGCGTCCTGAGCATCGAACACGCTGGTGCAAGGCATGGAAACCACCCGCACCTTGCGGCCTTGCTCGGTCAGTTTGTCGTAGGCCTGAACGGCCAGGCCGACTTCCGAACCGGTGGCGATCAGGATCAGTTCAGGCTCGCCTGCGCAGTCCTTCAACACATAGCCGCCGCGGCTGATGTCGGCGATCTGGCCGGCGTCGCGGGTTTGGTGCTGCAGGTTCTGGCGCGAGAAGATCAGCGCCGAAGGACCGTCCTTGCGCTCCAGCGCGTTTTTCCAGGCCACCGCCGATTCAACGGCATCGGCCGGGCGCCAGGTGTCCAGGTTCGGCGTGGTACGCAGGCTGGTCAGTTGCTCGATCGGCTGGTGAGTCGGGCCGTCTTCGCCCAGGCCGATGGAGTCGTGGGTGTAGACATGGATCACGCGCTTCTTCATTAGCGCCGACATGCGCACCGCATTGCGGGCGTATTCCATGAACATCAGGAAGGTCGCGCCGTAAGGCACCAGGCCGCCGTGCAGGGCAACGCCGTTCATGATGGCGGTCATGCCGAACTCGCGCACGCCGTAGTACATGTAGTTGCCACTGGCATCTTCAGCGCTGACACCCTTGCAACCTTTCCACAGGGTCAGGTTGGAACCGGCCAGGTCGGCCGACCCGCCGAGCACTTCCGGCAGCAGGGGGCCGAACGCATTCAGGGTGTTCTGGCTGGCCTTGCGGCTGGCGATGGTTTCGCCCTTGGCGGCCACTTCGGCGATGTAGGCGTCGGCCTTCTCGGCGAAGTCGGCAGGCAGGTCACCGCTCAAGCGACGTACCAGTTCGTTGGCTTCGGTTGGGAAGGCTGCGGAATAGGCGGCGAAACGCTGGTCCCACTCGGCTTCGGCAGCGCGACCTTTTTCCTTGGCATCCCACTCGGCATAAATGTCGGCCGGGATTTCGAACGGACCGTAGTTCCAGTTCAGCGCCTGGCGGGTCAGGGCGATTTCCGCGTCGCCCAGTGGCGCGCCGTGGCAATCTTCCTTGCCCTGCTTGTTCGGCGAACCGAAACCGATGGTGGTCTTGCAGCAGATCAGGGTCGGCAGCGGGCTCTTGCGCGCGGTGTCGATGGCGGTCTTGATCTCTTCCGGATCGTGGCCGTCGACGTTGCGGATCACTTGCCAGTTATAGGCTTCGAAACGCTTGGGCGTGTCGTCGGTGAACCAGCCTTCGACTTCGCCGTCGATGGAGATGCCGTTGTCATCGTAGAAGGCGATCAGCTTGCCCAGGCCCAGGGTGCCGGCCAGGGAAGCGACTTCGTGGGAAATGCCTTCCATCATGCAGCCATCACCCAGGAACACGTAGGTGTGATGGTCGACGATGTTGTGGCCTGGGCGGTTGAACTGCGCCGCCAGGACTTTCTCCGCCAGGGCAAAGCCCACGGCGTTGGCCAGGCCCTGGCCCAGCGGGCCGGTGGTGGTTTCCACGCCTGGGGTGTAACCGAACTCCGGGTGGCCCGGGGTGCGGCTGTGCAGTTGGCGGAAGTTCTTCAGGTCATCGATCGACAGGTCGTAGCCGGTCAGGTGCAGCAGCGAGTAGATCAACATCGAGCCGTGGCCATTGGACAGCACGAAGCGGTCGCGGTCGGCGAAGGATGGGTTGCTCGGGTTGTGCTTGAGGTAGTCACGCCAAAGTACTTCGGCGATATCCGCCATACCCATAGGGGCACCTGGATGGCCGCTGTTGGCTTTTTGCACGGCATCCATGCTGAGGGCACGAATGGCGTTGGCACGCTCACGACGGCTTGGCATCGCTGATCTCCTGGGGATTGAATAAAACGAAACGGAAAAAAGGCCTGCATTTTCCCTCAGGCGCCAGGCGGGGGCAATGACAGATAGTCACTCAGGCATGTTTTTCCCCTGTTGAAGACGCAATCCATTGATGAAACCCCTTCGCCGCTCGTTGACTGTAGAAGCAGAGGCTCTGGAAAAGCCCCTGCAGACTCCAATATCAAAACTTTTTGATATTGGCCTTGCGAGCATTTGCGGGCCCCTCTAGACTGCTGCCCCATGAACCTGCCCGCGCCTGCCATCAGCCATGACGATTGCGACGAACTGGCGGCCCTGTGCAAGGCCGGCGGCGACCCCCTGCGGCTGAATGTATTGCGCGCGCTGAGCAACGATTCGTTTGGCGTGCTGGAGCTGGCGCAGATCTTCGCCATCGGCCAGTCGGGCATGAGCCACCACCTGAAGGTCCTGGCCCAGGCCAGCCTGGTGGCGACCCGTCGTGAAGGCAATGCGATTTTCTATCGCCGCGCCCTGCCCCATACCGGGCTCCTGGGCGGCAAACTGCACGCAGCCTTGCTGGAAGAGGTCGACCAACTGAACCTGCCGAGCGAGGTGCAGGCCCGGATCAGCCTGGTGCACCGGCAGCGGGCTGCAGCCAGCCAGGACTTCTTTTCCCGGGTGGCGGAAAAATTCCGCGCCCAGCAGGACCTGATCGCAGGACTGCCCCAGTACCGCGACAGTGTGCTGGCGCTGCTGGACAAACTGAGTTTCGACCCAATGGCCACGGCCATTGAAGTCGGCCCCGGCGACGGTGGATTTCTCCCCGAGCTGGCCCGACGCTTTGCCCGGGTCACCGCGCTGGACAACAGCCCGGCGATGCTGGAGCTGGCACGCCAGCTGTGCGAACGCGAAACATTGGCTAACGTCAGCCTGCAATTGGCCGATGCACTGAACGGTGTACAGCTGCAGGCCGATTGCGTGGTGCTGAACATGGTCCTGCATCATTTCGCCGCGCCGGCCGAGGCCCTCAAGCAGATGGCCCAATTGCTGCAACCAGGCGGCAGCCTGTTAGTGACAGACTTGTGCAGCCACAACCAGAGTTGGGCCAAAGAGGCTTGCGGCGATCTCTGGCTAGGGTTCGAACAAGATGATTTGGCCCGTTGGGCCACCGCTGCGGGACTGACTCCCGGGGAAAGCCTGTATGTAGGCTTACGTAATGGTTTCCAGATCCAGGTCCGCCATTTTCAGCGACCGGCTGGCGACACTCACCATCGGTAAATTTTAGGAAACCGTCGAGATGAGCGAATACTCCCTTTTCACCTCCGAGTCCGTGTCTGAAGGGCATCCGGATAAAATCGCTGACCAGATTTCCGATGCGGTGCTGGACGCCATCATTACCCAGGACAAGCACGCCCGCGTAGCGGTCGAGACCCTGGTCAAGACTGGCGTGGCCATTGTTGCCGGCGAAGTCACCACCAGCGCCTGGGTCGACCTGGAACAGATCGTTCGCGATGTGATCTGCGATATCGGCTACACCAGCTCCGACGTCGGCTTCGACGGTGCTACCTGCGGCGTGATGAACATCATTGGCAAGCAGTCCCCCGACATCAACCAGGGCGTCGACCGCGCCAAGCCGGAAGATCAGGGCGCTGGCGACCAGGGCCTGATGTTCGGCTACGCCAGCAACGAAACCGAGGTGCTGATGCCGGCGCCGATCACCTTCTCGCACCAACTGGTCCAGCGCCAGGCCGAAGCCCGCAAATCGGGCCTGCTGCCCTGGCTGCGCCCGGACGCCAAATCCCAGGTCACCTGCCGCTACGAAGGCGGCAAGGTGGTCGGTATCGATGCCGTGGTGCTGTCGACCCAGCACAACCCCGAGGTGTCCTACAACGACCTGCGCGAAGGCGTGATGGAGCTGATCGTCAAGCACGTACTGCCTGCCGAGTTGTTGAGCAAGGACACCCAGTTCCACATCAACCCGACCGGCCAGTTCATCATCGGTGGCCCGGTGGGCGACTGCGGCCTGACCGGCCGCAAGATCATCGTCGACAGCTACGGCGGCATGGCCCGCCATGGCGGTGGCGCGTTCTCCGGCAAGGACCCATCCAAGGTCGACCGTTCCGCCGCTTACGCCGGTCGCTACGTGGCCAAGAACATCGTTGCCGCCGGCCTGGCCGAGCGCTGCGAGATCCAGGTGTCCTACGCCATCGGCGTGGCCCAACCGACCTCGATCTCCCTGAACACCTTCGGCACCGGCAAGATCAGCGACGACAAGATCATCAAGCTGGTACGCGAAGTGTTCGACCTGCGCCCCTACGCAATCACCACCATGCTCGACCTGCTGCACCCGATGTACCAGGAAACCGCTGCCTACGGTCACTTCGGCCGGGCTCCGCAAACCAAGACCGTGGGTGACGACACCTTCACCACCTTCACTTGGGAAAAGACCGACCGCGCCGACACCCTGCGCGCCGCTGCCGGCCTGTAAGCTTCACCTGGCAACATCCAAAGCCCCGCCCGGCTCGCCAGGCGGGGCTTTTTTGTCGCCTGAGGTTTCTTGCACATCCCGCAAACCGCTGCTGATACGGGGCCAAGCGAGCAAGGACACCGGTGTTCCTTGACGGGGAAACACCTCGCAACCACCTTCGCCCCGGCCCTCAGCCAACCCCCTCTAGCCTTTAGCACATGACCCACAGAGCAAGGATGCTCCCCATGCTGCCAAGAGCCGTTGTGCTGCTGAGCCTCACGCCATTCTTCGCCCAGGCCGCCTGCCCCGACTGGCCGGTTCCCCGTGCCGCCGATGAAATCACCGCCCTGCAGCAGCAACTGCAGCGCTGGGATAGCAGCTATTACCGTGACGGCCGATCACTGGTGGCGGATGAGCTCTACGATCAGGCCCGCCAGCGCCTGCTCACCTGGCGCCAGTGCTTCCCCCAGGCTCCCCAGGCAACGGACCAGCCCCTGCTCGGCGCCGGGGGCAGCATCCGCCACCCCATCCCCCACACGGGGGTGGAAAAACTCGCCGATGCCAATGCCGTGACGGGGTGGCTCAAAGGCCGCGACGACATCTGGGTGCAACCCAAGGTCGACGGCGTCGCGGTGACCCTGATCTACCACAAGGGGCAGTTCCAGCAAGCACTCAGCCGTGGCGACGGCGTGCATGGCCATGACTGGACCCGTGCAGCCCGGCAAATCGAGGCCATACCCAAACGGCTGCCACGGCCCGTGGACCTGTTGCTGCAGGGAGAGCTGTATCTGCGCCTGGAGCAGCATGTCCAGGCTCGCTCCGGCAGCCTCAAGGCGCGCAACCGCGTGGCAGGCTGGATGGCGCGCAAACAGCTGACGGCGGCGGAGGCGGCGCAGATCGGGCTGTTTGTCTGGGACTGGCCCCAGGGTCCGGCTACGTTGGGCGAACGCCTGGAGCAACTGGCAGACCTGGGCTTTGCCGAACCCCGCGAGTACAGCCGGCCCGTAAGCGGCTTTGCCGATGCACAACAGTGGCGGGAGCGCTGGTATCGCTCGCCACTGCCCTTTGCCAGTGACGGCATCATCCTGCGGCAAAGCCGGCGTCCCGCCGCCGAACGCTGGCAGGCCAGGGCCCCATACTGGATTGCCGCCTGGAAGTACCCCTACGCCCAGGTGCTGGCCAGCGTTCGTCAAATCGAATTTCGTATCGGCCGCACGGGGCGCATCACTCCCCTGCTGGAGATCGAGCCGGTGGCCCTGGACGACCGGCAGATCCGCCGTGTCGGTCTCGGCTCGCTGCAACGCTGGCGATCCCTGGAAATCCTTCCCGGCGATCAGGTAGCCATCAGTCTCGCCGGGTTGAGCATCCCGCGCCTGGATGAAGTGGTACTCAGAAGCACTCTGCGCCAAAGCATCCAGCCCCCGCGAGAAGCCGACTTTCACTTCCTGAGTTGCTGGCAGCCATCACCTGGCTGCGAGGAGCAATTCCTGGCCCGACTGACCTGGCTCAGCAGCAAACAAGGCCTGAACCTGCAGAAAATCGGCAGCCGGACCTGGGCCCGGCTGGTTGAAACAGGCCGTATCAAAGGCCTGCTGGATTGGCTGACCCTGGACCAGGCAGAGCTTGCTAACATTGCCGGCTTTGGTGATCGCAGCAGCAAGCGTTTGCTCGAGAGCCTGCGCAGCGCCAGGCAACAGCCCTTCCCACGCTGGCTCAAAGCCCTCGGCATCCCGCCCAGTGGCTCGGCCGACCTGAGCGGGCCATGGCAGACCCTGGCTCTGAAAAGCAGCCTGGACTGGCAGAATGAAGCCGGTATCGGAGCGGAGCGGGCCGCACAACTGGTGGCGTTTTTCCGCGCCCCAGAGGTCCAGGCCTTGCAAGCGGCCCTGAACAGCGCCGGCATCGAAGGTTTTTAACCCGATGGCACCTGGAACCACCCAAGCCGGAATACGCTCCAACAGCCCATTCCCGGTACAACAGTCAGTATTTTTATTGGTTATTTCTTGATCTTTTTCACCTGGAGCCTTCAATGAAACTTTTTCCATCGCTCGCCACCCTGACCCTCTGCAGCCTGATGAGCGCACCACTGCTGGCCGCCGAGCAGGCCCCCGAACTGACCGGCTGCGCCGCCAAGCGCCAGGCCATCATGAACCAGATCGAACAGGCCAAGGCCCACGGCAACAGCAATCAGCAAGCCGGCCTGGAGCGCGCCCTGAGCGAAGTGACCGCCCACTGCACCGACGCCTCGCTGAAGAAAGAGCGGGAAAACAAGGTACTTGAGGCCAAGCATGAGGTCAGCCGGCGCCAGGCCGACCTGGAAAAAGCCATGAAGAAAGGTGACTCGGAGAAGATCAACAAGCGCAAGGACAAGCTTGCCGAGTCCCGCAAGGAACTGCAGCAAGCCCTGGACGAACTGGACAAGTAAACAACCTGATACCGCGGCCCTGCTCAGCAGAGCCGCCAATCAGTGATTGCGGAACTCTTTGTGGCAGGCGCTGCAGGCGTCCTCGACCTTCTGCACCGCCGGCCCCAGATTGCTGGCCTTGTAGGGCTGGACCTGGCTGATCGTCACCAGCTCACCGGTGGCGGCTTCCAGGGTGCGGGCCAACTCCTGGAAACGCGCCTGCTTGCGCCAGACGTCATCGGTGGCGCTGCTGTGATCCTCCTCCTTGACCTCGGGGAAGTGCTTCCAGGGCTCATGGGACAGGCTATCAAGCTTCACCGCCCCCTCGGCAAAACGCGCGCCGTCGAAAGGAATCCGCCCCCGCAGCATGCCCCCCAGGTCCTCGCCGGTCTTGAGCATCTGCTTGAAGATCGCCTTGCGCTGGCCCAGGGGAGAATTGGGATCGACACCGCCACAGGCGGAAAGCGTCAGGCAGGCCAGCAATACAACAGAAAGTCTTTTTAGCGTCATGGTGGCTTCAGGTCTGGTCACGGAAACGGCGGCCAGTATCCTCGCCTCCCCGGCAAACACCAATACCCCTATTAATAATATGGGTTGTCCCCCGCCACCAATGCGGCGGGCAGCCTCTCGAGGAAATACAGCATGAATCCGAGCCCGCTCCGCTGGCCTCGCCATCTGCTCTGGGCCCTGCCGGCCCTGGCGCTGCTCGCTGGCTGCAACGGCGGCGACAATACCAAGCCAGCCCCCACCCACGCCCTGGCCACCTATAACAGCGCCACCTGGGACGCCCTGCCCAGCGTCGCCGACAACGACCTGCTGGCCGGTTTCGGCTCCTGGCGCAGCGCCTGCACCCGCCTCAAGGCCGACCCGGTGTGGGGCGCCACCTGCGCCGCGGCCGCGACGGTGCCGCAAACCCCCGAGGCCATCCGCGGCTTTCTCAAGGAGCACCTGCAGGTCTACGGCCTGCGCTCGGGCAGCGGCAGCAGTACCGGCCTGATCACCGGCTACTACGAGCCGGTCTATCCCGGCAGCCTGACCCAGACCCAGGTGGCCAATGTACCGGTATACGGCGTGCCGGAGGACATGATCATCGTTGCCCTGGACAGCCTCTACCCGGAGCTCAAGGGCAAGCGCCTGCGTGGCCGGCTCGAAGGCCGGGTACTCAAGCCCTATGACGATGCGGCGACCATCCAAAGCAAGGGCACCAAGGCCCCGGTGATTGCCTGGCTGACCGACCCCATGGACCTGCAGTTCCTGCAGATCCAGGGTTCCGGGCGAATCCAGCTGGATGACGGGCGCCAATTGCGGATCGGCTATGCCGACCAGAACGGCCACCCCTACCGTCCCATCGGCCGCTGGCTGGTGGAACAGGGCGAGCTGAAGAAAGAGGACGTGACCATGGGCACCATTGCCGCCTGGGCCAAGGCCCACCCGGCACGGATTCCCGAGCTGCTGGGCAGCAACCCCAGCTACGTGTTCTTCAACCGCAACCCGGATAGCAATGAAGGCCCGCGGGGCTCGTTGAACGTACCGCTGACGTCCGGCTATAGCGTGGCCGTGGACCGCAAGGTGATACCCCTGGGCAGCCTGCTGTGGTTGTCCACCACCCGCCCGGATGGCAGCAGCCTGGTGCGTCCCGTGGCCGCTCAGGACACCGGCGGCGCCATCACCGGTGAAGTGCGCGCCGATCTGTTCTGGGGCACAGGCGATGCCGCGGGGCAGCTGGCCGGAGACATGAAGCAGCAGGGCCAGATCTGGATGCTCTGGCCCAAGGGCGTGGCGCTGCCCAAGGTGCCGGAAGTGCCCGATACCCCATGACCCGTTGTAGGAGCCGGCTTGCCGGCGAAAGCGTCTTCACAGTCGCCATCGCCGGCAAGCCGGCTCCTGCAAAAGGGTGTTTCAGACTGAAACGAAGAAGAAACTGGCGATCAGGCCCATGCCCACGAACCACACCAGGGAGCGCAGGATCGCCCAGTCTGCCAGGTAACAGATCATGTACAGCAGGCGGCTGGTGATAAACAGTACCGCCAGCACGTTGATCGTCACCAGCTCGGCGTTACCTGCTACATGGGCGATGATCACCGCCGCAGCAAATGCCGGGGTCACCTCGAAACCATTGAGCTGCGCGTTGTGGGCACGCTTGGGCAACCCCTCCAGAGTACTCAGGAACGCCCGTGGGTCATGGTTGTAGCGAAGCCCGTATTTGCCGGCGCCCTTGGCGATGGCAGTACAGAGATAGGGCAGGATGATTGCAATCAACACACACCAGAAAGCGACAGTCATGGAGCAAATCCTTTTTTTTAAGTTTTTAGGGAGCCTTCAGAACTTCATCACCAACATGCCAATCAGCACCAGTCCACAGGCTAAGAGCCGTGGCCGGCCGAAAGGTTCTTTCAGGTAGCGCATGCCGAACAGCACCACCAGGATCACACTGATTTCACGCAACGCAGCCGCTTCGGCGATCGATCCCAGTTGCATGGCCCAAAGCACCAGAGCGTAGCTGAACAACACGCAAAACCCGACGCTCAGCCCCAGGCGCCACTGCTCGCGCCAGAACAGGGCAAAGGCCGGGCGCGTCCAGACCACCGCCACCAGCGGAAAGGGCCAGGCGCTGAGCAGCGTGACCCAGGTCAGATAATCCAGCGGGTGCGACCAGCGGCGCAGCGCCTGGCCATCAATATAGGTGTAGCAACCGATGCACAGGCCGATCAGCGCCACCACCGGCAGCATCGACCAGGGCAACCGCGCCCCACCGCCGCCCTGCCAAAGCAGGCAGAGCATGCCGAAGGGAATCAGCAGAATGCCCAGGACCTGCTGAGTGCTCAGCGCCTCGCCGGCGAAGACCAGGGTCAACGCCAGCACCACCAATGGCGAAAGCCCGCGCATCAACGGGTACACCAGCCCTAGATCTCCCACGCGATAGGCCTGGATCAGCAGATAGCGATACAAGAGCTCGAAAGCCGCCGAGGCGATGATCCAGGGCCAGATCTCCAGTGGTGGGAACTCGAGGAAAAACAGCATGATGGCCACGAACAGCAGGGCCACGGTGTCCATGCAGGCCACCACCAGCAGGCGCTCGCCACTGAACTTGATCAGGGTGTTCCAGGCTGCGTGCAACAACGCTGCCACCAGAACCAGACTTGTCGCCAGCACCTTGCACTCCCGGGTTGCCTGAAAAGCCGGATGCCTTACACCCGGGCAGAAGCCGGGAATCCTCGCATGCCCGCGGCCCTGCTTGCACCAGCTAGCGGTGCATTTGGCAGTGCCAGCAGCCAATTCGGCACCATGGGCACGTGCAAGGTACTTTTCCCCAAGTACCTGCAACGTCGGGCCGCGGCTGTGGTCAATGGCTGCGGTCGGGCGACGCTGGCGAAACTGTGTCCCTCGCCGACGCCGGTACATCAAACCCCTAGCCTGAAAGCATTCAGGTCGCTTTTTCTGTAATCATCCAAAGGAGTCCGGATGCTTGAACTTGTCGCTGCCTTTATCTGCCTGACGACGCTGCTCACCTACGTCAACTTCCGCTTTATCGGCTTGCCACCGACCATCGGCGTGATGGTCACCGCCCTGCTGTTCTCGCTGCTGCTGCAAGGCCTGAGCTACCTGGGCTACCCCGGCCTGGAAGAGCACGTGGAAGAATTGATCGGCAAGATCGACTTCGGCGATCTGCTGATGAACTGGATGCTGTCGTTCCTGCTGTTCGCCGGCGCCCTGCACGTCAACCTCAATGACCTGCGCAGCTACCGCTGGCCCATCGGCCTGCTGGCCACGGTTGGCGTGCTGATCGCCACCTTCGTCATCGGCAGCCTGGCCTACTGGATCTTCGGCCTGTTCGGCTGGCACGTGAGCTTCCTCTACTGCCTGCTGTTCGGCGCGCTGATTTCCCCCACCGACCCGATTGCGGTGCTGGGTGTGCTGCGTACCGCCAACGCTTCCAAACCGCTGAAGACCACCATCGTCGGCGAATCGCTGTTCAACGACGGCACCGCGGTAGTGGTGTTCACCGTGCTGCTGGGTATCGCTCAACTGGGGGAAACCCCGACCGTGACCGCCACGGCCTGGCTGTTCGTGCACGAAGCCATCGGCGGCGTGCTGTTCGGCGGGCTGATCGGCTACCTGGTGTATCTGATGATCAAGAGCATCGAGCAGCACCAGATCGAAGTGATGCTGACCCTGGCCCTGGTCATCGGCGGTTCGGCGATGGCCAGCGAGCTTCACGTCTCGGCGCCGATTGCCATGGTGGTGGCCGGCCTGATCATCGGCAACCTGGGACGCAACCTGGCGATGAACGACATGACCCGGCGCTACCTGGACGGTTTCTGGGAGTTGCTCGACGACATGCTCAATGCCCTGCTGTTCGCCCTGATCGGCCTGGAGCTGTTGCTGCTGCCGTTCAACTGGCTGCACCTGGCGGCCGCCAGCCTGCTGGCCGTGGCCATCGTGCTCTCGCGCGTGCTCACCGTGGCCCCGGCAATCCTCTTGTTGCGGCGCTGGCGCAGCGTGCCCCGGGGCACTATCCGCGTGCTGACCTGGGGCGGCCTGCGCGGTGGCGTCTCGGTGGCCCTGGCGCTGGCCCTGCCCCTGGGGCCGGAGCGTGACCTGGTGCTGAGCATCACCTACATCGTGGTGTTGTCGTCGATCCTGCTGCAGGGTCTGACCATCGGCAAGCTGGTGCGCCATGTCACCCAGGATGCCCCGGCGGTCAAGGCCGAGGCCCACTGATCATTTCTTGATCTGCCGCGGATCGGGCGCCGGTGCCCGGTCCGCGTTCCTGTTCGGCTTGCCACTTTCACTGCGCACCTGGGCATGGCTGATCAGGGCGAAGATGAAACTGCCTCCAATGATGTTCCCGGCCAGGGTCGGCCCGGCGAACACCCCCCAGAAATCCCGCCACGGCAACTCGCCGGCAAATACCAGGTAGGACACTTCCGCCGAGCCCACCACGATGTGAGTGAAATCCCCCAGCGCCATCAGATAGGTGATCAGGATGATGATCCACAGCTTGGCGCTCTCCATGGACGGGATCATCCACACCATGGTGGCGATCATCCAGCCGGAGATGATGCCCTTGGCGAACATCTGCGAACTGTCGTTCTCCATGACCTTGCGGCCGATTTCCAGAAAGGCCTGATCGGTCTTGCCGTCGAAAATCGGCAAGTGCAGCATCACATAGGCCACCAGCAGGGTGCCGCACAGGTTGCCCACCAGCACCACGCCCCACAAGCGCAGCAAGCGCCCGACGTTGTTCAGGCTCGGCTTGCTCATCACCGGCAGCACGGCAGTCAGGGTGTTTTCCGTGAACAGTTGCTGGCGCGCCAGAATCACCGCCAGAAAGCCTGCGCAGTAGCCAAAGCTGGCAATGACCTTGAAGGCCTCGCCGTCGGGCAGGCGGGAGTTGAGCAGGCCCATGCCCATCAGCGAGAGGCCCATGGTCAGGCCGGCCGCCAGGGCCGACCACCACAGGGCCGCGACACTGCGCTCCAGCTCCTGGTCGCCCTGGGTACGGATGATTTCATGCAGGACCGCCGCGCGGGGCGGTTGGTTATGCTCGACCTCATGTTGCTCTTGAGCAGAGAGGCCGGGGGTCTTGCCGTCTTTTTGCGCGTCCATAAGGCTCCTGAACCAGGCGGGTCGTTTAGCTACGACACGCTGGGCTCAGGGCTGTTCCTTTCTGCGCAGGGCATCAGGCGTCGGAAGCGTCATCCTTGAACTGGTCTTTGACGTATTTGATTTCGGTGCGGCCGTGAGGCGCCGGCAGGCCGTCTTCCCCCAGGTTGACGAAGACCATCTTCTCCACCGTGAGAATGGATTTGCGAGTGATCTTGTTGCGCACTTCGCACGTCAGGGTGATCGAGGTGCGACCGAATTCGGTGGCGGTGATACCCAGCTCGATGATGTCGCCCTGGCGCGAGGCACTGACGAAGTTGATTTCCGAGATGTACTTGGTCACGACTCGCTGGTTGCCCAGCTGGACAATGGCGTAGATCGCCGCTTCTTCGTCGATCCAGCGCAACAGGCTGCCGCCGAACAGCGTGCCGTTGGGGTTGAGGTCTTCGGGTTTTACCCACTTGCGGGTGTGGAAATTCATATGCACTCCTGACCGTCCTGCCAATTGATGCCCGGCATAATGGCAGACCGGGCAGTCATGCTCTATGCAACATCGACTATGGTCGCGATTAACGATCTTCATCCAGATGACATAAACACTTTTGGAAGTCTGGCCCAGGCGGCTATAATCGCCACCGTTTCAAAACGGTCATCTGCACTTGGTACCGTTTTCCCGCCACCTGTCCGAGGGGCGCTGCAGCAGGCATGACCTGTCAGGCTCGGATGGGGCGTTGTTGGTACAGGGCTCCCTGTACGGACACTAAACGCACAACGGCGCCCATTCGCACACTACGAATGGAGGCTCTTGATGAGCGCTGTAAACACGCCTGCAGGTTTTACCGACTACAAAGTCGCCGACATCTCCCTGGCAGCCTGGGGTCGTCGCGAAACCATCATCGCCGAATCGGAAATGCCGGCCCTGATGGGTCTGCGCCGCAAGTACCTGGCTGAACAGCCACTCAAGGGCGCCAAGATCCTCGGCTGCATCCACATGACCATCCAGACCGCCGTGCTGATCGAAACCCTGGTTGCCCTGGGTGCCGAAGTACGCTGGTCGTCCTGCAACATTTTCTCGACTCAAGACCAGGCCGCAGCCTCCATCGCCGCTGCCGGCATTCCTGTGTTCGCCTGGAAAGGCGAGACCGAAGAAGAGTACGAGTGGTGCCTGGAGCAGACCATCCTCAAGGATGGCAAGCCTTGGGACGCCAACATGATCCTCGACGACGGCGGCGACCTGACCCAGCTGCTGCACGACAAGTACCCACAGGTACTGGACCGCGTTCACGGCGTGACCGAAGAAACCACCACCGGCGTGCACCGCCTGCTGGACATGCTGGCCAAGGGCGAGCTGAAGGTGCCTGCGATCAACGTCAACGACTCGGTGACCAAGAGCAAGAACGACAACAAGTACGGCTGCCGTCACAGCCTGAACGACGCCATCAAGCGCGGCACCGACCACCTGCTGTCCGGCAAGCAAGCGCTGGTCATCGGCTATGGTGACGTGGGCAAGGGTTCGGCCCAGTCCCTGCGTCAGGAAGGCATGATCGTCAAGGTTTCGGAAGTGGACCCGATCTGCGCCATGCAAGCCTGCATGGACGGTTTCGAACTGGTTTCGCCGTTCATCGACGGTATCAACCACGGCACCGAAGCCAGCATCGACAAAGCCCTGCTGGGCAAGATCGACCTGATCGTGACCACCACCGGTAACGTCAATGTTTGCGACGCAAACATGCTCAAGGCCCTGAAAAAGCGTGCCGTGGTCTGCAACATCGGCCACTTCGACAACGAAATCGACACCGCTTTCATGCGCAAGAACTGGGCATGGGAAGAAGTGAAGCCACAGGTGCACAAGATCCACCGCACCGGCCCTGGCGATTTCGATGCACAGAACGACGACTACCTGATCCTGCTGGCCGAAGGCCGCCTGGTGAACCTGGGCAACGCCACCGGTCACCCAAGCCGCATCATGGACGGCTCGTTCGCCAACCAGGTCCTGGCGCAGATCTTCCTGTTCGGCCAGAAGTACGCCGACCTGTCGCCCGCCCAGAAAGCCGAGCGCCTGACCGTTGAAGTACTGCCGAAGAAACTCGACGAAGAAGTGGCCCTGGAAATGGTGCGCGGCTTCGGCGGCGTGGTCACTCAACTGACCAAGCAACAGGCTGAATACATCGGCGTAACCGTCGAAGGCCCGTTCAAGCCAGACGCCTACCGCTACTAAGAGCAGCTGCAGGCGGCCAGTCATCAGCGGCAAGCAAAGAGCCAAAAGCTCTGCTTGCTGCAACTGACCTGGTGCTTGTCCTAATCGCTATAGCAGTTTCAAGCAGCAGGCTGCAGGCACAAGAAACCAGCGCACCTCCGCTTTTTCTTGGCGCTTGCCGCCTGCGACTTGCAACTGGAGGTCCCCTCCATGTCCCAAGATCGTCGCTACAGCTTCGAGTTCTTCCCCACCAAGACCGATGCTGGGCATGAAAAACTGCTCGCCACTGCCCGTCAGCTGGCAAGCTACAACCCCGATTTCTTCTCCTGCACCTACGGTGCCGGCGGCTCGACCCGTGATCGCACGGTCAACACCGTGCTGCAACTGGAGAGCGAAGTTAAAATCCCTGCGGCGCCGCACCTGTCCTGCGTCGGCGACAGCAAGGACGACCTGCGCGGCCTGCTGCAGCAGTACCGGGCAGCCGGTATCAAGCGCATCGTCGCCCTGCGCGGCGACCTGCCTTCGGGCATGGGCATGGCCAGCGGTGAACTGCGCTACGCCAATGACCTGGTGAGTTTCATCCGCGAGGAAACCGGCAGCCACTTCCACATCGAAGTCGCCGCCTACCCGGAAATGCACCCGCAGGCACGCAACTTCGAGGAAGACCTGGTCAACTTCGTGCGCAAGGCCAATGCCGGTGCCGACAGTGCGATCACCCAGTACTTCTTCAACGCCGACAGCTACTTCTACTTCGTCGAGCGCGTGCGCAAGATGGGCGTGAACATCCCGATCGTGCCGGGCATCATGCCGATCACCAACTACAGCAAGCTGGCGCGCTTCTCCGACGCCTGCGGCGCAGAGATTCCACGCTGGATCCGCAAGCAGCTGGAAGCCTATGGCGATGACAGCGCCAGCATCCAGGCCTTCGGTGAACAGGTCATCAGCGACATGTGCGAACGCCTGCTCCAGGGCGGCGCACCCGGGCTGCACTTCTATACCTTGAACCAGGCCGACCCGAGCCTGGCGATCTGGAACAACCTCCAGCTGCCACGCTGACAGGCTGCAACCCAGGCTCCGGGCCCCGGTGAAAACCGGGGCCTTTTTATTTGCAACAGCCTTGAGCTAGAGCGCCCGGAACTGCCTCTAGCAATTGCATGATCTCTCGTCGTAATCTCCAGCAATGTCCGTCATAGCCCGGTTGCTGACCGCCCTTCTCTGCACTTGCCTGAGCCTTGCCGCCCATGGCGAGAAGCTGCGCATTGTCACCGAGCCCTGGGCGCCCTATGTCTATGAGGAAAATGGCACGGCCAAGGGCCTGGACTACGAAACCACGGCCATTGTCTTCCAGCGCCTGGGCATAGACGTGCAGTGGCAGTTCCTGCCCTGGAAACGCTGCCTGGCGATGCTGGAAACCGGCCAGGCCGATGGCGCCCTGGACATCTTCCATAGCGACCAGCGCGACAGCACCCTGCTCTACCCCAACGAACCGCTCTCGGACGTGGAGTTCGTGATGTTCTATGCCAACCAGCGCCCACACCCGTTCAAGCGCCTGAACGAACTCAAGGGCCTGACCATCGGCACTTCCCCCGGTTATCTGTACAGCGACGACTTCAGCAACTCGACCCTGTTCAACCGCGAACCGGCCCCCACCCACGAAGCCAATTTCGGCAAGCTGCTGCTGGGGCGGATCGACCTGCTGATTACCGACAAACGGGTCGGCCAGCACCTGCTGGACAGCCTGGGGCTGCGTGACCAGGTCAGCCAGAACCCCACTGTCATCAGCCGCCAGAGCCAATACCTGGCCGTGCGCCGCAACGCTGGCATGGACCTGCTGGTACAGCGCTTCGGCGCCGAACTCAAGCGTTTCAAGCGCGAGCCGGCCTACGCCCAACTGAGTGCCAAGTACGGTGCTGAACCTTCTCTGCCGCCGGGCAGGTCTTCATCAACCCGCGAGTCAGAAAAAACCGTTGAGCAGCAGGAAAGCAGCGCACACTGATTGCTCTGTTATACTCCGGCCTCCCGCTAGGCTCACGCCCGGACGCTGGACCCTGTTCAAGGCCTCTCCACCCCGCTACGGCGCAGCCAACCGGCCCGCGCGAGCCGCCGGTGAATGACCCTTCAGGCCAGCAGGACCGGACGGGATTGCGTCCTCTTAAACGCCATTCACGCCCGGCAAGATTATCCCTTTGGGCCAAGCCCTCACTAAAACAGGATTACTCATGTCCTTTGCTTCCCTCGGTCTCTCCGAGGCTTTAGTCGGCGCCATCGAAGCCGCCGGCTACACCCAGCCTACTCCGGTGCAACAGCGGGCCATTCCCGCCGTGTTGCAAGGTCGCGATCTGATGGTCGCGGCACAGACAGGTACTGGTAAAACCGGCGGTTTCGCCCTTCCGATCCTGGAACGGTTGTTTCCCAACGGTCATCCGGACAAATCCCAGCGTCATGGCCCGCGCCAACCCCGCGTACTGGTCCTGACCCCCACTCGCGAACTGGCCGCACAAGTGCATGACAGCTTCAAGCTGTACGCCCGCGACCTGAAGTTCGTCAGCGCCTGCATCTTCGGCGGCGTCGGCATGAACCCGCAGGTTCAGGCCATGGCCCGTGGCGTCGATGTGCTGGTGGCGTGCCCCGGCCGTCTGCTGGACCTGGCTGGCCAGGGCAGCGTCGACCTGTCCCACGTGGAAATCCTGGTGCTCGACGAAGCCGACCGCATGCTCGACATGGGCTTCGTCCATGACGTCAAGAAAGTCCTCGCCCGCCTGCCGGCCAAGCGCCAGAACCTGCTGTTCTCCGCGACCTTCTCCAAGGACATCACGGACCTGGCCGGCAAGCTGCTGCACAATCCCGAGCGCATCGAAGTGACCCCGCCGAACACCACGGTGGAGCGTATCGAGCAGCGGGTCTTCCGCCTGCCGGCCAGCCACAAGCGTGCCCTGCTGGCGCACCTGATCACCGCCGGCGCCTGGGAACAGGTCCTGGTGTTCACCCGGACCAAGCACGGCGCCAACCGCCTGGCCGAGTACCTGGACAAACACGGCCTGAGCGCCGTGGCGATCCACGGCAACAAGAGCCAGAACGCCCGTACCAAAGCGCTGGCCGACTTCAAGGCCGGCGAAGTGCGGATCCTGGTCGCCACCGATATCGCCGCCCGCGGCCTGGATATCGACCAACTGCCTCATGTGGTCAACTTCGAACTGCCTAACGTCGACGAAGACTACGTGCACCGTATTGGCCGTACCGGCCGTGCCGGTCGCTCCGGCGAAGCCATCTCCCTGGTGGCTCCGGACGAAGAGAAACTGCTGAAAAGCATCGAGCGCATGACCAAGCAGAAGATCGCCGACGGTGACCTGATGGGCTTCGATGCCAGTGCCGTGGAAGCCGAGAAGCCGGAAGTGCGCGAGCGTCCGGACGTGCGCAACCCGCGCAATCCCCGTGGCCCACGTGGCGACGGCCCGAACGGCGGTGGCGGCGGTGGTGGTCGCAAGGACAAGGGCAAGGACAAGGGCGGCAAGGACAAGCCAGCCCGTGGCGAGCGCCCGGCCCGCGAGCAGAAGCCTCGTGAAGGCACCCCGGCCCGCGAACAGCGTCAACCGACGCCCCGTGCCGATCGCGCACCGGACGAGTTCCTCGACGACGACGTGGACAACTTCGGTAACCGCGCTGACTACGTCAGCCCGTACCAGAACAAGAACAACCAGGGCCGTGGCCGCCGCCCAGGGGCTCCGGCCCAGGGTGCAGGCGCCGGTGCCGGCAATCCGCCTCGCGGCGGCGGCCAGGGTCGTTCCGGCAACCCGCGCAACAGCAACGGCAGCACCACCGGCACCGCACCGGCCAAGCGCAGTGGCGGCCCGCGCAACGGCGCCCCTCGTGACAGCCAGGGCCGTCGCGACGAGTCGCGCAATCGTCGCCCGAACCGTGACGATCAGCCACGCCAGGAGCCGGCCGTGCAGAATCCTCGTGGCAACCAGCCGAAGATCATGCACAAGGAATCCAAGGCCGATCGTTTCCCGACGCCCGAGCAGCTGGATCAGTTGCCAAGCCGTCCACGGGGCGAAAAGCCGGCGCTGCTGACCCGCAACCGCTGAGCCTCGCGCTGAAATGAAAAACGCCCCTGGCCGCAAGGCCCGGGGCGTTTTTTGTGGGGGCTGGTCGAGGGCGTTTCTGTAGCCGCTGCCGCAGGCTGCGAACGACGGGGAACCCGGCGCCAGGACCTGACTGGTTTACCGCATTTCATGACGGGCAATAAAAAACGCCCCCGGTTTGTGGTCGGGGGCGTTTTTTTGCTTTCGCAGGTTGCGATCAGTCCTGTAAGGGCTGTGCGGGGGAGATCGCGAAGGCCCTGCGGGCCTTATCGCAGCCTGCGGCAGCGGCTACAGACGAAGCATTACTTCGCTTTCACGCCTTCAAAGCTGATGTACAGGTCAACATTGTTGGAGGCCGGGCCCAGGTCCATCATCTTGCCGAAATCCTGGCGATTGATGCTGGTGGTACCTTCGAAGCCAGCACGGTAGCCGCCCCACGGGTCCTTGCCTTCACCCAGGAAGGTGGCCTTGACCACCACCGGCTTGGTCACGCCGTGCAGGGTCAGGTCGCCGGCCACGTCAGCGGTCAGCTTGCCGTCGGCGTTCTTGCCGGTGGGCTTGACGCTGGTGGAGACGAACTTGGCGTCGGCAAACTTGCCAGCGTCCAGGAAGTCCTTGCTGGTGATGTGCTTGTCACGTTCGGCGTGGTTGGTGAACACGCTGGCGGTGCGCACGTTGACTTCGATCTTGGCGTCTTCCGGCTTGGCCGCGTCAAAGCTGAACTTGCCGTCCAGGTCCTTGAAGGTACCGGTGATGAAGCTGTAGCCCAGGTGGCTGATCTTGAAGTCGACGAAGGCGTGCTGGCCTTCCTTGTCGATCACGTAGTCCGCTGCCATCACTTGACCGGCCGCCAATACAGCAGATCCGATTGCCAGAGCGGCGAGAGTCTTTTTCAACATGCTTTCTATTCCTTTTGAGTCAAGGTTGAACATCAGGCTTTGCGGCCCAGCATACGGGTAAGGGTCGCATCACGATCGATAAAGTGGTGCTTCAGCGCAGCCAGGCCATGGATACCGGCAAAGATCACCAGTGCCCAGGCCAGGTACAGATGCACCACACCTGCTACATCTGCCTGGTCCGGTAGTCCGGAAACCAGGGCAGGAACTTCAAACAAGCCGAACACCGGGATACCCACGCCGTCAGCGGTGGAGATCAGGTAGCCGGCAATCATGACCGCGAACAGGCCGAGGTAGAGGAACGCATGCCCCAGCTTGGCCCCCAGGCGGGTCATAGGCCCATGGCTGGCCGGAGCCGGCGGCGGTGGGCTGACCCACCGCCACAACACCCGCAGCAGCATGATTGCAAACAGTGTCAGGCCGATACTCTTGTGCAGGTCCGGCGCGTCTTTGCGCCAGGTGCTGTAGTAGTCGAGGCCGACCATCCACAGGCCCAGGGCGAACAGACCGAACACCGCCAGGGCCACGCCCCAGTGCAGAACAATGCTGACCCAACCATAGCGAGAAGAAGAATTACGTAACTGCATCAGTTGCATCCTGTAAGAAACGCAGATCAAGACTAGCGATTTACCTATCGAATTAAAGCGGAATTTTTTGCTTTGAAATATCGAGAAATACGATCAATAGTCTGAACCGAGCGCGTTAAGAAAAGATTAAGCCTCCCGCCAAGCCTACCCCCCTGCTCCCTCGTGCAGTGCCCTGGGTCTTGCAAGCGGCGTCTTTGCACCTGACCCGTCGCGCCGTGGCGCGTCTTGCACAATAGGTTGTCCCGCGGCCATGCATTGCATAGGCTTGCCCGATTGTTCGCCCGCGCCGTTGGCGCGCCGCTTCCAGGAGACTGTACATGGGCCTGAATAACCAGTGGATGCAACGCGATCTTGCGGTGCTGTGGCATCCCTGCACCCAGATGAAAGACCACGAACAGCTGCCGTTGATCCCCATCAAGCGAGGCGAAGGCGTCTGGCTGGAAGACTTCGAAGGCAAACGCTACCTGGATGCGGTCAGCTCCTGGTGGGTCAATGTGTTCGGCCACGCCAACCCGCGCATCAACCAGCGCATCAAGGACCAGGTGGACCAGCTGGAACACGTGATCCTCGCCGGCTTCAGCCACCAGCCGGTGATCGAGTTGTCTGAGCGCCTGGTCAAGATCACCCCCGAAGGCCTGACCCGCTGCTTCTACGCCGACAACGGTTCGTCATGCATCGAAGTGGCGATGAAGATGAGCTTCCACTACTGGATCAACCGCGGCCAGCCGGCCAAGAAGCGCTTCGTCACCCTGAGCAACAGCTACCATGGCGAAACCATTGCCGCCATGTCCGTGGGCGATGTACCGCTGTTCACCGAGACCTACAAGGCCCTGCTGCTGGACACCCTCAAGGTGCCGAGCCCGGACTGCTACCTGCGGCCCGAAGGCATGAGCTGGGAAGAACACTCGCGGAACATGTTCGCCGCCATGGAGCAGACCCTGGCCGAGCACCACCAAACCGTGGCCGCGGTCATAGTCGAGCCGCTGATCCAGGGCGCCGGCGGCATGCGCATGTACCACCCGGTGTACCTCAAGCTGCTGCGCGAAGCCTGCGACCGCTATGGCGTGCACCTGATCCATGACGAGATCGCCGTGGGTTTCGGCCGCACCGGCACGATGTTCGCCTGCGAACAGGCCGGCATCCGCCCGGACTTCCTGTGCCTGTCCAAGGCCCTGACCGGTGGCTACCTGCCCCTGGCCGCGTGCATGACCACCGACGATGTCTACAGCGCCTTCTACGACGACTACCCGACCCTGCGCGCCTTCCTCCACTCCCACAGCTACACAGGCAACCCGCTGGCCTGTGCCGCGGCCCTGGCGACCCTGGATATCTTCGAGCAGGACAAGGTGGTGGAGAACAACCACGCGCTTGCCCGGCGCATGGCCAGTGCCACCGAGCACCTGGTGGACCACCCCCACGTTGCCGAAGTACGCCAGACCGGCATGGTCCTGGCCATCGAGATGGTCCAGGACAAGGCCAGCAAGACCGCCTACCCCTGGCAGGAACGCCGCGGCCTGAAAGTCTTCCAGCACGCCCTGGAACGCGGCGCCCTGTTGCGTCCCCTGGGCAGCGTGGTGTATTTCCTGCCGCCGTACGTGATCACCCCGGAGCAGATCGACTTCCTTGCCGAAGTCGCCAGTGAAGGTATCGACATCGCCACCCGCGACACCGTCAGCGTGGCCGTGCCCAAGGACTTCCACCCCGGCTTTCGCGATCCAGGCTAGAGCAGGTCGTTAGTGGTGGCGAGGGAGCTTGCTCCCTCGCCACAGAACGCTTCCCACCGATTCACATTCAACAGAGACCCCAGATGAGATTGTCCCGCTTCTTTATCGACGCCCCCCTGAGCCTAGGCGAACACGAGTTGCCGGAAGCCCAGGCCCACTACATCGGGCGCGTGCTGCGCATGGCCGAAGGCGCCGCGCTGCAAGTGTTCGACGGTTCGGGAACGGAGTTTCGCGGGACCCTGGTGGAAGTGGGCAAGAAGCGGGTTCGGGTCCAGCTGAATGAAAGCTTCGCCGGCCAGCAAGAATCACCTCTGCGGATTCACCTGGGCCAGGGCCTGTCCCGGGGCGAGCGCATGGACTGGGCGATCCAGAAAGCCACGGAGCTTGGGGTCAGCGAAATCACCCCGATCTTCAGTGAGCGCTGCGAAGTGCGGCTCAAGGACGAACGCGCCGACAAGCGCCTGCTGCACTGGCGCCAGGTGGCCATCAGCGCCTGCGAACAGTGCGGCCGCTCGCAGGTCCCGGTGATCCACCCGCCCGTGCTGCTGGCGGACTGGATCAAGCAGGCCCGGGCCGACCTGAAGCTGGTGCTGCACCCCGTGGCCCAGCCCCTGGAAAGCCACGCCAAGCCTGCCAGCCTGGCGTTCCTCATTGGCCCTGAAGGCGGCCTGACAGACGCCGAAGTTGAACTGTCCCACAGCGCCGGTTTCCTCCCCGCGCGCCTGGGGCCACGAGTGCTGCGTACCGAAACCGCTCCCGTGGTGGCCCTGGCCGTGGCCCAGCAACTGTGGGGCGACTTCTAACCCCTCCTGGTGGTGGCTATTGCACCGGATCGCTGGTGGGCTGGGCGATGATCGCTTTGAGTTCACTGGTCATGGGGAATTCCAGGTTCAGGCCCTTGGGCGGAATCGGCTGCTGGAACCAGCGCTGGTAAATGCCGTTGATCTCCCCGGAGCGGTACAGGTCCGCCAGGGCACCGTTGACCAGGGCCAGGAACTGCGGGTCATCCTTGCGCACCATGCAGCTGTAGATCTCCCGCGACTGTTCTTCCCCCACTACCACCCAGTTGTGCGGGTCCCGGGCCTTGGCCCGCTCGCCGTACAGCAACGCATCGTCCATGTAGAACGCCGCCGCACGCCCCGACTGGAGCATCTGGAAGGCCTCGCCGTGGTCCTTGGCGCTGATCACGAACATGTCGATCTTGTGCTCGACGTTGTAGCTCTTGAGAAAGCGCTCGTTGGTGGTCCCCGCCGTGGTCACCACGTTCTTGCCCCGCAGGTCGGCGAAGCTCTTGATCCCGCTGTCCTTGGCAGTCAGCAACTGGCCTTTGACGTAGATGAAGCCGTAGGAGAACGCCACCTGCTTCTGCCGCTCGGCCGTCACCCCGGTGGAACCGCACTCCAGGTCCACGGTGCCGTTCTGCACCAGGGGAATGCGGGTCTGCGAGGTCACCAGGTTGTATTTCACCTTCAGGTTGGGCAAGTGCAACTGCTGCTGGATGCGCTCCACCACCTTGCTCGCCAGCTCCACGGAATAGCCCATGGGCTTGCCGCTGTTATCCCCCACGTAGGAAAAGGGCACCGAGGCATCGCGATAACCCAAGGTAATACTGGCGCTGTTGGCGATCTTCGCCAGGGTGCCCTCCAGAGGTGCTTCATTGGCCTGGGACATGGCGCTGAACAGCAGCCCCAAGGTGCAGCCGAGCAACGTGATCTTATGCATTGTTATTCTCCGTTGTGGGTAAGGGCAGTTAGCAGCGGGCCGCGATGACGCTGATTTCGACAAGGATCTGCGGGCGCGCCAGGGCCGCCTGCAAGGTGGTTCGCGCCGGCGCCTGGCCGGGGGACAACCAGGCCGACCAGACTTCGTTCATCACCGCGAAATCGGCCTGGATGTCCTTGAGGTAGATCGTCGCGCTGAGCAGGTGCTCCTTGTCGCTGCCAGCCTCGGCCAGCAAGGCCTCGATCTTCTCCAGCACCTCGCGGGTCTGGCCGCCGATATCACTGCTGGTCCCCGGCACCTGCCCGGAAAGAAACACCAGTGCGGCAAAGGTCACCGCGCCACTGAGGCGCTCGTTGCTGTGGATACGCTGGATACTCATCTGAAGACTCCTTTTAACGTTCAGGCAACGCGGGGCGCCAGGCCCTGCATGTCGATACTGGTGGAGCGCTGGCCGATCAGTTCGCCCAGCAACTGGCCGCTGCCACAGGCCAGGGTGAAACCCAGTGCGCCGTGGCCGAGGTTGAGCCACAGGTTGCGGTAGGCGGTGGCCCCGATCAGCGGCACGCCGCTGGGGGTAGCCGGACGCATGCCGGCCCATTCCACGGCAGCCTGATAGTCACCGGCCTCGGCGAAGGTCTGGGCCGCCTGACGGCGCATCAGGGCCAGGCGGCCGGGGTCTGGCGCCGGGTCGAAACCGACGATGTCGACCATGGCCGCCACCCGCAGTTGCTGGCCAATGCGCGCATAGACGATCTTGCGGTTGTAGTCGGTGATGCTGATATCCGGCGCCCGGTGCTGCGGGCCGATGGGCACGCTGAGGCTGTAACCCTTGAGCGGATACAGCGGCAGATGGAGCCCGGGCAGGCGCAGTTCGGCGCTGCGGTGCCCGGCAGCCAGCACCAGTTGGTCCACCGGCAACACGCGCTGCCCCAGGTCGATGGCCTGGACCTTATCCCCCCCATGGCGAATGCCCCGCACCCGCTGGCCCAGTAGGATTTCGCAGCGCCCGGAAGCGCGCAGCCGCGTGGCCAGTTGCTGGCAGAAGGCGTGGCAATCGGCCACTTCTTCATCCGGGGTATAGATACCGCCGACGAAGGGCGCATCCCCCAGGGCCGGTTCCAGGACCGTGCATTCGGCAGCGGAAAGCACCTGTTGCTGACGGCTGTCCGCCAGGTTGTGGCGGGCGTGCTCGAAGCTTTTTTGCTCGCGGAAAGTCACCAGCTTGCCGTTGCGCCGCCAGTCGAAGCCCTGTAGGCCATCCTCTTCGCGCCAGCGTTGCAGGGTGCTCTGGCTGAGCAGCGCCAGGCGCAGCAGGTGCGCGCCATTGCGCCGGTTCACCGAGTGCCGGCAAGCACCGAGGAACCCCGCCAGCCAGCGCCACTGCGCCGGGTCCAGGCGTGGCCGCAGCTTGAGCGGAGAGTCGCCCTTGAGCATCCAGCCCAGGGCTTGCCAGGGCACCCCGGCATCGGCCAGAGGCGCCACATAGCGATAGGACAGCTGCCCGCCGTTGGCGAAACTGGTCTGGCTGCCCAGGGACTCCTGGGCCTCCACCAGGGTCACCTCGAAGCCCTGGCGGGCCAGGGCGTAGGCACTGGCCAAGCCGATGACGCCCCCTCCAATGATGCACACCCGCTGACTCATGACTGCCCCTGGCCTGTTGGTCGATGGCCCAAGGTTAGGGGCAGGTGACAGGCGCCGGACAATGAATAAAGATGGACCTCCCATAAACAAAGGTTATGGACTGTCCCATGCGCCTTCGTCATATCGAGATTTTCCAGGCCATCCGCCAGACCGGCTCCATCAGCGGCGCAGCGCAGTTGCTGCATGTCTCCCAGCCGGCAGTGACCAAGGTTCTGCAGCACGCCGAACTGCAGTTGGGTTTCCCGTTGTTCCTGCGGGTGCGGGGCAAGTTGCAGCCAACCCCGGAAGCCCTGGAGCTGGAGCGGGAAGTGGACAAGGTCAGCGAGAGCCTGCAAGGGGTAAGGCGCCTGGCCCAGAACCTGCGCCGGGCGCCGGGCCACAGCCTGCGCATCGGCGCCACACCAGCCCTGGCCCTGGCCTTGCTGCCGCCCGCCATCAGTGAATGGACCCGCCTTTACCCGGACAGCCTGTGCGAACTGTCCAGCGCCCATAGCCGCGAGCTGGTACAGAACCTGCTGATGCGCGAAATCGACCTGGCGCTGACCCTGCAACCCCCGGATCACCCGGGCCTGAGCGCCCACCCCCTGGCCCAGGGCGTGCTGGTGGCCCTGGCGCCGCTGGGCTTCTGGCCCGAGCACAGCCGCGGCCAGCCCCTGGCGCTGCAGGAGCTGGCGGACGCGCCACTGATTGGCCTGAGCAGCGCCGACCCGTTGTCCGCCCGGCTCGACAGCTACCTCAAGTCGGTGGAGCCGCCGCCGCGGGTGAGCATTGCCGTGCAGACCTATTCCCTGGCCCGGGCCATGGTCGAGTCCGGCGCCGGGCTGGCCTTGATCGACCCCTTCACCGCCCTGGGCGCCTCAACGGCCAACACCGCTATCCGCCCCCTGAGCCCGCCGCTGCCTATCACCCTGTACGCCGTGACCCGCGCCGCCGAGCCGCCGCCCCACACCCTGGCCAGCCTGCTGGAAATCTTCGCCCGCCAGGCCCAGGCCCAGCTCGACCGCCCTTTGTAGGAGCTGGCTTGCCAGCGAAAACACCCGCCAGCACGGCGCAAATCCAGAGGGCCCCTTCGCCGGCAAGCCGGCTCCTACACCAATCCACAACGCCCCGCCCCGTAGGAGCTGGCTTGCCAGCGAAAACGTCCGCCAGCACGGTGCAAATCCAGAGGGCCCCTTCGCCGGCAAGCCGGCTCCTACACCAATCCACAACGCCCCGCCCCGTAGGAGCTGGCTTGCCAGCGAAAGCGTCCGCCAGCACGGCGCAAATCCAGAGGGCCCGCTGCGCCGGCCAGCCGGTTCCTACAGGACGTAGAACAGGATCGCGACGAAATGCAGCAGGCTGCCGGCGATCACGAACAGGTGCCAGATACCGTGGGCATGGCGCAGTCGGCTGTCGAGGGCAAAGAAGATGATGCCCACGGTGTACAGCACCCCACCCGTGGCCAGCCAGGCGAACCCGGCTGGCCCCAGGGCCGCCAGCAGCGGCTTGACCGCCACCAGGACGATCCAGCCCATCACCGCGTAGATCACGATGGAGAGAATCCGCGCCTCGGAGCGCGGCTTGATCTCCTGGAGGATACCGATCAGCGCCAGCCCCCAGACGATGCCAAACAGGGTCCAGCCCCAGGGCCCGCGCAGGGTCACCAGGCAGAACGGCGTGTAACTGCCGGCAATCAGCAGGTAGATCGAAAAATGATCAACCTTCTGCATGATGTTCTTCGCCCGTCCGCGCACGCTGTGGTAGACCGTGGACACGCTGTAGAGCACCAGCAAGGTGAAGGAATAGATCGCCACGCTGACGATCTTCCACGGGCTGCCATCCAGGCTGGCCAGCACCACCAGCCAGATGCCGCCGATAAACGCCGCGATTGCCCCCAGCAGGTGGGTCCAGGCGTTGAATCTTTCTCCGTGATACATCAGTCGCTCACCCTTGGAACATTGAAAAAACACGCAAGGCTCAGGCCTGCAGCTTGAAAGCGCAATATGTCTATTGGGGCGCGGCCGAGAAAAAACCAGCGGCCACGTCCTGACCGATCGGGCATCATCAGCCCCTCATCAGCCGAGGCCAGTCCATGCTCATCGACGAAGAGTTGACCCTGAAAAAGCTCGAAGTGTTTCTGGCCTTCATGCGTACCGGCAACCTGACCCGCGCCGCCACCGAGTTGCAGACCAGCAATGTCAGCGTGCACCGGGCCATCCATTCCCTGGAAAATGCCCTGCGCTGCCCATTGTTCAAGCATGAAGGGCGCAACCTGACGCCTCTGGAAAGCGCCTTCGTCCTGGAGGAACGGGCACAGAAGCTGGTGCAGGACGTGGTCGAGAGCGTGCGCCTGACCCGCGAAGCCGCGGGCTTTTCTGCAGAACGCTTCAAGCTCGGCGCACTTTACTCGCTGACGGTGAAAACCGTGCCGCAGCTGATCATGGGCCTCAAGCTGCGCCGCAGCGAGCTGAACATCGACCTGATCCTGGGCTCCAACATCGACCTGCTGTACAAGCTCAAGAACATGGAAGTGGACGCCATCCTGATTTCCCTGGACGACAGCGCCCACGACCCGGACTGCGAGCAACTGCCGTTGTTTTCCGATGACATTTTTCTCGCCACCCCCGCCGACTCGCCCTTTGCCCAGCAGAGCGAAGTGGACCTGGCCGACGTGCGCGACGCCACCTTCATCACCCTGACCCAGGGCTTTGCCACCCATCAGGACGGGGTGCGGGTGTTCAAGCAGGCGGGGTTCGAACCCAAGGTGGCGATGCAGGTCAACGACATCTTCACCCTGCTGAGCATGGTCAGCTCCGGGGTCGGTTATGCGTTGCTGCCGGGGAGGATCGCTGCGGTGTATGAAAACCGCGTGAAGCTGATACCGCTGCAGGCGCGCTACCGCCTGCAGCAACATATCGGCGTGGTGTTTCTCAAGGCCAAGGAGCGCGACCCGAACCTGTTGGCGCTGCTGGCCGAATGCCGGATGTACGCCAACCGGCAAAGCACGTAGGAAGCCGGCTCCTGCCAAAACGCGTCATTCACAACACCGCAACCCGCCGTAGGAGCTGGCTTGCCAGCGAAGGCGTCCATAAGACCTGTGCACGTCTCAAAGCCCCCTTCGCCGGCAAGCCGGCGCCTACGCGCCCAGCAGGCCGCGCATCAGCAGGAACAGCAACGACGGGCCCAGCAGGCAGCCCAGGGCGGTGTAGAACGCCGCCGTCAGGCAACCGTAGGGCACCAGCTTCGGATCGGTGGCCGCCAGCCCCCCGGCAACACCGCTGGAGGTGCCCATCAAACCGCCGAAGATCACCGCGCTGCGCGGGGTGTTGAGGCCGATCAACGGCGCCACGAAGGGCGTCATCACCATCACCAGGATCGCCTTGATCAAGCCCGCGGCAATCGACAGCGCCATGACTTCGGAACTGGCGCCAATCGCCGCGCCGGTCACCGGGCCAACGATATAGGTCACCGCCCCGGCGCCAATGGTGGTCAGGCTCACCGCATCGGTATAACCAAAGGCCATGGCCACGCCGACTCCAGCCACAAAGGACGAGCCAACCCCGACGAACAGCGCCAGTACGCCGACGAACCCGGCGCGCTTGAGTTCCTCGACACTGACGCCGAAGGCCGTGGCGACAATCGCGAAGTCCCGCAGCATGGCCCCGCCCAGCAGGCCGATGCCCGAGAGCAGCGGAATGTCCACCACGCCCTTCTGCCCACCGGTGAAAGCGCCGCCCACGTAGGACAGCACCAGCCCCAGCAGAATGGCGATGGCCGAGCCGTGCAGGCGGCCCTTGGTAAAGGTGTTGGAGATCCAGTAGGACACCCACATGGTGATCCCGATCACCGCGAAGCCGCTGATCAGCCCGTAGCCGGTAATGACCTTCATCATCGATTCGTACATGGCCCTTACCCCACTGTTTTCTGAGCAACGGCCGCATCCGGCGCCTTGTTGCCGATGCGCACCAGCACCGGTACCAGGGCGAAGGCGACCACCACCGCCAGGGTGCCGGCGAGAATCGCCATCGGCCCGCCCTTGAGCGCGCCGTAGACGTTCTGCTGGGCGGCCATGGCCACCACGATGGGGATGTACACCGCGCCCCAGAACTCCACGCCCTGTTCGGACTTGCCGGCGAACAGCCCGCGCTTGTGCAGGTAGCTGCCCAGGCCGATCAACAGCAGCATGGCGATACCGACCCCGCCGACATTGGCCGGCACGCCGATCAATTTGCCCAGCAGCTCACCGATGAAAATACCCACCAGGGTACAAAAGGCCAGGAAGGCCACACCGTAGATAATCATTGTTGTTGTCCTCAAAGTGCATCGTCGAAGTTGTTGTTCTTGTGCTTCGTCAGCCTGAGTCGGTGCTCTATCGGTCGCGGCGTCCCTCCTCACTCAACAGGGCCTGCAGGGTGTCCAGGCGCGCGCCGTCGAAGGCGATCACCGTCCCTTGGGCAAACACCCGGCGGGCCAGCCCGGTCAGTACCGCACCGGGAGGCAATTCGATCTGCAGGCGCACCCCGCGCTCGTAGGCGCTTTGCACGGTGCCGCGCCAGTCGACGACGCGGCACATGTTGAAGGCCAGGTCGTCGCGCAACGCTTCCACGGAGCGCATGGGCCGCGCCCGGCTGCCACTTAGGTAGCCCAGCTTCGGCAGTTGCAGGGGGACCTCGGCAAAGGCGGCAGCCAGGGCCTGGGCCGGTTGCTCCAGCAGTGGGCAATGGGACGGCACGCTGACCGCCAGGCGCTTGGCCACGCCGACCCCGCACCCCCGGGCCAACTCGGCCACCGCCTGCATCGCCGCATCGCTGCCGGCGATCACCACTTGGCTGTCGGCGTTGATATTGGCCAGGTACACCGGGGTTTGCGGGCTGTGGACCTGGGCCAACAGCCCTTCCACCGCCGCCAGTTCCAGGCCGATCAATGCGGTCATGCCATAGCCCTGTGGATAAGCCTGCTGCATCAACGCTCCCCGCAGGTTCACCAGGCGCAAGGCATCGGCAAACTCCAGGGCCCCGGCCACCACCGCCGCCGGATAGGCGCCGATGGACAGGCCCGCCACGTAGTTGACCCGAATATCGGACTGCAATAGAGTGCGCGCCGCTGCCACGCCGGCGATCAGCAGGCACAACTGCACCGCCCGGGTGCTGGCCAGGGCCTGGGGTGAATCCAGGGTCAGCACGTCTTCCCCCAGGACCTCACTGGCTTCCTGCAGGCAGGCGCGGGTGTCCGGGCTTGGCGGCAGGCGCTGGAGCATCCCCGGCTGCTGCGCGCCCTGGCCCGGAAACACCAGCAGGCTGCTCATGCCGCCTGCTCCTGAAGGTTCCAGGGGTCGCTGACCAGGCGCGCGCCCTCGGCACTTTTGAGCAGCACCCGGGGCGCGGTTCCCGCCCACTCACGCAGGGCCAGAGCCCCGGCGGGAACCTGCAGTTGCAGGTCTACCGGGCACTCGGCGCACTCCAGCAGGGCCAGCAGCTCGCGGGCCTGAGCCCGGGAAAAAGGCTCCGGAGTGCGCAGGATCAGGTCCAGGTCGCTGTGCTGATGCAGCGCAGCCACCCCGGAGGCCAGCTCGAAACCGGCACTGCCGCTGACCCCCCAGACCAGGCCCAGGGCATCCAGCTCGCCGCGCAGTTGCTGCAACGCCTGAAACGCCGGCAACAAGCGCGTGCCGGGCCGATGACACAACGCTTCGGGACGCACCCCACGCTGCACCGACGCCAGTGCCAGCAACGCCGGATAGCGTTGCTCGCGCCTGCTGCCGCGCAGGCCGACCGCGATCTGCCCCGGTGCAGTCAGGGCCCGGCGCACCACCACCGGCTGCCCCGCCTCCAGCACGGCAAAGGCCCAATCCGGCGCATCGGTGGCCAATTGCGCCGGGGTCATGCCCCACAGCAAGTCGTGGGGCAGCAAGGGGCCGAGGCCGTTCACCATTGTTCCCGCAGCAATTGGCGTACCCGGCTCGACGCCGCCCGGTTCGACGCCCCCAGGCGGCCGCTCAGGTCGACGCCCTTGGCCCGCACATCGGCGATGGCCGTCAGCAGGCACTCCTTGACCGCGAGCAGATCCTCGGTCGTGGGCTGTTCAATCTGCCGCACCGACAGGCTTTCCCAGAGCAGCCCCAGGCCGGCGTAGCTGTCGATGTCATAGGCCATGGGCGGCACGCTGGCGGCCAGGGCTTCCAGTTCCTCGACGCTGCGCAGAGTCACCCGCGCCGCCGAGGCCTTGCCCATGGCGTGCACCATCACCCCCGGGTCACGCAGGGCGATCAAGCGGTTGGCCTGATACCCATGGGCCAGAAAGGCCCCGGACATGGCCTTGCCCACCAGCAGGGCAATCACCGGGTGCCCGGCCAGGCGGGCCCGGGCATAGCTGTCGGCGGCGCCCGCCAGGGCCTGATGAATGCCCAGGGCCTCTTCGCGCCGGCCATAGGCCTGGCTCGGCACATCGACAATGGCGATCAGCGCCCGCTTGTGGGGCTGGGCCTGATCGGCGCGGATCACCTCATCCACGGCCTTGGCCAGCCCCCAGCCTTCCAGCAGACCGACCTCACCCTGGCGGGCGCGGGGAAAACGGTTGTCGGGGTCAGGCACTACCGCAATGAAGCGCGCCGGCTGCCCGTCCAACTGGCCGTCGGCCACTTTCAAGGAAGGTGGCAGGCCGCGCACAGGGGGCGCATCGCCACTCAAGGCGTCGAACCAATTCAGGCCCCGCAGGGAACTGGCAGTCATGGGCGGTCTCCTTGGTACAGATCGCGAACCGTCGCCGCATCGATTTGCGGCGTCGTGTCCAGGCGGGACAGACGTTGCAGGTACAGCTCGGCCTCGCGGCTGCGTTGCCGCGACGGCAAGCCCAGGGCCAGCAGCTCACGGACCTGGGCCTGGATCTGTGCCACATCATCGGCTACATAACGGTCCACCAGACCGCTGGCGAAACGTTGCTCGCCACCGGTCAGGCTCCAGATGAAAGGCCGGTCCCGGGAATCGTATTCCTCAAGGCCCGCTTCCTGCTCGATCACCTGGGGGCCGTTGAGCCCCAGGCGCGCTTCCTGGGTGACCACCAGATAACTGCACAGCCCGGCGGCAATCGACATGCCGCCAAAGCAGCCGACGCTGCCGGCCACCACGCCGACCACCGGCTGGTACTGACGCAGGTCGACAATCGCCGCGTGGATATCGGCAATCGCCGCCAGCCCCAGGTTGGCTTCCTGCAAGCGCACGCCGCCGGTTTCCAGCAGCAGCACGGCGCGGGTCGGGATGCCGTTGCGATTGTCCTCGGCGGCCAGCTCCAGGGCGCCGGCAATCTTCGCCCCGCCCACTTCACCGAGGCTGCCGCCCTGGAAAGCGCCTTCGATGGCAGCAATCACCACCGGCGAACCCGCGATGCTGCCCTTGGCGATCACCACCCCGTCATCGGCCTGGGGCACCACGCCCTGGCGCTCCAGCCAGGGCGACATGACCCGCTGGAACGGGTCCAGCAACTCACGAAAGCTGCCGGCATCCAGCAAGGCCCGGGCCCGCTGCCGAGCACCCAGCTCGACGAAGCTGTGCTTGTTCAACAAGCGTGCGCTGTCAGTCATGGCCGATCTCCTCGAAGCCCTGTTCCAGGCGCAGGCGCACCACCCCGGGGGTGGCGCCGAAATCATGGATGTCGATCAACAGCGCCGGCGGCGTCTGGCCGTCGAACATGCGCTCGAACAGGTGCTGCCAGCGCGATGCGCTGCCGTTTACCGAGGTCTGTACCTGGATGCTCAATTTGCCGGGTTGGCCCGGCTCCAGCAGCACTTCCAGGTCGCCGGAGCCGACACAGCCCACCAGGGCACGGCCACGGCCGGGCTGGCCGGCGGGGAATTCAAAGGACAAGGTCTCCATCAGTTCGCTCCTTGGTGAAAGGCGTCGGCGGATTCGATCCGGTCCAACAGCAGGCTGGCCGCCAGCAAGTCGGCGGCACCGCCGGGCGAGGCATTCAAGGTCAACAGTTGCAGATCCAGCTCATGCAGGCGGCGACGCCCGGCCAGGGTGGCGCTGCCACCGGCATCGAGCACCGCCTGGGCGCCCTGCTGCATGGCCTGCAAGCCTTGTTCACCGGCGCGGTAGAGCACGCAGGTGTCCGCCAGTTGGCTCATGATCGCCAGCAAGGCATCGAGCCGGGCGTTCTGTTCGCCATGGCCCTGGGCGCGGCTGCGCTTGAGCTGCGGCAGCCCCCGTTGCAGCACGGCGGGAAAGCCTTGTTGGGCTTCTTCGCGAGCGCCGCGCACGCCATAGCGGATCGCCACCTGGGCGCCATGGCTCAAGGGCCGTGGCGCGTAACGATCCTCCAGCAGGGCCAGGCGCGCGGCCCGCAGCGCGACACTGCCGGCCCGGGTGGATCGCGGTTCCAGCGCGGCGGCGGCCACCAGCAGGCCCAGGGCCCAGATCGCCCCGCGATGGGTGTTCACCCCCCCGGTGGTGGCGAGCATGGCCTGCTCGCCTTCTCGGCCAATGCGCCCCAAGGCTTCACGCAGGGGCAGGCCCACTTCCCCCAGCAACAGGGCAGCATCGGCCATTTCCTTGAAGGCCGGCCACAGCGACAGCGCCGAGGCATGCATCAGGCCCAGGTGCAGGTCGGTGTGGGCGCCATTGCCACGGCGGTCCACCAAGGCCGGCTTGGGCGACAGGTCGGCCTCGTCGATCAGCGCGTCCACCGCCAGGTCCGCCAGGCGCTCGGCCAGGCTCGGGGTGGGTGATTGCAGGTTGAATGCGTGCATTACCAGCTCCTGAACTTGGCAGGCGGGTTGTACAGGCCACCGGACCACTCCACCAGGTCGGCCACGCTTTTGGCCGCCAGCAGCTCGCGGCTGGCGTCGGTGCGGCGGATGCCCAGGTCTTCCGGCAGGGCAATCAGGCCTTCACGGCGCATGCGCGCAGTGTCCTTGGGGTTGTGGCGCAAGCCGATGGCGGTAACCCCGGCCACGGCGGCGATCATCGCCTGGCGCTCTTCCAGGGAACGGGCCTTGTACAGGTAGGCAATGCCTTCCTCGGTCAGCAGGTGGGTGACGTCGTCGCCGTAGATCATGATCGGCGCCAGGGGCATGCCGCTCTTGCGCGCCACGTCCACCGCGTCGAGGGTTTCGACAAAGGTCGGTTTACCGCCTTCCTGGAAGGTCTCCACCATCTGCACCACCAGCTTCTTGCCGCGTTCGAGCATGGCCTGGGGCGCATCGCTCTGATCCTGGCGCATATCCAGCCAGGCCGGAGTGCCGTGGCGCCGCCCGCGGGGGTCGTGACCCATGTTCGGCGCCCCACCGAAACCGGCCAGGCGGCCACGGGTCACGGTGGAGGAATGACCGTCGCCATCCACCTGCAAGGTGGCGCCGATAAACAGGTCCACCGCGTACTGCCCAGCCAGCTGGCAGAACATCCGGTTGGAACGCAGCGAGCCGTCGCGGCCGGTGAAGAACACGTCCGGGCGCGCGGCGATGTAGTTTTCCATGCCCAGTTCGGTGCCGAAGCAATGCACGCTGTCCACCCAGCCGCTTTCAATGGCCGGAATCAGGGTCGGGTGAGGATTGAGGGTCCAATTGCGGCAGATCTTGCCCTTGAGCCCCAGGGATTGGCCGTAGGTGGGCAGGATCAGCTCGATGGCCGCGGTGTTGAAACCGATGCCATGGTTGAGCGACTGCACGTTGTGTTTTTCGTAGATGCCGCGGATCGCCATCATCGCCATCAGCACGTGCACCGGCTTGATATGGCGCGGGTCGCGGGTGAACAGCGGCTCGATGTAGAAAGGCTTGTCGGCCACCACCACGAAATCCACCCAGGATGCGGGAATGTCGACCCGGGGCAGTTCGCTGACGTCGTCCACCAACTGGTTGACCTGGACGATGACAATGCCGTCGCTGAAGGCCGCCGGCTCGATCAGCGCGGGCGTGTCCTCGGTGCTGGGACCGGTGTAGATGTTACCGGCGCGGTCGGCCATGAACCCGGCAGAGAGCACCACATTGGGGATCAGGTCCACCACCAGCCGCGCATAGAGTTCGATGTAGGTATGGATGGCGCCGATTTCCAGCAGCCCGTCTTCCAGCAACTGGCTGATGCGCAGGCTCTGGGTGCCGGCGAAGGAAAAGTCCAGCTTGCGGGCGATGCCGCGTTCGAACAGGTCCAGGTGCTCGGAGCGGCCGACGCTGGGCATGATCATGTGCAGGTCATGCAGCCTGGCCGGGTCGGCCTTGGCCAGGGAGCGGGAGAGAAAGTCCGCCTGTTTCTGGTTGTTGCCTTCCAGCACCACCCGGTCGCCGGGCAGGATCAGCGCTTCCAGGGCCGCGACGATCTTGTCGGTCGGCAACACCACGCCATCGGCGATGGCCCGCACCTGTTCGAGGCGCCGCTGCTTTTCGCTGCGCCGCCGCGACCAGCGCGCGTCGGGGGAAATTATTGTTGTCATGCTCACTCCACGGGTTCGCTGTCGTGGCGGTCACCTTAGGAGTGAAAACGGGGGGCATCAATCAAGCACGGCGTCGGATCGTTACGCTCAGCGTAATGATTTGCGGAGCAATGGCACTCTCATGCTCTCTCAGTACACAATGCCCGCCGTACCGGCCCATGAGCGGCCTGGGCAGACCAAGATGAGAGTCAGCATGGACACACCGATTCGCTCGAACCAGGCGCTGCTGGAGCAGCTCAAGCATGGCCTGAAGCCCGACTACCTGATGTTCTGGGGACACCAGCCCACCCGGGACGGACGCATCTCTCAGAGCTGTTTCAGCCAGTGGTTCGACGCAGGTCTGGAACTCGATGGCATTCAATACCCCAGCGCCGAGCATTTCATGATGGCCGGCAAGGCCCTGCTGTTCGGCGACCAGGAAACCCACGAGCGGATCCTCAAGGCCGTGACGCCCGCCGACGTGAAGCAACTGGGCCGCGAGGTGCGCGGCTTCGATGACGCCCGCTGGACCGAAGCACGCCTGGATATCGTGGTGCAGGGCAACCTGGCCAAGTTCAGCCAACATCCGGCCCTGGGTGAATACCTGCTGTCCACAGGCGACCAGGTACTGGTGGAAGCCAGCCCCGTGGACCGGATCTGGGGCATCGGCCTGGCCGCCGACGACGCCAGGGCCAGCCGGCCGGAACAGTGGCGCGGCCTGAATCTGCTGGGCTATGCGCTGATGGAGGTGCGGGACAGGTTGCGCATTGGCTGAGGGGCTGCCTTCGCTGGCAAGCCAGCTCCTACCGGCGGTTTTAGGTAGCGAGGCCCTAAAGCCCCGCCACCAGCAATTCTTCCAGGGCCAGCAGGTCCGGCACCTTCGCCACTTGCTCGGCCACCTGCACCGCGGCCTTTTCCAACGCAGCCAGGGGCACGTCGACGTAGCTCAACTGGCTGTCGAGCTTGCAGGAGCGGGGAATGCCCTGCACCAGCAGGGCCATGAACTTCAGCTCCGGGCGCCCGCCCAGGGCATTGAGCACGACAATCCGCGCCCGCTCGCCAATCACGGTCCTGCCACCGCAGGCCGACTCGAAGCTGATCAGCGGAATCCGCCGCTCGCGCCACAGCACCCGGCCCAGGTACCAGGGCGGTGAATCCAGGTCGAAGGTGCCCTGCTGATAGTCGATCAGCTCGGCCACGGCCACGTTGGGCAGGATCAGGGTGCGGTCGGCCAGGGGCAGCAGCAGCCCGGTGAGGGTGCTGGCGCGGTGATCAAGCATGGGTCTTGCTCCACTGGGCGATGCTTTCCAGCAGCACCGACTCTTGATAGGGCTTGCCGAGGTAGTCGTTGACGCCGATGGCCATGGCCCGGTCGCGGTGTTTCTGCCCGGTGCGGGAGGTGATCATGATGATCGGCAGGTGTTGCAGGCGCGGGTCGTTGCGTACCTGGATCGCCACCTCGAAGCCGTCCATGCGCGGCATCTCGATGTCCAGCAGCATCAGGTCCGGGGTGTGCTCGGCCAGCAGCGCCATGGCGTCGACCCCGTCCTTGGCGGTGAGCACGTTCATGCCGTGGCGCTCCAGCAGGCGGCTGGTGACCTTGCGCACCGTGACCGAGTCGTCCACCACCAGCACCAGCATCGGCCGCGGCGGTTGCACCTCGCTGGCCGGCTCGTCGCCCGCCAGGCGCGGCAGCGGCGCCTGGGCCTGCAAGGCGCGGATATGAGCCAGCAAGTCGAGAATCAGCACCACCCGGCCATCGCCGAGAATCGTCGCCCCGGACAGCCCCTGGACCGCGGCGAACTGCGGCCCCAGGCTCTTGACCACGATTTCCCGGGTGCCGGCGGTGGCATCCACCTGCACCGCGATGCGCTGCTCGTTGCAGTGCACCAGCAGCACCGGCAGCGGCTGCACCTGGCCCAGCAACTTCGGCCGGGGCACGGTGTGCAGCAGCTCCCCCAGGTAGCACAGCTGATAAGACTGGCCGGCGTACTCATAGCGCGGCGGGTCGAGCTGGTAGTAGCCGTCCAGCTCTGCGGGCAGCACCCGGACAATGCCCTCCACGGTATTCAGCGGAATCGCGTACTGCTCGTCGGCGCACTGCACCATCAGCGCGCGGTTGACCGACACGGTGAACGGCAGGCGAATGCGAAAATGCACGCCCTGGCCGGCAACCGAGTCGATGCTCATGCTGCCGCCCAACTGGCGCACCTCTTCATGGACCACGTCCATGCCCACCCCGCGCCCGGAAATCTGGGTGATCTTCTCGGCGGTGGAAAACCCCGGCTGCATGATGAATTGCAGCACTTCGCGGTCGCTGATCTGCGCCTCGGGGTCCAGCAGGCCGCGCTTGATGGCTTTTTTGCGCACGGCTTCCAGGGGCACCCCGGCGCCGTCGTCGCGCATGTCGAAAATCATGTCGCCGCCCTCGCGGGACAGGTCCAGGCTGATCCGCCCCTGTGCCGGCTTGCCCGCCGCAAGGCGCGCCTCGGCCGATTCCAGGCCGTGGTCCACGGCGTTGCGCAGCATGTGTTCCAGGGGCGCGACCATGCGTTCGAGGACGTTGCGGTCCATTTCCCCTTCGGCGTTGCCGACCACGAACTCCACGTCCTTGCCCAGCTCTTCGGCCACCTGGCGGACGATGCGCTTGAGCCTGGGCACCATGCGCTCGAACGGCACCATGCGCGTGCGCATCAGGCCTTCCTGCAATTCGGTGTTGATCCGGCCCTGCTGCTGCAACAAGTTCTCGGCGTCGTGGTTGCGCCGGTCCAGGGTTTCCTTGAGATCCAGCAGGTCCGAAGCCGATTCGAACAGGGCCCGGGACAGCTGCTGCAACTGCGAGTGGCGGTCCATTTCCAGGGGGTCGAACTCTTCGTAGCCCAGGCGCTCGGCCTCCACCTGCTGGCGGCTGAGAATCCGCCCCTGGGTTTCGGTGTCCAGGCGGCGCAACTGGTCGCGCATGCGCTCGATGGTGGTTTCCATCTCGCCCAGTGCCGTGCGTGCATCGTTGACCTGTTGTTCGATACGGCCACGGAAGATCGAGGTTTCCCCGGCCAGGTTCACCAGGTCGTCCAGCAGCTCTGCCGAGACCTTGACCATGTCCCCCGCCACCGTTGCTTCCGTCGCGGGCGCGGCGGGCTCGGGCTTGGTGCTGGGCAGTGCAGCTTCTGCGGCAACGCCGGTCGCTACCCGCGGATGGCTCAGGTCGTGGATCGCATCGATGAGCTTCTGGGCCGGCTCGATGGGCTGGCCGGCACGGGCCGCATCGAGCATCTGGGCCAGGCGGTCGTGGCTCTTCTGCAACAGGGTGAACAGCACCGGGCTGGGTTGCAGCAGGCCGGCGGACAGGCCTTCGAAGAGAAACTCCAGTTCATGGGCCAGATCGCCGATGGGGGCGATTTCCACCATGCGCGCACCGCCCTTGAGGGTGTGCAGGTCGCGCAGCAGGGTTTCCACTTCCTGGCGGCCCTGGGGTTCGGCCTGCCAGCGGGCCAGGGCCGCGGCAGAGCTGTCGATGATGTCGAAACCTTCTTCGAGGAAGATTTCCAGCAGCTCCGGGTCCTGGGCCGCGCGGTCGTCCTCCACCGTGCCCTGGGCCACTTCGGCGGTGCTGGCGGCCTGCTGCCGGTACGAGCGCACGGCCTCGATCTGCGCCCGGGATTCGTCCAGGGGATGCTGCCCCTGCAACTGTTCCAGCAGCAGTGCCAGTTGCTCGTGGCTGCTGCGCAACAGCAGGCCCAGGTGCTGGCTGTGGCTGTAGCGCCGGTCCACCAGCCCCTCGTACAGGGACTCCAGCTCTTGGGCCAGTTCCGCCACCGGTGCCAATTCGGCCATCCGTGCGCCGCCCTTGAGGGTGTGCAGGTCTCGCTGCAGGGAAGACAGCGGCGCGCCATTGTCCGGGTCGGCCAGCCAGCGCTGCAGGGCCTGGTCGGCGCTTTCGAGGATATCCACCGCTTCTTCGAGGAAGATCTCGACAATTTCGTCGTCCGCCTGCATCGGGGCCTCGGCCTGCTCCAGCCGGGCCGTGGCCGCGCCCAGTTCGCTGATGCTCAGGGCGCGGCTGCCATCGCTCTTGATCAGGCCCGTGGCAGAAGGGTCCAGACCTTCATCCAGCAGCTCGCGCAAGGCCTGCACCCGTTCCGGGCGCGGGCTGACTTCCTGGCCTGCGGCCAGCTCGTCGAGCATGTTGATCAAGGCATCATGGGCGCTTTCGGCTTCGTGGAAGAAACGCTCGCTGACGGCCAGGCTGCTCTCTTCCACCGCGCCATAGAGATCGAGCAAGGCTTCGCACAGCTCGTCCACCGGGTGCAGGTCGGCCAGGTGCGCACCCTCGCCCAGGGTGGTCAACTCATCCAGCAGGGCGCTGAGTTCCTGACGCTCGCCCGGGTGCTGCTGCCAGCGGCGCAGCAGGCTTTCGGCATCCAGCAGGATGTCCATGCCCTGGGCCAGGAAATTGTTGATCAACTGCGGGTCGCGCTTGGCCCGGGGCGCGCTGTCCGGGGCGCTGAGCAGGGTTTCCAGGCGCTCCCCCAGCAGGGCCAGGGCGCGGCCCACCAGGGAGCGGGCGCCATCGATGGGCGCCAGCGGGTCGCTGTCCAGCTGCCGCAGGCCCCGGCGCAGCAGGCCTTCGGCCTCCAGCAGCAGCTCCACCTCGTCCAGGTCCAGGGGGATCAAGTGCGCCCGGTATTCCCGGGCCAATTGGTCCAGAGGGCCGGCCAGCTCGGCAATCGGCAGCACCCCGGCCATGGAGGCGCTGCCCTTGAGGGTGTGCAGGGCCCGTTGCAGTTCGTCGCTGGCCTGCAGCGGTACGTGTTCGGCCGCCTGCTCAAGAAAGCGGTTGATGCTGTCCAGGTGGGTCTGGGCCTCGGTGCGGAAGATCTCCAGCAACTGCGGGTCCAAGCCCTCGTCCGGCACTGGCGCCGAGCCTTGCGCGCCATTGGCCAGGGCATGGGCCCGGGCGGCCAGGCGGTCGACATCGTCGCGCTGGCGCTGGGCCTGCTGGGCGAATTCGGCGATCAGTTCCGGCAATAGTTGCAGGGTGTCGGCCACCAGTTGCCGGGCTTCGACTCCGGGCTCCACGCTGCGCTCCAGCACCCGGTTGAGGAGGTTTTCCACCGCCCAGGCCAGTTCCCCCAGCACCAGCGCGCGCACCATGCGCCCGCTGCCCTTGAGGGTGTGGAAGGCCCGGCGCAGTTCGCTCAGGGCAGAGGTGCCATGGGGGTCCGCGGCCCAGCGCGGCAGGTACTCGCGCAGCATCTCCAGCACTTCCTCGGTTTCTTCGAGGAAGACTTCCCGCAGTTCATCGTCCACCGGCTCCTCGTCCCCTGGCGGCGGCAACAGGCTGCCCGGGGTGATCAGGGCCGGCGGGTTGAGGGCCGAGACCGGCACCGCCAGGACATCCGCCAGGGACTGCGCCACCCGGGGATCGTCCAGCTCTTGCAGGTCCTGCATCACCAGGGCTTCGCTGGGGCTCAGGGGCTGATCGAGCAATGGCACCTGTTCCACCGGCACATAACCCAGGGCGAGCAGGCCCTGCTGGGCCACATCGAGGATCTTCTCCCCCGGCGCCTCATGGTCTTCGCCCAGGCGCTCCAGGTAGTACTCCAGGCTGGTGAGCACATCCGCCAGGTGGTCCAGTTGCTGCCAGTCGGGCCGGGAAGGGGCCGCCAGCAGGTGTTCGACGACAAACTGCTGGCAGGCCTGCATCAGCCCCGCCGCGCGGGGCAGCGGGATCATCGCCAGGGCGCCGCGCACCTGGGTCAGCAGCTCGGGCAGCGCCTGCAGGTGTTCGGCGTCCCAGTCGGCCTCGATGCACTCGGCGATCAGGTCCTTGGCCTGGTGCAGGCAGACCTGCGCCTCCTGGATCACCAACTGGTGGATCTGAGTCAGGTCGGTGGTGGGCAGGCGGCTTTCCTCGCGGCTTTCGGGCTCCACGGTGCCGGCCATGCCGGCCAGGGTCGCTTCCACGTACAACAGGGCCCCCGCCACATCCATCAGCACCGCGTCATCCGGCGCGCGCTGGCCCTGGGCCAGGCTCTGGACCACCGCCAGTTGGTCGATAATGACCTTGCGCGGCTGGCCGAAGCCCAGCACCGCCAGGGTGTCGGCGATCTGCCGCAGGGGCGACAGCAGCCCTTCGAGGTCGTCGGTGTGCTGGCGGTCGCTGCGCACGAACAGGTCCAGGCGCTCCTTGACCCGCACCAGGCCATCGCACACCGCGGTCAGCACCGAGCGCATGGCATCCCGGTCGGGGCCGGCCAGGCGGGCCCGCTCCTCGTCCACCACCGCGCTGTCGGGCAAGGCGTCATCCAGTCCGTAACGTTCTTTGAGGGTCAGCATCAATGGGGTGGGATGGCGCGCCTTGGCAATATAGAACAGCAGGCTCTTGAGCAATTCGTCGGGGGCCGGCTGGTTGATCCCGTGCATGCCCTGCTCCAGCAGGCGCTTGAGCTCCTTGTCGGCATCCTTGAGCAGGCTGCGCACCGCCGGGCTGTTGGCGATCTCGTCGTGGCGCATGCCTTCCACCAGGGCCGAGGCGATATGCCACAAGGGCGCCAGCGGGGCGTCCTGGCACAAGGCTTCCAGGCGTTCGAAGACCTTGGCCATATAGCCCAGGCTCTGCTCGTCATCCTGCTCGCGCAGCAGGTCCACCAGGGCGGTCTGCAACATGTGTCGCAGCTTGCGCAACTGGTTGGGCAATTCCAGGGGTTCCAAAGCCGCCAGGGCCTTGTCGCTCAGGGGCGGCAGGCTGGGCAGTTGCGGGCTGAACAGGCTGGTTTCCGAGAGCAGGCTCTCGCCCCGGGCACTGCGCAGGTCGTTGAGCAGCGGCAGCACCACCAGCGGCAGGTCGCGCCGCGCACTCTGCACCCGGTCCAGGTACTGGGGCAACTGGCCGATGGCCTGGCGCAGCAGGCGCAGAGCTTCGTCGCGCTGGGCCACGCGCCCCTGCTGCAGGGCCAGGGCGAGCTTTTCCATTTCTTCAGCCAGCAGCGCGGCGCCGTAGAACTCCACCATCTGCAGGCTGCCGTGGACCAGGTGGATGCCTTCCAGGCACTGGTCGATGGCCTCCAGGGCCTGGGGATCGTCCGCCAGATGCTCCAGCGCCTGATGCGCCTGCTTCAGGGTCTCGGCAATTTCGCCCTTGACCCACTCCAGGGCTACATAGTCGTGCCGATCAACCATAACCACTCCAGTCAAAGCCTTGTGTCAGCGGTTGTCATTCGGGGCCGGGCCCCGGGTGGCCGGCAAGGTGAAGCCGGACACCGAGCGGCGCAGCTGGCTGGCCATCTTCGCCAGGTTGCCGATGCTCTCGGCGGTGGCGGTGGAACCGGACGACGTCTGCGAGGTGATCTGCTGGATCACGTTCATGGTCAGGGAAATCTGCCCGGCCGAAGAGGTCTGCTGCTGGGCCGCGTTGGAGATGCTCTGAATCAGCGCCGCCAGGGTCTTGGACACGCCTTCGATCTCTTCCAGGGCCACCCCTGCATCCTGGGCCAGGCGCGCGCCGCGCACCACTTCGGTGGTGGTCTGCTCCATGGAGATCACCGCCTCGTTGGTGTCAGTCTGGATCGCCCGCACCAGGGTCTCGATCTGCCGCGTGGCCGCCGAGGAACGCTCCGCCAGCCGCTGCACCTCGTCGGCCACCACGGCAAAGCCGCGCCCGGCGTCACCGGCCATGGAGGCCTGGATCGCCGCGTTGAGGGCGAGGATGTTGGTCTGGTCGGCAATGTCGTCGATCAGGCTGACGATATCGCCGATCTCCTGGGAAGACTCGCCAAGACGCTTGATCCGCTTGGCGGTGTCCTGGATCTGCTCACGGATGTTGTCCATGCCGTGAATGGTGTTGTGCACCACCTCGTTGCCCTTGTTGGCGATTTCCACCGAGCGCTCGGCCACCGCCGAGGATTCCGCGGCGTTGGCCGATACCTGGTCGATGGATTGGGCCATTTCGTTGATCGCCGTGGAGGCTTCGGAAATCTGCTGGGCCTGATGCTCCGAGGCTTCGGCCAGCTGCATGGCGGTGGCCTGGGTTTCCTGCACTGCGCCGGCCACCTGGCCGGCGGTGAGGTTGATGGTGGCCACCAGGTCGCGCAACTGGTCGACGGAATAATTGATGGAGTCGGCAATGGTGCCGGTGAAGTCCTCGGTCACCGAGGCGGTGACCGTGAGGTCGCCGTCGGCCAGGTCCTCGATCTCGTCCAGCAAACGCATGATCGCGTTCTGGTTGCGCTCGTTCTTCTCTGCGGTCTCGCGCAACTGGCGGTTGGTCTCGCGCACCATCACCAGGCCGATGAGGATGATCGAGGCCAGGGCCAGCAGGCCCAGGACGTAGCCGCCGATGGTGTCCAGCTTGCGGCTGCCGGCCAGGTTCTCGAAGCCGCTGGCCAGTAGCGAGGCTTCGTCCAGCAAGGTCTGGGACAGGCTGAAGATGTTGCTCGCCGACTCGCGGACCTGGAACAGCTCGGGGGAGGTTTCGAGGATCTCGTCCACGGAGCCGGAGACGAACTCGAACAACTCGGAAATCTCCGCCAGCCGCCCCCGGGCATCCGGGTCTTCCACCTGGCTGATCTTCAGCCCCGGGTTGCCCTGCAGCATGCCGTTGAGCACCTGGCCGAAGCGTGCGGCATCGCGACCGAAAGCATCGGCGGCCTGGACCGCGTTTTCGTCGCCGGCCAGCACCGTGTTGACCGCGCCGAGAATCCGCTCGGCCAGCAGCGACTGGCGCTGGGCCATGGCCACCTGGGCCGCCGGGGCGCCACGCTGGAGCAGGATCTCGACGACCTTTTCATACTCCACCTGCAATTGCGGCACGGTTTCCGCCAGGGTTGCCGCCACCTGGTGCAGGGACAGCACGGTCTGCTCGCTGGCGAGGATCGCGTCGGTATTTTTCAGCAGTTTTTCCCAGTCCAGTTGCACCGCGCGCATTTCCTGGCGCAAGGCCACCGGGGCCCCGGGCAGCCCGGTGTCCGGGTCACCCTTTTTCAGGTAGCCCCAGCGCCGGGCGAAATCGTTGCGCGCATCCCCCAGCAGTTTGAACGCTGCAGCCTTGCCCGCCGCCGCTTCGGTGGCGTTCTTGGCAATGCGCTGGGACAGCACCCGCAGCTCGCCGGCATGGCCGATGTACTGTTTGTCGTAGGTGGCCTGGGTATTGAGGTAGGCGAAGTTGGCGAACAACAGCATGATGAACACGATCAGTGCGATGAACAGCACGATGATCTGCGAGCGACTGCGGGAGCCTTCCAGGGGCTTGCCGGTTTTGGCTTTGGTCATCGATCAGGCCTGTGGCGAGCGGGCGGTCCCGCATTCGGCTGCCCGGGGCGCGCGCAACGCCGGGGCAGCATGGGTTGATCCAGGGAAACACGCGCTCCCCGTGGCACGGCCAGCGGGTTGCCCAGGCGTCGGGGCGCCCTTCATGCCGCCACCTCCAGGAACCCCGGCGAACGGGCCAGGGCGAAGGGGCTGAAGACCTGCCAGACCTGTTCGCGGCGGAACTGGCCCTGCAGGTAGGGGTTGACCGCGGCGTCGGCAAAGTCGGTGATGCCGGGCTCCAGGCTGTCCTGGGCAAAGTGCTGCAGCCCGGCCACCTCGTCCACCAGCAGGCCGGCGAACAGCTCCTTGTACTCCACCACCAGCACCCGCCGCTGCTTGCGCAGGGGCGACAGCTCATGGCCGAAGAAACCGCACAGGTCCATGATCGGCAGCAGCCGCCCGCGCAGGTTGGCGACGCCCTTGACCCAGGGCTTGACCCCGGGCAGCAGGGTGTAGCGCGGCTCGTGCAGGACTTCGCTGATCTCGCCCATGGCGGCCACGTACCAATGCTCGCCCAGGCGAAAGCCAATGCCGCTCCAGCTGTGCTGGCGGGTTTCCTGGGACGGCAGGTCGGCGGCCAGCAAGCGGCAGCGCTGGTCGATCTCCAGCAGCAGCTCGAAGGCGGTCTGGGATTGGCTCATGGCGCGGCTGTCAGCCGGCCAGGACGTTGTTCAGGGTCTTGATCAGGGTCTCTTCGTCCACCGGTTTGGTCAGGTAATCCTTGGCGCCCTGGCGGGTGCCCCAGACCTTGTCGGTTTCCTGATCCTTGGTGGTGATGATGATCACCGGGATATGGCTGGTCTCGGCATCCTTGGTCAACTGCCGGGTCGCCTGGAAACCGTTGAGGCCGGGCATGACGATGTCCATCAGCACCGCGTCGGGCTTTTCTTCCCGGGCCAGGGCCACGCCGTCGGCACCGTTCTCGGCCTTGAGCACTTCATGGCCGTGCTTTTCCAGCATGCCGGTGAGTTTGTACATTTCAGTCGGCGAGTCATCGACGATCAGAATACGAGCCATGGTCTTCCCCATACGGTATAGGCGCGCGGCCTGCTGGCCGGGCGTCGCTGTGCGTGTCTACTGTGGCGCAAGCGCGACAAAGTCCGGGACATGGGCCTTGATCGCGCTCAGCAGTTCTTCCTTGCTGAAGGGTTTGGTCAAAAACTGGTCGGAGCCGACGATGCGCCCCTTGGCCTTGTCGAACAGGCCATCCTTGGAAGACAGCATGATCACCGGGATGGACTTGAACGCGCTGTTGTTCTTCACCAGCGCACAGGTCTGATAGCCGTCGAGCCGCGGCATCATGATGTCGACGAAGATGATGCCGGGGTGATGGTCGACGATCTTGGACAGGGCTTCGAAGCCGTCCACTGCGGTGATGACCTCGCAACCGACGTTTTTCAGCAGCATTTCGGCCGTGCGGCGAATCGTCTTCGAATCGTCGATCACCATCACCTTCAAGGCGTTGGAATGCTGTTCCATATCTGCTCTGCCATCGCCCCAGCGAATGATTTGGTCCGGTACCGCCGGGCAATGGGTGAAACCCTTGAACTTCAAGGCTTGGGCCCGGCCTGCGAGCCTTTTTAGCACACTCTCCCCCCTGCAATCTATGGACCACGCCAGGCAGTGGTTTTTCCTTGACCCAGGCCCCTGTCAGCGCCACTCTGACGCCACTTTTTTTGCCTCGCTCCCACTCATTTTCTTAAAGGAATCCACCCATGAGCGTTCGCGTCGGGATTGTCATGGACCCTATCGCCAGCATCTCCTACAAGAAGGACAGCTCGCTGGCGATGCTGCTGGCCGCCCAGGAGCGCGGCTGGACCCTCTTCTATATGGAGCAGCGCGACCTGTACCAGGGCGACGGCGTGGCCCGGGCCCGCATGCGCCCGCTGCAGGTGTTCGCCAACCCGCAGAAGTGGTTCGAGCTGGACGCCGAGATCGACTGCCCGCTGAGCGATCTGGATGTGATCCTGATGCGCAAGGACCCGCCCTTCGACATGGAGTTCGTCTACTCCACCTACCTGCTGGAACAGGCCGAAAGCGCTGGCGTGCTGGTGGTCAACAAGCCCCAGAGCCTGCGCGACTGCAACGAAAAGCTGTTTGCCACGCTGTTCCCCCAGTGCACCCCGCCCACCGTGGTCAGCCGCCGCGCCGACGTGCTGCGCGAGTTCGCGGCCCAGCATGGCGATGTGATCCTCAAGCCCCTGGATGGCATGGGCGGCACCTCTATCTTCCGCCACCGCGCTGGCGATCCGAACCTGTCGGTGATCCTGGAAACCCTGACCGTGCTCGGCAGCCAGCAGATCATGGCCCAGGCCTACCTGCCGGCGATCAAGGACGGTGACAAGCGCATCCTGATGATCGACGGCGAACCGGTGGACTACTGCCTGGCGCGCATCCCCGCCGCCGGTGAAACCCGCGGCAACCTGGCGGCCGGCGGTCGTGGCGAAGCCCGCCCGCTGAGCGACAAGGACCGCTGGATCGCCGCCCAGGTCGGCCCGACCCTGCGGGCCAAGGGCTTGCTGTTCGTCGGCCTCGACGTGATCGGCGAACACCTGACGGAAATCAACGTCACCAGCCCGACCTGCATCCGTGAAATCGACAACGCCTTCGGCACCAACATCGGCGCGATGCTGATGGATGCCATCGATCAGAAGCTCAAGGCCAAGTGATGTAGAACAACCAAGCACAAACCAACATTGCGTTATCATGCGCCGCCTGTGAAACCGTGATGTTGGTTGTGTGATGCCTCCTGTGATGTCGAACCGCCGATGAGCCTCCCGTCCGATCTGCCCCCCGAGCTAGCCCATGGCGGCGTGCGCGCGGCCGATCGCCTGGGTTTTACCCTGTTCCTCGCGGCGCTCCTGCACCTGGCACTGATTCTCGGCCTGGGCTTTTCCTTCGCCGAGCCCAAGGCCATCAGCAAGACCCTGGAAATCACCCTGGCCACCTTCAAGAGCGAGACCAAGCCGAAGAAGGCCGACTTCCTCGCCCAGGACAACCAGCAAGGCAGCGGTACCCTGGACAAGAAGGCCATTCCGAAAACCACCGAAGTCGCACCGTTCCAGGACAACTCGGTGAAGAAGGTCACGCCGCCGCCCTCGGTCAAGCCCGAGGTCAAGGACACCGCCCCCAAGGCCGCCGTGGCCACCACCGCGCCCAAGCCGAAAAAGACCGTGACCCAGCGTGAAGAGGTCAAGAAAGACCCGACGCCCAAGGCCCCCACCCCGACGTTCGACAGCTCGCAGCTGTCCAGCGAGATTTCCAGCCTGGAAGCCGAACTGGCCAATGAACAGCAGTTGTATGCCAAACGCCCGCGCATCCACCGCCTCAGCGCCGCCTCCACCATGCGCGACAAGGGCGCCTGGTATAAGGACGAATGGCGCAAGAAGGTCGAGCGCATCGGCAACCTCAACTACCCCGAGGAAGCCCGGCGCAAACAGATCTACGGCAATTTGCGGTTGATGGTCTCGATCAACCGTGACGGCTCGCTATATGAAGTGCTGGTGCTGGAGTCCTCCGGGCAACCGCTGCTGGACCAGGCGGCCCAGCGCATCGTGCGCCTGGCGGCGCCGTTCGCCCCCTTTACCGGTGACCTGTCGGACATCGACCGCCTGGAAATCATCCGCACCTGGCGCTTCGCCCGGGGCGACAAGCTTTCCAGCAACTGATCGGCCGGCAACCGTCCGCGCGACAGCGCCATGGCCGTACATCGCCAGCTTGTCAGCCGGGCCCGCCACCGCCACACTAGCGCTCATGAAAAACGTCAGCCCAAGCTATCTCAAGCATCATTTCCTGATCGCCATGCCCCATATGGCCGACCCGAACTTTGCGCAGACCTTGACCTACATCGTCGAGCACAACGCCAGTGGCGCCATGGGCCTGGTGATCAACCGTCCCCAGGACCTGAACCTGGCCGATATCCTCGAACAATTGCGACCTGACCAAGAGCCGTCCCTGCTGTGCCAGCACGTGCCCATTTTCAGCGGCGGCCCGGTGCAGACCGATCGCGGCTTCGTCCTGCACCCCAACGGCCCGGTCTACCAGGCCACGGTGGAACTTGAGGGGTTGTCCCTGTCCACCTCCCAGGACGTGCTGTTCGCCATCGCCGACGGCGTGGGCCCGGCCAAGAGCCTGATCGCCCTGGGCTATGCCGGCTGGGAAGCCGGGCAGCTGGAAGCCGAACTGGCGGACAACGCCTGGCTGACCTGCCCCTTCGACGCCGACATCCTGTTCAACACCAGCAGCGAACTGCGCCTGGAAGCCGCGGCCCGGCACCTGGGGGTCAACCTCAGCCTGCTCACCAGCCAGGCGGGCCACGCCTGATGGCCCTGCGACTGATCCTCGGCTTCGACTATGGCACCAAGCAGATCGGCGTTGCCGTGGGCCAGGCCATCACCGGCCAGGCCCGGGAGCTGTGCACCCTCAAGGCGCAGAACGGGGTGCCGGACTGGAACCAGGTCGAAGCCCTGATCAAGGAATGGAAACCCGATGCCGTGGTGGTGGGCCTGCCGCTGAACATGGACGGCAGCCCCAGCGACATGTGCGTGCGCGCCGAAAAGTTCGCCAGGCGCCTGAACGGCCGCTTCAATGTGCCCTTCTATACCCACGACGAACGCCTGACCACCTTCGAGGCCAAGGGCGAACGCCTGGCCCGGGGCGGTCAGAAAGGCAGCTACCGCGACAACCCGGTGGACGCCATCGCCGCGGCCCTGCTGCTGCAGGGCTGGCTCGATGAAAACGCCAGCCTGTTGAACACCTGAGACCACATCCTGAAGATGCGCGGCCCCAGGGCTGCGCGCCTCCTGGCCCAACACCAGCCGTAAGTTCCCGCGCCCTGCTGCCCGGCAACAGGCGCGAGCCCACGAAGGAGCCACCATGAGCCTGCCCAATCCCGCCGCCCTGATCAGCCAGATGGCCACTGATCTCAACGCCCACCTGGCCCAGCGCGCCATCAGCGAGCCGCGCTTCATCGGTATCCGTACCGGTGGCGTCTGGGTGGCCCAGGCCCTGCTGGAAGCCCTGGGCAGCGATTCGCCCCTGGGTACCCTGGACGTGTCCTTCTACCGCGACGACTTCAGCCAGAACGGCCTGCACCCGCAGGTGCGCCCTTCGGAGCTGCCGTTCGAGATCGAAGGCCAGCACCTGGTGCTGATCGACGACGTGCTGATGAGCGGCCGGACCATTCGCGCCGCCCTCAACGAACTGTTCGACTACGGCCGGCCGGCCAGCGTGACCCTGGTCTGCCTGCTGGACCTGAACGCCGCCGAACTGCCGATCCGTCCGAATGTGGTGGGCGCAACCCTGTCGCTGGCCGCCCACGAGCGGGTAAAATTGTCCGGTCCTGCGCCGCTTCAACTCGAGCTCCAAGACCTCGCCCTCTAACTCGCCCTTTTAAGAGTCCATTGCGATGACGCCTCTAGACGCCAAGCGCCCGCTGCAGCTCAACGATCAGGGCCAGCTGCGCCATTTCCTGTCCCTCGACGGTCTGAACCGCGAGCTGCTGACAGAAATCCTCGACACCGCCGACTCGTTTCTCGAAGTCGGCGCCCGGGCGGTGAAAAAAGTCCCGCTGCTGCGCGGCAAGACCGTGTGCAACGTGTTCTTCGAAAACTCCACCCGTACCCGCACCACCTTCGAATTGGCGGCCCAGCGGCTGTCCGCGGACGTGATCACCCTGAATGTCTCGACCTCTTCGGCGAGCAAGGGTGAAACCCTGCTGGACACCCTGCGCAACCTGGAAGCCATGGCCGCCGACATGTTCGTGGTGCGCCACGGCGACTCCGGCGCCGCGCACTTCATCGCCGAACACGTGTGCCCGCAAGTGGCGATCATCAACGGCGGCGACGGCCGTCACGCCCACCCGACCCAGGGCATGCTCGACATGCTGACCATTCGCCGGCACAAGGGCGGCTTCGAGAACCTCTCGGTGGCCATCGTCGGCGACATCCTGCACTCGCGGGTGGCGCGTTCGAACATGCTGGCGCTCAAAACCCTCGGCTGCCCGGACATCCGCGTGATCGCGCCGAAAACCCTGCTGCCCATCGGCATCGAGCAGTACGGGGTCAAGGTCTACACCGACATGACCGAAGGCCTGAAGGACGTGGACGTGGTGATCATGCTGCGCCTGCAGCGTGAACGCATGCAGGGCGGCCTGCTGCCCAGCGAAGGCGAGTTCTACCGCCTGTTCGGCCTGACCACCGCGCGCCTGGCCGGGGCCAAGCCCGACGCCATCGTCATGCACCCGGGCCCGATCAACCGTGGCGTGGAGATCGAATCGGCGGTGGCCGACGGTCCGCACTCGGTGATCCTCAATCAGGTGACCTACGGCATTGCAGTGCGCATGGCGGTACTGTCCATGGCCATGAGCGGGCAGACCGCCCAGCGACAATTCGAGCAGGAGAACGCCCAGTGAAGCTCAGCATTCTCGGCGCCCGCGTCATCGATCCAAGCAGCGGCCTGGATCAAACCACCGATCTGCACCTGGAAGCCGGCAAGATCGTCGCCATCGGCGCCGCCCCCCATGGTTTCAATGCCGTCACCACCATCGACGCCAAGGGCCTGGTGGCCGCACCCGGCCTGGTGGACCTGAGCGTCGCCCTGCGCGAGCCGGGCTACAGCCGCAAGGGCAGCATTGCCAGCGAAACCCGTGCCGCCGCCGCCGGTGGCGTCACCAGCCTGTGCTGCCCGCCGCGCACCAAGCCGGTCCTGGATACCTCGGCGGTGGCCGAGCTGATCCTCGACCGCGCCCGCGAGGCCGGCAACAGCAAGGTGTTCCCCATTGGCGCCTTGAGCAAGGGCCTGGAAGGCGAGCAGCTTGCGGAGCTGATCGCGTTGCGTGACGCCGGTTGCGTGGCCTTCGGCAACGGCCTGGAAGGTTTCCGCAGCACCCGTACCCTGTGCCGCGCCCTGGAATATGCCGCGACCTTCGACCTGACGGTGATCTTCCATTCCCAGGACCGTGACCTGGCCGAAGGCGGCCTGGCCCACGAAGGCGCCACCGCCAGCTTCCTCGGCCTGCCGGGTATCCCGGAAAGCGCGGAGACCGTGGCCCTGGCCCGGGACCTGCTGCTGGTGGAACAGAGCGGCGTGCGCGCCCACTTCAGCCAACTGACCAGCGCCCGCGGCGTGGAACTGATCGCCCAGGCCCAGGCCCGTGGCCTGCCGGTCACCGCCGATGTGGCGCTGTACCAGCTGATCCTGACCGACGAGGCGCTGATCGACTTCTCCAGCCTGTACCACGTGCAGCCGCCGCTGCGCTCGCGGGCCGACCGCGATGCCCTGCGCGAAGCGGTGAAGTCCGGGGTGGTGCAAGCCATTTCCAGCCATCACCAGCCCCATGAGCGGGACGCCAAGCTGGCGCCGTTCGGCGCCACCGAGCCGGGCATCAGCAGCGTCGAGCTGTTGCTGCCCCTGGCCCTGACCCTGGTGCAGGACGGCCTGCTGGACCTGCCGACCCTGCTGGCACGCCTGAGTGCCGGCCCCGCCGCGGCCTTGCGCCTGCCGGCAGGCAAGCTGGCAGCCGGCGGCGCGGCGGATCTGGTGCTGTTCGACCCGGCCAGTTCCACCGTGGCCGGCGAGCGCTGGCTGTCCAAGGGCGAAAACTGCCCGTTCCTCGGCCATAGCCTGCCGGGCGCGGTGCGCTACACCCTGGTGGACGGGCATATCAGCTATCAGGGCTGACCGCCTGGCAAATACCCTCTAGCCGCTGCCGCAGGCTGCGAACGGCTCCGAAGGAGCCGCCGCTCCTGGCGGCGCCCTGCGGCAGTGGCTACAGGCTGCGCCATCACCGCCTGCGCCGATGACGGGATCAACGGCGCTTGGCGTTTTCCAGCGATACCTGATCGTTCAGGGTCCAGAAGTCGTACAGCACCCCGATAAAGAACAGGCCGCCGGTGAACAGGTAGATCACCCCGCTCAGCCATTTGCCCTGGTACATGCGGTGCACGCCGAAGACTCCGAGGAAAGTGAGCAGAATCCAGGCCACGCTGTATTCCACCGGACCTGCGGTAAAGCGAAGGTCCGCTTCCCGGTCCATGGACGGGATGAGGAACAAGTCGATCAGCCAACCGATACCCAGCAGACCGAAGGTGAAGAACCAGATAGTCCCGGTCACCGGCTTGCCGTAATAGAAGCGATGGGCCCCGGTAAAACCGAAAATCCACAACAGGTAACCGATCACCTTGCTGTGGGTGTCATGGGTGGATGCATCCTGACGATAGGTGTTCATTAAGTGCCTCTTTGCAGGTGATAGATAAATATTCTTAAAAACTTTGTGACTTTTTTACAGGCATTCGACGTGTAGGCAATGTTACCTTCTACTCCGTCAAAGCCTTGTACTGCCTGACTTCTGGCGGTTTTCTGCGTCAAGTTGCCACCTCTTTGCCGAAGTTGACCCCAAGGTTGAATCGACAAACGGACTCGGAAGTGACCTGAAAGCTGTTATAAAGTTGCGCGCTAACCAAATAAGAGCCTTGCCTAATGCGTCCATTTTTCAAGACATGGCTAACCATTTGCCTATTAATGCCACTGGCCGCCCACGCCACCAACCGTGAGCAACGACTTCCCAACGTTAATGGCTACACCCCGAAACCTCACGTTTCGACGGTCACCGCCAAGAACAAGACCTCGATCAAGCACCCCACTCGCCTGAGCAAGGCCGACAGCAAACTGGTGGCCAACAACGCCGGCCGGCCGAGCACCACGGTTCTGAGCCGTGCGGTCAATGTCCTCGGTACGCCCTATCGTTGGGGCGGCAGCAGCCCAAGCAAAGGCTTCGACTGCAGCGGCCTGGTGCGCTACGCCTTCAACGACGTCGCCGCCGTGGACCTGCCACGCACCTCCAACGCCATGGCCAGCGGCCACGGGCAGAAGGTCGAACGCAAGGACCTGAAGCCGGGCGACCTATTGTTCTTCAACATCAAGAGCCGCAAGGTCAACCACGTTGCCATCTACCTGGGCGAAGACCGCTTCATCCACGCCCCGCGGCGCGGCAAGGCAGTGACCATCGACACCCTGAAGAAGCCCTATTGGCAGAGCCATTACGTGGTTGCCAAGCGGGTCCTGCCCAAGGAGCACGCGCCCCTGCGGGTCGTGCAACGCTGATACCCCGCTTCGCCGGCAAGCCGGCTCCTACACCCACCTGTAGGAGCCGGCTTGCCGGCGAGTGCATTTCCAGCCCCGTCAAAAACTCTCCGGCATCCGCGCCTGCTCCCGGGCCTGATCGCGGCTGATCAGCCCCTGCCCGAGCAATGCCTTGAGGCTCATGTCCAGGGTGCGCATGCCCTGGGCCCCGCCCGTCTGGATTGCCGAATACATCTGCGCCACCTTGTCCTCGCGGATCAGGTTACGGATCGCCGGGCTGCCCAGCATGATCTCATGCGCCGCTACCCGGCCACCGCCCATCTTCTTCACCAGCACCTGCGCGATCACTGCTTGCAACGACTCGGCCAGCATCGAGCGCACCAGGGCCTTTTCCTCCCCCGGAAACACGTCCACCAGCCGGTCGATGGTCTTGGCAGCCGACGAGGTGTGCAGAGTGGCCAGTACCAGGTGCCCGGTTTCCGCGGCGGTCAGGGCCAGGCGGATGGTTTCCAGGTCCCGCAGTTCGCCCAGCAGGATCACGTCGGGATCTTCCCGCAGCGCGGCGCGCAAGGCCGTGGCGAAGCCCTGGGTATCGCGCTGCACTTCGCGCTGGTGCACCAGGCAGTTCTTCTGCGGATGCACGAATTCGATAGGGTCTTCGATGGTCAGGATGTGCTGCTGGCGGTGCTGGTTCAGGTGGTCGATCATCGCCGCCAGTGTGGTGGACTTGCCGCTGCCGGTGGGCCCGGTCACCAGCACCAGCCCCCGGGGCGTCTCGGTAATCTGCCGAAACACTTCCCCCAGCCCCAGCTCTTCCAGGCTCTGTACCCGCGCAGGAATCAGGCGCAGCACCGCACCGGCGCCCCGGGCGTGCCGGAAGGCATTGACCCGAAACCGCGCCACGCCCGGCAGTTCATGGGCGAAATCCAGGTCATTGCAGGCGGCGAACGCCTGGCGCTGCGCTTCGCTCATCAGTTCATGGATCAGCGCCAGCACCTGAGGCCCTTCCAGGGCCGGGCCCGGCAGCGGACGAATATCGCCATCGATGCGCAACATCGGCGCCAGCCCGGCGGACAGATGCAGGTCCGAAGCGCCCCGGGAAGCGCTCAAGCGCAAGAGTTCGGTGATGTCCATAGTGCCCCCCAATTCCAGTAGAATGCCGCGAGCTTCAGACCCGCCCGCGCCCGGCAGATTCAATGGCCAGGCCAAGGACGATGCCCGACGCGGCCCTTGAGCGTGGCTCGGGCCGGCGGAGAATCGAGGTCTGGTGGATTCACGCGGCAGCCGGTGGCCAGGGCCGCCGGTACTTTTGAGACGAAATCGAATGTCCACGATAGCAGACAACATTGCCCAGGTAGCCGAGCGCATCCGCAGCGCCTGCCAGGCCGTACAGCGCGACCCAGCCAGCGTCCAGCTGCTGGCCGTGAGCAAGACCAAACCCGCCGCCGCCCTGCGCGACGCCCATGCCGCCGGCCTGCGGGACTTCGGCGAGAACTACCTGCAAGAAGCCCTGGGCAAACAGCAGGAACTGGCCGACCTGCCCTTGAGTTGGCACTTCATCGGCCCCATTCAGTCGAACAAGACTCGTGCCATTGCCGAGCATTTTGACTGGGTGCACTCCGTGGATCGCTTGAAAATCGCCCAACGCCTGTCCGAACAACGCCCGGCCGAGTTGCCGCCACTGAACATCTGCATCCAGGTGAACGTCAGTGGCGAAGCCAGCAAGTCCGGCTGCGCCCCGGCCGACCTGCCGGCCCTGGCCAGCGCCATCGGCGCCTTGCCACGCCTGCAACTGCGGGGTTTGATGGCGATTCCCGAGCCCACCGAGGACCGCGCTGCCCAGAATGCCGCCTTCGCCGCGGTACAACGCCTGAACAACGACCTGCGGGCCAGCCTCAAGCTGCCCCTGGATACCCTTTCCATGGGCATGAGCCACGACCTCGAAGCGGCCATTGCCCAAGGCGCCACCTGGGTGCGGATCGGTACCGCGCTGTTTGGTGCCCGCGACTACAGTCAGTCCTGATGCGACTGACCCCGACCTCTTGTAAGGACCTGTCATGAACACGACTCGTATCGCTTTTATCGGTGCCGGCAACATGGCGGCCAGTCTCATCGGCGGCCTGCGGGCCAAGGGCCTGGAGGCCTCGCAGATCCGCGCCAGCGACCCGGGCGAGCAGACCCGCGCGAAAGTGGCGGCCGAACATGGCATTCAGGTGTTTGCCGATAACGCCGAGGCCATCGAAGGCGTCGACGTGATCGTCCTGGCGGTCAAGCCCCAGGCCATGAAAGCCGTGTGCCAAGCCCTGCGCCCGAGCCTTAAGCCGCAGCAGCTGGTGGTGTCCATCGCCGCTGGTATCACCTGTTCGAGCATGAATAACTGGCTCGGCGCCCAGCCCATCGTACGCTGCATGCCCAACACTCCGGCACTGCTGCGCCAAGGTGTCAGCGGCCTGTACGCCACCGCCGAAGTCAGTGCCCAGCAACGCCAGCAGGCCGAAGAACTGCTGTGCGCCGTGGGCATCGCCCTGTGGCTGGACCAGGAGCAGCAACTGGACGCAGTGACTGCCGTCTCCGGCAGTGGCCCGGCGTATTTCTTCCTGCTGATCGAAGCCATGACCGCCGCTGGCGAGAAGCTCGGCCTGCCCCGGGAAACCGCCGCCCAGCTGACTCTGCAGACCGCCCTGGGCGCTGCCCACATGGCGGTCTCCAGTGACGTTGACGCCGCCGAGCTGCGCCGCCGCGTGACTTCACCGGCAGGCACCACGGAAGCGGCCATCAAGTCGTTCCAGGCCGGTGGCTTTGAAGCCCTGGTGGAAAAAGCATTGGGTGCCGCTGCGCACCGCTCGGCCGAAATGGCCGAACAACTGGGCCAATAAGGAGCCAATGATGATTGGATTGAACACCGCTGCGGTGTATGTGCTGCAAACCCTGGGCAGCCTGTACCTGCTGATCGTGCTGATGCGTTTCGTCCTGCAACTGGTGCGCGCCAACTTCTACAACCCGCTGTGCCAGTTCATCGTGCGGGCCACCCAGCCGCTGCTCAAGCCGATGCGCCGGGTCATCCCGAGCATCGGCGGCCTGGACATGTCCTCGCTGCTGCTGGCGATCCTGGTGCAACTGGCACTGATGGCCCTGACCCTGCTGCTGACCTACGGCACCACCGGCAACCCGCTGCAACTGCTGATCTGGTCGATCATCGGCGTGACCGCGCTGTTCCTGAAGATCTTCTTCTTCGCCCTGATCATCAGCGTGATCCTGTCCTGGGTCGCCCCTGGCAGCCACAACCCCGGCGCCGAACTGGTGAACCAGATCTGCGAACCCGCCCTGGCTCCGTTCCGTCGCATCCTGCCGAGCATGGGTGGCCTGGATATCTCGCCGATCCTGGCATTCATGGTGCTCAAGCTGCTGGACATGCTGGTGATCAACAACCTGGCGGCCATGACCATGATGCCGGACATCCTGCGCCTGCTGATCTGACCCGGGCGGCCTGCATGAGTTATTTCCGCTGGGACGGTGACGATCTGATCCTCGATTGCCACCTGCAACCCAAGGCCAGCAGCGACGAGTTCGCTGGCCTGCACGGCGAGCGGTTGAAGATCCGCCTCACCGCGCCACCGGTGGAAGGCAAGGCCAATGCGCACCTGATGGCGTTCCTGGCCAAGGCCTTTGGCATTCCCAAGAGCAACGTCAGCCTGGTCAGCGGCGAGCTCAACCGGCAGAAACGGGTGCGCCTGCAAGCGCCGAAGAAGCTGCCGGACCTGCCGGGGCTGGCTCGCCCCGCCTGATTCGCCGGCAAGCCGGCTCCTGCGCCCCATGTTCACTTCAGGAGCTGGCTTGCCAGCGAACCTCCCACGTCATTTCCCGCAACGAAACACAGCCCCGGGCTTTGCTTGCCGCTGGGGGCAGCGGTCTTTAGACTTACGCCTCATTTAAATGAGAGCAGGGTCGATGCCAACTGCCTTTCCCCCCGATTCTGTTGGTCTGGTCACGCCACAAATAGCGCACTTCAGCGAACCCCTGGCCCTGGCCTGCGGGCGCGCGCTGCCGGCCTACGACCTGATCTACGAAACCTACGGTCAGCTCAACGCCAGCGCCAGCAACGCGGTGCTGATCTGCCACGCCCTGTCCGGCCATCACCACGCCGCCGGCTACCACAGCGTCGACGACCGCAAGCCCGGTTGGTGGGACAGCTGCATCGGCCCGGGCAAGCCGATCGACACCAACAAGTTCTTCGTGGTCAGCCTCAACAACCTCGGCGGCTGCAACGGCTCCACCGGCCCCAGCAGCCTCAACCCGGACACCGGCAAGCCGTTCGGCGCCGATTTCCCGGTGCTTACCGTGGAAGACTGGGTACACAGCCAGGCGCGCCTGGCAGACCGCCTGGGCATCGACCAGTGGGCAGCGGTGATCGGCGGCAGCCTCGGCGGCATGCAGGCCCTGCAATGGACCATCACCTACCCGGACCGTGTACGGCACTGCCTGGCCATCGCCTCGGCGCCCAAGCTCTCGGCGCAGAACATCGCCTTCAACGAAGTGGCGCGCCAGGCGATCCTCACCGACCCGGAATTCCACGGCGGCTCGTTCCAGGAACAGGGGGTGATCCCCAAGCGCGGGCTGATGCTGGCGCGCATGGTGGGGCACATCACCTACCTGTCCGACGACTCCATGGGCGAGAAATTCGGCCGCGGCCTCAAGAGCGAGAAGCTCAACTACGACTTCCACAGCGTCGAGTTCCAGGTGGAAAGCTACCTGCGCTACCAGGGCGAGGAGTTCTCCGGGCGGTTCGACGCCAACACCTACCTGCTGATGACCAAGGCCCTGGACTACTTCGACCCGGCGGCCAACTGCGACGACGACCTGGCCAAGACCTTCGCCCATGCCACCGCCAAGTTCTGCGTGATGTCCTTCACCACGGACTGGCGCTTCTCCCCGGCCCGCTCCCGGGAACTGGTGGATGCATTGATGGCCGCGCGCAAAGACGTCTGCTACCTGGAGATCGACGCACCGCAGGGGCATGACGCCTTCCTGATCCCGATCCCGCGCTACCTGCAGGCGTTCAGCCACTACATGAACCGCATTACCTTGTGAGGACACGATGAGAGCCGATCTGGAAATCATCCAGGAATGGATCCCCGCCGGCAGCCGCGTCCTCGACCTGGGCTGCGGTAACGGCGAGCTGCTGAGCTGGCTGCAGGAGCACAAGCAGGTCACCGGCTATGGCCTGGAAAACGACCCGGACAACATCGCCGAGTGCGTGGCCAAGGGCATCAACGTGATCGAGCAGGACCTGGACAAGGGCCTGGGCAACTTTGCCAGCAACAGCTTCGACATCGTGGTCATGACCCAGGCCCTGCAAGCCGTGCACTACCCGGACAAGATCCTCGACGAAATGCTTCGGGTCGGCCGCCAGTGCATCATCACCTTCCCCAACTTCGGTCACTGGCGCTGCCGCTGGTACCTGGCCAGCAAGGGGCGGATGCCGGTCTCGGAGTTCCTCCCGTACACCTGGTACAACACGCCGAACATCCACTTCTGCACCTTCGAGGACTTCGAAGAACTGTGCCGCGAACGACAAGCCCGGGTAATCAACCGCCTTGCCGTCGATCAACAACACCGCCACGGGTGGGCCAGTAAGCTATGGCCTAATCTCTTAGGAGAGATCGGCATCTACCGCGTCAGCAGTCCCGGCCTGCAAGATCACAAGGTCGCGGTATAAACCACGTTGCATCGAGGAGAACCATCATGGGACGTCTGGTGACATTTCTACTGGCTGCCTGCCTGAGCATCAGCGCCCTGGCGGCGGACCCGATCAAGGGCGAACGCCAGGAAGTGTTCGGTGACATCACCGTGCACTACAACACCTTCAACTCCACCTACCTGCAGCCTGATATCGCCAGGGCAGCGGAACTGGTCCGCAGCAAGAACCAGGGCGTGATCAACGTTTCCCTGATCAAGGACGGCAAGCCGCTGGTCGGCCAGGTCAGCGGCACGGTCAAGGACCTGACCAGCAAGAGCATCCCGCTGCAATTCCGCCAGATCAGCGAACAGGGCGCGATCTACTACATCGCCCAGTTCCCGGTGGAACAGCAGGAAACCCGCACCTTCAGCATCACCGTGCAAACGGGCGGTGACACCAACAGCTTCAGCTTCAACCAAGAGCTATTCCCGGGCGAATAATGAACCTTACGCAACTCGTACTGGCCAGCCATAACGCCGGCAAACTCAAAGAACTCCAGGCCATGCTCGGCGCTTCGGTGCAATTGCGCTCGATCGGCGAATTCAGCAGCGTCGAGCCAGAAGAAACCGGCCTGTCGTTCGTCGAAAACGCCATCCTCAAGGCGCGTAATGCCGCACGCATTTCCGGCTTGCCGGCACTGGCCGACGACTCCGGCCTGGCAGTGGACTTCCTCGGTGGCGCGCCGGGCATCTACTCGGCCCGCTACGCCGACGGCCAGGGCGACGCGGCGAACAACGCCAAGCTGCTCGAAGCCCTCAAGGATGTCCCGCAAGCCGAGCGTGGTGCGCAGTTCGTCTGCGTCCTGGCACTGGTACGGCACGCCGACGATCCGCTGCCGATCCTCTGCGAAGGCCTGTGGCACGGGCGCATCCTTACCGCCGCCAGCGGCGAGCACGGCTTCGGCTACGACCCACTGTTCTGGGTGCCGGAACGCAACTGCTCCAGCGCCGAACTGGGCCCCGAGGAGAAAAACCAGCTCAGCCACCGCGCCCGCGCCATGGCCATTCTGCGGCAACGCCTGGGCCTGAAATGAGCCACGAGCCCTCCGCGTCGCCGCTGATTCTCGGCGGCGCGCCAACGCCCCGGGCGGCGCTGCCCCAGTTGCCGCCCCTGGCGCTGTACATCCACATCCCGTGGTGTGTACGCAAATGCCCCTACTGCGACTTCAACTCCCACGCGGCCAGCCCGACGCTGCCGGAAGAGGAGTACGTCGACGCGCTGCTGGCCGACCTCGACCAGGACCTGCACGCCGTGCACGGTCGCGAGCTGAGCTCAATCTTCTTCGGCGGCGGCACCCCCAGCCTGTTCAGCGCCCAGGCCCTGGGCCGCCTGCTCAAGGGCGTGGAACAGCGCATTCCCTTCGCTGGCGACATCGAAATCACCCTGGAAGCCAATCCCGGCACCTTCGAGCAGGAAAAATTCACCGCCTACCGCGCCCTGGGGATCAACCGCCTGTCCATCGGCATCCAGAGCTTCCAGGAGCAGAAGCTCAAGGCCCTGGGCCGCATCCACAACGGTGATGAAGCGGTGCGTGCCGCAGGCATGGCGCGCCAGGCCGGGTTCGACAATTTCAACCTGGACCTGATGCACGGCCTGCCGGACCAGTCCCTGGAGGATGCCCTGGGCGACCTGCGCCAGGCCATTGCGATGAAGCCGACACACCTGTCCTGGTACCAGCTGACCCTGGAGCCCAACACGGTGTTCTGGAACCAGCCACCGGTACTGCCGGAAGACGACACCCTGTGGGACATCCAGGAAGCCGGACAGGCCCTGCTGGCCGAACACGGCTATGCCCAGTACGAAGTCTCGGCCTACGCCCAGCCCGGGCGCGCGGCGCGGCACAACCTGAACTACTGGAGCTTTGGCGACTTCATCGGGATCGGCGCCGGTGCCCACGGCAAACTCAGCCACCCCGACGGGCGCATCCTGCGCACCTGGAAGACCCGCCTGCCCAAGGACTACCTGAACCCGGCCAAGCAGTTCAAGGCGGGCGAGAAGGCCCTGGGCAACGAAGAGCTGCCGTTCGAGTTCCTGATGAACGCCCTGCGCCTCACCGATGGCGTGGACGCTGCGCTGTTCGCCGAGCGTACCGGCCTGGACCTGGGCAGCCTGGCCGAAGGTCGGCGCCAGGCCGAACAAAGCGGCTTGTTGCAGGTCGAACCGTCACGCCTGGCGGCCACGGCCCGCGGGCAACTCTTCCTCAATGACCTGCTGCAATACTTTCTGATCTAAGGAAATCACATGGATCTGGTACTCGACCTGCTCGCCACCGTATCCCGCTGGAGTCGCAGCAACCTCTCGGAGATCGCCCTGGCACTGGTGGGCTGCCTGCTGGTGCTGTTCGGCGCGGACATCAAGGGCTGGGTCGAACAGCGCCTGGGCGGCATCGCCGGCGCCCTGCGGGTGCCGCTGATGGCCCTGCTGTGCATGGTCGGCAGCGGCCTGGCGCTGATCTATGCCACGCCGTGGATCGTCCGCGGCCTGAGCCAATTCAACAACTACAGCCTGGCGCCAGTGCTGCTGGTGGTGCTGGTGCTGATTGGCGTGGTCGCTGATCGTCGCTAATTCGCAGGGCCCCGTCGCCGGCAAGCCGGCTCCTACACCAAGCCGTAGGCGCCGGCTTGCCAGCGAACACAATCCAACGGCCGCCCCCCGTGATCAAGGAAGAACATGAGCAAAAAAATCATCGAGGACACCAGCAAGTTCCTCAGCTACGTGCTGCGCCACGAGCCCCAGGCCATCGGCCTGGAACTGGACAGCGAAGGCTGGGGCGATATCGACGCACTGATCAGCGGCGCGGCCAAGGACGGCCGGCAACTGAGCCGGGAACTGATCGAGCAGGTGGTCGAAGGCAACGACAAGAAACGCTTCGCCCTCTCGGCTGACAGCCAGCGGATTCGTGCCGTTCAGGGGCATTCCAGCAAGGCCGTGCAATTGCAGCTTGAGGCAAAGCAACCGCCCGCCGTGCTCTTCCACGGCACCGCCATGCGCTTCATGGATTCGATCAACGAAAAGGGGCTGATCCCGGGTTCACGCCATCACGTGCACCTGTCCCAGGAGATCGACACCGCCCGGGCCGTGGGCCAGCGTTACGGCAAGGTGGTGATCCTGCAGATCGACGCCCAGGCCATGCAGGCCCAGGGCTTCAGGTTCTATCAGGCGGAGAATGGGGTGTGGCTGACCGAGCAGGTGCCGGTCGATTTCATCCAAGCCTTGTAGGAGCCAGCTTGCTGGCGAAGGCGTCCTTATAGGCACCTTCGCTAGCAAACCAGCGCCTACAACAGCGGCTGCGCGGGGCTCAGTCGATTTTTTCGAACTTCAAATCCCACACGCCGTGGCCCAGGCGCTCGCCGCGACGCTCGAACTTGGTGATCGGGCGCTCGGCCGGGCGCGGCACGCACTTACCGTCTTCGGCCAGGTTGCGATAACCCGGGGCAACGTTCATCACTTCCAGCATGTATTCGGCATAGGGCTCCCAGTCGGTGGCCATGTGCAGAATGCCGCCCACCTTGAGCTTGCTGCGCACCAGCTCGGCGAAGGAGGCCTGGACGATACGGCGCTTGTGGTGCCGGCTCTTGTGCCACGGATCGGGGAAGAACAGCATCAGCCGGTCCAGGCTGTTGTCGGCGATGCAGCGGTTGAGCACCTCGATGGCGTCGCAATCGTAGACCCGCAGGTTGGTCAGGCCCTGGGTCAGCACGCCATTGAGCAGCGCGCCCACACCCGGACGGTGAACTTCCACACCGATGAAGTCCTGCTCCGGGGCCGCTGCGGCCATTTCCAGCAGCGAGTGGCCCATGCCGAAGCCGATTTCCAGGGAGCGTGGCGCCGAACGGCCGAACACCTGGTCGTAATCCACCGGGGCGTCGGCCAGGGGCAGCACGTACAGCGGCGCGCCCTGGTCCAGGCCGCGCTGCTGGCCCTCGGTCATGCGCCCGGCGCGCATCACGAAACTCTTGATGCGGCGGTGTTGGCGCTCGTCGCCGGCTTCCGGCTGGATTGGCGTGTCGTTTGATTCAGTCATCAATGGCTCTTACTTGATCAGACCATCCAGCGGCGAAGAGGCGCTGGCATAGAGTTTCTTCGGCATGCGACCGGCGAGGTACGCCAGGCGGCCCGCGACAATTGCGTGTTTCATGGCTTCGGCCATCATCACCGGCTGCTGCGCGTGGGCGATGGCCGAGTTCATCAGCACCGCCTCACACCCCAGCTCCATGGCGATGGTGGCGTCGGAAGCGGTACCGACACCGGCATCCACCAGTACCGGGACCTTGGCTTCTTCAAGGATGATCTGCAGGTTGTAGGGGTTGCAGATGCCCAGGCCGGTGCCGATCAGGCCGGCCAGCGGCATGACCGCGATGCAGCCCATTTCCGCCAGCTGGCGGGCGATGATCGGGTCGTCGCTGGTGTAGACCATCACGTCGAAACCTTCCTTGACCAGCACTTCGGCGGCCTTGAGGGTTTCCAGCACGTTGGGGAACAGGGTCTTCTGGTCGGCCAGGACTTCCAGCTTCACCAGGTTGTGGCCATCGAGCAGCTCACGGGCCAGGCGGCAGGTGCGCACGGCCTCGACCGCGTCGTAACAGCCGGCGGTGTTGGGCAGGATGGTGTAGCGATCCGGCGGCAGGATATCCAGCAGGTTCGGTTCGCCCGGGTTCTGGCCGATATTGGTCCGGCGCACGGCAACGGTCACGATCTCGGCACCCGAGGCCTCGATGGCCAGGCGGGTTTCTTCCATGTCGCGGTACTTGCCGGTGCCTACCAGCAAACGCGACTGGTACGTCCGACCGGCCAGGACGAAAGGCTTGTCACTACGAACGTTGCTCATCGGAAATCCTCTGTTGGGGTGAGGTTCTTGCAGAATTCTTTATCAGGCCCGGGGCGCTGGTGACCCTCGATCCGGGGCCGGTGAAAGCATGTCGTCCATGAGAGGGCCCGGAGCCGGGCCAGGGCACTGCGCAGATGGACAGCAGCGCTGTTGAAGCCGGTGACTAGCCGCCGCCGATGGCGTGGACCACTTCCACCTGGTCGCCTTCATTGAGGGCAGTTTCGGCGTGCTGGCTGCGCGGAACGATATCCAGGTTGAGTTCCACCGCGATCCGCCGCCCGGTCAGTTCCAGATGGCTCAGCAGGGCCGCAACGGTCGAGCCGTCGGGCAGTTCAAAGGATTCACCGTTCAACTGAATGCGCATGCCAAGGCCGCCATCATTTTTAGGGGCCAGCATTCTAGCCCGATCATGACCTAAAGGTCAGCTACAAGCGTCAGCCGGCAACTTGCAGGCGCCAGGCGGCAAGCCCCAGCAGGAACCAGCCGACCAGGAAGGCCACGCCGCCGAAGGGGGTGATGATCCCCAGCTTGCTGGTGCCCGTCAGGGTCAGCAGGTACAGGCTACCGGAGAACAGCAGGATGCCCAGGGTGAAGGCCGCGCCGGCCCAGGTCACCAGCCGCCCGGGAATATGGGCCGCCAGCAAGGCGACGCCGAACAAAGCCAGGGCATGCACCAGTTGATAGGTCACACCTGTATGAAAAATAGCCAGGTAGTCCGTGCTCAGGCGGTTTTTAAGACCGTGGGCGGCAAAGGCGCCAAGGGCAACCCCGGTGAAACCGAAGAAGGCGGCCAGCATCAGGAAGCCACGCAACATGAGGAACTCCAGTCAGATTCAGCACAAAGGGTCTGTATAATGGCGCGCTCAACGGGTTCGGCCAAGCCATCTCTATGCTGCGTTATCTGTTTCGTCGTCTTGTAAAAGCCTTGATGTGGTTCGTGGTCGGCAGCGTCCTGCTGGTGCTGCTGTTGCGCTTCATACCGCCGCCGGGCACCGCCCTGATGGTAGAGCGCAAGATCGAATCCTGGGTCGACAACGACCCCATCGACCTGCAACGCACCTGGAAACCCTGGGATGAAATTTCCGACAACCTCAAGGTGGCGGTGATTGCCAGCGAAGACCAGAAATTCCCCGAGCACTGGGGGTTCGATATCGACGCGATCCAGGCGGCACTGGTCCACAACGAGCGCGGCGGCTCCATCCGCGGCGCCAGTACCCTAAGCCAGCAAGTATCGAAGAACCTGTTCCTGTGGTCCGGTCGAAGCTATCTGCGCAAGGGCCTGGAAGCCTGGTTCACCGCCTTGATCGAAGTGTTCTGGTCCAAGCAGCGGATTCTGGAGGTCTACCTCAACAGCGCCGAGTGGGATGAAGGCGTGTTCGGCGCCGAGGCAGCTGCCCGTCATCACTTCGGCGTCAGCGCGGCCAACCTGTCGCGCCAGCAGGCCAGCCTGCTGGCCGCCGTACTGCCCAACCCGCGGGTATGGAGCGCGGCGCGGCCCAGCACTTATGTGATGCAGCGGGCGGGCTGGGTACGGCGGCAGATGAGCCAGCTGGGTGGGGCCGACTACCTGAGGCGCTTGGACGAAACCCGGCCTGCGCCCTGGGCGCAATAAAAAGCCGGCTCCGGCAGCAGCTGCACAAACAAAAACGCCCCGATCAACTCGGGGCGTTTTGCATGAGGCTCTAGCGCTTAGGCGGCGATGGACAGTTTCAGCTTGTTCATCGCGCTTTTTTCCAGCTGGCGAATCCGCTCGGCCGAAACGTTGTACTTCTGCGCCAGGTCGTGCAGCGTGGCTTTCTCTTCGGCCAGCCAGCGCTGGTAGAGGATGTCACGGCTGCGTTCGTCCAGCACCTCCAGGGCTTCGTGCAGGTTGCTGGTGGAGTTGTCGCTCCAGTCGGCATCCTCAAGTTGCAGCGCCGGGTCGTAGCGGTGGTCTTCCAGGTAATTGGCTGGCGACTGGAAGGCGCTGTCGTCGTCCGCTTCCGCAGCCGGATCGAACGCCATGTCCTGGCCGGTCAGCCGGCTTTCCATTTCCCGCACTTCACGAGGCTCCACGCCCAGGCTTTCCGCCACGCGGTGAACTTCTTCGTTGTTCAGCCAGGCCAGACGCTTCTTCTGGCTGCGCAGGTTGAAGAACAGCTTGCGCTGCGCCTTGGTGGTAGCAACCTTCACAATCCGCCAGTTACGCAGGATGAACTCGTGAATTTCCGCCTTGATCCAGTGCACGGCAAAGGACACCAGGCGCACACCCATTTCAGGGTTGAAGCGCTTCACGGCTTTCATCAGGCCAACGTTGCCTTCCTGGATCAGGTCGGCCTGGGCCAGCCCGTAGCCGGAATAGCTGCGGGCGATATGTACGACAAAACGCAGGTGGGCGAGCACCATCTGCCGAGCCGCCTCAAGATCCTGCTCATAGTAGAGACTCTCGGCCAGTTCACGCTCCTGCTCGGGTGTCAGCAATGGAATGCTGTTCACCGTGTGCACATAAGCCTCCAGGTTTGCGCCTGGAACCAATGCGTAAGCAGGTTGCAAAGAAGTGGTCATACGAAAAAACCTCCGACTCACATAACTCGTGCCGTTCAGCACTGCGAAAATTGACCGGAAACCGCGAAACAAGTTCCCAAAAATGCTGAAAGGTCAATACAAGCAAAAAGATATTACTTCGGTGCCAGTTCCCTCAGGTGACGGGCCACTGCAATCCACGCACCGATATAACCCAACAGCACCGCCCCTAGCAAGAGCGACAGACCATCGGCAACCGGCACCCCCGCAAGGGCAAAATCGCTGCCGTACAAGCCGGCCAGACCGATTACCGCATCGTTCAGCCAGTTCAGGCCAAACGCCAATACACCCCAGGATAGGATCCCCGCGCCGAAACCATACAGCGCCCCCATATAGAGGAAGGGCCGACGAACATAACTGTCCGTGCCGCCAACGAGTTTAATCACTTCTATCTCGGTGCGGCGGTTTTCAATATGAAGACGAATGGTATTGCCTATCACCAAAAGTAATGCAGAAACCAGCAGCACCGTCAGGCCGAAGACAAAGCGGTCTCCCAGCTTGAGGATCGCCGCCAGCCGCTCGACCCAGACCAGGTCCAGTTGCGCCAGTTGCACCTTGGGCATTTCCGACAACCGCTGGCGCAGGGCTTCCAGGGTCGCCTTGTCCACTTCGTGGGGTGTCACCAGCACGACACCAGGCAGCGGGTTATGGGGCAGTTCGCGCAAGGCCTCGCCCAGCCCGGACTGCTGCTGGAACTCTTCCAGGGCCTTTTCCTTGCTGATGAACTCGGCATCCGCCACACCGGGCAGGCCCTTGATCTCTTCACTGAGCTTCTCGCCCTCGGTGGCAGAGGCCCCCAGCTCCAGGTACAGCGAGATCTGCGCCGCGCGCTGCCAGGATCCGCCCAGGCGCTCGACATTATTGAGCAACAGTGACAAGCCCATGGGCAGGCTCAAGGCCACGGCCATCACCAGGCAGGTAAAGAAGCTGCCGATAGGCTGTTTGCCCAGCCGCCGCAGGCTGTCCAGCAGGCTGGCGCGATGGCTCTCGATCCAGGCGTGCAGCAGGGTGCCGAAATCCGGGCCGTCGTCCTCGTCACGCTTTTTCTTCGGCGGTGGCGCTTCGGAAGCCTTGGGCGCTACGCGCTCCGCCACTTTAGGGGTACGTGTAGCACTCATACGCCGGCCTCCCCGTCGCCGATCAAACGTCCGCGTTGCAGGGTCAGCATGCGGTGGCGCATGCGGGCGATCAGTGCCAGGTCGTGGCTGGCGATCAGCACGCTGGTGCCCAGGCGGTTGATATCTTCGAACACGCCCATGATTTCCGCCGCAAGACGCGGGTCGAGGTTACCGGTGGGTTCGTCCGCCAGCAGCAGAGCCGGCCGATGGACGATGGCCCGGGCGATGCCCACACGCTGCTGCTGGCCAGTGGACAGGTCGCCGGGGTACAGATCGGTCTTGTCCGACAGCGCGACGCGCTCCAGGGCCGAATCCACCCGCTTGGCGATTTCCGCCTTGGACAGGCCGAGGATCTGCAGCGGCAGGGCGACGTTGTTGAATACGGTGCGGTCGAACAGCAACTGGTGGTTCTGGAACACCACCCCGATCTGCCGCCGCAGGAACGGGATCTGCGCGTTGCTGATCTGCCCCAGGTCCTGCCCGGCCAGCAGCAGCTTGCCGGTGGTGGGACGCTCCATGGCCAGCAGCAGGCGCAGCAAGGTGCTCTTACCGGCGCCGGAATGGCCGGTGACAAACAGGAATTCGCCGCGACGCACGCGAAAGCTCAGCTCATGCAGGCCAACGTGACCGTTGGGGTAGCGCTTACCGACCTGTTCGAAACGAATCATGAACGCTCCCGCTCGGCAAACAGTGCCTGGACAAAGGGTTCGGCTTCAAAGGTACGCAAGTCGTCGATGCCTTCACCGACGCCGATATAACGGATCGGCAGGCCGAACTGCTTGGCCAGGGCGAAGATCACGCCCCCCTTGGCGGTACCGTCGAGCTTGGTCAGGGCCAGGCCGGACAACTGCACGGTCTGGTTGAACTGCTTGGCCTGGTTGATGGCGTTCTGGCCGGTGCCGGCGTCCAGCACCAGCAGCACCTCGTGGGGCGCGTCGGCATCGAGCTTGCCGATGACCCGACGGACTTTCTTGAGCTCTTCCATCAGGTTGTCTTTGGTGTGCAGGCGCCCCGCCGTGTCGGCGATCAGCACGTCAATGCCACGGGCCTTGGCCGCTTGCACCGCATCGAAGATCACCGAGGCCGAATCGGCGCCGGTGTGCTGGGCGATGACCGGGATCTTGTTGCGCTCGCCCCAGACTTGCAGCTGCTCCACCGCCGCGGCGCGGAAGGTGTCGCCGGCGGCCAGCATGACTTTCTTGCCTTCCAGCTGCAGCTTTTTCGCCAGCTTGCCGATGGTGGTGGTCTTGCCGGCGCCGTTGACGCCCACTACCAGGATCACGAACGGCTTGTTCTGGGCGACGATCTGCAATGGTTGTTCCACCGGCTTGAGCATGGTGGTGAGCTCGGCCTGCAGCGAGGCATACAGTGCATCGGAGTCGGTGAGCTGCTTGCGCGCCACCTTCTGGGTCAGGTTCTGGATGATCACCGAAGTCGCCTCGACCCCGACGTCTGCGGTCAGCAGGCGGGTTTCCAGGTCTTCCAGCAATTCGTCATCGATGGCCTTCTTGCCCAGGAACAGGCTGGCCATGCCTTCGCCAATGCTGGCGCTGGTCTTGGACAGGCCCTGCTTGAGGCGGGCGAAGAAGCCGATCTTGCTCTCTTGCGCCGGGCGCGCCGCCTCGACCACTGGCTCGGGCTCGACAGCCAGAGCAACCGGCTCGGCTACAGGTGCAGGTGCAGGTGCAGGTGCAGGTGCAGGTGCAGGTGCAGGTGCAGGTGCAGGTGCAGGTGCAGGTGCAACAGGTTCAGGGGCGACGAATACCGGGGCAACCGGGGCTTGCGCCTCAACCACAGGGGCCGGGGCGACCACTGGCTCAGGGCGCACGGCAACCGCCGGAATCGGCGGAGCCACATGCTCGGCCTGGGCGTCTTCCACCAGGGCCACGGGTTCTTCCGCCACCGGCAGGGTCAACCAGGGCTTGTGCTCGGCGCTTGGCGCCAGCGGCAGGTCGGGCGCCGCGGGGGGCGCCGGTTCAGGCGCGATGTGCGGCTGCAGCACCGGCTCGGCCATTGGCAGCACCACCGGCTCGGCCGGGGCTACGCTGGCGGCAGGTTCGATGACCGGGGTCGGTGCCGGCTCGGCAGGCACTTGCGGCTGTTCGACGACGGGTTCCTGCGGCTTTTTGCGCAGCCATCCGAACAGGCCTTTCTTCTCGCCAGCCGCGGCTGGGGTCTTTTTGTCGTCGTTGGAACCAAACATGGAGACGGCTATCTCAAGGTAGCGATGCGCCACTGGGCGCCTCGGTAAATAAATATTCGATGCAGAACAGACTGTGTTTCATCCAGCTTGTTCACGCGCAACATGTTGTCGAAATGCCCAAAAGCACTTCAAGGAGCGATTTTACTAAAGGACTGGAACGGCAAAATCGGCGAAAAGTCGAAGTCTAGCTGGTAAATCAGGGCTTCTTGCCGGTAACTCATACAACCTGCTCAAGTACATGCTGATCCGCGAAGACCTGATAGGCGTGGCCGCCAGTAAAACGGATCAGTATCCTAGCACCTCCTCGCCCGCACAGGCTAAGACCAAGCGGGCAGCCCAACAGGTTTAAAAACGAATGAATGCTCTAGCCCGCCGCGCCGCAGGCCTGCTGCTCAGCACAGTTTGTCTGCCCCTTGCAGCCCTGGCTGCCGACCCTCAACCCACCCACGAATTCACCCTCGACAACGGCCTCAAGGTCGTGGTCCGCGAAGATCATCGCGCACCGGTGGTGGTGTCCCAGGTCTGGTACAAGGTTGGCTCCAGCTACGAAACCCCGGGCCAGACCGGTTTGTCCCACGCCCTGGAACACATGATGTTCAAGGGCAGCGAGAAAGTCGGCCCCGGCGAGGCCTCCCTGATCCTGCGGGACCTGGGCGCCGAAGAGAACGCCTTCACCAGCGACGACTTCACGGCCTATTACCAGGTCCTGGCTCGCGACCGCCTGGGCGTGGCCCTGGAGCTGGAAGCCGACCGCATGGCCAGCCTGCGCCTGCCGGCCGACGAGTTCAGCCGCGAAATCGAGGTCATCAAGGAAGAGCGCCGCCTGCGCACCGACGACAAGCCGATGTCCAAGGCCTACGAGCGCTTCAAGGCCATGGCCTACCCGGCCAGCGGCTACCACACGCCGACCATCGGCTGGATGGCCGACCTGAACCGGATGAAGGTCGAGGAACTGCGCCACTGGTACCAGGCCTGGTACGTGCCGAACAATGCCACCCTGGTGGTGGTCGGCGACGTCACCCCGGACGAAGTGAAAACCCTGGCCCAACGCTATTTCGGCGCGATCCCCAAGCGTGACGTGCCACCGGCGAAGATCCCCATGGAGCTGGCCGAGCCCGGCGAGCGCCTGATCACCTTGCACGTCAAGACCCAACTGCCGAGCCTGATGCTGGCCTTCAACGTGCCGAGCATCGCCACCGCCGAGGACAAACGCGCGGTGAACGCCCTGCGCCTGGCCGCGGCCCTGCTGGACGGCGGCTACAGCGCCCGCATCCCGACCCAACTGGAGCGCGGCGAAGAGCTGCTGTCCGGTGGCTCCACCAGCTACGACGCCTACACCCGGGGCGACAGCCTGTTCATGCTCTCGGCCACCCCCAACAGCCAGAAGAAGAAAACCATCGCCCAGGCCGAAGCCGGGCTATGGCGCCTGCTGGAGCAGTTGAAGACCACCCCGCCATCCGCCGAGGAACTGGAGCGAGTGCGGGCCCAGGTGATCGCCGGGCTGGTCTACGAGCGTGACTCCATCACCAGTCAGGCCACCGCCATCGGCCAGCTGGAAACCGTCGGCCTGTCCTGGAAGCTGATGGACACCGAGCTTGCGGAACTGCAAAGCGTAACCCCGGAAGACATCCAGAAGGCCGCCCGCACCTATTTCACCCGGGAACGTATGAGCGTGGCCCATGTACTGCCTGAGGAGTCCGCTCATGAGTAAGCGCAAGAATGCTTCACCGGTCCTGCTGGGGCTGGCCCTGGTCGCCCTGCTCACCGCCGGGGGCCTGTACCTGTCGAGCTCCGGCCAGAGCAATGCCAGCCAGGCCCTGGACAACGCCAAGAGCAGCCAGAAGCTGCAATCTTTGGCCGAGCTGGATGGCAAGGCGCCCAGCCATCGCAACCTCAATGTGCAGACCTGGAACACCGCCGAAGGCGCCAAGGTGCTGTTCGTCGAAGCCCGCGAGCTGCCGATGTTCGACATGCGCCTGATCTTCGCCGCCGGCAGCAGCCAGGACGGCAACGCGCCGGGCGTGGCCCTGCTGACCAACGCCATGCTCAACGAAGGCGTGGCCGGCAAGGATGTAGGCGCCATCGCCCAGGGCTTCGAAGGCCTGGGTGCGGATTTCGGCAACGGCGCCTACAAGGACATGGCCGTGGCCTCGCTGCGCAGCCTGAGCGCGGTGGATAAGCGCGAACCGGCGCTGAAGCTGTTCGCCGAAGTGGTGGGCAAGCCGACCTTCCCCGCCGACTCCCTGGCGCGGATCAAGAACCAGATGCTCGCCGGCTTCGAATACCAGAAGCAGAACCCCGGCAAGCTGGCCAGCCTGGAGCTGATGAAGCGCCTGTATGGCACCCACCCTTACGCCCATGCCAGCGACGGCGATGCCAAGAGCATCCCGTCGATCACCCTGGCCCAGCTCAAGGCTTTCCACGCCAAGGCCTATGCCGCAGGCAACGTGGTGATCGCTCTGGTCGGCGACCTGTCGCGCAGCGATGCCGAGGCGATTGCCGCACAGGTCTCCGCCGCCCTGCCAAAAGGCCCGGCGCTGGCGAAGATCGAGCAACCTGCCGAACCCAAGGCCAGCATCGGCCATATCGAGTTTCCGTCGAGCCAGACCACCCTGATGCTGGCGCAGCTGGGCATCGACCGTGACGACCCGGACTACGCCGCTGTCTCCCTGGGCAACCAGATTCTCGGCGGTGGCGGTTTCGGCACCCGGCTGATGAGCGAAGTGCGCGAGAAGCGCGGCCTGACCTACGGCGTCTACTCGGGCTTCACCCCGATGCAGGCCCGCGGCCCGTTCATGATCAACCTGCAGACCCGCGCGGAAATGAGCGAAGGCACCCTGAAACTGGTGCAGGACGTATTCGCCGACTACCTGAAGAACGGCCCGACCCAGAAGGAACTGGACGACGCCAAGCGTGAACTGGCCGGCAGCTTCCCGCTGTCCACCGCCAGCAACGCCGATATCGTCGGCCAACTGGGCGCCATGGGTTTCTACAACCTGCCGCTGAGCTACCTGGAAGACTTCATGCGGCAATCCCAGGAGCTGACGGTGGAGCAGGTCAAGGCCGCCATGAACAAGCACCTGAGTGTCGACAAGATGGTCATCGTCAGCGCCGGCCCCACCGTCGCGCAAAAGCCGTTGCCGCCCCCCACTGACAAACCCGCCGAGCAGCCGCTCGGGGTTCCGGAGCATTAATGGCCCGTCCAGCCCGTCCCAGCAAGAAACCCGTCCACAACCAGCACAATGGCGTGGGCCAGTTGCGCATCATTGGTGGCGAATGGCGCAGCCGCAAGCTGAGCTTCCCCGACCTGCCGGGGCTGCGGCCGACCCCGGACCGGGTGCGTGAAACCCTGTTCAACTGGCTGGCGCCCTATGTAGCCGGGGCCAAGGTCATCGACCTGTTCGCCGGCAGCGGCGCGGTGTTTCTCGAAGCCCTGTCCCGTGGCGCCGCCACGGGCCTGGCCCTGGACAGCAGCAGCGTGGCCATCTCCAGCCTGCGCGAGCACCTGGGCACTCTGCGCTGCACCGTCGGCCAGGCCCAGACCGCCGACGCCCTGCGCTACCTGGAAACCCAGCCGGCCACGCCGTTCGACCTGGCCTTCCTCGACCCGCCGTTCAACCAGAACCTGCTGCCCGCCGCCTGCGCCCTGCTGGAAGAGCGCGGCTGGCTGGCCGACGACGCCTGGATCTACACCGAAAGCGAAACCGCGCCATCGACCCTGGGGCTACCCGAAAGCTGGCGCCTGCACCGTGAACAAAAATCCGGGCAGGTGTATTACTCGTTGTGGCAACGTATGGCAGACAACGTCGTCTAGAACCTGATCACGACCTCGCAAGCAACGCTCAGGCCCGAGCCGCGCCGCAGATCGTAGACAGGCTCTCAAGCCGACCGGAACAAGGTACGCAGCCCGCCCGGGCTGCGCGCCGCTGCATCGAGACCCTCCCCGTGCCCGACTCGCCTGATCGTTTCACCCCCGCCTTCGGCCTTGGCAACCCGCACCTGCAGACCCTGTGGGGCCCACTGTGGCGACCGACCACTCATCTTGAGCGCCAGCGCGAACGCTTGTGGCTGGACGACGGCGACTTTCTCGACCTGGACTGGCACGGCCCCCATAGCGCCGACGCGCCCCTGGTGCTGGTGCTGCATGGTTTGACCGGCTCCTCCAACTCGCCTTACGTGGCCGGCCTGCAGCAAGCCCTGGCAACCCGGGGCTGGGCCAGCGCGGCGCTGAACTGGCGCGGCTGTTCCGGCGAGCCCAACCTGCTGCCCCGCAGCTACCACTCCGGGGCCAGCGAAGACCTGGCTGCAGCCATCGCTCACCTGCGGGCCAAGCGCCCCCAGGCGCCGCTCTATGCCGTGGGCTACTCCCTGGGGGGCAATGTGCTGCTCAAGTACCTAGGGGAAAGCGGCAGCGACAGCCCGTTGCAAGGCGCCACGGCGGTGTCGGTGCCGTTTCGCCTGGACCAGTGCGCCGATCGCATAGGCCAGGGCTTTTCCAAGGTCTACCAGGCGCACTTCATGCGCGAGATGCTGGCCTACATCAAGGACAAGCAGCGCCAGTTCCAGCACGACGGCCGCCACCAAGGCCTGGCCACCCTGGCGCAACTGGGGCCGCTGACCAAGATGCGCACCTTCTGGGACTTCGACGGCCGGGTCACCGCACCGCTGCACGGCTTTGCCGATGCCCAGGACTATTACCGCCGCGCCTCCAGCCGCTATTTCCTGGGGCAAATCCGTACCCCGACCCTGATCATCCAGGCCGCGGACGACCCCTTCGTATTCCGCCACAGCCTGCCCGAAGCCAGCGAGCTATCCGCCAGTACCCAGTTCGAGCTGCAGGCCAAGGGTGGCCATGTGGGTTTTGTCGACGGCAGCCTGAAACGCCCCGGCTATTACCTGGAGCGGCGGATCCCGCAGTGGTTGGCAGGCCTGGATCGCCATGGATAAGCCAGCCCGGGAATCGATCCGCTTCTGGCAGAGTGCCCCCCTGGCCGGGGTCGAGTTGCTGGCCGCGCGTTACATCGAACAGCGTTTCGTGCCCCATGTGCACGAGGGTTATGTGATCGGCATGATCATGGCCGGCGCCCAGCGCTACCGCTATCGCGGAGCCGAGCATTTGGCGGGCAGCGGCACCCTGGTGCTGATCAACCCGGACGAGCTGCACACTGGCGCCAAGGGCGTGGAAGACGGCTGGCTGTACCGGGCCTTCTACCCGGAGAACCAGCAGATATTCGGCCTGCTGGATGAACTGGAACTGCCCAGCGGCAGCCTGCCGGCCTTCGGCGCCACCTTGTACCGCGATCCGGACCTGGTACAGGGTTTTGCCCGCCTGCACCACCTGTTGGAAAGCCCGGCCACGGCCCTGCAGCAACAGACCCAATGGCGAGAAATGCTGCTGTTGCTGTTGCAACGGCACGCCGGGGTCCGGGCGCCAGGTGAACCCGGGCAGGAGCACCGAGCCATCGTCCAGGCCAAGGAATTGCTGCGCTCGCAACTGGCGGCGCCGCCCTCACTGGAGGAACTGGCAGCAGCGGTGAACCTGTCACCGTTCCATTTCGCCCGGGTGTTTCGCCGGGCTACCGGGATTCCGCCTCACACCTGGCTGATGCAACAGCGCATCGCCAAGGCCCGGGCCTTGCTGCGTAATGGCTGCCTGCCGCTGGAAGTGGCCACGCAATTGGGATTTGCCGACCAGAGTCACCTCAGCCGGCAATTCAAGCAGGTGTATGGGGTAGCGCCGGCGGCTTATCGCAGTGCCGTTCTGCAGTAGGGCGGTGCGGCTTTCGCGAGCAAGCTCGCTCCTACAGGTTCGCGGGGGCCTGCGGGCCGTAGGAGCTGGCTTGCCAGCGAAGGGGCGAGGGGTAAAGGCCGTCAATCACCGGTGGCGACAGGCCGCTGGGCGTCGGTGATCCACTCGCTCCACGAACCGGCATACAGCCGCCCCAGGGGGTAGCCGGCCAGGCTCAGGGCAAACAGGTTGTGGCAGGCGGTGACGCCAGAACCGCAATAGGCCACCAGTTGCTGCGGGTCACGCCCGGCCAGTTTCTGCGCGAAACGCTGCTTGAGCTGATCGGCCGGTAGAAAGCGCCCATCCTCCCCCAGGTTGTCGGTGAATGCCGCGCATTGCGCCCCGGGAATATGCCCGGCCACCGGGTCGATGGGTTCCACTTCGCCACGAAAACGCGGCAGGCCACGGGCATCCAGCAGGGTCAGGTCCGCCTGGCCCAGGCGCTTGCCCAGGTGCTCGGCATCCAGCAGCAGGCTGTGATCAGGGTGCCCGACGAACTGCCCCGGCGCGTTTTCCGGGGCATCCAGGCTCAACGGCAAGCCAGCGGCGTGCCAGGCTTTCAGGCCACCATCAAGAATGAACACCCCGTCACGCTTGCCCAGCCAGGCCAGCAGCCACCAGGCGCGGGCGGCGAAAGCCCCCGGGCCGTCGTCGTACAGCACGATGTCGCTGTCATTGTTGATGCCCCAGGCCTGCAGGCGCGCCAGCAGTTGCGCTGGCTCCGGCAAGGGGTGGCGACCGGTCACGCCCTTGATCACCGGCCCGCTCAGGTCCCGGTTCAGGTCCGCGAAGTGCGCCCCGGCGATATGCCCTTCGGCATAGCTGCGCTGCCCGTAGTCCGGGTCTTCCAGAGCAAAGCGACAATCCAGAATCACCAGGCCGGGCTGCTGTTTCTTCTGGTCCAGGGCTAGCGGGCTGATCAACTGCGCGAGGGGCATGGCGGGCTCCTGTGAATAAGTTGGAGGTTGATCCTACTGCACTTCTTCCAGGGCTTGGGCCAGGGGCACATAAAACTCTTCGAACAGGTCGTTGACCGCTTCCCGGGCCTGGTCGGTGACAAAGCCGGCTTCCAGTACCAGCACCTGGTACACCCCGCGCTTGATGGCTTCTTCGCTCAGGTGCGTGGAGTTTTCCCGGGTCGTGCACAGAAAGCGCACCCAGGAGGTGAGGATGATCCAGGCATTGAGGGTCAGGGATTCGATCTGCACCTTGTCCATGGCGACGATCCCGGCGTCGACGAAACGCCCGTAGATGGCCATGCCCTGGATCAGGCAGCGTTGGGAAAAACGCCGGTAGCGCGCGGCCAGCTCGGGGTCGCTGTCCAGCAGGTGTTCCAGGTCGCGGTGCAGGAAGCGATAGCGCCACATGGCCGCCAGCAGCGCCTGCAGGTAGTAGCGCTTGTCTTGCACGGTGACCGCGCGCCCGGGTGGCGGGCGCAGGAAACTGTCCACCAGGCTTTCGTACTCGGCAAACAGCACGGCGATGATCGCCTGCTTGTTGGGGAAGTGGTAGTACAGGTTGCCCGGGGAAATCTCCATGTGCGCCGCAATGTGGTTGGTGCTGACGTTGCGTTCGCCTTGCTGGTTGAAGAGTTCGAGGCTGAACTGGACGATGCGTTCGCGGGTTTTTATGCGTGGGGCCATGGGTGTGGGCTTTAATCAGAAGGCTGGGGTGCATCTTACGTTCTATCCCCCTGGGGATAAATCGCGACCGGCACCGGATGGTATTTGACAATTTAGAGCATAAGCTCTAAAAAACTAGCCACCCTACACAGACGGAGCCCGTCCATGTCTGCCGAAATCGCCTACCTGCAGGATTCCCTTCAGCAACAGGACGAGCTGCTTGAACTGTTCGAAGCCCAGCGCCGGGCCTTTGCCGCCAACCCGATGCCCCCCGCAGCGCAGCGCCAGCAATGGCTGAAGGCACTGCAGGAGCTGCTTAACAACGAGCGCCAGGCCCTGATCGATGCCATCAGCCAGGACTTCAGCAACCGCAGCGCCGACGAAACCCTGCTGGCCGAGCTGATGCCCAGCCTGCACGGCATCCACTACGCCAGCAAACACCTGAAGAAATGGATGAAGCCGTCCCGCCGCGCCGTGGGCCTGGCCTTCCAGCCGGCCTCGGCCAAGGTGGTCTACCAGCCCCTGGGGGTGGTCGGGATCATAGTGCCGTGGAACTACCCGCTGTACCTGTGCATGGGCCCGCTGGTGGGGGCGCTGGCCGCCGGCAACCGAGTGATGCTCAAGCTCAGTGAGTCCACCCCCGCCACCGGGCAACTGCTCAAGCAACTGCTGGCCCGGGTCTTCCCCGAGGACCTGGTGTGCGTGGTGCTGGGCGAAGCCGAGGTGGGCATGGCGTTTTCCAAGCTGCGCTTCGACCACCTGCTGTTCACCGGCGCCACCAGCATCGGCAAGCACGTGATGCGCGCCGCCGCGGAAAACCTGACCCCGGTGACCCTGGAACTGGGCGGCAAATCCCCGGCCATCGTTTCCAGCACCGTGCCCCTCAAGGACGCGGCCGAACGCATCGCCTTCGGCAAGACCCTCAACGCCGGGCAGACCTGCGTCGCCCCGGACTACGTACTGGTGCCGGAAGAGCGCGTCGGCGCCTTTGTCGAAGCCTATCGCCAGGTGGTGCGCGGTTTCTTCCCGACCCTGGCGGACAACCCCGACTACACCGCCATCATCAACCAGCGCCAACTGACACGGCTCAACGGTTACCTGAGCGACGCCACCAGCAAGGGCGCGCTGTTGGTGCCACTGTTCGAGCAGAGCCAGGAACGACGCCTGGGCCACAGCCTGCTGCTCAATGTCAGCGATGACATGACCGTGATGCAGGACGAGATCTTCGGCCCGATCCTGCCCATCGTGCCCTACCGGACCCTGGACCAGGCCTTCGCCTATATCACCCAGCGTCCGCGCCCGCTGGCGCTGTACTACTTCGGCTACGACAAGGCCGAGCAGCAACGGGTACTCAACGAAACCCACTCCGGCGGCGTGTGCCTCAACGACACCCTGCTGCATGTGGCCCAGGACGACCTGCCGTTCGGCGGCATCGGCCCTTCCGGCATGGGCCACTACCACGGGCATGAAGGCTTCCTGACATTCAGCAAGGCCAAGGGGGTGTTCATCAAGCAGCGCTTCAACGCCGCCCGCTTGATCTACCCGCCGTATGGCAAATCGATCCAGAAACTCATCCAGAAGCTGTTCATTCGTTAACCAGTACAACGCCGGGTAATAACAACAATGACCCCTAGCCTGTCTGAAACACCCGTGCTGTCACGGCGCGGCCTGCTGAAAATCGGCCTCTGCGCCAGCGCGTTCCTGGCCACTGCCGGGCTCGGCGCCAGCCTCAGCGGTTGCTCCGCCAGCACGCCCGCCAGCGGTTTCACCATGCTGCGCAGCAATGACCTGCCGTTTTTGCGGGCGCTGATCCCGGTGATGCTCGAAGGCGCCGTGCCGGCGGACAAGATGCCCGCCGCCATCGAGGGCACCCTGGCCAACCTGGACAACGCCCTCAATCACCTGTCGACCGAGATGTTCAAGCTCACCCAGCAGCTGTTCGATGTGCTGGGCATGGCAGTCACCCGAGGCCCGCTGACGGGGATCTGGGGCAGTTGGGAAAACGCCAGCGCGGATGACATCCGCAATTTCCTCAGCCGCTGGGAAAACAGCTTCCTGGCCCTGCTGCGCATGGGCCATGCCTCGTTGCTGCAACTGGTGATGATGGCCTGGTACACCCGGCCCGAGTCCTGGGCCCATTGCGGTTATCCCGGGCCACCGAAGGTCTGACCGACCTTTGTAACCGCTGCCACAGGCTGCGAACGAGCGGGAGGCTCGCGGGGCACTGGGGGAGCGGCTGGAGATCGTCAAGCAAGGCCCTGCGGGCCTTTTCGCAGCTTCGCAGGCTCGGCAGCGGCTACAGTGGATGCGCGCCGAGCCATCAATAATAAGAGAGCACCCGATATGCCTGTACCTGATCTGTTCCGCGAAGGCCTGAATCGTGGCTGGAAAACCTACAACGGCTCGCAGCTGGAGCAGGACCTGATCCTGGAAGCCGATGTTGCCATCATCGGCAGCGGCGCCGGGGGCGGCACCACTGCCGAGATCCTCAGCGCCGCCGGCTACAAGGTGCTGCTGATCGAAGAGGGCCCGCTCAAGACCAGCGACGACTTCAAGATGCTCGAAGACCAGGCCTACACCAGCCTCTATCAGGAGGGCATCGGGCGCATGAGCAAGGATGGCGCCATCACCATCCTCCAGGGCCGCGCCGTGGGCGGCACTACCTTGATCAACTGGACGTCGAGCTTCCGCACACCCGACCCGACCCTGGAGCACTGGGCCCGGGAACACGGGGTGGTGGGCCACAGCTCGGCCGAGATGGCGCCCTGGTTCGAGAAAATGGAACAGCGCCTGGGCGTCGCGCCCTGGGCCATGCCGCCCAACGCCAACAACGACGTGATCCGCAAGGGCTGCGAAGCCCTGGGCTACAGCTGGCACGTAATTCCGCGCAACGTGCGCGGCTGCTGGAACCTGGGCTACTGCGGCCTGGGCTGCCCGACCAACGCCAAGCAGTCGATGCTGGTGACCACCATTCCGGCGACCCTGGAGAAAGGTGGCGAGCTGCTGTACCTGGCCCGGGCGGAGCGCCTGCAGATCAAGGACGACAAGGTCACCGGCCTGCAATGCCAGGCCATGGACGCCCGTTGCGTGGCCCCCACCGGGCGCACCATCACGGTCAAGGCCAAACATTACGTGCTGGCCGGTGGCGGCATCAACAGCCCGGCCCTGCTGTTGCGTTCCGATGCGCCGGACCCGCATTCGCGGCTGGGCAAACGCACCTTCCTGCACCTGGTCAACTTCTCCGCCGGGCAGTTCGACGAGGTGATCAACCCGTTCTACGGCGCGCCGCAGTCGATCTATTCCGACCACTTCCAGTGGCAGGACGGCACCACCGGCAAGATGTCCTACAAACTTGAAGTGCCGCCCCTGCAGCCGGCCCTGGCCAGCACCCTGCTGGGCGGGTTCGGGCCGCAGAGCGGGCTGTCCATGGAGCAACTGCCCCACACCCACGCGATGCTTGCCCTGCTGCGGGACGGCTTTCACCCCGACAGCACCGGCGGCAACGTCGAACTGCGGGGGGACGGTACCCCGGTCCTCGACTATCAGGTTTCACCCTACGCCTGGGACGGCCTGCGCCGGGCCTTCCACAGCATGGCGGAGATTCAGTTCGCCGGCGGCGCCAAGGCGGTCAAGCCGCTGCACAGCGATGCCCGCTTCGCTAAGAGCCTCGACGAAGTGCGGGCGCAGATCGACGGCCTGGACCTGGCCCTGTACCGCACCCGCCTGGGCAGTGCCCACGTGATGGGCGGTTGCGCCATGGGCGAAGATCCGAAGACCGCGGTCACCGACAGCCTCGGGCGCCACCATCAACTGCACAACCTGTCGATCCATGACGGCTCGCTGTTTCCCACCAGCATCGGCGCCAACCCGCAGCTGTCGGTCTATGGGCTCACGGCGCAATTGGCCAGCGCCTTGGCGGAGCGCCTGAAATCTGTGTGAAAAAGCGGGATATTCTCGTCGTCTATAGTGCTTTCTTCCCTAAAAGGCGACTTGGCCGACCGGGAAGGCTGCGATACCATCCGACTCCCCAACGGATTCCCGCCAGGACGACGCGATGAACCGAGTGTTGTACCCAGGTACCTTCGACCCTATTACCAAGGGCCACGGCGATCTGGTCGAACGCGCCTCGCGCCTGTTCGACCATGTGATCATCGCCGTTGCCGCCAGCCCCAAGAAAAACCCGCTGTTCCCCCTGGAGCAGCGCGTGGAACTGGCGCGCGAGGTGACCAAGCATCTGCCCAACGTTGAAGTCGTCGGCTTCTCCACCCTGCTGGCGCATTTTGCCAAGGAGCAGAACGCCAATGTCTTCCTGCGCGGCCTGCGGGCGGTTTCGGACTTCGAATACGAATTCCAGCTGGCCAACATGAACCGCCAGTTGGCCCCGGACGTGGAGAGCCTGTTTCTCACCCCGTCGGAGCGCTACTCGTTCATTTCCTCGACCCTGGTCCGTGAAATCGCTGCCCTGGGCGGTGATATCACCAAGTTCGTGCACCCGGCGGTCGCCGATGCGCTGACCCTGCGCTTCAAGAAATAAGCCGCGCGGCCCCGCACCGGGGCCCTCGCGTGACGTCAGCCATCGCGCCCGCGTGCACTGTGGGCGTCAATACGGCACAATTGCGCGCATTCGTTTTTACATGCCCGGGCCTGCCGCCCAGGCCGGAGTACCCCATGTCCCTGATCATCACCGACGATTGCATCAACTGCGACGTCTGCGAACCCGAGTGCCCTAACGCGGCGATTTCCCAAGGCGAAGAGATCTACGTCATCGATCCGAACCTGTGCACCCAGTGCGTCGGCCACTACGACGAGCCGCAGTGCCAGCAGGTGTGCCCGGTGGATTGCATTCCGCTGGACGAAACCCGCCCGGAAACCGAAGAAGAGTTGATGGCCAAGTACCGGAAGATCACCGGCAAGGCTTGAGTGATATGGCGCCCTTTCGGCTCCCACAAACACCTGTAGGAGCCGGCTTGCCGGCGAAGCTTCTCAGCTCTGGCAACGCGGGCAATAGACACTGGCCCGCTGGCCCAGCTTGATTTCCCGCAGCCCCGTGCCGCAGACCTTGCAGTTCTCGCCGCCACGCCCGTAGACGAATAGTTCCTGCTGGAAGTAGCCCGGCTGGCCATCGCCGCCGATAAAGTCGCGCAAGGTGGTGCCGCCACGCTCGATGGCAGCCGCCAGGATGCGTTTGATCTCGATCGCCAGCTTCAGGTAGCGCGCCCGGGAAATCCCCTTGGCTTCGCGGCGCGGGTCGATGCCCGCGGCGAACAGCGCCTCGGTCGCATAGATGTTGCCCACCCCCACCACCACCGCGTTGTCCATGATGAACGGCTTGACCGCCATGGAACGTCCGCGGGACAGCTGATACAGGCGCTCGCCGTCGAACAGGTCGGTCAGCGGCTCGGGCCCCAGGCGCACCAGCAACTCGTGATTCAGCGGGTCGTGGCTCCAGAGCATCGCGCCAAAGCGCCGCGGATCGGTGTAGCGCAGGGCCAGGCCGGACTCCAGCTCGATGTCCACATGTTCGTGCTTGGCCGCCGGCAGCCCGACCTCCACCAGACGCAGGTTGCCGGACATTCCCAGGTGGCTGATCAGGGTGCCGACCTCGGCATTGATCAAAAGGTATTTGGCCCGCCGCTCCACCAGCACGATGCGCTGCCCGGACAGGCGCACGTCCAGATCTTCGGGGATCGGCCAGCGCAAGCGCCGGTCACGGACGATGACCCGGCTGACCTTCTGGCCTTCCAGATGCGGCGCGATTCCGCGCCGGGTGGTTTCGACTTCCGGTAATTCAGGCATATGCGCCCCTGGTACTCATCGCGAAATGAACGATCAGTGTGCGCCCAGCTCGCGCACGGTTTCCTTGAGGTTCTCGAAGTCGTAGTCCGACAGGCCGACGTAATCGAGAATCAGGTGGCCGATGCTGTTCCACTCGTGGTCTTCCACCTGATTGCCCAGCACCCGGTAGGACGCGCAGATGTGCTCGGCCATCTTGAGGATTGCCAGCAGGTTCTTCAGTTGGCTGTTGCGTGAAGATTCGTCGCTGAAGATCGCCAGGGCGTTGTGGTGGTTGGCGATGGCGTTGGTCACGTGCTCCGGCAGGCGCCAGGACTTGGCGGTGTAGTAGCCGACCACCGCGTGGTTGGTATTGAAGGCACGGTTTTCCGTGTCCACCACCCGCTGCTCCGGGCCGGCGCTGCCGTAGGCCTCTTCCAGCACAGTCATGTAGTCGGGGAAGCGCTTGAGCATCAGCGGCACGCCGCAGTCATGGAACAGGCCCAGGGCATAGGCCTCGTCCACGGCCTGGGAGCCGGTGCGCTTGGCCAGGGTCAGGCAGGTCATGGCCACGTCCTGGGCGGTGTCCCAGAAGCGGTTGAGGGTGACGATGGTTTCGTCGCTCATCTCGCCCTTGATCGACTGCGCATTGATCAGGTTGATGATCGAACGGCTGCCCAGGAGATTCACCGCCCGCTGGATCGAAGCAATCTTGTTGCTCAGCCCGTAATACGGCGAATTGACGATCTTCAGCAGCGCGCCGGACAGGCCCGGGTCCTGGGAGATCAGCTTGGCGATCACCTCCAGATCGGGATCGGGCATGTACTGCTCCATCTGCAAATCCACCATGATTTGCGGTTGGGGCGGCACGCTGATGCCTTGCAGGGCCTGTTGAATCTGTTCGGCTGATAGCTCTTGGGACATAAGTACACGCTCTGGGTGAGCCGGGGATTCTAACCTCTAACACGGGAATGTTGGGCGACCGGACAGGAACTTTACCCAATGGTTGCGGCAAAGGGCTCGCGCCGCAGGTCCATTGGCCATCGCTTGCGCCCCGCGACGGGGTATAATCGCGCCCTTTTTTCCGGAGCGACGTCATGTCCCTGCCAAGCCTGCGCCTCAAAGCCAACGCCGATCGCCGCCTGCGCGCCGGCCACCTGTGGGTCTACAGCAACGAAATCGATGTAGCCGCCACCCCTCTGCACGGCTTCAAGGCAGGCGACCAGGCAGTGCTGGAAGCCGCCGGCGGCAAGCCCCTGGGCGTGGTCGCCATGAGCCCGAACAACCTGATCTGCGCCCGCCTGCTGTCGCGCGATGCCAAGCTGGCCCTGGACAAGTCGCTCTTGGTGCACCGCCTGAATGTGGCCCTGTCCCTGCGCGAGCGCCTGTTCGACAAGCCGTTCTACCGCCTGGTGTACGGCGACTCCGACCTGCTGCCGGGCCTGGTGGTCGATCGTTTCGGCGACATCCTGGTGGTACAGATCGCCTCCGCGACCATGGAAACCCACAAGGACGACATCATTGCCGCCCTGACCCAGGTGCTCAAGCCCAGCGGCATCCTGTTCAAGAACGACTCCGCCGCCCGTGACGCCGAAGGCCTGGGCCGCTACGTCGAAACCGTGTTCGGCCTGGTGCCGGAGTGGGTCGCCCTGGAAGAGAACGGCGTGAAGTTCGAAGCCCCGGTGATCCAGGGCCAGAAAACCGGCTGGTTCTACGACCACCGCATGAACCGTGCCCGCCTGGCGCCTTATGCCAAGGGCAAGCGCGTGCTGGACCTGTACAGCTACATCGGCGGCTGGGGCGTGCAGGCCGCGGCTTTCGGCGCCAGCGAAGTGTTCTGCGTCGACGCCTCGGCCTTCGCCCTCGACGGCGTGGAGCGCAACGCCGCGCTGAACGGCTTTGCCGAGAAAATGACCTGCATCGAAGGCGACGTCTTCGAAGCCCTGAAGGAACTCAAGGCCAGCGAAGAGCGCTTCGACGTGATCGTTGCCGACCCGCCCGCCTTCATCAAGCGCAAGAAAGACCTGAAGAACGGCGAAGGCGCCTACCGCCGCCTGAACGAGCAAGCCATGCGCCTGCTCAACAAGGACGGCATCCTGGTCAGCGCTTCGTGCTCGATGCACCTGCCCGAGGACGACCTGCAAAACATCCTCCTGACCAGCGCCCGCCACCTGGACCGCAACATCCAGCTGCTGGAGCGCGGCGGCCAGGGCCCGGACCACCCGGTGCACCCGGCCATCCCGGAAACCCGCTACATCAAGAGCATCACCTGCCGCCTGCTGCCCAACAGCTGAGCCCGGGCCGCTGGCCATTCCCGCCCAGCGCGGGATGGCCAGCGCCTCCGATTGACTTTGCAAGGCCACGGCTGGATTCTCGTCCCCCTCTCAAGGATCGAGACTCCGCACCATGGGCCGCTCCCCCGCCGCCGCGAAAAAGACATCGGCAATCATCCTGCTGATGACCATGACCCTGCTCGGGGTCTTTCCGCTGGATGTCATCCTTCCCTCGTTTCAAGCCCTGGCAGAACGCTTTCAGACCTCCAGCGCTGATATCGCGCTGTCTATCAGCCTGTTCGCCATTGGCTTGTCGTTTTCCCTGATGGTGGTGGGACCGCTGTCAGACTCCCTGGGACGAAAGAAGCTGCTGCTGTCCGGCATGGCCGTGGCCATCGCCGGGGCGCTCGGCTGCATCGCTGCCACGCAATATGGCTGGTTCCTGCTGTTTCGTGTGCTGCAGGCCATCGGCTGCGGCTGCTTCGTGCTGTCCCAGGCACTGGTGCAGGACATGTTCACGGGCAAGGAGCAGGAGCGCCTGCGCATCGCCCTGGTCACCGCCAGCGGCCTCTTCATTTCCCTGTCACCACTGCTGGGCACCTGGCTGCAAGCCCGGCTGGGCTGGCAAGGCAGCTTCGAGGTGTTCGCCGGCCTCGGCCTGCTGGTCATCCTCAAGGCCTGTTTCCTGCTGGAAAACACACCGGGTACGGCCTCGGCACGTCAGCACAATATCCTCGCGGCCTACCGGCTGGTGTTTGCCGACCTTTCGTTCGTGGGCTACTGGCTGATCTCGGCGCTGGCCTTCGCCTGCCATTTTTCGTTCATTGTCACTTCACCGATCATTTTCATGGAGCAGTTGCAGCTCTCGCCGTACCACTACTCCCTGGCGCTGCTGCTGTACGGCGCCGCCTACATATTGGGCGGTGTGGGTGCCGGGGTGATGAACCGCTACCTGCAGGCCAGCACCCAGATCGTCACCGGGCTGGGGCTGATCGCCCTGTCCGGCCTGCTGATGCTGCTGTTGCAGCAGTTAGAGCCGTCCGTGGCCACGGTTCTGGTGCCGATGATCGTCTGCACCGCCGGCACCACCATCACCCGCCCGGTGGCGACCTCGCGGGCCATGGGGATTTTCCCGCACAACGCCGGAACCTCGGCCTCGGCGGGCAACATGCTGATCTTTATCAGCGGAGGCCTGATCAGCGGCTTCATCAACTTGAGCACCAACAACCTGGTGACGGCCCTGGGCCTGTGCTTCCTGGTGCTGAGTGCCATTGCCCTGGGCCTGAACAGCCTGGCCAACCGCCGTTATCAGGGCGCTTGCGTCTGAAGGTCGCGCAAACGGCACAAATCCCTGAGGTACAGGACGAAGGAGAATGCCAGGGGGGGGCCGGTGAAGTAGCGCAGGGACATGAACCCGCTCTTGAAGGGGTCCAGGTGCTGCTCGCGGGTCCAGAAATCGAACAACGCCTGCACCAGCCACGCCGCGCCAAGAGCCACCAGCATCCAGGCTCCGTCCCCCAACAGCCGTCGTTTAAAACCGTCACGTCCCGGCAGCCAGCTGGCGCTGAGCAGCGTCATCAGCAGCAGGAACGCCACCACGCTATAGATCACCCCGGGGGTGAAGGGCAACTCACTGCAGGCCTGCACCACCACCGCCGCCGCAAAGGCCAGCAACAGCGCGGCCTTCCAGGTGCGCCACTGGCGCCGCTGCCCGGCCAGCAGTTGCACGAAGCCGCCGCCCGTCAGCAGCGCAGCTCCCACCACGGCGATGGCAGTGCCGGGCCAGTCGCTATAGAGCACCAGCCACATCAGCAACAACCCTTGCAGCAGGCCAATGCCCAGGTAGAACCTCAGGGATCGCATGTTCGCGGACATTCCAGCTCCATTGGAAGGTAATCGAAGGGCGGCGAGTCTAAACCAGGATGGCAGCGTCCGGTGATATCCAGGCAATCAACGCCACAGAGCGGCACCGGCATTCCTTCCTGACGCCAGCGGTGTAGAATCGGCGAATTCATCGCCAGTCATCCCCCGGCGGGTTTATGAGCTCAGGCTGAGGCGCGCGGCGATCCCGCGGCGTCATCGGCAGCTTTCGGACACACGGCCATTTCTGAGTGTTCCCGAGGTCAATAGAAGCTCACTCCCCATTTGTTACCTGATTAGCCGCCCGGAGTGCTCCATGCCTGATTACCGCTCGAAAACATCCACCCACGGCCGCAACATGGCCGGCGCCCGCGCCCTGTGGCGCGCCACGGGGATGAAAGATGCCGACTTCAAGAAGCCGATCATCGCCATTGCCAACTCCTTCACCCAGTTCGTCCCGGGGCACGTGCACCTGAAGGACCTGGGCCAACTGGTGGCCCGCGAGATCGAACGCGCCGGTGGCGTGGCCAAGGAATTCAACACCATCGCCGTGGACGACGGCATCGCCATGGGCCATGACGGCATGCTGTATTCCCTGCCGAGCCGCGAGATCATCGCCGACTCCGTGGAGTACATGGTCAACGCCCACTGCGCCGACGCCATCGTCTGCATCTCCAACTGCGACAAGATCACCCCCGGCATGCTGATGGCCGCCCTGCGCCTGAACATTCCGGTGATCTTCGTCTCCGGCGGCCCGATGGAAGCCGGCAAGACCAAGCTCGCCTCCCACGGCCTGGACCTGGTAGACGCCATGGTCATCGCCGCCGACTCCAGCGCTTCTGACGAGAAGGTTGCCGAGTACGAGCGCAGCGCCTGCCCGACCTGCGGTTCGTGCTCCGGCATGTTCACCGCCAACTCCATGAACTGCCTGACCGAAGCCCTGGGGCTCGCCCTGCCGGGCAACGGCTCGACCCTGGCCACCCACAGCGACCGCGAAGAGCTGTTCCTGCGGGCCGGGCGCACCATCGTCGAACTGTGCCAGCGCTACTACGGCGACAACGACGAGTCGGTCCTGCCGCGCAACATCGCCAACTTCAAGGCGTTCGAGAACGCCATGACCCTGGACATCGCCATGGGCGGTTCCACCAACACCATCCTGCACCTGCTGGCCGCCGCCCAGGAAGCCGAGATCGACTTCGACCTGCGGGACATCGATCGCCTGTCGCGCCACGTGCCGCAGCTGTGCAAAGTGGCGCCGAACATCCAGAAGTACCACATGGAAGACGTGCACCGCGCCGGGGGCATCTTCAGCATCCTCGGCGAACTGGCCCGTGGCGGCCTGCTGCACACCGACCTGCCCACCGTGCACAGCAAGACCCTGGCCGAGGGCATCGCCCAGTGGGACATCACCCAGACCACGGATGAGGCCGTGCATCACTTCTTCAAGGCCGGCCCGGCGGGCATCCCGACCCAGACCGCGTTCAGCCAGTCGACCCGTTGGGACAGCCTGGACGACGACCGTGAAAACGGCTGCATCCGCAGCGTCGAACACGCCTATTCCAAGGAGGGCGGCCTGGCCGTGCTCTACGGCAACATCGCCCTGGACGGCTGCGTGGTGAAGACAGCCGGCGTCGACGAGTCGATCCACGTGTTCGAAGGCAACGCCAAGATCTTCGAAAGCCAGGACAGCGCCGTGCGCGGCATCCTCGCCGACGAGGTGAAGGAAGGCGACATCGTGATCATCCGTTACGAAGGTCCGAAAGGCGGCCCGGGCATGCAGGAAATGCTCTATCCGACCTCCTACCTGAAGTCCAAGGGCCTGGGCAAAGCCTGCGCCCTACTCACCGACGGGCGTTTCTCCGGCGGTACTTCGGGCCTGTCCATCGGCCACGCCTCGCCAGAAGCGGCAGCCGGCGGCGCCATCGGCCTGGTGCAGGACGGCGACAAGGTACTGATCGACATTCCCAACCGCTCGATCAACCTGTTGGTCAGCGATGAGGAACTGGCGGCCCGCCGTGTCGAGCAGGACAAGAAAGGCTGGAAACCAGTGGAAGCACGCCCACGCAAGGTGACCACCGCGCTGAAGGCCTACGCCCTGCTGGCCACCAGCGCCGACAAGGGTGCGGTGCGCAACAAGGCCATGCTCGACGGCCTGTGATCATCGCCTGCCAATGAAAATGCCCCGCCAAGTGCGGGGCATTTTTTTTGACCTTGCATCGCCCTGGCGGACGCCTTTGCTGGCAAGCCAGCTCCTACAGCAGCATTCGGGGAGCCGGCTCCGAGTTCTCAGGGCATGCGTTCGCCCAATTGCCCGCGCAGGAAGCGATACAAGCCATCGGCGCTCTTGCGGTAACCATCGGCGGTCAGGTGGATCAGGTCGTTGCGGGCCAGGTCACTGCTCTGCCATTTGCTGATGGAGCAATCCCCCCCCATAAACGCCTGCCAGTCCCAGAACAGGGTACGACTGTTCTTCGCCACGTCCTTCTGGATCTGGATGATCTGCCGCAACGGCTGGGGTTGGGAGGCTGCGCAGCTGCCAGCATTGCGGCGTTTGATGGAATCCGGCGGCCCCACCAGCAAAATCACGGTCTTGGGCAGGTTCTTGCGCAACAGCGCGACCTTCTCCTGCAACTGGCTGCGGTAGAGCTGCAGATCCAGGTCGTCGTCGAAGGCTTCGTTGGTGCCGTAGGCCAGCACCACCATGTCCGGGCGCAGGGCCTTGAGGGCTTCCAGCCAGCCGGGCTGCCACTTGTCCAGCACGTCCAGGCGCGCGCCGTTGATCCCCAAGGCGGAATAGATCACCCCGGCACTCTTCTGCCCGAGGATGTTCCAGCCGCCCAGGGCCAGGCCCTGGTTATTGGCCACGTTCAGGTCCAGGGGCAGGGTCAGGTTGTTGAACGGCGGGCTGAAGCGCCACTGCCCCCCCGTAGCGGCCAGCATGCGGCTGCTTTTGTTGAGGTTGTCCCGGGCAGTCAGGGTGCTGTTGCTGGACGCCTGGTACAGCGCGGAAATCCGGTACTGCTGGTTGCTCGGCTGGCGTTCGGCGATATGCACCCGCGCGCCTGGGGTCAGGGGCAGCGACAGGTAGCCGCCCAGGGGAAACTGGTTGCTCTGCTGGTTGCGTGCCGATACCAGGGACCACTGGCGCTTGGCGGCACCGAGAATCACCCGCTCATAGCGGGTGCCGGGCACCGGCGTGGCTGCCACGAAACCGATGCCGCCATCGCCGTATTGCGCCTGCAGCAGGCGCCGCACCTCACCGCTGAACAGGTCGGCGGCGGTGTGGGAGTCGCCCAGTTGCACAATGGTGATAGGGGTGCGGTTGGAGGTGCTGAATTTGCGTGCCAGCAGCGCCAGGTTCGGGTCGGTCCCGGTGGTCAGGACTTTGTTCGCCTTCATCCCGGACTTGGCCAGCGCCGAAGCGGGAGTGGCCTGGACCTCGGTGGTCGGGCTGCAACTGCTCAGCAAGGTGATGCCCAGCAACAGCGCAATGCCTTGCAGTCGCCCCATGGTCAGTGCTCCGTCAATTGTTGGCTGGGAAAGTTGATCAGCGAGATCACACGCTCAGCGATCAGCTTCTGCCCAGTGGTGGTGAAATGGATACCGTCGTCGACCCGGGTCTTGACCTTCTTGCCATCGCCGGTGATGCGGTAATAGGAAAATTCGTCGCTCTGGTAACCGAGAATCTCGTTGGCCGAGACGTAATGCTGGTGGTACTGCTCGATCTGGCCCTTGTACAGCTGGCTCAGGTAGGCCATGGCCGTAGACAGCTTGGGCTTCTCCATGTTCGGCGGCCCGACCCAGATCACCTGCACATTATGCGCCTGGGCGGTGTCGAGGATCGAATCGATGCGCTGGCGATAGGCTTCTTCCCAGTCCGGGGTCTTGAAGCGCAGGAACGGCTTGCCCTTGACCACCGGCATGTCCCAGGGGTCGTTGGGGCCGAGGAAAATCACCATCAAGCGAATGTTGGGGTTGCTGGCCAGGGTGCTTTCAACCGTCTTGGGCCAGTTGAAGAAGCTGGGGTAGGCAAGGCCGGTGCTCTGCTTGCTGAGGTTCAGGCTTTTGACGTTGTAGCGCTTGCGCAAGGTGTTGGCCATGTGTGGCGCCACGCCCTGCATCAGGGAATCACCGACGAAGAACACTTCATCCCCGGTGGCCAGGCTGGCCATCAGCGGCGTGGTTGCCCCCGGCTCGACCTTGGGCGGGTGGCTGACCACCGGGGCCACGGCCACCGGCTGCGGATGCACCGCAGCGGGCGCCTGCGGAGCGGGATGCACCGGCGCAGCATGGGCGCTCGCGATCGGCGCAGGTACGGGCGCAGGCTCCTCGGCCAGCGTCGGCAAAGCAGGCAGCTCTTGCTCCGCGGCGGCCTCGGCCACCATCACCTGGCCAGTGAAGCTGCCGACAAAGGCCACCCGGGCATTTTCCAGGGCCTGGTTGAGTTGCGCGCCAAAGCGCCACTGCGGGTTCTGCGACAACCCCGGGATCTCGCAGTCGTCGTGGTACTTCTGCTGGCAGTAGAGGCGGATCGACTGCTGGTTGAACCACACCAGCAGCAGGCTGGTCACCACCAGGGCGTAGAAGACCTTGGCCGCGCTACCGAGGCTGATCGACAAGGGCGAACGGTTAGAAACTGGCATAGATGAACCCCGGCACGCCCGACGGAGAGGCGAAGATGACCACGCAGATAAACAGCCCCAGCGGCACTGGATAGAACAGCCACGGCAAACCGGTGGCGGCATCGAACAGGCGGCGCAGCAGCGCCACGATCCGTGGGTAGAAGGCCACGAACAGCAGGCAGCCCAGCAGGCTGGCGCCGCCGCCAAGCAGGCCGCCCAAGGACAGCTCGCCCAGGCCCTTGAGCATGTCCATGGCATCGGACAGGGTCGCGCAGCGGAAGAAGATCCAGGCGAACGCCACATAGTGGAAGGTCAGCAGCCGCGCCATGAGGTCGGCGCCGATCCAGCTCGGCCCCCGAGCCAGCAGCGGGCTGCACAGCTTGTACAGGGCCAGGCCGATACCGTGCAGCGCGCCCCAGATGATGAAGTTGGCGCTGGCGCCGTGCCACAGGCCGGAAATCAGCATCGCCAGCAGCATGTTCAGGTTGCCGCGCCACACCGGCCCACGGTTGCCCCCCAGGGGGATGTACACATAGTCACGGATGAAGGTCGACAGGCTGATGTGCCAGCGGCCCCAGAATTCCTTGAGGTTGCGCGCCGCGTAGGGGTAGTTGAAGTTCTGCGGCAGGCGGAAGCCCAGCAGCAGGGCGATGCCCGTCACCAGGTCGGTGTAGCCGCTGAAGTTGAAGTAGATCAGGAACGAATAGCCGTAGACCGCACGCAGGATCTGCTCGGCAGAATAGGCCACCGGGCTGTCGAATACCGGGTCGACCCATTCGTTGGCCAGCCAGGAACTGAGGAAGAACAGCTTGACCACCGCCACTGCGATCAGGCCCAGGGCGCGCTGCGGCTCCAGTACCTGGCGCAACTGCGGCGGGTTGATCTGCGCCAGCATGGGAATCGCCCGGTTCACCGGACCGGCGATCAGGCTGGGGAAGAAGGCCAGGTACAGCGCCAGGTCGAAGGGCGAGCCCGGGGTCAGCTCGCGGCGGTTGATCGATACCAGGTAGCTGACCGAGTGGAAGGCATAGAACGACAGACCCACCGGCAGCAACACCTCCAGCAGCGGCAGCGACACCTCGACACCGAACTGGGCGAAGGCGTTCTGCACCGTACTGGTGAAGAAATCCTGGTACTTGAACAGGTAGAACGCCCCCAGCACCAGCAGCAGCATCAGTCCATTGACCCAGCCGCGCCCGGGGTAACGCTGGCTCAACAGGCCGAGCAGGTACACCAGGGCCGTGTAGCCCAGCAGGATGTAGAGGAAGTTCAGGCTGAAGCTGGCGAGGATCGCGTAGCTGGCCACCAGCAGCAGGACGTTCTGCAAGCGCAGGCTGAAGCCCAGGCCCCAGTACAGAACGAAGAACAGGATGAAACAGAGGCCGAATTCGATCGAGAGATAGCTCACAACGTAGTCCATTACGTGCAGTCGGGGACAAACCCGGCACAAGGGAGAGCAGGCGGGGGATGGGAAACGGACGCGATTATGGCAGAGGGGGTTTGGCAGTCACAAGTTGAAACATTCTCCGCCAGGTAGGAGCTGGCTTGCCAGCGAAGGCGTCCACAAGAGCGACGCCAGACCCAAAGGCCTCTTCGCCGGCAAGCCGGCTCCTACAGATGACAGCGGCTTGGCGGACCGGTTAACCGTAGGAGCTGGCTTGCCAGCGAAGGCGTCCGCGAGGGCGACGCCGGACCCAATGGCCTCTTCGCCGGCAAGCCGGCTCCTACAGAGGGGCGGTTTAGCAGGCAGGCTTACTGGATGTCTTCGGGCTTGACGATCACCCAGTTCTTGTCGGCGGTCACCGGCAACCCTTCCTTGGCCTGGGCCGCGGCGTGCTTGGCGATCATGCCGTTGAGCTGAGTCATGTATTTGTCCTTGCGGTTAACCCACAAGTGAATGCCGCCCTTGGCCACGTCAACATCGTGGAACAGCATGTAGCCGTCACTGGTGGGGGTGTCGCCGCCCACCAGCACCGGTTTCTTCCACTCGTCGATGTAGGTCAGGATCGCCGCATGCTTGCCCGCCATCCAGGTGGCCGGGGTCCACAGGTAGGGGGTCAGTTCAAGGCCGAGGTTGGCCTTCTCGTCATATTTGCCTTCGCTGATCTGCTTGCGCGCGGTGGTCAGGGCGCCAGTCTTGCGATCCTTGAGCAGGGTGGTCACGCCGATGACGTTCTGCGGCTTGACGTTGTAGCCGTACTTGGGATCGGCGGCGACCATGCGCACCAGCTCTTCGGAGGCGGCGGTCATCACATAGACCTCGATACCGTTCTCCATCAGCTTGTTGTACAGCTCGGCCTGGCCGGTGAAGACCTTGGGCGGGTTGACCTCGATGGTCTTGACCACATCACCATCGTAATAGGTGCTCGGCACCGGCTTGCCGGAAGCCATCAGCTCATCGACATAGCCCTTGAGCTCCTTGAGGGTGAAGCCGGAGAACACCTGCGCCACCCAGGGGTAGCAGACCATGTCGTCGATTTCACAGAGGCGGTAGTAGTAGCTGAACAGGCTTTCCTTGTGCTCGGCGGTGTCCTTGAACGGGATCAGCTTGAGCGACGGGTCAAGCGTGTCGCGGGTAATCAGGCCCTTGTTTTCCATGAAGGGCAGCAGGGATTCTTCCAGGTCGTAGCGGTAACTGGTGTTGTCCATGTCGAACACCGCGTAGTTACCCTTGTTGGCATTGGCCGCGATCATCGCGTCCAGCTGCTTGGCCTGTTCCGCGGGCCAGTGCTTCAACTCGGTGGCCAGGGCCTGGCCGGCGAGGCCCAGGCAGAGTGCGACTGCGAGCAATTTCGGAGCGAGTTTCATCGGCGGTTTTCTCCCTGAGTGAAAGCCTTCGACGCTAACAAATCCCTGTGACAGTTCTCGTCTCCACGCGACCGCTTGCATCCCGTAAGCGCCAGCCACATGCGCCTGAACGTCAATCGCTTATTCCAAAAACGACAGTAGCCATGCGATATCGTTATTATTCAATAGATTTCAAGCTGTTAGGCTTGCCGGTTCGCAATCGCCCTGAGCCGCGATTGGCACAAGCCTTATCGGAGCCCCAATGAATCTGCCGCTGTTCCTCAACCTGCTGGTGTTCCTGGCCTTGCTGCTGGGCCTGGCACAAACCCGCCATACCAGCTGGAGCCTGGCCAAGAAAGTCCTGCTGGCCCTGGTGCTGGGCGTGGTCTTCGGCATCGCCCTGCACAGCCTCTACGGCGCCGGCAACCCGGTCCTCAAGGCCTCCATCGCCTGGTTCGACCTGGTGGGCAACGGCTACGTGCAATTGCTGCAGATGATCGTCATCCCCCTGGTGTTCGCCTCGATCCTCAGCGCCGTGGCCCGCCTGCACAATGCGTCGTCCCTGGGCAAGATCAGCTTCCTGACCATCGGCACCCTGCTGTTCACCACTGCCATCGCCGCGCTGGTGGGCATCGGCCTGACCAACCTGTTTGGCCTGACCGCCGAAGGGCTGGTGGCCGGCACCCAGGAAATGGCCCGCCTGCAAGTGATCCAGAGCGATTACGCAGGCAAGGTGGCCGACCTCAACGTGCCGCAGCTGCTGCTGTCGTTCATCCCGCAGAACCCTTTCGCCGACCTGGCCCGGGCCAAGCCGACCTCGATCATCAGCGTGGTGATCTTCGCTGCCTTCCTGGGCGTGGCGGCGCTGCAACTGCTCAAGGACGATGCCGACAAGGGCCAGAAAGTGCTCAACGCCATCGACACCCTGCAAGCCTGGGTGATGCGCCTGGTGCGCCTGGTGATGAAGCTCACACCCTACGGTGTGCTGGCGCTGATGACCAAGGTGGTGGCTGGCTCCAACCTGCAGGACATCATCAAGCTGGGCAGTTTCGTGGTGGTGTCCTACCTCGGCCTGGGGCTGATGTTCGTGGTCCACGGCCTGCTGGTGGCTCTGGCCGGGATCAACCCGCTGCGCTTCTTCCGCAAGGTCTGGCCAGTGCTGACCTTCGCGTTCACCAGCCGCTCCAGCGCCGCCAGCATTCCCCTGAGCATCGAGGCCCAGACCCGGCGCCTGGGCATTCCCCAGTCCATCGCCAGCTTTGCCGCTTCGTTCGGCGCCACCATCGGCCAGAACGGCTGCGCCGGCCTGTACCCGGCCATGCTGGCGGTGATGGTTGCCCCGACCGTGGGCATCAACCCGCTGGACCCGCTGTGGATCGCCACCCTCGTGGCCATCGTCACCCTGAGTTCTGCCGGCGTTGCAGGCGTGGGCGGCGGCGCGACCTTCGCCGCGCTGATCGTGCTGCCGGCCATGGGCCTGCCGGTGTCGCTGGTGGCGCTGCTGATTTCCGTGGAGCCGCTGATCGACATGGGCCGCACCGCGCTCAACGTCAGCGGGTCGATGACCGCAGGCGCCATCACCAGCCAGGTGATGCAGCAGACCGACAAGGCGTTGCTGGACGCCGATGAGCACGAAGAACTGGCTCAGGCCTGATCGATCTCTTCACCGGCCCGCCGGTTCCTTCGGGAGCCCGGCGGGCTGGCGGAGCGCTCAGCGCTTCTCCCACACCTCGAAGCTGTACGCCGGCTTGTCCCCTTGCGCCGGGTTCGGCACCTCTGACACCCGCTTCCACTGTTGCTCATCGAACTCCGGAAACCAGGCATCGCCTTCCGGGCTCAAGGCTACCCGCGTCAGATACAGGCGATCCGCCTGCTCCAGGCCCTGGCTATAAAGCTGCGCGCCGCCAATCAGCATCAGCTCGCTGGCGCCCTGCTCCAGGGCCCATTCCTCGGCCCGTTCCACCGCGGCCTCCAAAGACGGGTAGACCTCGGCACCTTCGAGCACCAGGCCGGTCTGACGACTGACCACGATATTCAACCGCCCGGGCAACGGCCGGCCGAGAGAATCCCAGGTCTTGCGCCCCATGATGATGGGCTTGCCCAGGGTGGTGGCCTTGAAGAATTTGAAATCCCCCGGCAAATGCCAGGGCATGCTGTTGTCGACGCCGATCACGCGGTTTTGTGCGAGGGCCGCGATCAGGCTGAGAGGGAGAGATTTTTTCATGCCGGCGAGGATACCAGAGGACCAGGACCTGGCAACGTACCCCGATCCGCGCTGCAGCAGTTATGCTCAGCGCACTTTTGAGCGATGGAATGACGCGTGACTGCACTGACTCCCCTGCAACGCCTGTGGCTGACCGAGACCGTGCGCCTGCGCGAGGAACACGCCGGCCCGCTGGAAGATCAGGAAGCCAATCGCCTGGCCCGCAACCAGGGCGGCGACCTGGCGACCCGCATCCAGAACCGCGCCCTGTGGCTGGCCCAGCGTGACGGCCTGCACAGCGCCCTGCTGCACTGGCACCAGGGCGCAAGGCTGGCCCTGCTGGCGCTCTCGGTTCTGGCGGTGATCAGCGGCGCCGGCCTGGCCTTCAGCGCCCTGGGCAGCACCCAGCAACCGGTGAACGTGTTCTGGGCCCTGGGCAGCCTGCTGGGAATCAACCTGATCCTGCTGCTGAGCTGGCTGGCTGGCCTGCTGTTCGCCGGCGAGCACGGCGCCAGCCTGGGCCGCCTGTGGCTGTGGCTCAGCGAGAAATTCTCCCGCGATGCCAAGGCCGCGCAGTTGCCACCGGCCCTGGTGCTGTTGCTGCAACGGCGCAAGCTCAACCGCTGGGCCCTGGGCAGCCTGATCAACGGCCTGTGGTGCCTGGCCCTGTTCAGCGCCGTGGTCATGCTGCTGGTGCTGCTGACCACCCACCGCTACAGCTTTGTCTGGGAAAGCACCCTGCTGGGCAGCGATGCCTTCGTGGCCATTACCAACGCCCTCAGCGCCCTGCCCCGCAGCATGGGCTTCGGCGCGCCGAGCGTGGCGACCATCCAGGCCAGCACCCGGGATGTCTACAACACCGAACTGATCCGCCAGTCCTGGGCCATCTGGCTGGTGGTGCTGGTGACGATCTACGGCGTGCTGCCGCGCCTGCTGCTGATGCTGTTCTGCCGCTGGCGCTGGAAACACGGGCAGGCGCGCCTGCAACTGGACCTCAACCTGCCAGGCTACGCCCAATTGCGTGAGCGCCTGATGCCCAGCAGCGAGCGCCTGGGGGTCAACGATGCGGCCCCCGAGCAGTTGCACCGGGTCGAAGGCGGCGTCAATGCCCAGGACAGCAGCGGCGCGCTGCTGGTGGCCATCGAACTGGACAACCAGCGCCCCTGGCCGCCGCAACTGCCGGAGAGCGTCAAGGACGCCGGCATCCTCGACAGCCGCGAGTCGCGCAACCGTCTGCTAGAGCAGATGAGCCGCTTTCCCCCGGCGCGCCTGGTAATCGCCTGCGACCCGCGGCGCTCGCCGGACCGCGGCAGCCTGGGGCTGATCGCCGAACTGGCGCGCAACGCCAGCGCCACCCGGGTCTGGCTGCTGCAAGCCCCGCCCGGCCAGGCCCTGGACGCCGATCGCCTGGGGGACTGGCACAGCGCCCTGCAACAGCTGCAACTGCCCTTCGCCGATTGCGCCCCTCTCGACTGGCTGGAGAACGGTCATGACTGATACGCGCCACAAGCCGTTGAAACTCGCAGTGGTCGGCCACACCAACGTCGGCAAGACCTCGCTGCTGCGCACCCTGACCCGGGACGTAGGTTTTGGCGAAGTCTCCCACCGCCCCAGCACCACCCGGCACGTGGAAGGCGCCCGCCTCTCGGTGGATGGCCAGCCCCTGCTGGAGCTCTACGACACCCCCGGCCTGGAAGACGCCATCGCCCTGCTGGACTACCTGGAGCGCCTTGAGCGCCCGGGCGAACGCCTGGACGGACCGGCGCGGATGGCGCGGTTTCTCGACGGCAGCGAGGCCCGCCAGCGCTTCGAACAGGAAGCCAAGGTCCTGCGCCAACTGCTGGCCTCGGACGCCGGCCTGTATGTGATCGACGCCCGCGAGCCGGTGCTGGCCAAGTACCGCGATGAACTTGAAGTGCTCACCGGTTGCGGCAAGCCGCTGCTGCCTGTGCTGAATTTCGTCAGCAGCGCCGAACAGCGCGAAGGCGACTGGCGCGATGCTTTGGCCCGCCTGGGGCTGCACGCCCTGGTGCGCTTCGACAGCGTGGCGCCACCGGAGGACGGCGAACGGCGCCTGTATGAAAGCCTGGCGCTGCTGCTGGAGCACGCGCGCCCGGCCCTGCAACGCTTGATCGATGACCAGGAGGCCCAGCGCCTGGCCCGCCAGCACAGCGCAGCGCGGCTGATTGCCGAGCTGCTGGTGGACTGCGCCGCCTGCCGCCGCAGCGTGGCCAGCGACGCCCAGCAGGAACAACAGGCCATTGGCGAACTGCGCCAGGCCATCCGCCAGCGCGAGCAGCGCTGCGTCGAAGCCCTGCTCAAGTTCTACGCCTTCCGCCCCGAGGATGCGTCGGCCAGCGATCTGCCGCTACTGGACGGGCGCTGGGGCGACGACCTGTTCAACCCGGAAACCCTCAAGCAACTGGGGGTGCGGGTGGGCAGCGGCATCGCCGCCGGAGCCGCGGCCGGCGCAGGGGTGGATTTGCTGGTGGGTGGTTTGACCCTGGGGGCCGCGGCGCTGGCCGGGGCTATTGCCGGCGGCGCCCTGCAAACCGCCCGCAGCTACGGCAGCCGCCTGCTGGGCAAACTCAAGGGCCAACGCGAGCTGACCGTGGACGACAGCGTGCTGCGGCTGCTGGCATTGCGCCAACGGCAGCTGGTGCAAGCCTTGAACCGGCGCGGGCACGCGGCCATGGACAGCATTCGCCTGGCCACGCCGGAGGACAAGAGCTGGCGCGAAGGCAAGTTGCCAGAGGCCCTGAACAAGGCCCGGGCGCACCCGCAGTGGTCATCGCTCAATCCGCAAAAACGCCTGAGCCAGGCCGAGCGCCAGGAGCAGATCGAGGCGCTGGCTGAGACGTTGCTGGTGTCTTAGACCGCCTTCGCGGGCAAGCCGGCTCCTACCCTGCCCTGCAGGAGCGGGCTTGCCCGCGAAAGGGCCCTCAGGCCAACACCGCCAGCGCCTTGTCCTTGAGCACCTGCAAATCCATCACCGGCACCCACATTTCCTTGGCCTGCTCGTCCCAGTGGCGCATGCGCAAACTCACCGCCCACAAAGGGTCGAGTTCGAAGGCTGCCGCCTCTGCTGCGCTCATCACCCCACCCTGGTACTCCAGGGTGCGCCGGCTGGCTTCGCTCAGCCGCTGGTAATAACCGGGATCCTTGAAGGTCAGGTAGCGCTTGGCCTGGACGTGGTATTCCACCAGCCGCGCCAGGCGTTCGCTGAAACCCGCTCGGCGCAGGTAGTCCGCACCCAGGCGTTCATGGCTGACCACGCCGAAGCCGCCCATGTTCTCGGCATCCTGCTGGCAGATATGCCCGATATCGTGGAAGAACGCCGCCAGCACCACCTCGTCGTCATAACCTTCCGCCAGGGCCAACTGCGCGGCCTGGGACATGTGCTCGATCTGCGACACCGGCTCGCCGATGTAGTCGCAGTCGCCGAAATGCTCGTACAGGCCGAAGACCTCGTCGACCACCTGCTGTCGCCGCTCCATCACGCCTCCTCCAGCAGCCGGGCGATATTGCCCTCGGCCATGGCCGGGCCAACGCTCATGCCGACTCCGGTGTGCATCAGGGCCACATGGACCCCGGGGGCCGCCTCCAGGAAGGAGAACGGTGCCGGGCCGCGAGCGCCGTAGACACCCTGCCAGCGCTCCACCACCCGGACCTTGCAACCCAGGGTCTGCTCGGCCAGTTCGAGCAGCCAGTTGTCCACCTGTTCAGCATTGAACGGTGAAGGATCGCTACCGTAATCGTGGGAATCGCCGATGATCAGCTCGCCATAGGGAGTCGGGCTGATCAACAGGTGGATGCCATGCTCGTGCAGATGGGGCGCCTCGCGCAGAATCTGCGCTTGCACCGCGGCGGCTTCCGGCAGGTCGGCGAAGGCCCCGTAGTGCACGCAACTCAGACCGGTCAGCAAGGCATGTTGCAGATTGAGATTGGCCTCGGGCCGCGCCCGGAGCATCTGCAAGCGGCAGATCTGCGGTTGCAAGGCGGCGATCTGCTCCGCCAGCAGGGTCTGATAATCGTGCCCCGAACACAGCACGATCCGCGGCGCGTGGAAGTTGCCGGCGGTGCTGCGCAACTGGCCCGGCTGGATATCCCGCACCAGGGTCGAGAAGTGAAACTGCACCCCCAGGTCCCGGCGCAGGTAGTCGATCAGTTGCGGGATCGCTTCACGGGAATACAGCTGCTGGTCGTCCAGGCCGTGCAAGGCCGCCCGGTGATGGCGGAACTGGCCGCCGTACAGATCATTCAGCGCCGCGCCCTGGAGCAGCTCGACGCGGTAGCCGTGCTCCCGCGCACGCCCGGCGCAGAAGGCTTCGAGCAACTGCTCCTCGGCTTCGTTGCGGGCGAACAGGAAAGAGCCATTGCGTTTGAGTTGCAGGCCCGCCAGCTGCTGCCAGTCGGCCCAGATCTCGCGGCTGGCCCTGGCCAGCTCCAGCATGGTGCCCGGCGGCTGGCCGGTGACCAGAGCCTGGCCGAAGTTGCGCACCGAAGCGCCCAGGGGGGTGGCGCTGCGCTCGAAAACGTGCACCCGCAGACCGCGTTTGGCGGCGGCATAGGCATGGGACAGGCCGAGGATGCCGGCGCCGACGATCAGCAGATCGCTGTGATGGGTCATGAGTTGTGTCCTGGATGGGGAGCGCCTTCGCCGGCAAGCCAGCTCCTACCAACCCGGAAGGAGCCGGCTTGCCGGCGAAAGCGATTGATCGGTTACTGCTTGGCAACCTTTTCCGACTTGCCGTCATAGCGCTTGCGCCATTCGGCGAGGATCTCGTCGCGGTTCTTCGAGGCCCAGGCAAAGTCGTTCTTGATCAGGCGCTGCTCGTAGTCGGCCGGCAGTTCGGTCTGCGGCTTGGCGATGCCCGGCTGGGCCAGCACGGCGAAGTTTTCCTTGTACAGCTCCATGGCCTCGGGGCTGGCGGAGAAGTCGGCGAGTTTCTTCGCCGCTTCTTCATGCGGCGTGCCCTTGATCACCGCCGTGGCTTCGATTTCCCAGCCCAGGCCTTCCTTCGGCAGGACGATGTCCAGCGGCGCGCCCTGGCGCTTGAGCTGCACGGCCGGGTATTCGAAGGAGATACCAATCGGGAATTCACCGGCGGCGGCCAGCTTGCAGGGCTTGGAACCGGAGTGGACGTACTGGCCGATGTTCTGGTGCAGCTCATCCATGTACTGCCAGCCCTGCTTCTCGCCGAAGGTCTGCAGCCAGGCGCTGACGTCGAGGAAGCCGGTGCCCGAGGAGGCCGGGTTGGGCATGACGATCTTGCCCTTGTACTCGGGCTTGGTCAGGTCCTGCCAGCTCACCGGCTTGGTCAGGCCCTGTTTTTCGGCCTCCACGGTGTTGAAGCAGATGGTGGCGGCCCAGACGTCCATGCCGACCCAGGCCGGTGGGTTGGCGGCGTCGCGGTAGTTCGGGCCGATCTTGCCCAGATCCTTGGGCGCGTAGCTTTGCAGCATGCCCTGCTGGTCGAGGATCGCCAGGCTGGACGCGGCCAGGCCCCAGACCGCATCGGCCTGCGGGCGGGCTTTTTCCGCCAGCAGTTTGGCGGTGATGATCCCGGTGGAGTCACGCACCCACTTGATCTCCACGTCCGGGTTGGCCTTTTCGAAGGCTTGCTTGTAGGACTTCAGTTGCTCGGCTTCAAGGGCCGTGTAGACCGTCAGCTCGGTTTTCGCAGCAAAGGCGTTCAGGCTGACAGCAGAGAGGACGGCAGCGGCAAGAGCCAGGGGCTTGAACATGGTGCGGTTCCTTAGTGAGTGCAGATCAGAGTGGGGGTGGGTGAAGCGCATCAGTGGCCCGGCGTGCCCTGGCGCCAGGCCTGGGAGCGGCGTAGCAGGCCGCGCGAAGCCCAGGCCAGGAGCAGCGAGACGCCGGCCGAAGTGAACAGGATCAGGGTCGACATGGCCGCGGCACCGCCGACGTTGCCGGCGTCGTCCATGTTCAGCACGGCCACGGCGGCGAGGATGGTGTCCGGGCTGTAGAGGAAGATCGCCGCCGACACCGTGGTCATGGCCGAGACGAACAGGTAGCGCACGATGTCCAGCAACGCCGGCAGGCAGATCGGCACGGTAACCCGCAGGTAATGCCGGTACAGCGGCGCCTTGAGCGACAGCGCCGCCGCCTCGAACTCGGCATCCAGCTGGCGCAGGGCGGTGGTGGCGGTCATCTGCGCGGTGGTCAGGTAGTGGGCGATGGTGCACACCACCAGCAGGGTCATGGTGCCGTAGAACACATGCAGCGGGTTGCCATTGAGGTTGAAGAAGAAGACGTAGCCCAGGCCCAGCACCAGCCCGGGCACCGCCATGGGCACGAAACTGAGCATGCGCAGCGCCAGGTTCAAGCCGCGCTGGCCGCGGGTCTTCTCCATCAGGTAGGCGCCGGTGAAGATCACCACGCTACCGATCAGCGCCGTGCACAGGGCCATGGTCAGGCTGTTGCGGTAGGCCAGCCAGCCACCGCCGGCGGTGTCGTTGAACTGGTAGTGGTTCAGCGACAGCGACAGGTTGTAGGGCCAGAATTTCACCAGCGACGAAAACACCGCCATGCCGAACACCAGCAGCAGGGCCGCGCAGATCAGCAGCACAATGGCCAGGTAGCAGCCATCGCGCAGCCGCGACGGCGCTGGCTTGAATACCTGGGCACGGCCGCTCATGGAGTCGCCATGGCGCCGGCGCAGCCAGGCATCGACACCGAAGCTGAACAGGGCCGGCAGCAGCAGGACCATGCCGATCAACGCGCCGCGGCCGAACTGCTGCTGCCCCACCACCGCCTTGTAGGCTTCCAGGGCCAGCACCTGATAGTCGCCACCCACTACCACTGGCACGCCGAAGTCGGTGATGGTCAGGGTGAACACCAGGCAGAAGGCGGCGAACACCGCCTGCCGAGTGGCCGGCCAGGTGATGCTGCGAAAGGCCTTGGCGGGGCTGGCGCCCATGCTCGACGCGGCGTCGAACAGCCGCGCGTCCGCCAGGGACAGCGCCGAGAGCAGGATCATCAGGGCATGGGGAAAGGTGTAGATCACTTCACCCAGGACAATGCCCCAGAAGCCGTAGATGTTGTCGGCGAACAGGCCGCGAAGCATGCCCTGGTTGCCGAACAGATAGACCAGGGCAATGCCCGGGAGCATCGACGGCGCCATCAGCGGCAACAGCGACAGGCCGCGCCAGATGCCCTTGCCGGGAATCAGCGTGCGTTGCAGGGCGTAGGCGAACAGGTAGGCCAGGGGCACGACGATGGCGGCCACGCTGAGGGAGACCTTCAGGCTGTTACCCAGCAACCAGTGGAAGTTTTCGCTGGCCACCAGCTCGCGAGCCGCCAGCCAGCCTCCGCCCTGCCCGGCCTCGGCGCTGAAGCCGCGCCAGAAGATCGCCAACAGGGGTAACAGCACCGCTACACCCAGCAGGAGCAGAAGCAGGACCTTGCCGCCGACGACAAAAATACGGTCGCCGATCTCGGCACGGGAAGCCTGGCGCGCCCGCTTGGCGGGTAGCGGCAGGGACATGTGCGCGGTCATCTTAGGCAAACACCTGGAGGCTGCGCGGCGGCAAGGCGACCCAGATATCCTGGGCCCCCAGGCGCGGCATGGCTTCCGGTGCCAGTTCAGCCAGCAGCGCATGCCCCGGCAGTTGATTGAGCTCGAAGCTCATGCGGCAGCGATTGCCGAGGAAGGTGATCTCGCGGACCTTGGCCGGGAACAGGTTTTCCTCGTGCACCGGCGGATTCACGCTGATGGCTTCCGGGCGGCAGAACAGCCGGCCCGAGGCGGTCTTGGCCGAGCCGTCGGCCAGGCGCACATTCATGCCGCCAACCTGGGCATGGCTGTCGCTGTTGCGGCTGAAGGGTAGCCAGTTGCCCTGGCCGACGAATTCGGCGACGAACGGCGTGGCCGGACGGTCATAGATTTCCTGGGGTGTGGCGTACTGCTCGACCTTGCCGTTATTCATCACGGCAATGCGGTCGGCCATCAGCATGGCTTCGTCCTGGTTGTGGGTAACCATCAGGGTGGTGATCCCCAGGCGCCGCTGCAGCTGGCGCAGCTCGGTGCACAGGTGCTCGCGCACCCGTGCGTCCAGGGCCGACATCGGCTCGTCCAGCAGCAGCAACGACGGCGCCGGCGCCAAGGCACGGGCCAGGGCCACGCGCTGCTGCTGGCCGCCGGACAGCTGGCCGGGGTACTTCTTCTCGCTGCCGGTCAGCCCCACCAGCTCCAGCATCTGCGCCACGCGCTTGCGCGCTTCTTCGCGGCCACTGCCGGACAGGCCGTAGGCGATGTTGGCTTCTACCGTGAGGTTGGGGAACAGCGCGTAGGACTGGAACAGGATCCCGTAGTCCCGGGCCTGGGGCGCCAGCAGCGACACGTCCCGATCCCCGAGGTACAACTCGCCCTGGTCCTGGCGTTCCAGGCCGGCGATGCAGCGCAGCAAGGTGGTCTTGCCGCAGCCGGACGGCCCCAGCAGGCACACCAGCTCACCGGCGGCGACGTCCAGGGACACGTTATCCAGCGCGGTGAAGGCACCGAAGCGCTTGTGGATACCGCGCACCTTCATCGGCGCACCGGGGTTGCTCAGGGCAGTTGCAGCGGAGTTGTTCATGGACGCACCTCATCTAGCAGATGAGGCAAATCCTAGAGTTGCAATGCGTCGGTCATATGGCAGTAAGGCAAAAACGACCGATAGTGGTATTCAGGGATTTAGGTTCACTTGTCAGTCATGTGCTCGCGAAGGCATCGGCATGGCCGATGCAGATCTTTCAGGCGGGAGCCATTTCCTGGGCCAGGCCCAAAAAAGCGGCGGGAAGGCGGGCGTTCTTGCGCTCCTTGAGGCAATACAGGTACTCGGCGATCTGCGGCGCGTTTTCGATGGTCAGTACCCGCAGTTGCGGATCGTGGGGCACTTCCTGGCGGGCAATGATGCTGATGCCGATATTGCGCAGCACCGCCTCGCGGATCGATTCACGGCTGCCGATCTCCAACAGCGGACCAAAACTGACGTTGGCGTTCTTCAGCAGACCTTCGGTGAGGCTGCGGGTGGTGGAGCCGGGTTCGCGCATCAGCAGCGTATGCCCGGCCAGGGCGTTGAGGGGCACGTGATCCAGCGCCGCCAGGGGGTGGTTGCGATGCACCGCCAGCACCAGCGGGTCACTGCCCAGCACCCGACGGACCAACCGCGAATCCTCTAGCAGTTGGGAGGAAGCGGCCACATCCACCCGATAGTCTTCCAGTGCCTCCAGGACCTGCTGGGAGTTGCCGATTTCCACCGAGACCTCCACCTGGGGCAGGCGCTGGCGGAAAGTCTTCACCAGATCGAGGATGTAGTAAGGCGCGGTGGCGGCGATACGCAGCGTGCCCTGCACCTGCCCGCAGTTGCGCAGGAAGAATTCGATATCCGACTCTTTCTGCAGCAGCTCCTTGACCATCGGCAGCAAGCGCGCGCCCTCATCGCTCAGGCTCAGGCGGCGGCCGCCTCGGTAGAACAGCTCCACCGCGTACTGGCTCTCCAGGTTGCGGACCTGGGTAGTCACCGTGGGCTGGCTGAGGCCGAGCTTCTTCGCCGCCTGGGTAATGCTGCCCAGGCGGGCGACCATGTAAAAAGCCTTCAGCTCGGCACTCAGCACTGGGTTCTCTCGTTGCTTATTTGCGCAGCAGGCGCAGACCGTTGAACACCACCAACAGGCTCACGCCCATGTCGGCGAACACTGCCATCCACATGGTGGCCAGCCCGGCAAAGGTTACCCCAAGAAAGATCGCCTTGATGACCAGGGCCAGGACGATATTTTGCTTGAGCACCACTGAGGTCTGGCGCGACAGGCGGATAAACGCCGGGATCTTGCGTAGATCATCGTCCATCAGGGCCACATCCGCGGTCTCGATGGCGGTGTCGGTGCCCGCCGCAGCCATGGCGAAACCGATCTCGGCGCGGGCCAGGGCCGGTGCGTCGTTGATGCCGTCGCCCACCATGCCCACCCGGTGGCCCTGGGCGTACAGGTCTTCGATGGCCTGCAGCTTGTCGGTGGGCAGCAGGTCGCCCCGGGCCTGGTCGATACCCACCTGGGCCGCGATGGCCTGGGCGGTATGCGGGTTGTCGCCGGTGAGCATCAGGGTCTTGATCCCCAGCTCATGCAATTGCTGGATGGCTTCGCGGCTGGATTCCTTCACCGTATCGGCCACGGCGAACAGCGCCAGCGGGCCATTGCGGTCCAGCAGCAGGACCACCGTCTTGCCCTGCTTCTCCAGGGCGAAGAGTTTTTCTTCCAGGGCCGGGGAACACAGGCCCAGCTCTTCCACCAGACGATGGTTGCCCAGGTGGTACAGCTCGCCGTTGATCTCGCCGCGCACGCCTCGGCCGGTCAGGGCCTCGAAGTTATCCACAGGGTGCATGGCCAACTGCTTATCCACAGCCGCCTGGGCAATGGCCAGGGATACCGGGTGGTCGGAACGCCCTGCCAGGCTTGCGGCCAGGGCCGGGGCGGTGTCCTGGGCCAGCGGGTCCAGGGACAGGAAGTCGGTCTGCACCGGCTTGCCATGGGTGATGGTGCCGGTCTTGTCCAGGGCCAGGTAGTCGAGTTTGTAGCCGCCTTCCAGGTAGACCCCGCCCTTGACCAGGATGCCCTTGCGCGCGGCAGCCGCCAGGCCGCTGACAATGCTCACCGGGGTAGAGATCACCAGGGCGCAGGGGCAAGCCACTACCAGCAGCACCAGGGCGCGGTAGATCCAGTCGAACCAGACGCCGCCCATGAACAGCGGCGGAATCAGCGCCACCGCCAGGGCGAAGGCGAATACCGCCGGGGTATAGATTTTCGAGAAACTGTCAACGAAGCGCTGGGTCGGAGCCCGGGCCCCCTGGGCCTGCTCCACGGCGTGGATGATCCGCGCCAGGGTCGAATTGTTGGCGGCGGCAGTCACTCGGTATTCCAGGGAGCCGGCCTGGTTGATGGTGCCGGCGAAAACCTTGTCGCCCACAGTCTTTTCCACCGGCAGGCTTTCACCGGTGATCGGCGCCTGGTCGATGGTGGAGTTGCCGGACACGACCTCGCCATCCAGGCCGATGCGCTCGCCGGGACGCACCCGTACCAGTGCGCCCAGCTCGACGTTTTTCGCTTCCTGTTCGCTCCAGTTGCCGTCTGCCTGCTGCACCGTGACCCGTTCCGGGGTCATCTGCATCAGGCCGCTGATGGCGTTGCGCGCCCGATCCAGGGAACGGGCCTCGATCAATTCCGCCACGGTGAACAGGAACATCACCATCGCCGCTTCCGGCCACTGGCCGATCAGCACGGCGCCGGTCACGGCGATGCTCATCAGGGCATTGATGTTGAGGTTGCGGTTCTTCAGGGCGATCCAGCCCTTCTTGTAGGTGGTCAGGCCGCCACTGAGGATCGACACCAGGGCCACCAGGGCAATCACCCAATCGGGCGCGGCATTGGTGAAATGGATGACCTCGGCAGCCAGCGCGCCGATACCGGACAGGGCCAGCGGCCACCAGGGCTTCTTCACGGGCGCGGCGGCAGGCGCGGCTTGGTCGCCCTCCTGCTCCAGGGGTTCGGCGTGCATGCCCAGGGACTTGACTGCCTCGATGATAGGCGCGGTGCTCGGCAGGTCGTGAGTCACCCCCAGCACGCGGTTCATCAGGTTGAACTCCAGCGCCTGGACCCCGGCCAGCTTGCCCAGCTTGTTCTGGATCAGGGTCTGTTCGGTGGGGCAGTCCATGGCTTCGATGCGAAAGCTGCTCAAGCGCGCGCCGGCGGTCGGGGTCTCGCTCAGGGTGACCCTGGACGGCGCCAGGTCGGCGGAACCGCAGCAGGATGCGCCGTGGGCGGCATGATCGTGTGCCTTGACCGGCTGCAACTTGCCCGCGGGCGCATGGGAATGGCTGTGGCCATGGCTGTGGTCGTGATCAGCCTTGGGCTGCTGATCCGCGGCTTTGCGCGGGCGGTGGAGAGAATCGCTCATTAGGGTCCCTTCCGAATTAAGGTGCTTGTTGCAAAGTGAACACCCTGTAGCCACTATAGGGTCAAGCACCCATTCGGAGACGACGGCAATGAAGATTGGCGAACTGGCGAAACTCACCGACTGTCAGGTCGAGACCATCCGTTACTACGAGCGCGAAGGGCTGCTGCCGGAACCGGCCCGCAGTGAAGGCAACTATCGCCTCTACACCCAGGCCCACACCGAGCGCCTGACCTTTATCCGCAATTGCCGCAGCCTGGACATGACCCTGGAGGAGATCCGCAGCCTGCTCAACCTGCGCGACAGCCCCCAGGGCCAGTGCGCCAGCGTCAACGCCCTGATCGACGAGCATATCCATCACGTCAAGGCGCGCATCGACGGCTTGCTGGCCCTGCAGGAACAACTGCTGGACCTGCGCCAGCGCTGCAGCGAGGGCCCGGACCTTGAGCACTGCGGAATTCTCCAGCGCCTGGAAGTCAGCGGCTCGGTGGCCCCCAATGAGAGCGAGCCCTCCCATGTCGGGCGCAGCCACGGGCACTGAACCCCTGGCGCGGTTTCAGGCGCCGCGCCGAACGCTGGCCGTCAGCCGCAGATAAGCCCCTTCCAGGATTGCCAGCAGCCGCTGGTCCAGTTGCTGCCAGGCCAGCCCCTGGCGAACCAGCCAGGCGCTGAGCCCCCCCACCAGGCAGCCACCCAGAATGTCGAAAGGAAAATGCACCCCCAGGTAGACCCGTGCCCAACTCACCAGGATCGCCAGGCCCAGCATCACCAGCCCGGTCTTGCGCAGGCTGGCCAGGATCAGCGCGAAAGCCATGGCGAACATGCCACTGGCGTGATCGCTGGGGAAGGATGCCCCGGGCGCGTGGGCGAGGAAGTTCTGCCCCAGGCCGATCATGAACGGCCGCGGATGGAACCACAGCTCACGGATCAGCAGGTTGCAGACCAGGGCCAGGACAATGCTCAGGCCCGCGAGCAACACGATCATGCGCTGGCGGCGCTCGCCGAAAACCCAGAACACCACCAGCAGCAGCGGCACGCTGAGTACCACCCATTGCGCGAGGAAAATCGCCAGTGCACGCATCGGCATGGACGCCCCGGCACTGGCGTTGATGGCCAGGAACAGGCTGTGATTGAGTTCTTCCATTCGGGGCTCACGTTGAATGTCACAAGGACCACACCCCGCACCTGGCAGGGCCGCTACTCAGAGCGTAGCTGGTCGCCGGGCACAGCCATGCCCGGAACGGCTCCGGGCACAGGTTGATAAGGGCAACAGGATCAATCGACAAGGGCCATGCGGCCCTTGCTACAGCAGCTGGATGCTCAGACCGCCATCGGCGCCGTCATCGGCGCGTGGTGCTCATAGCCTTCCAGGGAGAAGTCGCTCGGTTCGATCAGCTCCAGCCACTCCGGCTGGTAGACGCCGGTCTTGGCGAACTCCGGCACACGCTCGGAAATCACCAGCTTGGGCATCGGGAACGGCTCGCGCTTGAGCTGTTCGTTGAGCATGTCCAGGTGGTTTTCATAGACGTGGGCATCACCGATGAAATAGGTGAACCAGCGCGGGGTGTAGCCGGTCAGGCGGCCGATCAGGCTCAGCAGCGCCGCGCCCTCGGTGAGGTTGAACGGCGTGCCCAGACCCAGGTCGTTGGAACGGATGTAGAGGGTCAGGGAGATTTCCCGAGTCTCGACATTGGGGTGGAACTGGTACAGCAAGTGGCACGGCGGCAAGGCCATTTCATCCAGCTGGGCGCAGTTCCAGCCGTGGAACAGGATCCGCCGGCTGCCCGGGTCGTTGATGATGGTGTCGACGCACTGGCGCACCTGGTCGATGGCCTTGTACAGCACCACGTAGCCCTGGCCGTCTTCCTCGCCCGCGGCGATCTGCCGGTAGCCCTGGCTCAGCGCCAGGTCGATGGCCGCCTGGTTGCTGGTCTTGATCTGTTTGTAGGCCGGCCACTTGCGCCACTGCACGCCGTAGATCTCACCCAGGTCGTCGTCGCCCTGGCGGAACGGGTTGGCCAGCCACTGGGCGTTTTCGTTGGCGTTCTGGTCCCAGACCTTACAGCCCAGCGCGCGAAACTCGGCGGCGTTGTTCACCCCGCGCAGGAAGCCGACCATCTCGCCGATGGCCGACTTGAAGGCCATCTTGCGGGTGGTGATGGCCGGGAAACCTTCCTTGAGGTCGTAGCGCAGCATGGCCCCGGGGAAGCTGATGGTGTTCACACCGGTGCGGTTGGCCTGCTTGGTGCCGTTGTTGATGACGTGGGCCACCAGATCAAGATATTGCTTCATGAATTACCTGCATCCTTGAACCCAGGGCACGCCCCGGGGTTCGAATTTATTGCGCCGCGCTCTTGGCCGGAGCGCGATGATAAGCCAGCCAGATCAACCCCAGGCCACCGAGAATCATCGGCACGCACAGAACCTGACCCATGGTCAGCCAGTTCCAGGCCAGGTAGCCCAGCTGGGCGTCCGGCACCCGGACGAACTCGACGATGAAACGGAAGATCCCGTAGAACAGGGCGAACATACCGGAAACCGCCATGGTCGGGCGGGGTTTGCGCGAGAACAGCCAGAGGATCAAAAACAGCGCCACGCCTTCCAGGGCGAACTGATACAGCTGCGAGGGATGGCGCGGCAATTGCGCCGGATCGCTGAACGGCGGGAACACCATGGCCCAGGGCAGATCGGTGGGCTTGCCCCACAATTCAGCGTTGATGAAGTTGCCGATGCGCCCGGCGCCCAGGCCGATCGGCACCATCGGCGCGACGAAATCCATCAGCTCGAAGAAGGTCTTGTTGTTGCGCTTGCCGAACCACCAGGCCGCCAGCATCACCCCGATGAAACCACCGTGGAACGACATGCCGCCCTTCCACACTTCGAAGATCAGGGTCGGGTTGGCCAGGTAGGCGCTCAGGTCGTAGAACAGCACATAACCCAGGCGGCCGCCGACTATCACCCCCATGGACATCCAGAACACCATGTCCGAGAGCTTCTCCTTGCTCCAGGTCGGATCGAAACGGTTCAGGCGGCGCGACGCCAGCAACCAGGCACCGCCAATGCCGATCAGGTACATCAGGCCGTACCAGTGGATTTTCAGCGGGCCGATGGCCAGGGCCACCGGATCAATCTGCGGGTAAGGCAGCATTGCGACTCCTCGTAAGGGTTAGAACTTCAGATTCCCGGGGCAAACTGCCAGCCCAGGATTAAGCCAGGATTGCGTCACCACTCAGAACAGGAAGCTGAGCCCCACGCAGAACAGTAGCGCGGCGAACAGGCGTTTCAACAGGCGTGGCGACAGTTTGTGGGCCAGGCGCGCGCCGATGCGGGCGAACACCATGCTGGTCAGGGCAATGCCCAACAGGGCCGGCAAATAAACGAAACCGAGACTATGGGCCGGGAGCAGCGGATCATGCCAGCCCAGAATCATGAAACTTAAGGCACTGGCCAGGGCAATGGGCAAACCGCAGGCCGATGAGGTGGCCACCGCCTGCTGCATGGGCACGCTGCGCCAGGTGAGAAAAGGCACGGTGAGGGAGCCCCCGCCGATGCCGAAGATCGCCGAGGCCCAGCCAATCACACCGCCGGCGGCCGTCAGACCCAGCTTGCCGGGCACCTGGCGGCTGGCCTTGGGCTTGAGCTCCAGGGTCATCTGCAGGGCCACCACGAGGGCAAACACACCAATGATTTTCTGCAGGTGCGGGCCGGAGATCGCTTCGGCGGTCAGTGCGCCGAAACCGGCCCCCAAGAGGATACCCACGGTCATCCAGGCGAAGATCGGCCAGCGCACAGCGCCACGCCGATGGTGCTCGCGCACCGCATTGACCGAGGTAAAGATGATGCTGGCCAGGGAGGTGCCGACCGCCAGATGGGTCAGCACCGAGACATCGAAGCCTTGCAGGGTGAAGCTGAACACCAGCACCGGGACTATGATGATCCCGCCGCCCACGCCGAACAGCCCGGCCAGCACGCCTGCACAGGCGCCCAGCAGCAGATAGAGCAGAAATTCCATGGGAGCATCCGAAAAAGAGATCGGCATGGTAACGGAAGCGCCGCCCCGGACTCCACTGGATGGCGATGGATACCCGCCGGATCTGTGCGTAAAGTGGGCAAAAACACACAGGGGGCCACCTTAATGTGCTTGATCGTTTTCGCCTGGCGGCCGGGTCATGCTCAGCCACTGATCGTCGCGGCCAACCGTGATGAATTCTACGCGCGGCCGAGCCTGCCCCTGGGGCAGTGGCCGGAATTGCCGCAGATCCACGCCGGTCGCGACCTGGAAGCCGGCGGCACCTGGCTCGGGGTCGGCGCCGAGGGCCGCTTTGCCGCCCTGACCAATATCCGCAACCCGCATCAGCCTCCGGCGCGGCGCTCCCGGGGTGAACTGGTGGCCCGCTTTCTCGCCGGCGACGTGCCACTGGATGATTATTTGCGCGATGTAGTCGGGCGCTCGGTGGAGTACGCCGGGTTCAACCTGCTGCTGGGCAATGCCGAGCAGCTGTGGCACTACAACGCCCGGGACCCGCAGCCGCAGCGCCTGGAACCTGGGGTCTACGGCCTCTCCAATGCCGGGCTCGACACGCCCTGGCCCAAGCTGCTCAAGGCCAAGGCGGCGTTGCAAGAGGTGTTGCATGATCCCCAGCCCCAGGCACTGCTGGCGCTCTTGAGCGACCCGCAGACAGCGCCCTTCGCCGACCTGCCGGACACCGGCGTGGGCTTGGCCACCGAAAGCCTGCTGTCCAGCGTGTTCATCGCCAGCCCCAGCTACGGCACACGAGCCAGCACGGCACTGATCGTCCACGCCGATGGCTCGCGGCATCTGCTGGAACGCAGCTTCGGCCCTTATGGCGGGCATCTGGGAGAGGTCGAACTGAAGGTCTGAAGCGGTCCCTGGCACGCCGACTCCCACGAACGTTTCTGTAGGAGCCGGCTTGCCGGCGAAGAAAACAACCCGGTTACAGGGTCTTGCTCGAAGCCGGATTGATCATCCGCGCCAGCCCGAGTTTCTTCAGCGCCAGTTGCAGCGAACTGTGGATAACTTGCGGGTTGTCGATGGTCATCATTTCCGCCAGCAGTTCCTTGGCCTTGGTCATGCTGACCTGACGCAGCATCCACTTCACTTTCGGCAGGTTGGTGGCGTTCATCGACAGGCTGTCAAAACCCATCGCCATCAACAGCACCGCCGCCGCCGGATCACCGGCCATCTCGCCGCAGATGCTCACTGGCTTGCCTTCGGCATGGGCATCACGCACCACGTTCTGCAGCGCTTGCAGCACCGCCGGGTGCAGGTAGTCGTAGAGATCGGCCACCCGTGGGTTGTTGCGGTCCACCGCCAGCAGGTACTGGGTCAGGTCGTTGGAGCCCACCGAGAGGAAGTCCACCTGGCGCGCCAGTTCCCTGGTCTGGTACACCGCGGCGGGGATTTCGATCATCACCCCCACTGGCGGCATGGGTACGTCAGTGCCTTCATCGCGCACTTCGCCCCAGGCCCGGTGGATCAGGTGCAAGGCTTCTTCCAGCTCGTGGATGCCGGAAATCATCGGCAGCAGGATGCGCAAATTGTTCAGGCCTTCGCTGGCCTTGAGCATCGCCCGGGCCTGCACCAGGAAGATCTCCGGGTGGTCGAGGGTCACGCGGATCCCGCGCCAGCCAAGGAAGGGGTTGTCTTCCTTGATCGGGAAGTACGACAGCGACTTGTCGCCGCCGATGTCCAGGCTGCGCATGGTCACCGGTTGCGGGTGGAAGGCCGCCAGCTGTTCGCGATAGATCGCCAGCTGTTCCTTCTCGCTGGGGAAGCGCTGGTTGATCATGAACGGCACTTCGGTGCGATACAGGCCCACGCCTTCTGCACCGCGCTTCTGCGCCCGGGCTACATCGGCCAGCAGGCCGGTGTTGACCCACAGCGGCATGCGGTGGCCATCGGGGGTGATGCAGGGAAGGTCGCGCAGCGCATCCAGGCCCTGGGCCAGTTGCCGTTCTTCTTCCACCACATCGGCGAACTGCTTGCGCAGCACGTCGCTGGGGTTGGTGTAGACCTCGCCGTGGTAGCCGTCGACGATCATCTGGATGCCGTCGACCTTGGAGTACGGCAGGTCCACCAGGCCCATCACCGTCGGGATGCCCATGGCCCGGGCCAGGATCGCCACGTGGGAGTTGCCCGAACCCAGCACCGAGACCAGGCCCACCAGCTTGCCTTCCGGCACTTCGCCGAGCATGGCCGGGGTCAGTTCTTCACTGACCAGGATGGTGTTGTCGGGATAGACCAGGGTCTGCTGGCGCTCTTCCTGCAGGTAGGCCAGGAGCCGGCGGCCCAGGTCCTTGACGTCCGAGGCCCGCTCGCGCAGGTAGGCATCGTCCATCAGTTCGAAACGGTTGACGTGATCGGTGACCACCTGGCGCAACGCGCCCTGGGCCCATTGCCCGGTCTTGATCACGGCCTTCACTTCACTGCCCAGGGAGGCGTCGTCGAGCATCATCAGGTAGACGTCGAACAACGCACGCTCTTCAGGGCGCAATTGGGTAGCGAGCTTTTCCGACAGCGCGCGCATATCGGCCCGCACCCCTTCCAGGGCGCTCTTGAACAGGGCCAGTTCGGCGTCGATGTCGGTGACGTGCTTGTCCGGTACCACATCCAGGTCGGCTGGCGGCAACATCACCACCGCGCTGCCCACCGCCGCCCCAGGGGAGCCGGGTACGCCGACGAACTTGGCTTCCTGGATGCCCTTGCCCTGGCGTCCCAGGCCACGGATCGACCCGGTGGCCTCGGCATGGGCGATCACCCCGGCCAGTTGGGCGCTCATGGTCACCAGGAAGGCTTCTTCGCCCTCATCGAACTGACGGCGCTCTTTCTGCTGGATGACCAGTACGCCCACCACCCGACGGTGGTGAATGATCGGGGCACCGAGGAACGAGGCATAACGCTCCTCACCGGTTTCGGCGAAGTAGCGATAACGCGGGTGATCGGCGGCATTTTCCAGGTTAAGGGGTTCTTCGCGAGTGCCCACCAGGCCGACCAGGCCTTCGTTGGGGGCCATGCTGACCTTGCCGATGGAGCGCTTGTTCAAGCCCTCGGTGGCCATCAGGACGAAACGGTTGGTTTCCGGGTCCAGCAGATAGACCGAGCAGACCTGGCTGCCCATGGCCTCTTTGACGCGCAATACAATAATCCCCAACGCCGCCTTGAGATCCTTGGCGGAGTTAACTTCCTGGACGATCTTGCGCAGCGTATTGAGCATGGCTCGGGGTCGAACTCCGTCGTCAGTCGCGCACTAAAAGGCGCGGGGCAAGCTCTTTGAGAGCGCGGCGATACACTTCGCGCTTGAATGTCACCACCTGGCCCAACGGATACCAATAACTGACCCAGCGCCAGCCATCGAATTCCGGTTTACCGGTCAAATCCATCCGCACCCGCTGCTCGTTGGAGATCAGGCGCAGGAGAAACCATTTCTGCTTCTGGCCGATGCACAGCGGTTGGCTGTGGGTCCGGACCAGACGCTGCGGCAAACGATAGCGCAACCAGCCCCGGGTGCAGGCGAGAATTTGCACATCTTCGCGCTCCAGCCCCACTTCTTCGTTCAACTCGCGATACAAGGCGTCTTCTGGCGTCTCATCGGGGTTGATTCCCCCTTGAGGAAACTGCCAGGCATCTTGATTGATACGGCGAGCCCATAGCACCTGTCCGGCATCATTGGTCAGAATGATCCCGACATTGGGGCGGAAACCATCGGGGTCGATCACGGCTACAACCTCGCAAACGCATGTCGCCGCATTGTTCCACAAAGCTTGGGAATGCAGCAACGAGGCTGCTTAGCTTATGTGCACTCTTGTGAAAAGACCGTATTCTGGGCACCTTTTTCCGCGACTTTTCAGCGAGTAACTGCAATGCGCCTGGCTTTATTCGACTTGGACAACACGCTTTTGGGCGGCGACAGCGACCACGCCTGGGGCGACTACCTGTGCGAGCGGGGCTTCCTCGACGCCGTCGCCTACAAGACCCGCAACGACGAGTTCTATCAGGATTACCTGGCCGGCAAGCTCGACAATGCCGCCTACCTGAACTTCTGCCTGGAAATCCTCGGCCGCACCGACATGGCCGTGCTCGAAGAGTGGCACCGCGACTTCATGCGCGACTGCATCGAGCCGATCCTCCTGCCCAAGGCCCAGGCCCTGCTGGACGAGCACCGCGCTGCCGGCGACAAGCTGGTGATCATCACCGCGACCAACCGCTTCGTGACCGCGCCGATTGCCGAACGCCTGGGCGTGGAAACCCTGATCGCCACCGAATGCGAAATGCAGGATGGCCGCTACACCGGGCGCAGTACCGATGTGCCGTGCTTCCGTGAAGGCAAGGTCACCCGCCTCAACCGCTGGCTGGAAGAGACCGGCCACAGCCTGGAAGACAGCTACTTCTACAGCGATTCGATGAACGACCTGCCCCTGCTGGAGCAAGTGACCACCGCCGTGGCCGTCGACCCGGACCCGAACCTGCGAGCCGAGGCCGAGAAACGTGGCTGGCCGGTCATCAGCCTGCGCGACTAGACAGCTCGCCGGCGAGCCGGCTGTAGGCGCTGGCTTGCCGGCGAAAAAAACCTACGCCGGCTTGGCCACCATCAGATAGAAAATCGCCATGAAGGCCAGGAACGCCGGCCAGCCCAGGGCAAACCACCAGCGCATATAAAGGGTTGCCCGCAGCGGCATCGGCGCCCCATCCTGCAGGGCCTGCTCGGCCATCTTGTGCACTCGGATCTGCAACCAGACCACCGGCAGCCAGCACAGCCCCGCCACCACATACAGCCCCAGGCTCCACATCAGCCACGCCTGCTGCAGCGACCAGCCTGCCAGGTGTACCAGCCCCAGCCCGCTCAACGGCTGGAACACCGCTGTGGTGGCGGTAAAGGCCCAGTCGGCGAACACCAGGTGCTTGAAGGTCACGGCGATCACTTCCACCCGGCCACTGCGCCAGGCCCGCAGGGCGTAATAGGCCGACCCCGCGCCGAGGCCGAACAGCACGGTGGAGGACAGGATATGCAGGGTTTTCAACAGCAGGTAAGCGCTCATTGGCGGGGTTCAGTCCACAGCAGCCATAGGGTCGCCACCATCAGCACCAGATTCTTGGCGACGGCGGCATAAGGGTCAAACCAGAAGTGCGGCAGGATCAGGCTGATGATCAGGGTGTAGCCGAACATCAGCCCCAACTGCGCCTGCAAGGCTCGCCGGCGCCAGCGCCGCAGCAGCAGGCCGACACCCAGTAGCGCATCGCAGAGTGAACCGCCGATCACCGCCAGGGCCGCCCATACACCCTGCACGCCAGCCTCGGCCATGATCCGCAGGCCCCAGTCGTAACCCGGGCCGATGCACACCAGCGCGGTACCCAGCCAGATCAGCACCATCACTGCCAGCAACAGCGGGCGCAGGGCCAGTTGGGTGCTTTGCGCCGCCTGCGGCCAATCTTGCAAGCGGGCCGCCAGCGGCGCCGCGTGATACCCGCAGACCGAGGCCAGCACCTCTGGATCCGCCAGGTTGTCGTGGCGGGCCATGGCCAGGCTCTGCCGGTTCAAGGCTCGCCAGCCCAGGCGATCGCCAGCCGCAGCCACCAGCCGCAGCAAGACTGATGGCAGCTTGAAGTAACGCGCCGGGGCCCAGCCCTGGGCCGACCGCAGGCGATCGAGCAGTTGCGCCATGGTCATGCGTTCCGGGCCGACCAGGGGCAGGACCATGGCTTCCTGCGGCCACTGCCTGAGCAACGCCAGCACCGCGGCACTCAAGTCCTCTATATGCAAGGGCTGCATCTGCGCCTTGGCGGACAGCAGGGGAATCAGCGGCCAGGGTGACAGCCTCGTCAGCCAGCCGCTGCTGGCACCGCCAGCGCCGAGCACCAGCGATGGCCGCAGCACCACCGCTGGCACCCCCAGCTGCAGCAGGTAATCATCCGCCGCCGCCTTGCTGGCAAGGAACGGCACCTGGGGCAGGATCCCGGCCCCCAATGCGGAAATCTGCAGTACCCGCACGCCCCGGGCCGCCGCCAGATCGAACAGCGCGCGGGTACCCCGGTCCTGGGTCAGGCTCAACGCCCGCGCATCAGTGCTCAACAGCCCTGCGGCGTTGATCAGCAGGTCGGTGTCGGCAGGCAGGACAAAGGGCTGGGGCTCGTGGCCCAGCCGATCGAGATCCAGCTGGCGCCACTCCACCCCGGGCAACCCCTGGGGCTGCGGGTGACGGCTGGTGGCAATCAACTGATGGCCGGCAGCGTGCAATGCCGCCAGCAGATGACGGCCGACAAACCCTGTGGCCCCCACCAGAACGACCTTCATGGCAATCCTTGAGAGTTAGACCGGCTTGGCGCCCATAAGACCGGCAACGGTCACGAAACAGGCGGCGCTGAACACCGCCAGCACCAGGGTGAACGCCAGGCCGCTGGCAACCTTGGCCACCCGCAGGCGGTTGAGGCGCACCATCAGCCACAGCCAGGCCAGAGCCCCCAGGGTGTAGAGCACACTGGAACCCAGGACCCAGGTCTGCCCCAGCGGCCAGCCCACCAGATGCACCAGCCACCAGCCGCTGAACGGCAAGGTCAGCATGCCCAGCGCCAGCAACAGCCAGCCGAACAGGCCCGGACGGTGCAACACCCGGCTATAAACCGTGGCATCTCCTTGACGGCGCAGGCGCCAGACCCAAATCGCCAGCCCCAGCGCACTACCCAATAGCAGCACGGTGGCCAGTACATGAAGCATCTTCAGCGTGGTCAGTGTTTCCATGTTTTCGCTTCCTTAAGGCTCCGATCCTCAGCGTAGTCGTTCAGCCCAGGAACAGCTGGTAGGCCGGGTTGTCGCTTTCATCCCAGTACGGATAGCCGATCTGCTCCAGCGCCGCGGGCACCAGGTGACGCTCATCGGCCGGCACTTGCAGGCCGGCGACTACCCGGCCATCCGCCGCACCATGGTTGCGGTAGTGGAACATCGAGATGTTCCAGCGCCCGCCCAGCTTGTTGAGGAAGTTGAACAGCGCCCCGGGGCGCTCCGGGAACTCGAAGCGCAGCACCACTTCGTCGCTGACCTTCTCGGCATGGCCGCCGACCATGTAGCGGATGTGCAGCTTAGCCAGTTCGTTGTCGGTCAGATCGATCACCGGAAAGCCCTGTTCGGTCAGGCTGGCGATCAGAGCGCTGCGCGGATCGTTTTCCGGGTGGGTCTGCACGCCGACGAAGATGTGCGCCTCGCTGCCGGTGTTGTAGCGGTAGTTGAACTCGGTGATCTGGCGCTTGCCCACCGCCTCGCAGAAGGCCTTGAAGCTGCCGGGCTTCTCGGGAATGGTCACGGCGATGATGGCTTCGCGGCCTTCGCCCAGTTCGGCGCGCTCGGCCACGTGGCGCAGGCGGTCGAAGTTGACGTTGGCCCCGGAGTCGATGGCCACCAGGGTCTGCCCGGTGATACCGCGCTGCTCGACGTACTTCTTGATCCCGGCCACGCCCAGGGCGCCGGCAGGTTCGGTGATCGAGCGGGTATCGTCGTAGATATCCTTGATTGCCGCACAGATCTCGTCGGTACTGACGGTAATCACTTCGTCCACATAATCCTTGCAGATGTCGAAGGTGTGCTGGCCAATCTGCGCCACCGCCACGCCGTCGGCGAAGATCCCCACGGTCGGCAGCACCACGCGCTCGCCGGCGGCCATGGCCGCCTGCAGGCAGTTGGAGTCGTCCGGCTCGACGCCGATGACCTTGATCTCCGGGCGCAAGTACTTCACATAGGCCGCGATGCCGGCGATCAGGCCGCCGCCGCCGACCGGAACGAAGATCGCATCCAGCGGGCCGGGGTGCTGGCGCAGAATCTCCATGGCCACCGTGCCCTGCCCGGCAATGGTGTGCGGATCATCGTAGGGATGGATGTAGACATAACCCTTCTCGTCCACCAGCTTCAGGGAATAGGCCAGCGCTTCAGGGAAGGTGTCGCCGTGCAGCACCACCTTGCCGCCACGGGAGCGCACGCCCTCGACCTTGATCTCGGGGGTGGTCTTGGGCATCACGATAGTGGCCTTGACCCCCAGCACCTTGGCCGCCAGGGCCAGGCCCTGGGCGTGATTGCCCGCCGACGCAGTGACCACGCCACGGGCGCGCTCGGCGTCGCTGAGTTGGGTCAGCTTGTTGTAGGCGCCACGGATCTTGAACGAGAACACCGGCTGCAAGTCTTCACGCTTGAGCCAGACCTGATTGCCCAGCCGCTCGGAGAGCTGGCGGGCAGTCTGCAATGGGGTTTCTACGGCAACGTCATAAACGCGCGAGGTGAGGATCTTCTTGACGTACTGTTCGAGCATCGGAAAGCATCACTGAGCGGGTTGGGCAGGGCCAAGGAGTCTAACCCAGCGTTTGCCCGGGCGACCACACGCATACAGAGGTTTTAGCCTGCCCCCTCGCCTTCTCTGAAGCCCGGCCGATTAGCCAAACGGGCAATGACCTGATCTGCCGCGGCGCCTATAATGCCGGCCTTTGTGCCCCCCTTGCCCGCTTCGGAGCCCGCATGACCCAGGATCAACTCAAACAGGCCGTCGCCCAGGCCGCCGTCGACCTTATCCTCCCGAAACTCGATGACAAGAGCATCGTCGGGGTCGGCACCGGCTCTACCGCCAACTGCTTCATCGACGCCCTGGCCCTGCACAAGGGCGCCTTCGACGGCGCCGTGGCCAGCTCCGAAGCCACCGCCGCGCGCCTCAAGGGCCACGGGATTCCAGTCTACGAGCTCAACACCGTAAGCGACCTGGAGTTCTACATCGACGGCGCCGACGAAAGCGACGAGCACCTGAACCTGATCAAGGGCGGCGGCGCCGCCCTGACTCGGGAAAAGATCGTCGCTGCCGTGGCCAAGACGTTCATCTGCATCGCCGATGCCAGCAAGCTGGTGCCGGTGCTGGGCAACTTCCCGCTGCCGGTGGAAGTGATCCCCATGGCCCGCAGCCACGTGGCCCGTGAACTGGTGAAACTGGGCGGCGACCCGGTGTATCGCGAAGGCGTGATTACCGACAACGGCAACATCATCCTCGACGTGCACAACATGCAGATCACCAACCCGGTGGAACTGGAAAGCCAGATCAATGCCATTGTCGGCGTGGTCACCAATGGCCTGTTCGCTGCACGTCCCGCCGATGTACTGCTGCTGGGTACTGCCCAAGGGGTGAAAACTCTCAAGGCCTGAGCCGCCCGTTTGCCAGCGTGGATGGCGCAAGGCCTCTTCGCTGGCAAGCCAGCGCCTACATGGGTTTCTTGAAGACGTAGAACAGGTTAGGTTCGCTCACCAGGTAGAGGGTACCGGCGTCATCCATGGCCATTCCCTCGGCCTGGGGCACCGCCTTGCTCAGGCCCTGGCGCCACTTGCCCAGGGCCAGGGTACTCAGCGGGCGCCCCTCGACATCCAGCTCCACCACCAGCCGCGACTCGTCCGACAGCGCCAGCAGGTGGCCACTGCGCTCGTCGTATTGCAAGCTGGAGAGGTCACGCACGAATAGACCGGCATCGCGCTCGGGGTTGTTCACCACATGCATCCTGTAGGACTGCTGCGGATCTTGATGGGGGAAGCCCTGCACTTCATAGATCAGCATCGGGTCGCGCTCCTTGGCGACGAACAGGCGCTTGCCCTGGGAGTCGTAGGCCAGCCCCTCGAAGCCCTTGTTGCCGGCAAGGTGCACGCCCAGGGTGATCTGCTCGGCCTCTGCCGCATCCACCGCCGTGGTTTCATCGTCCAGCTGGATCTTGATCAGCCGCTGCTGGCGTTCGTCACTGATCACATAGGTATTGGCACTGATGAATTCCACCGCCTCCGGATCGCCAAAGCCCACCAGAGCGATACGGCGCAGGATCTGCCCGTCCAGGGACAGCTCGATCAGCTCGGCATTCTTGTTGGTCACGGTGAACAGGCTGTTGCGCAGCGGATCGAAGGTCAGCGCCGAGACCTCATCCAGCCCCTCGATGGGCTGCGCCTCCAGCACGACCCGGTAATCACCCAGCCCCAGGGATTGGGGGGCCGTCACCTGCCAGTAGGATTGCCAGTCGAACCAGGCACGCTGCCACAGCCTGTGGTTATGGACAAACACCGCCAGCAGCACGGCCATCAGGCAGAGAATCAGATAAAGGGGTTGCAGGCGGGTGAGGCGATACATGGCGGGCAGGCTCGAATCAGGACAGGCTGATGAAATATCACAGCCGCCTGAATTCAAGCTTAATGCTCCGAGCGGCCCGGCTCAGGGCCAGGCCGGGGCTCACTGTTTCTCGAAGCGATAGAACAGGTTGGGCTCGCTGACCATATATAGGTTGCCAGCCTCATCCATGGCCACGCCTTCGGCCCGGGGAATGGTTTTTTCCAGGCCATTGAAGCCACCGAGCAGGGCCATGAAGCTGACCTGTTCGCCCTGCTCGTCCAGCTCCAGCAGCAGGTGGGAGTCAGCCGACAGCACCAGGGTATGACCGGTGCGCGGGTCGATCCCCAGGGCCGAAAGGTTGCGCAAGTCGAGCTCGTCGCTGGCCAGCTTCTGCTTGTCGCCCTTGAGTACCTGGCTACCGTCGCTGCTCCAGGTAAACAGCGCCGGCGGGCGCTCCTCCCCCAGCAGCAACTGTTGCTTGCGCGGGTTCCAGGCAATGGCTTCGAACGCCTTGTTCTGGTCTTTCGAAGGGCCCAGGTCGTATTTGGGGAAGTCCGCGACATTCAGCGACTGGGTATTGGCATCGACCTTGACGATCACCAGCGAGTGCTCACGCTCATCGACAATTGCCAGCAGGCCATTCTCCAGGACGGCCACCCCTTCCGGGTTGCTCCAGCCCACCAGAGGCATCTTGCGCAGAACGTCGCCTTGCAGCGACAACTCCACCAGGAAGGGATGCTTGCCCATCACCGCAAACAGGGTCTTGGTCTGGGGGCTATAGGAAAGATCGGAGGCTTCGTCCCGCTCCATGCCTGGCAGGACCTTGGCATCGATCACCGCCCGGTAGCTGGGTAGCCAGATACTGGAGCTGCGTTCGGCGGTAGTGGCAAAGCCTTCCTGGACCCAGAGCGCTCCACGGTCATCCCAATGCATGAGGCTGGCTACGCCATAGCAGATCACGCCTGCCAACAGCAGCCAGGAATACCAGCGCATGCGCAATCGCAAGCGGCGGATGAGGTGAGGTTTAGGTAGAGGGTGGGCGTCCATCACACAGATTCCAGAAGCACGGCCAAAGGTAATAGCACATGGATTTCAGATCCGCGAACCATAAGCTTTGGAATTATCCGGGAACGATGTGAAAAATCGGTTAAAGCCGCTGATCTCTCTGCGCCGTGCCCTGGATTACCGGGCCCAGCGCAGAAAGATTCGCCTCAACGAACGCTGCTGGTGAAACGGCTGGCGCCGGGAAGCTCCAGCACCAGCTCATCGCCGACATTCAGCGGCCCAACCCCGACCGGCGTGCCCGTGAGGATCACATCGCCGGCCTGCAGGGAGAAACAACCGGCCATGTACTGGATCATCGGCACTATGGGGTTGAGCATGATGGCGCTGTTGCCGTCCTGGCGTACTTCACCGTTGATGGTCAGGCGGATGCCGATGTCGGTCAGGTCGGCAAAGGTACTGCCCACCACAAAGGGCGCGATCACCGCCGCGCCGTCGAACGACTTGGCGATTTCCCAGGGCAGGCCCTTGGCTTTGAGCTCGGCCTGTTTGTCCCGCAGGGTCAGGTCCAATGCCGGGGCAAAGCCGGAAATGGCATCCAGCACTTCCTCGCGGCTGGGCTTGGTGGAAAGCGGCTTGCCGATCAACACCGCGATTTCCGCTTCGTAGTGCACCGAACCACGCTCGGTGGGAATGGCGAAACCGCCTTCCAGGGGTACCACACAACTGCCCGGCTTGATAAACAGCAGGGGTTCGGTAGGTACCGGGTTGTCCAGCTCCTTGGCGTGCTCGGCGTAGTTGCGACCGATGCACACCACCTTGCCCACCGGAAAATGGATCCGGGTACCGTCGACATACTGGTGCTGATAGCTCATTACCGACTCCTGCTTGTGTGCTTTATCTGGACACGGCCCGGCTTCAGACCGCGAAGATCTTGCCCGGATTCATGATGCCGTTCGGGTCGAACGCAGCCTTGACCGCTTTCATGTACTCGATCTCCACCGGCGAGCGGCTGTAGGTCAGGTAATCACGCTTGGTCATGCCCACGCCGTGTTCCGCGGAAATCGAGCCGTTGTACTTCTCGACTGTCTCGAACACCCACTTGTTGACCGTTGCGCACTTGGCAAAGAATTCGTCCTTGCTCAGGTTGTCCGGTTTGAGGATGTTCAGGTGCAGGTTGCCGTCGCCGATGTGGCCGAACCAGACGATTTCGAAGTCCGGGTAATGCTTGCCGACAATGGCGTCGATTTCCTGGAGGAAGGCCGGGACTTTCGAGACCGTGACCGAAATGTCGTTCTTGTACGGCGTCCAGTGGGAAATGGTCTCGGAGATGTATTCGCGCAGCTTCCACAGGTTGTGCAGCTGGGTTTCACTCTGGCTCATCACGCCGTCCAGCACCCAGCCCTGCTCGACACAGTGCTCGAAGGTTTCCAGGGCGTGGTTGGCCACTTCCTCGGTGGTGGCTTCGAATTCCAGCAGCGCATAGAACGGGCAGTCGGACTCGAACGGCGCCGGTACGTCGCCACGGGCCAGGACCTTGGCCAGGGCCTTGTCGGAGAAAAACTCGAAGGCCGTCAGATCCAGCTTGCCCTGGAAGGCGTGCAGCACGGGCATGATCGAGTCGAAGTCTGGGGTGCCCAGGACCATTGCCGTGAGATTCTTCGGTGCCCGGTCCAGGCGCATGGTGGCCTCGACCACGAAGCCCAGGGTGCCCTCGGCGCCGATGAACAACTGGCGCAGGTCATAGCCGGTGGCGTTCTTGATCAGGTCCTTGTTCAGTTCCAGCAGGTCGCCCTTGCCGGTGACCACCTTCATGCCGGCCACCCAATTGCGGGTCATGCCGTAGCGAATGACCTTGATCCCACCGGCATTGGTACCGATATTGCCGCCAATCTGGCTGGAACCTGCAGAAGCGAAATCCACCGGATAGTACAGGCCGTTTTCTTGCGCCAGGTTCTGCAACTGCTCGGTGACCACACCTGGCTGACACACTGCGGTGCGGTCGGTCAGGTTCAGGTCGAGGATCTGGTTCATATAGTCGAAGGACACCACCACCTCGCCGTTGGCTGCCACCGCAGCCGCCGAAAGCCCGGTACGACCGCCCGAAGGCACCAGCGCAACCTTGTGCTGATTGGCCCAGCGCACAATGGCCTGGACCTGCTCGATGGTTTTCGGAAACACGATGGCCGTCGGGGCCGGGGCGAAATGCTTGGTCCAATCCTTGCCGTAAGCATTCAGGGAGTCAGCGTCGGTCAGCACCTTGCCAGGCTCAACCAGGGTCTTCAGCTCATCAATCAGGGCAGGATTGGTCATCGACAGAACTCTCGAACAATTCATGGTCATCCTGAGAACGCTTCACGTCGCAGGAATGAGTGTTTAGCGGGGCGCGTATGCTAGCATACCGCCCCCGCAGGAGAGTGCCCAAGGGCCTTTCTGCGGTGTCGGCCCAGTGCCGCCCAGGTCAGCTCAAGCTGTCCACTTCCCTGCCATTTTTCTCCGGGACACAGGTTTACGCAGATGAGCAAGACTTCTCTCGATAAGAGCAAGATCAAGTTCCTTCTCCTCGAAGGCGTCCACCAATCCGCTGTCGACGTCCTCAAGGCCGCCGGCTACACCAGCATCGAGTACCTCACCGGTTCTCTGCCGGAAGCCCAGCTCAAGGAAAAGATCGCCGATGCACACTTCATCGGCATTCGCTCCCGCACTCAACTGACCGAAGAGATCTTCGACCACGCGAAGAAACTGGTCGCAGTGGGCTGCTTCTGCATCGGCACCAACCAGGTTGACCTGTCCGCCGCTCGCGAGCGCGGCATCGCGGTGTTCAACGCGCCTTACTCCAACACCCGTTCGGTTGCCGAGCTGGTGCTGGCCGAGGCAATCCTGCTGCTGCGCGGCATCCCTGAGAAAAACGCTTCCTGCCACCGTGGCGGCTGGATCAAGAGCGCGGCCAACTCCTTCGAAATCCGTGGCAAGAAACTGGGTATCGTCGGCTACGGCTCCATTGGTACACAGTTGTCGGTCCTGGCTGAAGGCCTGGGCATGCAGGTGTTCTTCTACGACACCGTGACCAAGCTGCCACTGGGCAACGCCACCCAGGTGGGCAACCTGCACGAATTGCTGGGCATGTCCGACATCGTCACCCTGCACGTACCGGAAACCCCGGCCACCCAGTGGATGATCGGCGAGAAGGAAATCCGCGCCATCAAGAAGGGCGGCATCCTGATCAACGCCGCCCGCGGCACCGTGGTCGAGCTGGACGCCCTGGCGGACGCGATCAAGGACAAGCACCTGATCGGCGCAGCCATCGACGTGTTCCCGGTGGAGCCGCGCTCCAACGACGAAGAGTTCGAAAGCCCGCTGCGCGGCCTGGACAACGTGATCCTGACCCCGCACATCGGCGGTTCCACCGCTGAAGCCCAGGCCAACATCGGCCTGGAAGTGGCAGAAAAACTGGTCAAGTACAGCGACAACGGCACCTCGGTGTCCTCGGTCAACTTCCCTGAAGTGGCGCTGCCAGCCCACCCGGGCAAGCACCGTCTGCTGCACATCCACGAGAACATTCCGGGCGTGATGAGCGAGATCAACAAGGTCTTCGCCGAAAACGGCATCAACATCTCCGGTCAGTTCCTGCAGACCAACGAGAAAGTCGGCTACGTGGTGATCGACGTCGACGCCGAGTACTCGGACCTGGCGCAAGAGAAGCTGCAGCACATCAACGGCACCATCCGTTGCCGCGTGCTGTTCTAAGCCTCGACTGCGGCACAAAAAAAGGGAGCCCTCTGGGCTCCCTTTTTTATCGTGTTTACGATTATTTCACTGTTACTGTGATTTTCTTGGAAACGATCACCGGGTCGAACGGTACGTGGTTCTTGTCCCCCAGCTCCAGTTGCAGGGTGTGCTTGCCAGGTGCCAGGGTCACTTCGGTTTCGGTCTGGGCCTTGCCGAAGTGCAGGTGGTTGGCATCCATCGGGATCGGCAGGTTCTCGGCAGGCAACTGATCGACATCGATCAGCAAGTGATGGTGGCCGGTGTTGGCGGTCTGATCGCCTGCCGGCGCCAGGGCGATGCCCTCAACGCCGAACTTGACCTTGAAGGTCTTGTCCACGGTGGCCCCATCGGCTGGGGAAACAATAAACACCTTGGCGCCGGCAGGTGCCTCTGTACGAGGAATTTCTGCTGCGCCAGCCAGCATCGAGGCTCCCAGCAACAGACCGGCCAAAGCAGCACGCGACATAAAAATTTTCATTATCTTCTCCAGTTTTTCCGCAAATCTTTTACGGTTATGACAACTTCGTGGCAATTCGTTGTCGAAGGCACTCAACACCTTAGCAAAGCGAGCCTGAACGGCGCATCGCTCATATAAATTCAAGGAGTGACCATGCGTTTCCTGCCTGGCCTGTTACTTTTGCTGCCCCTTGCGAGCACTTGCGCTCAAGCCGAACTGATGGACGATATCAATGACCGCGGCGAGCTGCGCATCGCCCTGGAAGCCGATACGCCGCCCTTCAATTTCAAGGACGACGGCAAACTCACCGGCTTCGAGGTGGAATTGGGGCAACTGCTGGCCAGTGAGCTGGACGTACGCGCGGACTTCGTGGTGACCGAGGCCGCCGAACTGCTCCCGGGCGTGGAAAGCGGCAAGTTCGACGTGGCGATCAACCACATAGCAATGACCCCGGAACTCAAGGATCGTTTCGATTTCAGCGAACCCTACAGCTATTCCAGTGCGCAGTTGATTGTGCGCAAGGAAGAGCAGCGTCCGCTGTTTTCCCTGCAGGCCCTGCGCGGCCAGGCGCTGGGCGTGGCCCAAGGCAGCCAGTTCGTCGATCAGGCGCGCACCGTGGAAGGGATCAACCTGCGCAGCTACGCCGACGCCCAGCAGCCGATCAAGGACGTGGCGGACAAACAGATCGATGCAGCCATCAGCGATCGTCTGCTGATCCCTTACGCCATTCGCGACAGCCGCCTGCCGGTGAAAGAAGGCGCCAAGGTCGGCCCGACCCTGAGCCTGGCGATCCCTTTCCAGAAAGGTAACCCGGCGTTTCGCGCGAGCCTGGACAGCGCCTTGCAGCGGATCAAGGCCGACGGGCGCCTGATGGCCCTGTCGGAGAAATGGTTCGGCATGGACGCGAGCAAACCGCCGAAGGCCGAAGCCGGGCAGTAAAGGACATAAGATCGCTGGATTGACCTCTAGCCGCAGCCTGCGAAGGGCCCGAAGGGACTTCATGGCCGCCAGAGGTCGGCGGGAAATCGTCAAGCAAGGCCCTTAGGGCCTTTTCGGCCTCGCTAAAGCTTGGCAGCGGCTACGAGGACAATGCGGCCAGGGCGCTGGCGGCCTCGGGCAGTTGCAGCTCGCTGAAGACTTGCACCCCGTGCTGCTTGAGCAATGCGGCGGTGACGCCCTCCCCCGAAACCTTGACCCCACTGAAGCTGCCGTCATAGGTCAGCAGGTTGCCGCAGGATGGGCTGTGGGCCTTGAGCACGGCAACGCGGATTCGATGCTTTTCCACCAGTGCCAGGGCCTGGTGGGCGCCAGCCAGGAACTGGGCGCTGACATCCTCACCTTCGGTGGTCATCACCGGTGCCCGCCCCTCAAGCACATCGACACCCTGCCCACCCGGGATCTCCGCCGCCGCCCTTGGCGTAGGCAAACCACCAGCAACCTCTGGACACAAGGCAACCACACGCCCCTCTTGCTGCCAGGCGGCCAGTTGATCGAACGGGCCGCTGGCACCGCCGTCGTAGCGTACGCGGTGGCCCAACAGGCAGCGGCTGACCAGGATCTTGTGCATATTCAGAACGGCTCGTTACCACGACGCCGGAACCAACCGGTCAGAGACAGGCGTTCCCGGGTCGCGGGCATGACTTCATGGGGGACTTCGCCGGAAAGAAACACCACCAGCCGCCCCCCGACAGGGACTACATCGTATTGCCCCCGGTCATTGAGGTACATGCGCAATTGCCCGCCCTGCTCGGGCAGCCACTCCTCATTGAGGTAGACCACCGCCGAGACCATGCGCCGGTCGTCATCGCGAAAGCGATCCACGTGGCGCTTGTAGAAGGCTCCCGGCGGGTACATCGCGAAATGGCATTCGAAGTCTTCAAGCCCGAGGAACAGGCCTCGGTTCAGAGCCTCGCGCAGGCTGTCCATCAGTTCCAGGTAGCTATCGCAGGCTTCGGCCTGACCAGGTTCGAGCCACTGGATATGGTCGCCGCGAATACCCTCGCGGATCTCCTGGGCCGGCCCGCGCCCTACCGCCGCCGGCGCCAGTTCACCTTCAGCCGCACGTTTGCGGCACTCAGCCGCCAGTTCGAGGGTCAGAGCCTCGGACAGGAAGACATTTTGCTGCGACCAGCCACGGGCGGCCAGGTCGTCGACAATGTTCAACAACAGCGGATGATCAGAGGGTATTTGCATGGCGCGCATAGTATCCAGCCTCAGAAAAATCTGACAGAGCCGCAGAGCGGAGGATGAAGCATTTTTTCAATGGGCTTACACATCATCGGTTTGCCGAGGGATGCTGATACGAATTCTCGACAACCACCCTCTTGCCCCGGAGAATAGTCGCCTGCTGACAGGAGTCCTTATGCGCCGTTTGCTTTTCTCACTGTTGATCTTCTGCGCCTTGCCTGCCTGGGCAGACAGCCACGACCAGTTGTACCAGGTCGCCGGTTGGGCGCAACAGCGCGCGCATTTCAACGATGCCCTCAGCGCCGCCCAGCAGCGCTACCAGAGCAGCCTGCCGCCGGCGGTCTATCAAGCCCTGGTGGACAACAGCAACCAACGCTTCGCCCCCCAGGCCGTGGACCGTCGCGCCGAGGCTCAATTGCGGCAGAACCTGGCGGACCCCGCACCGGCCCTGGCCTTCTTCCAATCGCCCCTGGGCCGCAAGATCGTCGCCGCCGAACTGCTGGCGACCCGCCGCGACCAGTTGGCCAAGAACGCCCAGGGCCTGCCGAAGATGCAGGCCAGCGACAACCGCCAGTTGATCATCGGCCACCTGGCCCAGGCCCTGCCAGCCCGGGAAGCGGGCGCAGAGGTGAGCCTGGCGATTGCCGGAGTCGCCGCCGACAGCCTGAGCCAGATGATTCCCGGCCTGCTGGGCGGCGGCCAGGCCCAGGGCATGCTCAACAGCCAGCGCCAGCGCTTGATGCAGCAGATCGGCAACGACCTGAACAACACCTTGCTGTACGTCTATCGGGATCTGTCCGACACGGAACTGGAAGAATTCGCCACCTTCGCCGAGTCCAGCGAAGGCAAGGCCTACTACCAGGCCGCCCTGGCGGCGATTCGCGCCGGCCTGGCGGTCGGCCAGAGCACTTCAAGCCTCGCCCCCTGAACCAGCAAACCCACCTGTAGCCGCTGCCGAATCCGCGAGGCTGCGCAAAGGTCCGCAGGACCTTGCCTGGCGTTCTAGCGCCGAACCTCCAGCGGCTCTTCGGGCCGTTCGCAGTCTACGGCAGCGGCTACACCCATCTCCCGCGGCTCAGACGTGCTGGGTCAGAAAGGCGAAGTACTGATCGCGGTACAGAGGGATTTCATTGGCCAGGTGGTGCCGCGCATCGGGCAGCATCAATACCTCGGGCGCGGCGAACTTGCCGCGAATCACCTGCAGATTGTGCTGCCAGTCCACGGTCATGTCCGCATCCCCCTGTACGATCAACGGCTGCCTGGAACTGCGGGGCGCCGCCTCCAGGCGCTTGATCCAGCGCGACAGCGCTCCCACCCAGGCCGTCGGCAAACGTTGCGGCTGCAACGGGTCGACCTGCAGGAACGCGAGGAAATCCGGGTCGTTGGAGTTTTCGCTGAAGCGCCGGGCAATGCCGGTGACGAAAGGCCGCAGCGCGTAATAACTGAGCATCGACCAGCCCCAGGCCCGCGGCCGCACCAGCGGCGAGAGCAGCATCACCTGGCCCTGGGCCGGGCTCTCGGCGCCCTGGTTGAGCAGGTGGTCCATGATGATCGCACCGCCGGTGCTTTGCCCGAACAGGTGCCAGGGCTCGGGGAGTTCCAGGGACCGGGCCTCTGCGAACAGGCCTTGCAGCACCCGTTGGTACACCGCGAAATCATCAATGCTGGCCCGCTCGCCGCTGGAAAGGCCGTGCCCGGGCAGGTCGCAGGAAATCACCACGAAACGCCGTTGCAGCGCCCACTCGATCACATGCCGGTACAAGCCCATGTGGTCGTAGAAACCGTGGAACAGAAACAGCGTGGCCCGTGGCTGCTCGGGCCACCAGACCTGGCTCACCACTTCGTAGCCGTCCACCAGGAAACGCCCCAGGCGGCTGCGCGGCACCAGCGCCCGCCCGGCGAAATCCAGCCCATAGAAGCGCTGGTAGGCCTGCCCCTGCACCGACAAAGGCTGCCCGGCGACCAGCGGTTGCAGGCTGGCACGCAGGTGGTCGGGGTCAAAAGTGGCGGGCATAGAGAATTCCAAAGCGGGGGTACCGGCGACAAAACGGGCTTTCTGGGCCTGCGATATTCATCTGTCGCGGCAAGCATGGCAAGCTACGCGACCTTCGAGGACCGATCTTAATGCGCCAGTCTTACCGCACGCCCCTGCTTGCCAGCCTGCTCGTCCTGATCTGCGCCGTGGTGCTGTGGAACGCCTACGAATGGTTCCAGGGCCGCTATCTGCGGGCGTTCAGCGAGCACACCGCGATGTTCTCCGGCGATCCGTTGCAATTGCCCGCCGAACTGGCCGGCCCCGGGGCGATCCGCCTGGTGCATTTCTGGGACCCGGCCTGCCCCTGCAATGTCGGTAACCAGCAGCACCTGGCCGAGCTGATCGAAACCTATGGCCCGCGCGGCGTAGAGTTCTATGCCGTGCAGAGGCCCGGCAGCCATGGCCAGCTACCCGCCACCCTGAGCCGCCTGAAGCACCTCGACAGCCTGCCCGGAGCGGAACAGATCCCCGCCAGCCCGGCAGTGGCAATCTGGGACCGCAACGGCAAGCTGGCCTACTTCGGCCCCTACAGCGAAGGCCTGACCTGCAATTCCAGCAACAGCTTCATCGAGCCCATCCTCCAGGCCCTTGAGGACAATCGCCCGGTCAGCGCCACCCACACCCTGGCCATCGGCTGCTACTGCCCCTGGCCGGCCGAACAAGGCATTCGCGACTAATCAAGGACTGCCTCCTGCGCGGGGCCCCTGACTTGTGCTAAATCTCTGCAGCTCTCCCAAGGCGGCATTGAATACAACAACAGCAAGGAGCCCGCATGAAACGCAGCCTGACCGTCGTCGCCGTACTGATCCTCGCCCTGCTGGCAGGGCTTGCCGGCTACCTGTACAGCAAGCAGCCGACGCGCCAGGGCCAGGTCGAGCTCAACGGCCTGCAAGGCTCGGTCACCGTGCGCTACGACGAACGCGGGGTGCCGCACATTCGCGCCGAAAACGAAGCCGACCTGTACCGCGCCCTGGGCTACGTGCACGCCCAGGACCGGCTGTTCCAGATGGAAGTGCTGCGGCGCCTGTCCCGGGGCGAGCTGGCAGAGGTCCTGGGGCCCAAGCTGGTGGACACCGACAAACTGTTCCGCAGCCTGCGGATTCGCGAACGGGCCGACAGCTATATCGCCGGGCTCGATCATCAGTCACCCGCCTGGAAGGCCCTGGAAGCCTATCTGGACGGCATCAACCAGTATCAGGACAGCCACGCCAGCCCCATCGAGTTCGACGTCCTGGGCATCCACAAGCGGCCTTTCACCGCAGAAGACACCGTCAGCGTCGCCGGTTTCATGGCCTACAGCTTTGCCATGGCCTTTCGCACCGAGCCGCTGCTGACCTACATCCGCGACGAGCTGGGCAATGACTACCTGAAGGTGTTCGACCTCGACTGGCAGCCCAAGGGCGTGCTGGCCAAGGGCAAGACCCAACCTTCAATGCCACTGGCCGCCGTCGACTGGCAGGGCCTGGGCCGGATCGCCCGCCTGAGCCAGCAAGCCCTGGAAGAAGCCGGGCTGCCGCAATTCGAGGGCAGCAATGCCTGGGTGGTTTCCGGCTCGCGGACCAAGAGCGGCCGCGCGCTGCTGGCCGGCGACCCGCATATCCGCTACTCGCTGCCGTCGGTGTGGTACGAGGCCCAGCTCTCGGCCCCGGGCTTTGAACTCTACGGTCATCACCAGGCCCTGGTGCCCTTCGCCTTTCTCGGCCACAACCTGGACTTCGGCTGGAGCCTGACCATGTTCCAGAACGATGACCTCGACCTGATCGCCGAAAAGGTCAACCCGGAGAACCCCAATCAGGTCTGGTTCCACGACAAGTGGGTGGACCTGATCACCAGCGAGCAGCAGATCGCCGTCAAGGGCCAGGCCCCGGTGACCCTGACCCTGCGCCAGTCGCCCCACGGCCCGATCATCAACGACATGCTCGGCACCACCGTGGGCAAGGCGCCGATCGCCATGTGGTGGGGTTTCCTGGAAACCCCGAACCCGATCCTCGACGGCTTCTACCAGCTCAACCGCGCAGACACCCTGGCCAAGGTCCGCGCTGCGGCCGCCAAGGTCCATGCACCGGGCCTGAACATCGTCTGGGCCAACGCCAAGGGCGACATCGGCTGGTGGGCGGCGGCGCTCCTGCCCAAGCGCCCGGCGGGGGCCAAGCCAGCCTTCATCCTCGATGGCAGCACCAGCCTGGCGGACAAGGAAGGCTTCTACCCCTTCAGCGCCAACCCCCAGGAAGAGAACCCGGCCCGGGGCTATATCGTCTCGGCCAACTTCCAGCCGGTATCCCCCACCGGCATGGAGATCCCCGGCTACTACAACCTGGCCGACCGTGGCCAGCAACTGGATCGGCAGCTCAGCGACAAGAGCCAGAAATGGGACCTGGAGAACACCCAGAAACTGCAGCTGGGCACCACCACCGCCTACGGGCCGCGCCTGCTGGCGCCGCTGTTGCCGGTGTTGCGTGAAGTGGTCAGCGACCCCGAGGAACTGAAGCTGGTGGAGCAACTGGCGAAATGGCAGGGCGACTATCCGCTGGAATCCACCAGCGCAACGCTGTTCAACCAGTTCCTGTTCAACCTGGCCGATGCCACTTTCCATGAAAAACTCGGCGATGCCTATTTCGACGCCCTGATCCAGGCCCGGGTGGTGGACGCCGCCCTGCCCCGGCTGGCGGCGGACCCCGACTCGCCCTGGTGGGACAACCGCACCACGCCCCAGCGCGAAAGCCGCGCCGACACGGTCAAGCTGGCCTGGCGCGCCAGTATCGACCACCTGCGCCTGACCCTGGGCGCCAACCCGGCGCAATGGCGCTGGGGCCAGGCCCACACGCTGACCCACGGCCACCCGCTGGGCATGCAGAAGCCCCTGGACCGGCTGTTCAACGTCGGCCCCCTGGACGCCCCCGGCAGCCACGAAGTGCCGAACAACCTCACCGCCAAGATCGGCCCGGCGCCCTGGTCGGTGGTCTACGGGCCCTCGACCCGACGCATCATCGACTTCGCCGACCCGGCCCACAGCCTGACCATCAACCCGGTGGGCCAGAGTGGCGTGCTGTTCGACAAGCACTACGACGATCAGGCCGAAGCCTATATCGAAGGGGTCTACCAGCAGGCGCACTTCAGCGACGAGGAAGTCACCGCCAATACCCGCAGCACCCTGAAGCTGCTGCCGGCACGCCCCCGGGTCCCGGCGCCTTGACCAGCGGCGGATGCAGGCGCTGGCTGGCCAGCGAAAAGCCCCGCGAGCCCGGCTCCCTCTCAAGGACGCCTTAGCCTGCAAGGGCCAATAAAAAACCTCGCTCCCGGAAACCGGGGCGAGGTTTTTTTATGGCACAACTGCAAGTCAGGCGGTTTCCGGCACCTGGGCCCGACGTACGTCTGGCTGTTTCCAGGAGTCGGCAGCGCTTTCCTCGATGGCCTGCTGGATCGCCCGCTTGCGGGCTTCTTCGGCACGCCGGCTGAAGAACCAGACCAGGAAGGTCACCAAAGACACCGCCAGCAGAATCAGGCTGGCCACGGCGTTGATCTCCGGCTTGACCCCCAGGCGCACCGCCGAGAACACTTCCATCGGCAAGGTGGTGGAGCCCGGGCCGGAGACGAAGCTGGCCAGTACCAGGTCATCCAGGGACAGGGCGAAGGACATCATGCCGCCGGCCGCCAGCGAAGGCGCAATCATCGGGATGGTGATCAGGAAGAACACCTTCCACGGCCGCGCGCCCAGGTCCATGGCCGCCTCTTCGATGGACAGGTCCAGCTCACGCAGGCGGGCCGACACCACCACGGCCACATAGGCGGCGCAGAACGTGGTGTGGGCGATCCAGATGGTGACGATGCCGCGTTCCTGAGGCCAGCCGACCGCCTGGGCCATGGCCACGAACAGCAGCAGCAAGGACAGACCGGTAATCACTTCCGGCATCACCAGCGGCGCGGTGACCAGGCCACCGAACAGGGTACGGCCCTTGAAGCGGGTGATCCGGGTCAGCACGAACGCCGCCAGGGTGCCCAGGGCCACCGCCGCTACAGCGGTGTAGCAGGCGATTTCCAGGGAACGCATCACCGAGCCCATCAACTGCTGGTTATCCAGCAGGCCGATGTACCACTTGATCGACCAGCCCCCCCACACCGTCACCAGCTTGGAGGCGTTGAACGAGTAGATCACCAGGATCAGCATCGGCATGTAGATGAACAACAGGCCGAGCACCAGCATCAGGCTGGAGAAACTGAAACGCTTCATTCCTTGCCCTCCATTTCCTTGGCCTGACTGCGGTTGAACAGGATGATCGGCACAATCAGGATCGCCAGCATCACCACCGCCAGGGCGGATGCCACCGGCCAGTCACGGTTGTTGAAGAACTCTTGCCACAGCACCTTGCCGATCATCAGGGTTTCCGGGCCGCCCAGCAGTTCCGGAATCACGAACTCGCCCACCACCGGGATGAACACCAGCATGCAGCCGGCGATGATGCCGTTCTTGGACAGCGGCACGGTGATTTTCCAGAAGCTGTTGAAGGTGCTCGAACCCAGGTCGGCCGCGGCCTCCAGCAGGCTGGTGTCGTGTTTCACCAGGTTGGCGTATAGCGGCAGGATCATGAACGGCAGGTAGGAATAGACCACACCGATGTACACCGCGATGTTGGTGTTGAGGATCTGCAGCGGTTCGTTGATCCAGCCCATCGACAGCAGGAAGCCGTTGAGCAGGCCGTTGTTGCTGAGGATGCCCATCCAGGCGTAGACGCGGATCAGGATCGCGGTCCAGGTCGGCATCATGATCAGCAGCACCAGCACCGTCTGCAATTCCTTGCGGGCACTGGCGATGGCGTAGGCCATCGGGTAGCCGATCAGCAGGCAGAGGATGGTGCTGAAGAACGCCATCTTCAGCGAGCCGAGGTAGGCAGCGATATAGAGCTCGTCGTCGCCGAGCATCGCGTAGTTGCCCAGGTTCAGCAGCAACTGCAGCTTCTGGTCGACGTAGCTGTAGATCTCGGTGTACGGCGGAATGGCCACGTCCGCTTCGGCGAAGCTGATCTTCAGGACGATGAAGAACGGCAGCATGAAGAACAGGAACAGCCAGATGAACGGAACCCCGATGACCAACTGACGGCCACCGGGAATTATTCGATTGAGTCGGCGCTTGAGCTTTCGCATGTTCATGAGCGCAGTACCACGCCGCTGTCGTCTTCCCACCAGACGTAGACCTGGTCACCCCAGGTCGGCCGCGCACCACGGCGCTCGGCGTTGGCGACGAAGGATTGCACCAGCTTGCCGCTCGGCAGCTCGACGTAGAACACCGAGTGGCCGCCCAGGTAGGCAATGTCGTGGACCTTGCCGCTGGACCAGTTGTACTCGCAGGTCGGCATCTCGGCGGTCACCAGGAGCTTTTCCGGGCGGATCGCGTAGGTCACCGATTTGTCCTGCACCGAAGTGCTGATGCCGTGGCCGACATAGATGCTGCGGTCCAGGTCCTTGCAGGTGATCAGGGCGTGACCCTCGGCATCGTCCACCACTTCACCCTCGAAGATGTTGACGTTGCCGATGAATTCGCAGACCAGGCGGCTGACCGGGGTCTCGTAGATGTCGATCGGGCTGCCGATCTGGGCGATCCAGCCCAGGTGCATGATGGCGATGCGTTCGGCCATGGTCATGGCCTCTTCCTGGTCGTGGGTCACCATTACGCAAGTCACGCCCACGCGCTCGATGATCTCCACCAGCTCCAGCTGCATCTGCGAGCGCAGCTTCTTGTCCAGGGCGCCCATGGGCTCGTCCAGCAAGAGCAGCTTGGGGCGCTTGGCCAGGGAACGGGCCAGGGCCACGCGCTGGCGCTGGCCGCCGGAGAGCTGGTGCGGCTTGCGCTTGGCGTACTGGCTCATCTGCACCAGCTTGAGCATCTCAGCCACCCGGGCGTCGATCTCGGCGGCAGGGATCTTGTCCTGCTTGAGGCCGAAGGCGATGTTCTGGGCCACGGTCATGTGGGGGAACAAGGCGTAGGACTGGAACATCATGTTGATCGGCCGCTCGTAGGGCGGCATGTCCGTGATGTCTACACCATCGAGGAAGATTCGCCCCTCCGTTGGCCGTTCGAAACCGGCCAGCATCCGCAGCAAGGTGGACTTGCCTGAACCCGAACCGCCGAGCAGGGCGAAGATCTCGCCCTTCTTGATTTCCAGGGACACATCGTCCACGGCAACCGTCTCGTCGAACTTCTTCGTGACCCGGTCGATTTTGACCAGCACCTGCTTAGGTGTCTGGTCGCCCTCGAGGGCTTTCTTATAGGCGCCGGAGGCAACTGCCATTTGCGAAACTCCCAACAAAATTTGCAGCCCGCCCCATGCGGGCGGACCTTGGATAGTTTGAGCCTGTGGAACTATTTACCCGTCTTGACCTTGGTCCAGCTGCGGGTCATCAAGCGTTGGATATTGGGTGGCAACTCGGTGGACACGTAGGTCTTGTCGAGCACTTGCTGCGGTGGGTAGACCGCTTCGTCGGTGCGGATGGACTGCTCCATCAGCTTGTCCGACCCGGGGTTGGGGTTGGCATAACCGACATAGTCGCTGACCTGAGCGATCACTTCAGGTTGCAGCAAATAGTTGATGAAGGCGTGGGCCTGCTTGACGTTGGTCGAATCCTTGGGGATCGCCAGCATGTCGAACCACAGGGCACCGCCCTCCTTCGGAATCGCATAGGCGATGTTCACACCCTTGCCGGCATCAGCGGCCCGGGCCTTGGCCTGGAACACATCGCCGGAAAACCCGATGGCCACGCAGATATTGCCGTTGGCCAGGTCCGAGATGTACTTGGACGAGTGGAAGTAGGTTACGTAGGGGCGTACCGCCAGCAGCTTGGCCTCGGCCTTCTTGTAGTCCTGGGGGTTGGTGCTGTTGGCGTTCAGGCCCAAGTAGTTGAGGACCGTGGGCATCATCTCGTCGGCGGAGTCGAGGAAGGCCACGCCGCAGCTGTTGAGCTTCTTGATGTTCTCCGGCTCGAACAGCACGCTCCAGGAATCGATCTTGTCCACGCCCAGGGCGGCCTTGACCTTGTCGACGTTGTAGCCGATGCCGTTGGTACCCCACAGGTACGGCACCGCGTACTGGTTGCCCGGATCGTTCATTTCCAGACGCTTGAGCAGGACCGGATCAAGGTTCGAATAGTGGGTCAGCAGGCTCTTGTCGAGCTTCTGGAAAGCCCCGGCCTTGATCTGCTTGCCCAGGAAGTGGTTGGACGGCACGACCACGTCATAACCGGTACGGCCGGCCAGCAACTTGCCTTCCAGGGTTTCATTGGAATCGAATACGTCATACACCGGCTTGATACCGGTGGCCTTTTCAAACTCGGCCAGGGTGTTCTGACCGATGTAATCGGACCAGTTATAAATATGCACGGTCGGTGCAGCCTGGACGCCAGCCATCAGCGTCAGGCCGGCAGCGGCCAGCATGGCTTTGCGAAATAAAGAAATAGGCAAGTGGAGGTCCTCTTAAATAGTTGGGCCCAAGTTGCCCCGCGCTACCTGACAGCCTCCAAGCTGCCCAGCAACAAAACCGGCGCGCAACTTACCCTCGATAAACCAATCCAGCAAAACTTTCTGTCATTTAATTGTTTCCTGTTGCCGCCCTCTCCACGACGACGGCAACAGGGAGTGCTGCAAATCGGCTTATTTGCCGGATTTGATCTTGGTCCAGCTGCGGGTCAGGATGCGCTGGGTCGCGGCCGGCAGGTCGGCGATCGCGTACAGCTTGGCCTGCACCTCAGCTGGCGGGTAGACGCCCGGGTCGCTGGTGATGTCTTTATCGACCAATGGGGTTGCAGCCGCGTTACCGTTGGGGAAACGCACGGCGTTGGTGATTTCGGCCATGACTTCAGGCTTTTGCAGGAAGGTCATGAACTTGTAGGCGCCTTCGACGTTTTCCGCGTCTTTGGGGATGGCCACCATGTCATAGAAGCTGCCAGCACCCTCTTTGGGGATGTTGTAGCTGACCTTGACCTTGTCACCGGCTTCGGCGGCACGGGCCTTGGCCTGGTAGATGTCGCCCGAGTAACCCACGGCGACGCAGATGTTGCCGTTGGCCAGGTCGGAGATGTACTTGGAGGAGTGGAAGTAGGCGATCGAAGGACGGATCTTGAGGAACAGCGCTTCGGCTTCAGCCAGTTGCTTCTTGTCCTGGCTGTCGGTCGGGTAGCCCAGGTAGTGCAGCGCCACCGGAATCATCTCGGTTGGCGAATCGAGGAAGCTGACGCCGCAGGCCTTCAGCTTCTCAGCGTTCTCAGGCTTGAACAGCAGGTCCCAGGAGTTGGTCGGTGCATCGGCACCCAGCGCGGCCTTGACCTTCTCGGCGTTGAAGCCGATACCGATCGAGCCCCACATGTAAGGGAAGGCATGCTTGTTGCCCGGGTCGCTCACCGAAACCGCCTTGAGCAGCGACTCGTTGAGGTTCTTCCAGTTCGGCAACTTGGAGCGGTCCAGTTCCTGGTAGACACCGGCCTTGATCTGCTTGGCCAGGAAGTTGTTGGAAGGCACCACAACGTCATAACCGGACTTGCCGGCGAGCAACTTGGCTTCCAGGGTTTCGTTGCTGTCGAACACGTCGTAGACAACCTTGATGCCCGACTCGGCTTCAAACTTCTTGATGGTGTCCGGCGCGATGTAATCGGACCAGTTGTAAACGTGCAGCACTTTATCGTCCGCTTGTGCCGCCGCCGCCATCACGCCCATCAGGGACATGGCGAGGAGGGTCTTGCCAGCTAACTTCATACCTAATGCCTTCATGCGTAATGCTCCAATTATTCTTTTTAACCACTCGCTCAGCGGCCAATATCCGGGCAACCAAAACGGCGGGTAGTCTGGCAAGATCCAAGGCCGGCTTTCAAGAAAAGACCAGGCTTTTACATCTGCTTTGAACGCAGTGCCCGCAAGCACCGCGCTCAAAGCCTAGCACTCAGCCCTCGAGCACACTCAAGGTCAGGTCCAGACACTTGCGCGCCTTGGCCACCAGCTCGTCAATCTCCGCCTCGCTGATCACCAGGGGCGGCGCGATGATCATGGTGTCACCCACTGCGCGCATGATCAGGCCGTTGTCGAAGCAGAACTGCCGGCAGATCATGCCCACGCCTCGGCCTTCGTAACGCGCCCGAGTGGCCTTGTCCTTGACCAGTTCGATGGCCCCCAGCAGCCCTACCCCGCGAACCTCGCCCACCAGCGGGTGGTCGCTCAGCTCGCGCAGACGTTTCTGCAAATACGGTGCCGCTTTTTCATGGGCGCGCTGGATAATTTTCTCTTCGCGCATGATGCGGATGTTTTCCAGGGCCACGGCAGCGGCCACCGGGTGCCCGGAATAGGTGAAACCGTGGTTGAAGTCGCCGCCCTCGTTGAGCACCGCCACCACTTCGTCGCGCACGATCAGCCCACCCATGGGGATGTAGCCGGAGGTCAGGCCCTTGGCGATGGTCATCATGTCCGGCTTGAGGTCGTAGAAATCGCTACCGAACCACTCACCGGTGCGCCCGAAGCCACAGATCACTTCATCGGCAACGAACAGGATGTCGTACTTGGCAAGGATTTCCTTGATCCGCGGCCAGTAGCTGTCCGGCGGCACGATCACGCCACCAGCGCCCTGGATCGGTTCGGCGATAAAGGCCCCGACATTGTCCACGCCCAGTTCGAGGATCTTCTCTTCGAGCTGGTTGGCGGCCCAGATACCGAACTCTTCGGGGCTCATGTCGCCGCCTTCGGCGAACCAGTAAGGCTGCGGGATGTGGACGATACCCGGGATCGGCAAGTCGCCCTGCTCGTGCATGTAGGTCATGCCGCCGAGGCTGGCACCGGCCACCGTGGAACCGTGGTAGCCATTGACCCGGCTGATGATGGTTTTCTTGTTCGGCTGGCCCTTGATCGCCCAGTAGTGGCGGACCATGCGCAGCATGGTGTCGTTGCCTTCGGAGCCGGAACCGGTGAAGAACACGTGGTTCATGCCTTCTGGCGCGATATCGGCGATCGCCTTGGACAGCTCCAGCACCGGTGGGTGGGCAGTCTGGAAGAACAGGTTGTAATAGGGCAGTTCGCGCATTTGCTTGCTGGCGGCTTCCGCCAGTTCGTCACGGCCATAGCCAATGGCTACGCACCACAGGCCGGCCATGCCGTCGAGAATCTGATTGCCTTCACTGTCCCAGAGGTACACACCCTTGGCATGGGTGATGATCCGCGGGCCCTTTTCCTTCAGTTGCTTGAAGTCACTGAACGGTGCCAGGTGGTGATCACTGCTGAGGGTTTGCCACTCGCGGGTTTGCGGGTTTTTATGAGTCATCAATCTCTCCTTAGTGTCAGTGAAGGCGCCACTGGCGGGCAGTGGCGCCCGGCGGATCAGACGGCGAACAACAGGAACTCCCGCTCCCACGAACTGATCACGCGCTTGAAGTTTTCATGCTCGGCCCGCTTCACCGCGACATAGCCGGTGATGAACTTCTGGCCCAGGTACTTCTCGATGGTCTTGCTGTTTTCCATACGCTCCAGCGCGTCCTCGATGGTCAGGGGCAGGCGCAGGTTGCGGCGCTCATAGCCACGGCCCACCACGGGCGCGCTCGGGTTGTGGCCTTCGACCATGCCGATGTAGCCACACAGCAGGCTGGCGGCGATGGCCAGGTACGGGTTGGCGTCGGCGCCCGGCAGGCGGTTTTCCACGCGACGGTTCTGTGGCCCGGCATCCGGCACCCGCAGGCCCACGGTGCGGTTCTCTTCGCCCCACTCGACGTTCACCGGCGCCGAGGTATCGGGCAGGAAACGACGGAACGAGTTGACGTTGGGGGCGAACAGCGGCAGCAGCTCGGGAATGAACTTCTGCAAACCACCGATGTGGTTGAGGAACAGCTGGCTCATGGTCCCGTCTTCATTGGAGAAGACGTTCTTGCCGGTGTTGATGTCGATGATGCTCTGGTGCAGGTGCATGGCGCTGCCGGGCTCGCCGGTCATGGGCTTGGCCATGAAGGTGGCGGCCACGTCGTGCTTGAGCGCGGCTTCGCGCATGGTGCGCTTGAACACCAGGATCTGGTCGGCCAGGGACAGGGCATCGCCGTGACGGAAGTTGATCTCCATCTGCGCCGTGCCGTCCTCGTGGATCAGCGTGTCCAGGTCCAGCTCCTGCAGTTCGCACCAGTCGTAGACGTCCTCGAACAGCGGGTCGAATTCGTTCGCCGCTTCAATGGAGAACGACTGGCGCCCGGTTTCCGGGCGACCGGAGCGGCCGATCGGCGGCTGCAGCGGGTAGTCCGGGTCGTCGCTGCGCTTGGTCAGGTAGAACTCCATCTCCGGCGCCACGATGGGCTGCCAGCCGTGGTCGGCGTAGAGTTTCAGGACCTTCTTCAGGACGTTGCGCGGCGACAGCTCGATGGGGTTGCCCTGCTTGTCGTAGGTGTCATGGATCACCTGGGCCGTGGGCTCGATGGCCCAGGGCACCAGGTACACCGCGTTCTGGTCCGGGCGGCAGACCATGTCGATGTCGGCCGGGTCCAGCAGTTCGTAATAGATGTCGTCTTCGACATAGTCGCCGGTCACGGTCTGCAGCAGCACGCTCTCGGGCAGGCGCATGCCTTTTTCGGCAATGAACTTGTTGGTCGGCGAGATCTTGCCCCGGGTGATCCCGGTCAAATCGCCGATCATGCATTCGACTTCTGTGATCTTGTGGTCTTTCAACCAATCGGTGAGCTGGTCGAGGTTGTTACTCATAAATGCCTCTAGGCTGAGTTTCCTGACTCTCTATTAAGTCAGGCCTTGTGTGACGCTTCGGCGTCGCGTTGTCTTGCCCGCTTGCGGCAGGCATCACCAAAAGCCTGGAAGATGGCCAGGTAGTGAGGGTTGCAGCTTACCTGCCATTCGGGGTGCCATTGCACCCCTAGTGCAAAAGCCTGGCTGGCTTCTACCGAGACCGCCTCCACCAGCCCGTCGGGAGCCCGCGCCTCGACCCGCAGCCCCGGGGCCAGACGTTCGACGCCTTGAGCATGAATCGAGTTGACCTGGATCGTCTGCGGCAAGCCCAGGCCCGCCAGGATACCGCCGGCCTGGACGTGCACGTCATGGGCCGGTGCATACCAGGCATCCAGGGGCTGGCCGGCCTTTTCATCATGACGGTGGTCCATGAACGGCTGCACTTCATGCACGTTCTGGTGGAGGCCGCCGCCCAGGGCCACGTTCATTTCCTGGAAGCCGCGGCAGATGCCCAGCACTGGAACGCCACTCGCGACGGCGGCGCTCAGCAGCGGCAGGGTCGCGGCATCCCGTGCAGAATCATGAGCAGTGCCCGGCGCACTGGCAGGACCCTGATAATGGAAAGGTTCGATATTGGAGGGAGAGCCGGTAAAGAGAATGCCGTCCAGACCGTCCAGAATATCGGACGGGGAAAGCAGTTGCGCCATGGACGGGATAATCACCGGCACGCCCTGGGCTGCGCTGGCTACTGCGTGGACATACTCGTCGCCACTGATGTGATAAGCATGCAAACCGATCTGCCTGGAGCAGGCGGTGATGCCGATTAACGGCAGGCGAGACATGAAACACCCCGGTATTATTGCTGTTATGGGTTTGATTCGAGCTTAGCCTTGTTCATTTTTTTACACAACACCCCCGTAAAAAATACAACACGGCCCGCTCAAGCCTGCGGTACCCACGGCGGCTGAGCCCCAAAAAATGCCCTGTTTTGCCCCAAAAGAGCCTTGGCAGCCCTTTATTAGGGCGTAAAGAGCCTTACTTGACTTCGGCATGCCGTTCGGGTTGACTGAAACCAGAAAAGATCAATGATTGATATTTTTAACAACAAAGGTGTTGCATCATGTCGGTACCCCCGCGTGCCGTTCAGCTCAACGAAGCGAACGCGTTCCTTAAGGAACATCCTGAGGTTCTGTACGTTGACCTTCTGATTGCGGATATGAATGGTGTGGTGCGCGGCAAGCGCATCGAACGCACCAGCCTCCACAAGGTTTACGAGAAAGGCATCAACCTGCCGGCCTCCCTGTTTGCCCTGGATATCAATGGCTCTACGGTGGAAAGCACCGGCCTGGGCCTGGACATCGGCGACGCCGACCGGATCTGCTATCCAATCCCCGATACCCTGTGCAACGAGCCCTGGCAAAAGCGCCCTACCGCGCAACTGCTGATGACCATGCACGAACTCGAAGGCGACCCCTTCTTTGCCGATCCACGGGAAGTCCTGCGCCAGGTGGTGACCAAGTTCGACGAACTGGGCCTGACCATCTGCGCCGCTTTCGAGCTGGAGTTCTACCTGATCGACCAGGAGAACGTGAACGGCCGGCCACAGCCGCCACGCTCGCCGATCTCCGGCAAGCGCCCGCATTCCACCCAGGTCTACCTGATCGACGACCTCGACGAATACGTCGACTGCCTCCAGGACATCCTGGAAGGTGCCAAGGAACAAGGCATCCCGGCCGACGCCATCGTCAAGGAAAGTGCCCCGGCACAATTCGAAGTCAACCTGCACCACGTGGCCGCCCCGATCAAGGCCTGCGACTACGCGGTTCTGCTCAAGCGCCTGATCAAGAACATCGCCTACGACCATGAGATGGACACCACCTTCATGGCCAAGCCTTACCCGGGCCAGGCGGGCAATGGTCTGCACGTTCACATTTCGGTTCTGGACAAAGATGGCAAGAACATCTTCGCCAGCGAGGATCCCGAGCAGAACGCCGCACTGCGTCACGCGATCGGCGGTGTGCTCGAGACCCTACCGGCGCAGATGGCCTTCCTCTGCCCGAACGTCAACTCCTACCGCCGTTTCGGCGCGCAGTTCTATGTGCCGAACTCGCCGAGCTGGGGCCTGGACAACCGTACAGTGGCCATTCGCGTCCCCACCGGCTCGGCCGATGCAGTGCGCATCGAACACCGGGTCGCCGGCGCCGACGCCAACCCCTATCTGCTGATGGCTTCGGTCCTGGCGGGCGTGCACCACGGCCTGACCAACAAGATCGAGCCGGGGGCGCCTACCGAAGGCAACTCCTACGAGCAGAACGAGCAGAGCCTGCCGAACAACCTGCGTGATGCCCTGCGTGAGTTGGACGACAGCGAAGTCATGGCCAAGTACATCGACCCGAAATACATCGATATCTTCGTCGCTTGTAAGGAAAGTGAGCTGGAGGAGTTCGAACACTCCATCTCCGACCTGGAATACAACTGGTACCTGCACACCGTGTAAGCGCCAGCTGCATAAAAGAACGCCGCAGGGTTCATCCCGGCGGCGTTTTTTTATGCCCGTGATTCGGATGCGCCCAGGCTGCGGCTACAGGGACAACGACCCACTCGCGTACAATGCCCGCTGCCCTGTAGGAGAGACTGATGACGCGCACCGCCCCGCTTCGCAAACCCCGTGCACGCAGCCAGGCCCGGATCGACTCGATACTCGACGCCGCACGGACCCTGCTGGCGGCCGAGGGCGTGGCCAGCCTGTCGATCTACAGCGTGGCCGACAAGGCGCAGATCCCGCCATCCTCGGTCTATCACTTCTTCGCCAGCGTCCCGGCCCTGCTGGAAGCCCTTACCGCCGATGTCCACGCGGCGTTCCGCGCCTGCCTGCTGGAACCTATCGACCATGAGCGGCTCAGCAGCTGGCGCGACCTGTCACGCCTGGTGGAGCAACGCATGCTCGACATCTACGGCGAGGACGCGGCGGCCCGCCAACTGATCCTCGCCCAGCACGGCCTGACCGAAGTCACCCAGGCCGACCGCCAGCACGACATCGAGCTGGGGGACCTGATGCACAAGCTGTTCGATCATCATTTCGAGTTGCCGACGCTGCCCGTCGATGTGGACGTGTTCGCCCTGGCCATGGAACTGGGAGATCGGGTGTATGCCCGCTCCGTGCAGCAGCACGGGCAGATCACGCCGCGCATGGCCGAGGAAGGCATGCGCGTCTTCGATGCCTACCTGGGCCTGTACCTGCCGCCCTACCTGGCCAAGCGCCCCACCCCGCTTTGAACGCCGGCTCAGGCCTGGCGAAGCAGCAACCGGTCGATGCTGTGGTCAGCAGACTTGTGGATGATCAGGTTGGCCCGCTCCCGAGTCGGCAGGATATTTTCAACCAGGTTCTTCAGGTTGACCCGGTCCCAGGTATCGGAGGCCACTGACAGCGCCTCGGAATCGGACAGGCCCTTGTACTTGTTGAAATAGGAATCCCCCGACTGGAAGGCAGTGTTCTTCAGGTAGACGAACCGCTCCAGGTACCAGGTCTTGATAGTCGCTTCGGGGGCATCGACATAGATCGAGAAGTCGATGAAATCCAGGGCATTCAGGCCCTGGCCCTGCTCCCCCTGCAACACATTCAAGCCTTCCAGGATGATGATGTCCGGCGCCTCCACCGACTGCGCCTCATCGGCCAGGATGTCGTAGCGCACATGGGAATAGATGGGAATCCGCGCCGCTTCGCCCCGGCGGCACACCGCCTGGAGAAAATCCACGAATAGCGGCTCGTCATAGGACTCGGGAAAACCCTTGCGGTGCAAAATGTTTTTTTCCTGCAGGGTGGCCAGCGGGAACAGAAACGAATCCGTGGTCACCAGGTGCACATTGGGCTTACCCGGCCAATAGGCCAGCAGCGCCGCCAGGACCCGGGCGAAGCTGCTCTTGCCCACCGCCACACTGCCGGAAACACCGATTACGTAGGGGGCCTTGAAACCGGTCTGCGGCACCTTCAGCGATTGCACCTGCGCCGCATGCAAATGCAGCAGGCGCGACAGCGGCAGGAGGATCTGCCGCACTTCTTCGGACGCCATGGGCTGGGTCGGACTGGTCAGCGTCTCCATCTCGGATGGCGCAAGACTCATCGGCTCACCGGCCCGCAGAGCGGCCCAATGGTCGCGATCGAACTCCAGATACCCCACATTTGGACCCTGCTCTGTTGTCATGTTTACTGTTCAGGTCTTGCCGAAAGCAGGGAAAGTATCAAATCTGACCGGTATTTACAGCGCCCATGAAAAAGCCCCGAAGGGCTCGCACCGTTCGGGGCCGTGATCGGGCGCCGTTCACAACTTGGCGATCGAGACCTCGGTGGACTTCACAAAGGCGATCACTTCGCTGCCAATCGACAGCTCCAGCTCTTTCACCGAGCGGGTGGTGATCACCGAAGTGACAATGCCGGAAGCGGTCTGCACGTCGATTTCCGACAGCACGTCGCCTTCGACGATTTCCTTGATGGTGCCCTTGAACTGGTTGCGTACGTTGATGGCCTTGATGGTCATGGTGTTTCTCCTGGGGTCGAAATGAGCGGCTGTTTTTAAAGTGCCCAGCGCAGTTGCGTGGGCAAGGGTGAAACGGGTTCCGGTTCCGGCGGCGAGCCGGGCAATGACAGCACGCGGTTGAGGACTTCGGTTTCCAGCGCCGCCAGGCGATGGGAACCCCGTACCCGCGGGCGTGGCAGCTCGACGTGCAGGTCGAGACCGACCTCGCCGTCTTCGATCAGGATCACCCGATCGGCGATCGCCACCGCTTCGCTGACATCGTGGGTGACCAGCAGCACGGTGAAGCCATGCTGCTGCCACAAGCGTTCGATCAACTGCTGCATCTCGATCCGCGTCAGGGCATCCAGCGCCCCCAGCGGCTCGTCCAGCAGCAACAGCCGCGGTTGGTGGATCAGGGCACGGGCCAGGGCCACGCGCTGCTTCTGCCCACCGGACAGGGCCGCCGGCCATTCCTGGGCGCGGTCCGCCAGGCCCACGGCTTCCAGAGCTTGCAGGGCTTGGGGGCGCCAGTTGCCCTTGAGCCCGAGCCCGACGTTATCGATGACCTTTTTCCAGGGCAGCAGGCGCGCCTCCTGGAACATCAGCCGGGTGTCTTCAATGGCAGCGCTCAAGGGCGCGGAACCGGCCAGCAGTTCGCCGGCGCTGGGCTGGTCGAGACCGGCCAGCAGGCGCAGCAAGGTACTTTTGCCGCAGCCGCTGCGCCCCACCACCGCCACGAACTGGCCGGCGGGAATGTGCAGGTCGATTTCCCGCAGCACCTGCCGCGAGCCGAAGGTCTTTTGCAGTTCGCGTACCGCCAGGGGAATGCCCTGCAGCAGCCGCGGAGGTTGTTGAGCCGTCATTGGGCACCGCCTTTGGCGACCTGGTAGGCCGGATGCCAGCGCAGCCAGACCCGCTCCAGGCCACGCGCGGCCAGGTCCGCCAGCTTGCCGAGCACCGCGTACAGAACAATCGCCAGCACCACCACGTCGGTCTGCAGGAACTCCCGGGCGTTCATTGCCAGGTAACCGATGCCGGAGCTGGCGGAAATGGTTTCGGCGACGATCAGGGTCAGCCACATGAAGCCCAGGGCAAAGCGCACCCCCACCAGGATCGAAGGCAGGGCGCCGGGCAGGATCACCTGGCGGAACAGGGCGAAGCCGGACAGGCCGTAGCTGCGCGCCATCTCCACCAGTGCCGGGTCGACGTTGCGGATGCCGTGGTAGGTGTTGAGGTAGATCGGGAACAGCGTGCCCAGGGCCACCAGGAAAATCTTCGCCGACTCATCGATGCCGAACCACAGGATCACCAGGGGAATCAGCGCCAGGTGCGGCACATTGCGGATCATCTGTACCGAGCTGTCCAGCAGCCGCTCGCCCCATTTCGACAGGCCGGTAATAAAGCCCAGCGCCAGGCCGATGCCGCCACCGATGACAAAACCCAGGCCGGCGCGCCAGCCGCTGATGGCCAGGTGGGTCCAGATATCGCCACTGCGTACCAGGCCGACCCCGGCCTCGATCACCGCGCTGGGGGCCGGCAGGATGCGGGTCGACAGCCAGCCCGCCGACACCGACAGTTGCCACACCGCCAACAACAGCAGCGGCAGGCCCCAGGGCGCCAGACGCTGCACTATGCGTTGTCCGTTCATGGCCGCACCTCAGCTCTGGGACACGGCTTTGGGAATGATGTCGTTGGCGACCATCTCCCCGAACGGGCTGACGTAACCCGCCGCCTCAGGCAGCTTGGGACGTTCGATGTCCAGGTGCGGGAACAGCAGTTCGGCCACCCGGTAGGCCTCTTCCAGGTGCGGATAACCGGAGAAGATGAAGGTGTCGATACCCAGGTCCGCATACTCCTGCATGCGGGCCGCCACGGTCGGGCCGTCGCCCACCAGGGCCGTACCGGCACCACCGCGCACCAGGCCGACCCCGGCCCAGAGGTTGGGGCTGACTTCCAACTGGTCGCGGCGGCCGCCATGCAAGGCGGCCATGCGCTGCTGGCCTACGGAATCGAAGCGCGCCAGGGACGCCTGGGCCCGGGCGATGGTGTCGTCGTCCAGATGGGAAATCAGCCGCTCGGCGGCCTGCCAGGCCTCGGCGTTGGTTTCCCGCACAATCACGTGCAGGCGGATGCCGAAGCGTACGGTACGCCCGAGCTTGGCGGCCTTGTCCCGCACCTGCTGGATCTTCTCGGCCACCGCGGCCGGCGGCTCGCCCCAGGTCAGGACCATCTCCACCTGCTCGGCAGCCAGGTCCTGGGCCGCTTCCGAAGAGCCGCCAAAGTACAGCGGCGGACGGGGTTGCTGCAGCGGCGGATAGAGCAGCTTGGCGCCCTTCACGCTGATGTGCTGGCCGTCGTAGTCCACGGTTTCACCTTCCAGTACGCGACGCCAGATACGGGTGAACTCCACCGAGGCCTGGTAGCGCTCCTCGTGGTCGAGGAACAGGCCATCGCCGGCCAGCTCGTCCGGATCCCCCCCGGTCACCAGGTTGAACAGCGCCCGGCCGCCGGACAACCGGTCCAGGGTCGCTGCCTGGCGCGCCGCTACCGTCGGGGAGATGATCCCCGGGCGCAGGGCCACGAGGAACTTCAGACGTTGGGTCACCGGGATCAGCGACGCCGCCACCAGCCAGGAGTCCTCGCAGGAGCGTCCGGTGGGGATCAGCACGCCGCCGAACCCCAGGCGGTCGGCAGCCTGGGCGATCTGCTGCAGGTAAGCATGATCGACGGCGCGAGCGCCTTCGGCGGTGCCAAGGTAATGGCCGTCGCCGTGGGTAGGCAGGAACCAGAAGATATTGAGGCTCATGGAGTTGTCTCCTAAGGGGTCGAATTACGGCGCCTTGGCCACGGCGGCGGTGGGCGTCCAGATCACGTCTTTGATGCTCAGCGGCTTGGGAATCAGCTTGAGCTGGTAGAAGCTGTCGGCGATTTTCTGCTGCGCGGCGATCACTTCCGGGGTCAGGAAGCCCGCGCCATAGCCCTGGCGCTTAACCGAAGTGAGGGTGATGTCGGCCGGCAGGCCCAAAAGCGGGGCCACCTGTTGGGTGACCTCCTGCGGGTTGCCCTTGGACCACTCGCCCACCGCCCGCACTTCTTCCACCAGGGCGGTAATCACCTCGGGATGCTGTTGCGCGTAGGGTTTGGTGGCCAGGTAGAACTGGTGGTTGTCGACGATGCCCGAGCCGTCACGCAGGGTGCGAGCCTGTAGCTGCTGCTCGGCGGCTGCCTGGTAGGGGTCCCAGATGGCCCAGGCATCGACGCTGCCCCGCTCGAATGCGGCGCGGGCATCAGCCGGCGGCAGGAACACGGTCTGGATATCACTGTATTTCAGGCCGGCGTCTTCCAGAGCGCGGACCAGCAGGTAATGGACGTTGGAGCCCTTGTTCAGCACCACCTTCTTGCCCTTGAGGTCCTGCACCGACTGGATCGGCGAGCCCTTGGGCACTAGGATCGCTTCGCTGTGGGGGGCCGGCGGCTCGTAGGCCACATACAGCAGGTCGGCACCGGCGGCCTGGGCAAAGACTGGCGGGGTCTCGCCGGTCACGCCGAAGTCGATGGACCCGACATTGAGGCCCTCCAGCAACTGTGGGCCTCCGGGAAATTCAGTCCACTGCACCTCGACGCCCTGCTGCGCCAGGCGCTTCTCCAGGGAACCCTTGGCCTTGAGCAGCACCAGGGTGCCGTACTTCTGATAACCGATCCGCAAGGTCTCGGCCTGAGCTTGAACAATGGCGCCGAAGGACACAGCCGCAGCAAACAGAGCGACCAGACCGCGACGCAAAATGACAGGGCGCATGGCGCTCTCCTTTTTGCTGTGGGGTTGTGGCTGCACCTGCTTGCCCGTTGGCGGGCGAGTAAGGCGAGTATTTCAATCGGGGATGAGGCTCAAATGCTCCAACGAGCACTCAACAGGCGTTCATTGAGCAGATGCGGGTCCAGCGGTTTGGGGCGACGGGCCATGGCGCTGTGGAACTGCTCGAGCGCTTCTTTCAAGCGTTGCTCCAGGGCTTCGGCCAATTGCGGTTGGGCGCTGCCCTCGCCGTAGGCGATCTGGCTGTCCTCGGCAAAGATGCCCTGGAGCATCTCCTGGGCCTTGAGGGCCGAAAGCACCGGCTTCAATGCGTAATCCACCGCCAGCATGTGGGCAATGCTGCCGCCGGTCGCCATGGGCAATACCACCTTGTGACTCAGGGCCCGCTCGGGCAGCAGATCGAGCAGGGTTTTCAGGGCCCCGGAAAACGACGCTTTGTACACCGGCGTCGCAATCAGCAGGCCGTCGGCCTGTTCGATCTGTTGCAACAGGTCGATGACCTTGGGGCTGTCGAAGCGCGCGTGGAGCAGATCCTCGGCCGGGAAGTCCCGTACCTGGTAGCTGACCACTTCCACGCCTTGCTGCTGTAACCAGCGCTTGGCCAACTCCAGCAGCACCCCGGAACGGGAGCGTTGGCTGGGACTGCCACCGAGAGAGACCACCAGCATTCGGAGGATTCCTTGAACAAGATAAGCGATTCGCGGGATGCGATCTCGCCGGACTGCACAGACCTTAACAGCCTATTTATATATCCATAAATCTTATTTTTTCATTTGTTTATTCTTTAAATGAATATAAGAAATGATGATTTCCAGGCAAAAAAATAGGCCGTCGAAACGGCCTTAAAACCCCTGCTTTGTGGTTCTGTGACTCCTGCATTCTGCGTAGGAGCGGGCTTGCCCGCGAAAGGGTCCGCGAAACTTGCACCGGCCTCACCGCCGCCTTCGCCGGCAAGCCGGCTCCTACAGCGGTGAGTGGGTCAGCGATTGGGCTGCGGCGTCAGGCGCAGATAGGGCTTCACTGCGCGATAGCCCTTGGGAAAGCGACGCTTGATCTCTTCCTCGTCCTTGAGCGAAGGCACGATCACCACTTCGTCACCGTCCTGCCAGTTGGCCGGGGTGGCCACCTTGTAGTTGTCGGTGAGTTGCAGCGAATCGATTACCCGCAGGATTTCATGGAAGTTGCGCCCGGTACTGGCCGGGTAGGTGATGGTCAGGCGAATCTTCTTGTTCGGGTCGATGACGAACAGCGAGCGTACGGTCAGGGTGTCGTTGGCATTGGGGTGGATCAGGTCATAGAGGTCCGAGACCTTGCGATCGGCATCCGCCAGGATCGGGAAGTTGACCCGGGTGTTCTGGGTCTCGTTGATGTCTTCGATCCACTTGTGATGGGAGTCCACCGGGTCCACCGAGAGGGCAATGGCCTTCACCCCGCGTTGAGCGAATTCGTCCTTGAGCTTGGCGGTAAAGCCCAACTCGGTGGTGCATACCGGCGTGAAATCCGCCGGATGAGAAAACAGCACGCCCCAGCTATCGCCCAGCCACTCGTGGAAACGAATCTTGCCGGCACTGGAATCCTGTTCGAAGTCGGGGGCGATGTCGCCCAGTCTGAGGCTCATGGGTGCTGCTCCTGTGAGTGTGTGATGAAGCTACTCTGCCTGCACGGGAGACTATTTAAAAAGAATATATATCGATTTGTTAATAACTGAATTGAATATTAAAAATCTCTTCACTGGACTCGCACGCAGGCGAAGACCACCCTTCTCAACAAGGTTCGAGAAGGCCTTGAGTCGCTGTAAAAAGAGGGGGATTCAGGAAGGGCTCACGGGGGTGGGCCTGACTTGAAACAACACCTCGCCCGGCATTGCGCCGGGCGAGGCTTCAACCGCAATTACTTCAGCGGGATCGAGTAGCTGACGATCAGGCGGTTTTCGTCCTGGTCGCGCTGGCCCGGAATGTCGTTACGCCACATGGCGTTTTTCCAGGTCAGACCCAGGTTCTTCAGTGGGCCTTGCGGAACCACGTAGGACAGGGTCAGGTCGCGTTCCCACTCGGTGCCACCAGTGCCCAGAGTGGTTTTCTGTGCGGCGCCAACCTTACCGGCTGTGTCGATGTTGTTGCCACGCAGGTAGATGATGCCGGCCGTCAGGCCTGGCACGCCAACCTTGGCGAAGTCATAGGCGTAGCGAGCCTGCCAGGTACGCTCGCCCGCGCGGGCGAACTTCTGGATCTGCATGTCGGTGATGGTGCTGTTGGACGAGCCGTCACCCTGGTTCAACCAAGGGAAATCGCTGTCACCGTTGCTGTACTGGTAGCCGCCACCGAAGGTGTGGCCTTCAACCGAGTACAGGGCGAGGTAGCTGTACAGGTTGTTGTCAACCTTGCCTTTGGTGATCGCCGACAGGCCTTTGTCCGGGTAGTAGCCGGTGGTGTAGTAGGCCGCGGTGTCGCCGTTGGAGCCGTTGTCACGGCTACGGTAGTAGCGCAGGTCACTTTTCAGTACGCCAGGACCGATGGACCAGTTGTGCACCAGGCCCAGGAAGTTCTGCGAGTAGAAGTCTTTCAGCTCGCCGTAGTAGTACGAAGCGGTCAGATCCTTGGTGATCTTGTAGTCAGCACCACCGTAGTAGAACTTGTTGCTGAACTTGCCAGCATCATAGTTGGAGCCGGCGTTGGCGCCAGCAATGGACAGACCTTCGTTGTTGCTCGAGTTACGGCCTTTGGCGTGCTCGATTTGACCTGCAGTCAGGGTCAGGTCCTTGATCTCGTTCGAAGTGATCTGGCCACCCTGGAAGGTTTGTGGCAGCAGACGACCGTCGTTGTACTTGATCACCGGGTTGTTAGGCATCAGGGTGCCGATTTTCAGCTCGGTCTGGGAAACCTTGACCTTGCCGGTCAGGCCCAGGCTGGAATAATCGTTCACCGCTTGAGCGTTTTTACCGCTGGAGGAGTGAGTCGGGAAGATGGTGCCACCGGAAGACGTGGTGGTCGCGCCGTTGGTGCCGCCGCCGGAATCCAGGCGCACGCCCAGCAGGCCGATTGCGTCCAGGCCAAAACCTACGGTGCCTTCGGTGTAGCCAGAGGTGAAGTTGAAGATGAAGCCTTGGCCCCACTCTTCCTGCTTGCTCTGGGCCTTCGCGGCTTTGGTATCGCCGTCGCGGTTGTCGGTATTGATGTAGAAGTTACGCAGCCCCAAGGTAGCTTTGCTGTCTTCGACAAAACCGGCGGCGCCTGCCTGCTGCGCCAAAACCCCTACGGCCACAGCCAGGGCCAAGGTGGACTTGTTCATGTTTCGCTCCTCTCGTTTCTAATTCTTGTGGTTCCTGGCCCCGGATCGAACGCCCGGGTGCCACAGATGCGCGATTAGCGCCAGACCGTGACTGATAAGTCAATCGTAACGACCTGTGTCTACGACCATGGTCTAATCGCAGTGATTTGGTCCATGCAGGGTAATGAATTACTCATAAACCCAAAAAGAATTGTTTAATTCTTTTTCATACCTTTCAGGAATAAAGCTCGCTATTACCAAACGGCGAATCGCAGCGTAGACGCTCGCAAGCTTATTTCTGAAAATTTTCCCCTGACTAAGCCCCCAAGATCCCCTGCGTGCACAAGCACAAAACGTCATCCGGGATCAAAAAAGCGACGCAATCATGGCTAAGAGCCTATCCTCCCGTCAATTTGTTACAGTTTTTGTATCGAAATGAAATTTTTCTGACATGTGCAACTGTCCGCGACGATTCGATCAATTGATCGGACCGTAGCGGCCAGTTGTGCAAAGAGGCGGGTTCAGAGGGCTTTTTCGAAGATCTTCGAATTGCGCTGGTAGTTGTACAGCGAGGCCCGGGCCGATGGCAGGCGCTCGACACTGCTGGGCACGAAACCCCGCTCGCGGAACCAGTGAGCGGTACGAGTGGTGAGGACGAACAGCGTCTTCAGGCCCTGGGCCCGAGCGCGGGTCTCAATCCTTTCGAGCAGCTCGTCGCCACGCTTGCCATGGCGGTACTCGGGGTTCACCGCCAGGCACGCCAGCTCACCGGCATCGGAATCGGCAATCTGGTACAGGGCGGCGCAGGCGATGATCATGCCCTCGCGCTCCACCACACTGAACTGCTCGATCTCGCGCTCCAGCACCTCGCGGGAACGCCGCACCAGGATGCCCTGCTCTTCCAGCGGGCTGATCAGCTCCAGCAAGCCGCCCACATCCTCGATCGCCGCCTCGCGCACCCGCTCGAACTGTTCCTGGGCCACCAGGGTGCCGCCGCCGTCGCGGGTGAAGAGTTCGGTCAGCAAGGCGCCGTCCTCGGCATAGCTGACGATATGGCTGCGTCCAACCCCGCCGCGGCACGCCTCGGCGGCGGCATCCAGCAGCTCGGCCTGATAGTTGCCCCCCAGGCGTTGCAAATGCGCCGGCACCTGCTGCGGACGCAACTCGCGCACCAGCTTGCCGTTTTCATCCAGCAGGCCCGGGTCGGCGCCGAACAGCAGTAGTTTGTCGGCCCCCAGGTCGATGGCGGCGCGGGTGGCCACATCTTCGCAGGCCAGGTTGAAGGTTTCCCCGGTGGGGGAATACCCCAGGGGCGAGAGCAGGACGATGGAACGCTCGTCCAGCAGGCGATTGATGCCTTTGCGATCGACCCGGCGCACTTCGCCGGTGTGGTGATAGTCGACGCCTTCCAGCACGCCGATCGGACGGGCAGTCACCAGGTTGCCGCTGGCCACCCGCAACCGCGAGCCCTGCATCGGCGAAGAGGCCATGTCCATGGACAGGCGCGCCTCGATAGCGATGCGCAACTGGCCCACGGCATCGATCACGCACTCCAGGGTTGCCGCGTCGGTGATCCTAAGGCCGTGATGGTAATGGGGCGTCAGGCCACGGGCCGCCAGGCGGGCTTCGATCTGTGGGCGCGAGCCGTGCACCAGCACCAGGCGCACCCCCAGGCTGTGGAGCAGCACCAGGTCGTGGACGATATTGCCGAAGTTGGGGTGTTCAACGCCGTCGCCGGGCAGCATGACCACGAAGGTGCAGTCGCGGTGGGCGTTGATATAGGGAGATGCGTGGCGAAGCCAATTGACGTATTCGGGCATGAACCTGAGCCTGTAAATAAAAAGCAGCCTATGAAAGGACGAAACGGAAAACTCACAGCGGGCTGATGGTTATCGTCGGAACAGGCTTGGCAACACGCTTACTCTCCTCATGGGTACGGACAAGGCCACCGGCAATTTACTGAAATTGGGCCGGCGTCAGGCAGTAATGTTCAATCAATTCACGCAATAGATGCACGGTAGGCTGCAAGCGTGACATTTCGAGGTATTCCCCCGGCTGGTGGGCACAGGCGATATCACCCGGGCCGAGCACCAGGGTCTCGCAGCCAAGGCGCTGAAGATAAGGTGCTTCGGTGCCAAACGCTACTGCTTCGGCACGATGCCCGGTCAACCGCTCGGCCACTCGCACCAACTCGGCATCCTCGGGCTGCTCGAAAGGCGGGACCGCGGGGAACAGCGGCGCATAGTCGATCTTCACTTCATGGCGTTCGGCAATCGGCTTGAGCTTCTGCCGGATGGCCTCGCGCAGCACGTCCGGATCCATGCCCGGCAGGGGCCGCAGGTCGAACTCCAGGGAACACTGGCCACAGATGCGGTTGGGGTTGTCGCCGCCATGGATGCAGCCGAAGTTCAGAGTCGGTTGCGGGACGCTGAACTGCGCATTGCGGTACTCGCGCTGCCACAGCAACCGCAGGCCCCGCAGCTCGCCAATGGCATCGTGCATGGCCTCCAGGGCACTGCGCCCCAGGCTCGGGTCCGACGAATGGCCGCTGCGGCCGAGGATATCGATACGCTCCATCATCACCCCCTTGTGCAGGCGGATCGGCTTGAGCCCCGTGGGTTCGCCGATCACCGCCGCGCGCCCCAGGGGCCGGCCGGCTTGCGCCAGGGCCCGCGCCCCGGCCATGGAGCTTTCTTCGTCGCAGGTGGCGAGGACCAGCAGCGGTTGCTTGAAAGGCTGATCCAGCAGGGGCCGCACCGCCTCGATGATCAGGGCGAAGAAACCCTTCATGTCGCAACTGCCCAGGCCGACCCAGCGGCCGTCGACTTCGGTCAGCTTCAAGGGGTCGGTCTGCCACAGCGCGCTGTCATAGGGCACGGTGTCGCTGTGCCCGGCCAGTACCAGGCCGCCAGGGCCACTGCCGAAACTGGCCAGCAGGTTGAACTTGCCGGGGCTGACCTGCTGGATGTCGCAGGCAAACCCCAGGTCGCCGAGCCAGCCGGCCAACAGGTCGATCACCGCACGGTTGGATTGATCCAGCGCTGCTTGAGTGCAGCTCACTGACGGCGCGGCGATCAGCGCGGCAAACTGATCCTTCATGGACGGCAGGGGCATGGGCTGTCTCCGGGAATCCCAATGTGAGGCCCATCATAGAGGCATCCCGCAAGCGGAAGGAACCGCCGCGGCACCTGCGGGCGCCTTGTCCTGTACACTGCACGGCCTTGGCAGCCAACTCTTCCCCGGCTGCGCTCCCGATCCTGGATTTTCCGGCCATGCAGAAAGAAACCGAAATCAAACTCCGCGTCAGCCGCGAAACCCTCGCTGCCCTGCGCGAGCACCCGCTGCTGAAAAAACGCAACAAAAGTGGCTGGGAACGCCGTGAACTGATGAATCAGTACTTCGACACCCCAGAACGCGACCTGGCCCGGGCCAAAGTCGCCCTGCGCCTGCGACGCGACGGTGACGCGGTGATCCAGACCCTGAAGACCAGCGGCCAGAGCGTCGCCGGCCTGTCCGAACGCAACGAGTACGACTGGCAACTGGCCAAGGCCAAGCTGGACGTGAAAAAACTCGAAGGCCAATGCTGGCCCGAAGCCCTGGCCGAGCTGGACAAGAAGACCCTCAAGCCATTGTTCACCACGGATTTCGTCCGCGAGCGCGCGGAAATCGCCTGGGGCCGCGGCAAGGCCAAGGTGGTGATCGAAGCCGCCCTGGACTTGGGCCAAGTCATCGCCGGCAAGCAAAAGGAAGAAATCTGCGAGCTGGAACTGGAGCTGCGTGAAGGCGAACCGGCTGCCCTGCTGGAGTTGGCAGCGGAGCTGGCCCTGACCCTGCCGCTGATGCCCTGCGATATCAGCAAGGCCGAGCGCGGCTATCGCCTGTTCGACGCCGGCAGCTACTCCCTGAGCCTGCCCGCGCCGCAATTGAGCGCCGAGACGCCCCTGGACGAAGCTTTCGCCGCTCTGGCCTGGCACCTGCTGGGCAGCAGCCAGCGCCTGGCCGAGCAGTACCGCTTCAATGGCCACTGGCGCCTGCTGCAGGACTGGGTGGACAACCTTGCCGAGCTGCGAGCCCTGGCCAGCAGCCTGGGCCAGGCCGCACCGCGCCAGTCCACCGCTGAATTGCGCAGTGCCCTGGACGCCCTGCTGGAAGACTGGCGCCCGCTGGTACAGGCCGGTCTTGATGACGAAGACGTGCGCAAGGCCGCGCCGGAGCAGTTCATCGAAGAGTTGCAGGACGTGCGCTGGGGCCTGTTCTCGCTGAATACCTCGCGCTGGCTGCTGGCCCGGGCCTGGACCGCTGACCGCAACACCCGGGGCAACCGCCAGGGCGCCGCACAGCTGGGCAGCTGGTTGCCACGCCTGCTGGCCGAGGAAGCCACCTCCCTGCAACTGCCGCGCTATCAGCAGCAACCGGAAGACCTGGCCGAGCAGTTGCCGCGCATTGAACGCATCCAGGCCTGGTTGCACCACGCCCGCTCCGCGCTGGAGATCCCGGAGCTGGACCGTCTCTATGGCGAGTTGAACAAACTGGCCCAGCTGGCCAACGAGCCGATCACCGACGAAGCCCTCGACGCTCGCAAGCAGCAGGCCATCGCGGTGTTCCAGAACCGTGCCTGGAAAACCCTCCTGCGCCTGTAACCCCGCCCCTCAGCGCATGACCGGCAGGCTGGTGGTGGACTTGATCTCCGACAAGGCAACGATCGAGTTCACCTCCTGGATACCCGGCACCATGGACAGCTTCTCGAAGAAGAAACGTTCATAGGCTTCGATATCCGCGGTCACGATCCGCAGCAGAAAGTCCACAGCCCCCATCAGCACATAGCATTCCAGCACTTCCGGAAAACCGCGGATCGCCTCGGTGAACTCGGTGAAGTTGGAGCGCCCGTGAGCGTTGAGCTTGATCTCGGCGAAGATCTGCGTGTTGAGGCCGATCTTCTTGCGGTCCAGCAGGGTCACCTGGCCGCGGATCACCCCCTCCTCCTTCATCCGCTGGATCCGTCGCCAGCATGGCGACTGGGACAACCCCACCTGCTCGGCGATCTGCGCACTGGACAGCGAGGCGTCCTCTTGCAGCAGCGCGAGGATGCGGCGGTCATAGGCGTCCAGGTCGCTATGCATAATAAATACCCATAAACATTAGAAATCGAATTGAATAATTCATATTCAAGAAAAAAAACCCAATCTTAGATAAGAAATACCCGAAACCGAATGTAAAAATTTCTCCACTGACCTGGAGACCGCCATGCCCCCTTTCGAGCCAGCCCCCCGCGCCGATGCCTGGAACCTCAACAATGCTCACTGTCGCGTGCACTACCGGATAGTGGCCGACGCCGAGGCCGATGTGCTGTGCCGCATCCTCAACCACTTCGCCCTGCAGTTCCTGGTGCCGCAGCGGGTGTCGATGCAGCAGCAGGACGCCACGCTGTATATGGAGGTGGAACTCGACGACCTGAGCTGGCATCGGGCCCAGGTGATCGGCGCAAAGCTGCGCAACCTGATCAGTGTCTGTGACGTGGAGCTGGAGCTGGCGGAACCTTCGCGCCTGCAGGCCGCGGGTTGATCCCGGCAAAACCCTGCAACCCTTGGCAAGCATTCCCTTGAGGCCCCGGGGACTATTCTTGGCTGTTCGTGGTCAGAGACCCACATCTGGACAACAGCCCCAAGGAATCGCCCATGAGCGCCGCGCACCTTCCCCAGGACCGCTGGCTGGACCTCAGTGAACTGCTGCGTGAATTGCTGGCCCAGGGCCGCATCAGCCAGGATGCCGCCGAGCAGGCCATGAGCGTCCGGCATCAGGCAGCCGGTAACCTGCTGCATCCCCTGGAAGTGATCGCCGGCCAGCAATTGCCCGACCTGCAGCACCCCGGCGCACATCTGGACCTGGACAGCCTCACGGCCTGGCTGGCCCGGCAAGCCGGCCAGCCTTACCTGCGTATCGACCCCCTGCGCATCGACGTGGCCAGCATCACGCCGCTGATGTCCTTCGCCTTCGCCCAGCGGCACAAGATCCTTGCCGTGGCCGTGGATGGGCAGAGCGTTACCGTGGCCAGCGCCCAACCTTACGTCAGTGCCTGGGAAGCGGACCTGGCCCATGTTCTCAAGCGCACGGTGCGACGGGTGGTGGCCAGCCCGCTGGACATCCAGCGCCTGACCCTGGAGTTCTATCGCCTGGCCAAGTCGGTCAGCGGCGCCAGCAGCGAACAGAAAGCCAGTGGCCTGGGCAATTTCGAGCAACTGCTGAAACTGGGGGCCAGCGACCAGGAGCCGGATGCCGACGATGCGCACATCGTCAATATCGTCGACTGGCTGTTCCAGTACGCCTTTCAGCAAAGGGCCAGCGACATCCATATCGAACCGCGCCGCGAGCACGGCACCCTGCGTTTTCGCATCGATGGCGTATTGCACAACGTCTACCAGTTCCCGCCCCAGGTCACCCTGGCTATCGTCAGCCGCCTCAAGAGCCTGGGGCGCATGAATGTCGCGGAAAAGCGCAAGCCCCAGGATGGCCGCGTCAAGACCCGCACCCCTGAAGGCAGCGAAATCGAGCTGCGGCTCTCGACCCTGCCCACGGCGTTCGGTGAAAAGCTGGTGATGCGCATCTTCGATCCCCAGGTCCTGCTCAAGGACTTCGACCAGTTGGGCTTTGGCACCGACGACCTGAGCCGCTGGCAAGCCATGACTGCCCAGGCCCACGGCATCATCCTGGTCACCGGGCCCACCGGCTCGGGCAAGACCAGCACCCTCTACACCACCCTGAAGAAGCTTGCGACCCCCGAGGTCAACCTGTGCACCATCGAGGACCCGATCGAGATGATCGAACCGGCGTTCAACCAGATGCAGGTCCAGCACAATATCGACCTGAGTTTTTCCAGCGGCGTGCGCGCGCTGATGCGCCAGGACCCCGACATCATCATGATCGGCGAGATCCGTGACCTGGAGACCGCGGAAATGGCCATCCAGGCCGCACTTACCGGGCACCTGGTGCTGTCTACCCTGCACACCAACGACGCACCCGGCGCCATCAGCCGACTGCTGGAGCTGGGTGTGCCCCATTACCTGATCAAGGCCACTCTGGTTGGAGTCATGGCCCAGCGCCTGCTGCGCACCCTCTGCCCGTACTGCAAGGTTCCCGCCGAGCTGACGGCGGATGACTGGGAAAGCCTGACCGGAACCCGGCACCTGCCACCCGCTGCCGGCGGCCAGCGCGCGGTGGGCTGCGCCGAGTGCCGGGGTACCGGTTACCACGGGCGCACCGGGGTCTACGAAATCATGCCGCTGAGCGCCTCGCTCAAGGCCTTGATCCATAGCGAACTGGACCTCGCCGACCTGCACCGCCAGGCAGCCGCCGATGGCATGCGCAGCCTGCGACTGGCCGCCGCGCGAAAGATCACGCAGGGCCTGACCAGCCTGGAAGAGGTGCTCCGCGTGACACCACGGAGCGAGCTGCACTAACCGGTTAATGCGCAGCGCGCCCGCAGGCATGCCGTGATGCTTTTTATGTCACCTGATGATACCGGTGGCACGTTAAACCTGCGGAGCCAGCCCCGGCCCCGCTAGACTCAAGGTATCGGCCCTTGGGTCACCTCCCACTCCAAACAAAGGAAATATCATGCAGATCGGCAGCGTGCTCCTACTTTTCGTCGGCCTTGCCGTGGCCATCGTCTTCATGGGTTTCAAGGTCGTGCCCCAAGGCTACCAATGGACCGTGGAACGCTTCGGCCGCTACACCAACACGCTGAAGCCGGGGTTGAACATCATCATTCCGGTGATGGATCGCATCGGGCGCAAGATCAACGTGATGGAAAGCGTGCTGGATATCCCGCCCCAGGAAGTCATCACCGCCGACAACGCCACGGTGCAGATCGATGCCGTGTGTTTCTTCCAGGTGGTCAACACCGCCCAGGCCGCCTATGAGGTCAACAACCTCGAGCACGCCATCCGCAACCTGCTGCAAACCAATATCCGTACGGTGCTCGGTTCCATGGAACTGGATGCCATGCTCAGCCAACGTGACGGCATCAACGAGAAACTCCTGCGAACCGTCGATGAGGCCACCGCCCCCTGGGGGATCAAGATCACCCGGATCGAAATCAAGGACATCAGCCCTCCCGCCGACCTGATGGCGGCCATGTCCGGGCAGATGAAGGCCGAGCGGGTCAAGCGTGCGCAGATCCTCGAAGCCGAAGGCCTGCGGGCCGCCGCCATCCTTACCGCAGAAGGCAAGAAACAGGCACAGATTCTTGAAGCCGAGGGCGAACGCCAGGCGGCATTCCTCGAATCCGAAGCCCGGGAGCGCCAGGCCGAAGCCGAGGCCCGGGCGACCCAGGTGGTGTCCGAGGCGATTGCCACCGGCAACGTCCAGGCGATCAACTACTTCGTCGCGCAGAAATACATCGATGCCCTGGGCAAACTGGCGTCGGCCAACAACAGCAAGGTGATCCTGATGCCGCTGGAAGCCAGCCAGGTCATCGGCGCCGTGGGCGGCATCGGCGAGATCGTCAAGGCCACGTTCGACAGCAAGAAGGTCTGAGGCAGGCTTCATGTTGGCATTTCTACAAGCACTATCGTTCTGGGACTGGCTGGCCCTCGGCACCCTCCTGCTGATCTTCGAAGTATTCGGAGCCGGCGGCTACCTGCTGTGGATCGGCCTAGCGGCCGCCACAGTCGGGGTCCTGACCTTTCTCATTCCTGGCCTGTCATGGGAGGTGCAGTTCCTCCTGTTCGGCCTGCTGTCGGTACTCACCGCACTGTATTGGTGGCGCCGCCAGCGCAGCGTGGTACGCCCCAGCGATCAACCGAACCTGAACCTGCGGGGCCAGGAGCTGATCGGCAAGACCTTTGTGGTGCACCAGGCGATTGTCGATGGCCGCGGGCGGATCAAGGTGGCCGACGGCGTGTGGATCGCCAAGGGGGCCGACGCCCCCGTGGGCGCCCGGGTACGGGTGGTGGGCCAGGAGGGCGCAATCCTGTTGGTCGAAAACCTTGACTGATGAGTCACGGAACTCCGCGCGGTTATCTAGAATCAAACGATGCAGATACCCCCTTCGGAGTCACCCATCATGCGTCTGAAAATTGCTGTCGCCACCCTTGCCCTACTGTCTCTTCCCGTTGGTTCGGCAATGGCCGACACCTTCTGGCGTAACGTCATTTCCTCCGGGGCCACCACCGGCTCCACTTACCTGACCTTCAAGGACCACAAGCTGATCGTCGCCGCCCAGGACGACGCCGGCAGTTTCGTTGCCAGCGATGGCAGCATTCGCGGCCCGTACCTGGAAGCCGCCATGCAGAAGGTCCGCGCCGACAACCCCGGCCTCAAGGCCACCGACATGGAACTGGCCAACGCCATCCTGGCGAAGAACGCTGTCGCTCAGGAGTAACCGTCGCCCCAGGGATGGCCGACAGCAAACGCCGACCCCAGGGTCGGCGTTTTTGTGTGCCCGATCAGCCGGCTAGGCCCTGGGTGCGCGGGACACGGCAGCCAGGCCGGCCAGGGCATAACTCATCATGTGTTCGATCAACGCCGGCGGATCCAGCTCCAGGCCGGGCAACACATTGCGCGCCAGCGGCCGATGGGCGATCAGCAGGAACAGGCAGGGCGCAAAAACACTGACGGCGCTGCGCAGGGTAGCCGGGTCTTCAGGCGATAGGTCCATGATCTGGCCGAGGATGGTGCGCACGATCTGCGCCTTGGGAAACGCCTGTTCCTCCAGGATCGCCGGCAGCACCGAGGAGGGTGACAACAGTTCGCGGGTCAGGACTTTCAGCGCCCAGCCCTCACGCTGGTTGCCCAACCCCTCGATGAGCACGGTGATGATTGCCCGTAGCTTGTCCTCGGGGCTGCCCTGGCTTTCGCTCAGGCTGATCATGGTCTCGATCCGCACCAGGCGGTCATGAGCCTCGCGCAGCACCGCTCGATACAGACCGTCCTTGTTTTCGAAGTGATAGTTGACCGAGGCGTTGTTGGCCCTGGAGTTCTCGCAGATCTGCTTGCTGGTGGTGTTGGCATACCCCAGCTCAGCAAAAAGCTGGCCGGCCGTTTCCAGGATCTGCTGGCGGGTGGCCTGGCCATCCTGACGCGGCGCACGGGCCGCAGTTGGCGGCGGGGAAGCGGAAACGGCCATAGGCGCTCTCACTAAGTTAAATTCAAATTTGACTTTTGTTTATGGACTGCTTAGCTACAAAGCGCCAGTTTCTCGCTCAATTCCGTTACGGGTTGCAGCGAAAGGGCGGCTATCTGTCAATTCACGCCAAAGGATATCAGCATGGAAGCGCGCAACATGACTCCCTTCACCTACTTCTCACTGCCCATGCAGAAGCTGTTCCTACGCAACCAGGCGGCGGTCAGGAACAAGCCCTATGCCAAGTATTTCCGGCCGGAGATGCGCGTGCCGCTGTCCGCCGTCCGCAAGATTCAGCAAGGCCCCATGGCCCTGGAAGACACCCTGACCCCCAGCATCGAGGACATCAATCGCCTGCTCGAACCGGACTTCGTCAGCGAAGAGTCCGGTTATGCCCTGCTACCGGGCCCGATGGCCTACGTGCAAAGCCGCAAGTTCTTCCCCGGCTGCACCGCGCAGATGTTCAAGTGGTGGTTCATCTGGCACCCCGCGGAATCGGAGCGCTACACCCTGTGGTTCCCCTATGCCCATGTCAGCAACCCATGCGTGCACCACCAGCGTCTGTGCGATGAGTCCCTGAGTTTTGAGGAGCGGCTGTATGGCAACACGTTCTGCGCGTCGGAATATGTCGGCGATCGCCTGATGCACCTGCATATCGACTTCCAGGAGCCAGCCAGCCTGGGCCTGAACACTGATCTGTACCGCGAAGCGAAGATCGACGGCAGCGTCAGCGCCCTGATGAGCCTGGCGGATCATCCTGAGGTGCCGGTGTCGTTGATGGTGCATCTGTTCAAGGAAGTACCAGGCGGCATGTACCTGACCAGCCGTTACTGGGTCGGGGCGCACCCATCGATGGCCCGCTTTCCCGGGGCAGAAAAGGCAGCATCGCTACTGAAGGAAAGTGGCTTTGGCGAGGCCGAACTGGAAACCCTGGCCTACGAGTTCGCGGTGCACGACATGTGCGAGTTCAATCATCTGGCCAGCTTCCTGCCGGACCTGTACAGAGAGTTCGGCACTTCAGCGGCCTGAAACAACAGCCATTAAGCCCGAGAAACTCCAGGGCTTAATGGCTCGAAGGGATCAACGTTGCGTACCAGGACAAACACCGTTGATCAGCAAAGAAGTGAACTCCTCGATGTCCTGCTCCACCGTCAGTTGCTCAGTCAACAGCCGATACCAGCAAAAGCCGAAGATCATATCCAGCAGCAATTCACGGTTGGTGTCCTTGGGCAGCTCGCCATTGCTGATGGCATTTTCCACCAGTTTTTTCGGCATTTCCCTTCTGCGCTCCATGAACTGATCCTTGAGCTGGGTCAAGGTTGCGGGATCCAGTTGCGCTTCGGCGATCACGCAGCGAAAGGCCTCGCCGCAAATCGTCTCCCTCCAGACTTTCCAGAGATTTCGCAGCAAAAAGTCGAGATCCGCCTTGAACGAGCCGAGATCAGGAAACTTCCTGACTTGCTCGCTCTCATTTTCATAAACCTCGGCGATCAACGCCGCCTTGTTCGTCCACCAGCGATAGATAGTTGGCTTGCTGGCCCCCGCCCGACGGGCGACGGACTCGATACTGAGCCCGGAATAGCCGCATTCCTTAAGGATTTCGATGGTGGAAGTGAGAATGGCTTTATGAGTATGGGGACTTCGCAAAGAGCCGATGGAGCTGCGAGAGGGGGTACGAGCCACAATAAAAAATCTCCAGGCAGGGCGCTTGACAAACGCAACGCAGGGTATAGGATTCCCTCGAATCGAAATGAAACGGTCCGTTTCGTTTCATTCTTGAAAGAATCATGAATTTCTTACACCGATCTATCTAGTTTTTAAAATATCGCGTAAGGGTTGAGCAGCTCAGGCCTTGTAACTTGGAGTTCCTCGAATTCGAGGCTTCGGCCCTTTTCCCTTAAGAGATTAGATCGTCTGAAATTATTACTAAACGAAACGTTCCGTATCATAGCACAGTGAGGTGAATAAAAACAGCTTTCGAGTGGGTTTTCCCCTATTTGGAGTCTGCTGTTAAACCGCTCTGGCCTGCAGGTTTCATCAGGTGTGGCCAGGAGAAAGGCAGCAAAACTGTTTTCCGTATGTTTCAAGGGTGCTTCTGAGCAGGCACGACCCAGTTTTCTGAAAAGAATGGAATCAAGAGGAAAATGAACGTGAAAAAGATAGGTATTGTCAGCTATGGCGCGGGTATTCCGGTATGCCGCCTGAAAGTCCAGGAAGTGATCAACGTCTGGAAAAACACCGACCTCAAGCTGGTGGAGGAAAACCTCGGCGTCACGGAAAGAGCCGTGCTGCAACCGGATGAAGATGTCATCACCCTCGGGGTGCTGGCGGCGCAGCGGGCCCTGGACAAAGTCCCCGGCCACCAGCTCGAAGCCCTGTACCTGGGCACTTGCACCAACCCCTATGACTCACGGGCCTCGGCTTCGATCATCCTGGAAATGCTCGGCAGCGGTTACGACGCCTACTGCGCCGACGTGCAGTTCGCCGGCAAGTCCGGCACCTCTGCCCTGCAGATCTGCCAGGCCCTGGTGGCTTCCGGCATGACGGGCAGCGCCCTGGCCATCGGCGCCGACACCATCAACCGCAACACCGCGCCGGGCGACCTGACCGAATCCTATGCCGGGGCCGGCGCCGCCGCGCTGCTGATCGGCAGCCAGAATGTCATCGCCGAATTCGACGCCAGCTTCTCCTGCGCCGCCGATATCGCCGACAACATCCGCCCCCAGGGCGATCGCTACATCCGTTCCGGGATGGGCCTGGGCTCGGACAAGAACAGCATCGGTCTGGAAGACCAGACCCGCCGCGCCGCCGAAGGCCTGATGGCCAAGCTGCACACCAGCCCCGCCGACTATGACTATGTGGTGTTCCAGCAAAACCTGGTGTCCACCCCCTACTCCCTGGGCAAACACCTGGGCTTCAACCCCAAGCAGGTGGAACCGGGCATCTACGCCGGCAGCGTTGGCGATGCCGGATCGGCCAGCCCGCTGCTCGGCCTGATCAACGTGCTGGACCAGGCACGCCCGGGGCAGAAAATTCTTTTGGTGTCCTACGGTTTCGGCGCCGGCAGTGACGCCATCGCCCTGACCGTCACCGACGCCATCGAGCAGTACCAGAAGCACAACAAGCCTCTGCGCGAACTGCTGGAATCCAAGATCTACGTCGACTACGGCACGTCCATCAAGTACGAGTTCAAGTACCTGCGGGCTGACTACGCCCTGACCGCCTATCTCTGATTACGCCTGTCTACGCAAGGAGCATGCACATGTGCGCACGTCGTGTTGCAATCGTTTCGGCCGCCTATACGCCGAAACCCGGAAGTTCACGAGTTCGGCAGACGTTCAAGGAAATGATCGTCGAGTCCGCCTACAAGGCTCTCAAGGACGCCAAGATGCACCCCCGGGAAATCCAGGCCGTGGCCTATGGTTATCACGGTGAAGGCATTTCCGAATATGGCGGCCTGGGCCCGACCATTTCCGACGCCCTGGGCATCAGCCCGGCGCCGACTTTCATGAGCACCGCCAACTGCACCAGCAGCTCGGTGTCGTTCCAGATGGGCCACCAGATGGTGGCCTCCGGGGAGTACGACATCGTCCTGTGCGGCGGCTTCGAGAAGATGACCGATCACTTCAACTACGCCGAATACATCGGCTCCAGCACTGAATGTGAATACGATTACTTCCTCGGCATCTCCCACACCGATGCCTTCGCCCTGGCCACCGCCGAGTACTTCCAGAAGTTCGGCTATGCCGGTCGCGAGGCCGACGTACTGGCCACCTTCGGCCGGCAGATGCGCATCTACGCACAGAACACCCCCACCGCCACCCGTTATGGCCAGCCGATTCCATCCCTGGAAGCGTTGAAGAACAGCGAAGCCTGCGGCTCGATGCTGGCCTGGGGCGAAGCCAGTGGCTGCGCGATCCTGGTGGCCGAGCACCTGGCCCACAAATATACCGACAAACCGGTGTTCGTCCGCGGTTGCGCCTACACCGGGGTTTCGCACTACTTCGGCACGCGCTTCCACAACCCGACCCTGCACCACCCGGGCCTGCCCAAGGACGTGGGCATGGCCGTCTCGGCCAACTCCATCGCCTGCGCGGAAATTGCCTACAAGAAAGCCGGGATCACCGCCAAGGACATCGACGTGGCCCAGGTCTACGACCTGCTCGGCGCCGGGCTGATCCAGATGGAATCCATGGGCATCTGCGGCAAGGGCCAGGCTGGCGACTTCGTGCTCGAAGGCGGCATCGCCCTGGATGGCCAACTGCCGCTGAACACCGACGGCGGCAACATCGGCCGCGGCCACGCCTCCGGCTGCGACGGCATCCTGCACATCACCGAGCTGTTCCGGCAGCTGAGGGGTGAATCCGACAACCAGGTCAAGGGCGCGCGCATCGGCGTGTCGCAGAACCTTGGCGGTTACGCGGCGCACAACTCAGTGATTGTCCTCTCGAACGACTAAGGAGCCCGGACCATGTCCATGTACCCAGAACAGATCCACAGAATGACCACCGCCAGCATGCTTCGCGAATGGCGCGAGCATGGCGGCAAGTACCGCCTCGAAGGCAGCCAGTGCGAAGAATGCAACGAAATCTTCTTCCCCCGGCGCACCGTCTGCGGCGCCTGCAACTCCTTGAGCGTGAAGCCGTACCGCTGCGCGCGCAGTGGCAAGATCGAGGTCATGGCCCCGGCCGAGAACCCGATCCTGGCCGCCATGGGCTATGGCGAAACCGTGCCGCGCATCATGGCCATGGTGCGCCTGGACGACGGCCTGGTGATCGCTTCGGAAATCGTCGATGTGTGCGATCAGCAACAGCTGAAAGTCGGTGCGCCGGTGCGCATGGTGATTCGCAAGCATGTGCGCGAAAGCAACCTGGCCTGGCAATACGCTTATAAGTTCGTACTGGATATATAAGTTGTTGTTCAAGGTGCCTTTATATAAGGCACCTTGAAGTTAGCCATTAAAATAAAATCCAACTTAAAAGTTACATCAACGGCTACTTCACGCCTCGAAGTTGCCTTAAGGCCTTGATTTCCTTTAGGGCCTACAGATTCCTGTGCCTATAAACGGGGACTATCCCCACCCTTTAACTTATTGGCTTACTTAAAGCCAAGGACCCATCATGTCTACACTTTGCCTTCCACACGTCATGTTTCCGCAACACAAGATCACCCAGCAACAGATGGTCGATCACCTGGAAAGCCTGCACGCCGACCATCCTCGCATGGCCCTGGCCAAGCGCATGATCGCCAACACCGAAGTCAACGAGCGTCACCTGGTGTTGCCGATCGACGAACTGGCGGTGCACACCGGTTTCACCCACCGCAGCATCGTCTACGAGCGTGAAGCACGGCAGATGTCGTCGGCCGCGGCGCGCCAGGCCATCGAGAATGCCGGGCTGCAGATCAGCGACATTCGCATGGTGATCGTCACTTCCTGCACCGGCTTCATGATGCCGTCGCTGACCGCGCACCTGATCAACGACCTGGCCCTGCCAACCTCCACCGTGCAGTTGCCGATCGCCCAGCTGGGCTGCGTGGCCGGTGCCGCGGCCATCAACCGCGCCAACGACTTCGCCCGGCTCGATGCCCACAACCATGTACTGATCGTGTCCCTGGAGTTCTCCTCGCTGTGCTACCAGCCGGACGACACCAAGCTGCACGCCTTCATCTCCGCGGCGCTGTTCGGCGATGCGGTATCAGCCTGCGTGCTGCGCGCCGATGACCAGGCCGGCGGCTTCAAGATCAAGAAGACCGAGTCGTACTTCCTGCCCAAGAGCGAGCACTACATCAAGTACGACGTGAAGGACACCGGCTTTCACTTCACCCTCGACAAGGCGGTGATGAACTCCATCAAGGACGTGGCACCGGTGATGGAGAAGCTCAACTACGAGAGCTTCGAACAAAACTGCGCGCACAACGACTTCTTCATCTTCCACACCGGTGGTCGCAAGATCCTCGACGAGCTGGTGATGCACCTGGACCTGGCATCCAACCGGGTCTCGCAATCGCGTAGCAGCCTGTCGGAAGCCGGCAACATTGCCAGCGTGGTGGTGTTCGACGTGCTCAAGCGGCAGTTCGACTCCAACCTCAATCGCGGCGACATCGGCCTGCTGGCGGCCTTCGGCCCCGGTTTCACCGCGGAAATGGCGGTGGGCGAGTGGACCGCCTGATGTGACTGCCTGTGCCTGTTCCACCTGACGTTGCCGGGCTGCGGGGCAACGTCAGGTGGCCTCCCACGGCGCTTGCGCCGGGTTCATGGTTTCACAAGGAAGCTGAGCGATGAACACTGGAATGCCAACCACGGCTGCCAATAGCCGTTACGAAAGATCCATGGTGCTGTTGCTGTCACTGAGTTTCGGGCTGGTGGGGCTGGATCGCTTCATCATCCTGCCGCTGTTTCCGGTGATCATGCACGACCTGCAACTGGACTATCAGGACCTGGGCTACCTGTCCGCCGCGCTGGCCTTCACCTGGGGGCTCTCCGCCCTGGGCATGGGCAGCGTGATCGAGCGCCTGGGCACCCGCCGCGTGCTGGTGACCTCGATTGCCGTGCTTTCGCTGCTGTCCGGTTTTTCCGCGCTGGCCACCGGCGTGCTGGGGCTGGTGATTCTGCGCGGGCTGATGGGCATCTGCGAGGGTGCCTTCACCCCCACCAGCATCATTGTCACCAATGAAGTCTCGCGCCCCGACCGGCGCGGGCTGAACCTGGGTATCCAGCAGGCGCTGTTTCCTATTCTTGGCCTGTGCCTGGGGCCGTTGATCGCCGCTTACCTCCTGCAAATCACTGGCTCGTGGCGTGCGGTGTTCGCCATCATTTCCCTGCCGGGCCTGCTGCTGGCCGCCTACCTGTGGAAAATCTACCGACCGCTGCCGGTGCCCCAGGCCGACCGCACCGCAGGCACCTGGCTGGCGGCCTTCAAGAGCGGCAACGTGAGCCTGAACATCCTGATCATGTTCTGCATACTCACCTGCCAGTTCGTACTCTGCGCCATGCTGCCCAGCTACCTGACCGACCATATGCACCTGGAAAGCCTGTCCATGGCCTTCGTCATCTCGGCCATCGGCCTGGGCGGCTTCATCGGCCAATTGATCATCCCCGGCATGTCCGACCGTCTCGGGCGCAAGCCGGTGGTGTCGGTATGCTTCATGACCAGCAGCACACTGGTGGGCCTGCTGATCGTCAGCCCGCCTCTTCCCTGGCTGCTGTTCCTGCTGCTGTTCCTGCTGTCGTTCTTCAACTTCAGCCTGATCTGCATGACGGTCGGCCCGCTGACCAGCGAGTCGGTCGCACCGGCCCTGTTGCCGACGGCGACCGGAATCGTGGTGGGGTTCGGCGAGATCCTGGGTGGCGGGTTGTCACCGGCCGTGGCCGGGTTCGCCGCCAGCCATTTCGGCCTGCCATCGATCCTGTACGTGGCCCTGAGCGGCAGCCTGGCCGGCTTGCTGCTGTCATTCCTGCTCAAGGAACAAGCCCTCGAACCGCGCCGCTCGCGCGCGCGCGAAGCGCTGCCCATCCTCCCCGCCCCCTTGCCCCTGAAGGACTAGAGAATCATGGACGATTACCTGCTGTTGCTGGATGTCTGCCACAAGGACCAGCGCGCCATCGGGCTGTTCGACTTTCACAATGGCCGCAGCGTGCGGGCCTATTCCGAACACGGCGGGCTGTACGAGACCCTCCTGTTCTGCAGCCGTCGCCATCTGGGCTGGAGCGAACACCTGCGCAACCTTGCGCCCCATCCGCAACTGCCGGCGGACGGCCCCCAGCAAGGCCCGTTGCGCCCACCGCTCAAGCCTCGGGACAACCTGCTGGTGCAGGTCAGCGAAGTCACCCTGAACACCCCGCACACCCGCCAGGGCTGGTTCTACAAGGGCAATGGCAGCCTGCTGAAGACCGACGGCGAGCCGCTGATGATTCCGTACCACGCCCAGAGCATTTCCAGCCAGCCCGGAGTGGTGTGCGTGTACCTGGTGGACCCCTTCGGCCAGTTGCGCTTTGTCGGCTTCAGCCTCGGCCACGACATTCACGACCCGCTGCTGAGCCATCAGGACGCCAGCTCCTGCGCGCAGTCGCGGTTGCGCCAGTGCGCCATCGCCCCGGCGCTGATCCTCGGCGAACTGCAGAACGGCCTGTCACTCAATGTCCGGGTCGAACGCCAGGGCACGCCGTTGCCGCAGCGCAGCTATCGCCTCGACCTGCAGAACTGGTGGGCTATTCGCAAATACTCCCAGGCCTTCCTCGAACAGCACGAACAGTTCCTGCAACCGGGCATGGTCCACTATGTGTTCCACAGCGCCAGCCGGCGCGAGAGCGACCTGCAGTTGCAGCACGGTGACTGGCTGGACCTGGACTGCCCGGAGCTGGAACTGGGCCTGGGCAACCAGGTGATCGAGGAAGAGTTGCTGCACCTCTATCCCCTGGAAACCCAACCAGCCCGTGCCAGCGCCCATGGCAGCCAGCCGGTGCGGACGCGCCACCACTACTGAGGCCCGTTCAGCGGTAGTCCGCCAGCGGCACGCAGGCGCAGAACAGGTTGCGGTCGCCATAGACGTTGTCCACCCGGTTCACCGCCGGCCAGTACTTGTGGGCCCGGGTATGGGCGGTGGGCAGCACCGCCTGTTCGATACTGTAGGAGCGCTCCCAGACTCCGGTGATATCCGCCAGGGTATGGGGAGCGCCCTTGAGCGGGTTGTCCTCGGCCGGCCAGTTGCCCTCCTGCACCTGGGCGATCTCGGCGCGGATGCTCAGCATGGCTTCGACAAAACGGTCGAGCTCGGCCTTGGATTCGCTTTCCGTGGGTTCCACCATCAGCGTGCCCGGCACCGGGAAGGACATGGTCGGGGCGTGGAAGCCGTAGTCCATCAAGCGCTTGGCCACGTCTTCCTCGCTGATCCCGGTCTGGGCCTTGAGCGGGCGCAGATCGAGGATGCATTCGTGAGCCACCCGACCGTTGCGCCCGCTGTAGAGCACCGGGAAGGCACCGCTCAATTGCTCGGCCAGATAGTTGGCCGCAAGGATCGCCACCTCGCTGGCATCCGCCAGTTGCGGCCCCATCAGGGCGATGTACATCCAACTGATGGGCAGGATGCTCGCACTGCCCCAGGGCGCGGCGCTGACGGCGCCGTTCTCCGGCAACGGCCCGTCGATGGGCACCACCGGGTGGTTGGCGACAAACGGCGCCAGGTGCGCGCGCACGCCAATCGGCCCCATGCCCGGGCCACCGCCGCCATGGGGAATGCAGAAGGTCTTGTGCAGGTTCATGTGCGAGACATCCGCGCCAATGTCCGCCGGCCGGGCCAGGCCCACCTGGGCATTGAGGTTGGCGCCGTCCATGTACACCTGGCCGCCGTGGCTGTGGATAACTTCACAGATCTGGCTGATGCCCTCTTCGTACACGCCGTGGGTCGAGGGGTAGGTAGCCATCAGGCACGACAGGCGCTCGCCGGCCGCCTGGGCCTTGGTCTTCAGGTCCTCCAGGTCGACGTTGCCGGCCTCGTCGCACTCGACGATCACCACCTGCATCCCGGCCATCTGCGCCGAGGCCGGGTTGGTGCCGTGGGCCGACGCCGGGATCAGGCAGACATGCCTACCGCCTTGCCGGCGGCTCTCGTGGTAACGACGAATCGCCAGCAGCCCGGCGTACTCACCCTGGGCCCCGGAGTTGGGCTGCATGCAGATGGCATCGAAACCGGTGATGGCGCACAGCCAACGCTCCAGCTCCGCGATCATCAGGCCATAGCCGGCAGCCTGCTCCCGGGGTGCGAAGGGATGCAGGTTGGCGAACTCCGGCCAGGTAATGGGGATCATCTCGCTGCTGGCATTGAGCTTCATGGTGCAGGAGCCCAGGGGAATCATCGACTGGTTGAGCGCCAGGTCCTTGTTCTCCAGTTGCTTGAGGTAGCGCAACATTTCCGTTTCGCTGTGATGGGCACTGAACACCGGGTGGGTCAGGTAGCGCGTGCGTCGCAGCAGCGGGTCGGGAATCCCCGACTCCAGTGCCTCGGCGTCCAGGCTGCTGACATCCAGGCCGTGGTCGGCCCCCAGGAACACGTCGAACAAACGGGCCACGGTGCTTTCGTCACAGGTTTCATCCAGGCTCAACCCCAGCCGGCCACGGCCGAGAATCCGCAGGTTGATCTGCTGCGCCCTGGCGCTTTCGATGATCGCCGTCTGGCTGCCGCCGACCTCCAGGGTCAGGGTATCGAAGAAGTGTCGGTTGACCCTGGCAATGCCATGGCGCTCCAGGCCGACCGCGAGGATGCAAGTCAGCCGGTGTACCCGCTGGGCAATGCGCTTGAGTCCGGTCGGACCGTGATAGACGGCGTAGAAGCCCGCGATATTGGCCAGCAGCACCTGGGCGGTGCAGATGTTCGAGTTGGCCTTCTCGCGGCGGATATGCTGCTCGCGAGTCTGCAAGGCCATGCGCAGGGCCACCTGGCCGCGGGCATCCTTGGACACACCAATGATGCGCCCCGGCATCGCCCGCTTGTACTCGTCGCGGCAGGCGAAAAACGCCGCATGGGGGCCGCCGTAGCCCATGGGCACGCCGAAGCGCTGGGACGAACCGAGCACCACGTCGGCCCCCAGTTCGCCCGGCGGGGTCAGCAGCAACAGGCTGAGCAGGTCGGCCGCGACACAGGCCAGGGCCTGCTGGGCGTGCAACTGATCGATCAGCGGCCGCAGGTCGCGGATCTCGCCATGGGTGTCCGGGTACTGCAGCAACGCGCCGAACACCTGGTGCCCGGACAATTCGTCGACCCCGCCGACCACCAGTTCGAAACCGAAGCCTTCGGCCCGGGTGCGGACCACGGAAATGGTTTGCGGGTGGCAGTGTTCATCGACAAAGAACAGGTTGCTCGAAGACTTGCTCACACGCTTGGCCAGGGCCATGGCTTCGGCGGCGGCGGTGGCTTCGTCCAGCAACGAGGCGTTGGCCAGGTCCAGGCCGGTGAGGTCGATGGTCATCTGCTGGAAATTCAGCAAGGCTTCGAGCCTGCCCTGGGCGATTTCCGGCTGGTAGGGGGTATAGGCGGTGTACCAGCCAGGGTTCTCCAGCACGTTGCGCAGGATCACCGTCGGCGTCAGCGTGGCGTGGTAACCCATGCCGATCAGGCTGGTCCAGACCTGGTTCTGCCCGGCATAACCCTTGAGCCTGGCCAGGGCGGCCGCTTCGTCCAGGGCCGGCGGCAGATCCAGGGCGCGGTTGAAGCGGATTCCCGGCGGCACCGTCTGTTCGATCAGTTCGGCCCGGCTGCCCAGCCCGAGGCTGGCGAGCATCGCTTGCTGCTCCTCGGCGTCGGGCCCCAGGTGCCGGTTGAGAAAAGCGTTGGGCTCACGTAACTGGCTCAAAGATAGCAACTGGGACATGGCAGGCTCTCTCCGATAAACGGCGCTCAGCGTCGCTGCAACAGGGTGCCAAGCAGCATAGCAGTCGATTTCCCGCGTCGACGCTCTGGCGTCCCGGGGCAAACGGTACCATCATGCTCGACGTCAACGCGCCAGCCACGGCGCATCGCAACCTGTGCCCTTATCGTCCGCTTATCGGGTGTCCCATTGTCATGAGCCAACTGCCTTTCCTGCCGTTCTCCAAACCCACCATCGATGAACCCACCATCGCCGCTGTCGGCGAAGTCCTGCGTTCGGGCTGGATCACCAGCGGCCCCAAGGTCCAGGCCTTCGAAGCCCAGCTCTCGGAGTTCTTCGGCGGGCGCACGGTACGCACCTTCAACTCCGGCACCTGCACCATGGAGATCGCCTTGCGCATTGCCGGCATCGGTGCCGGAGATGAGGTCATCACCACGCCGATTTCCTGGGTGGCCACCGCCAACGTGATCCTCGAAGTCGGGGCCACGCCGGTGTTCGCCGATATCGACCCGGTCACCCGCAATATCGACCTGGCCCAGGTCGAAGCTGCCATCACCCCGCGCACCAAGGCCATCATCCCGGTGTACCTGGCCGGGCTGCCGGTGGACATGAGCCGCCTCTACGCCCTGGCCAAAAAGCACGGCCTGCGGGTAGTGGAAGATGCCGCCCAGGCCCTGGGCTCCAGCTGGAACGGCCAGCGCATTGGTGCCGGTGGCGACTTCGTGTCCTTCAGCTTCCAGGCCAACAAGAACGTCACTTCGTCCGAGGGCGGCTGCCTGGTGCTCAACACGCCAGAGGAAGTGCGCCTGGCCGAGAAGTACCGCCTGCAGGGCGTGACCCGCAACGGCTTCGACGGTCTGGATGTGGATGTGCTTGGCGGCAAGTTCAACATGACCGACGTGGCGGCCGCCATTGGCCTGGGCCAGTTTGCCCATATCGAGGCGATCACCGCCCATCGCCGTGAGCTGGCCCGGCACTATTTCGAATGCTTCGGCAGCGACTTCGAAGCCCGCTACGGCGCCCAGCTACCGCCGGCGGATTTCAGCAACAGCAACTGGCACCTGTTCCAGCTGGTGCTGCCAGAGCGCAAGGATGGCAAGCCGGCGCGGGCCACGTTCATGGAGCAGATGCAGGAACGCGGGATTGGCATCGGCTATCACTACCCGCCGATTCACTTGCTGAGCCTGTACCGCGAGCGCGGTTTCAAGGAGGGGATGTTCCCGGTGGCGGAACGGGTCGGTCGGCTGATCGTCTCGTTGCCCATGTTCACCGCCATGAGCAAGGCCGACGTGGAACGTGCGGTGGCGGCGGTGAAAGAAGTGTTGCAAGCCTGAGGGGCTTCGCCAGCCAGCTTGCTCCTGCAACGGGAGCGGGCGGGCTGGCGAGAACGGCTTACTCGCCGATGGCGGCCTTGTAGCCGGCGGCGTCCAGCAGCTTGTCCAGGTCGCCCGGGTTGCTTGGCTTGAGCTTGAAGATCCAGGCACCGTACGGATCGCTGTTGAGCAGCTCGGGGCTGGCGCTCAGCTCTTCGTTGACCGCAATCACTTCACCGGCCACCGGCGCATAGATGTCGGAAGCGGCTTTCACCGACTCCACCACACCGGCCTGGTCCCCTGCGCCAAACACGTTGCCGACTTCAGTCAGCTCGACGAAAACCACGTCGCCCAGGGCTTCCTGAGCGTGGTCGCTAATACCTACGGTCACGCTGCCGTCGGCCTCCAGACGGGCCCATTCGTGACTGTCGGCAAAACGCAGGTGGGCAGGGATATCGCTCATGTTCTGTGTCCTCAAGAAGAAGTGTCAGCGGCGCAATGCCTGCTGGAAATAGTTAAATCAGGGTTTTGCCGTGGCGCACGAAGGTCGGCTTGACCACCCGGACCGGGTACCACTTGCCGCGGATCTCCACTTCGGCACGGTCGGCGGTGGCCATCGGCACCCGCGCCAGTGCGATCGATTTGCTCAGCGTAGGAGAGAAACTACCACTGGTGATCTCCCCTTCGCCAACATCGGCGATGCGAACCACCTGATGAGCGCGCAAAACCCCGCGCTCTTCGAGCACCAGCCCCACCAGTTTCTGCTTCACCCCGGCCGCTCGCTCGGCTTCCAGGGCACTGCGACCGATGAACTGGCGTGACGCCGGCTCCCAGGCAATGCTCCAGGCCATGTTGGCCGCCAGGGGAGAAACATCCTGATGGATGTCCTGGCCATAGAGGTTCATGCCGGCCTCCAGGCGCAGGGTGTCCCGGGCGCCCAGGCCGATGGGCGAGATCCCCGCCCCCACCAGGTCGTTGAAGAAGGCCGGGGCCTGGTCGGCAGGCAGGACGATCTCCAGCCCGTCCTCGCCGGTGTAACCGGTACGGGCAATGAACCAGTCGCCGTCGAAGCCGGCTTCGAATGGCTTGAGCTGCTGGATCAGGGTGCCGCGGGACTGGGTCACCAGCTCGGCAATCTTGTGCCGCGCCTGAGGACCCTGGATCGCCAGCATTGCCAGCTCCGGGCGCTCGTGCAACTGCACCTGGAAATCCCCCAGCTGCGCCTGCATCCAGGCCAGGTCCTGATCCCGGGTGGCGGCATTGAGCGCCAGGCGATAAGCGTCTTCGAGGCGATAGACGATCATGTCGTCAACGATGCCGCCCCGTTCATTGAGCATGGTGCTGTACAGAGCCTGGCCGGGGTTGTGCAGGCGTTCGACATCATTGGCCAGCAGCCGCTGGAGCCAGGCCTTGGCCTGGGTACCGCTGACATCGATCACGGTCATGTGGGATACATCGAACACACCGCAATCACGTCGCACCTGATGGTGCTCCTCGACCTGCGAGCCGTAATGCAAGGGCATATCCCAACCGCCAAAATCGACCATTTTCGCGCCGAGGGCGAGATGCAGGTCATACAGAGGCGTACGCTGTCCCATGGGTCTCTCCTTCCGGGCGTGGCGAGGGTGCGGACTGGCGCTGTGCTGTGAAAGCCTTGAAATAGATGGCTTTCAGCCGATTTCAGCGTCCCGGCCAAACAACAGGCCGCACCGAATGCCGCGCATTGTAGCTGCAAGGTGCAAGGCTGGCACCTAACCGATTCGATGGGCCGAGCGGCGGATCAGGCCAATCACCGGCAGCAGGCCCACCAGCACCAGGGTCAGTGCCGGCAGCGAGGCCCGGGCCCACTCCCCTTCACTGGTCATCTCGAAGATCCGCACCGCCAGCGTGTCCCAGCCAAACGGGCGCATCAGCAAGGTAGCGGGCATTTCCTTGAGCACATCGACGAATACCAGCAAGGCGGCGCTCAAGGTCCCGGGCAGCAACAACGGCAGATACACTTTGAAAAACAGTCGCGGGCCAGCGACCCCCAGGCTGCGCGCCGCTTCAGGGAGCGACGGACGGATCCGCTCCAGGCTGTTTTCCAGCGGCCCGTAGGCCACGGCGATAAAACGCACCAGATAGGCCAGCAGCAAGGCGGACAGGCTGCCCAGCAGCAGCGGCTCGCCGGCCCCGCCCAACCAGCCGGACAGCGGGATCACCAGCTCGCGATCCAGGTAACTGAAGGCCAGCATGATCGATACCGCCAGTACCGAGCCGGGCAAGGCGTAGCCCAGGTTGGCCAGGCTGACCCCGGCGCGGATGCCCCGGGTCGGCGCCAGGCGTCGGGCGAAGGCCAGGAGCAAAGCCACACTGACAGTGATCAACGCCGCCATGCCGCCCAGGTACAGGGTGTGGATGATCAAGCCGGCATACCGCTCATCCAGGTCGAAGCGCCCGCGCTGCCAGAACCAAGCCAGCAACTGCAGCAGCGGAATCACGAAGGCACAGGCGAACACCAGCAGGCACCAGCCCGTGGCCGCCAACGCCTTGAGCCCGCGCAACTGGTACAGCGCCTTGCCCCGGGGCCGCTCGTTGCCGGTACGACTGGCGCCACGGGCGCGTCGTTCGCCGTACAGCACCAGCATCACCGCCAGCAGCAGCAGGCTGGCCAGCTGGGCGGCGCTGGAAAGGCTGAAGAAGCCGTACCAGGTCTTGTAGATGGCGGTGGTGAAGGTATCGAAGTTGAACACCGACACCGCACCGAAATCCGCCAGGGTTTCCATCAGCGCCAGGGCCACCCCGGCGCCGATGGCCGGCCGCGCCATGGGCAGCGCCACCCGCCAGAACGCCTGCCAGGGCGATTGGCCGAGGACCCGTGCGGCTTCCATCAGCCCCTTGCCCTGGGCCAGGAAGGCGTTGCGCGCCAGCAGGTAGACATAGGGATAGAACACCAGCACCAGCACCAGGATCACCCCACCGGTGGAACGTACCCGCGGCAGCCGCAGGCCGCTGCCAAACCATTCCCGCAGCAGGCTTTGCACCGGCCCGGAAAAATCCAGCAGGCCGACAAATACGAAAGCCAGCACATAGGCCGGGATCGCAAAGGGCAGCATCAAGGCCCAGTCCAGCCAGCGCCGTCCGGGAAACTCACAGAGACTGGTGAGCCAGGCCAGGCTCACGCCCAGCAGCGTGACACCAACGCCCACCCCGAGCACCAGGGTCAGGGTATTGCCCAGCAGCCGCGGCATTTGCGTGTCCCACAGGTGGGACCAGATCTGCTGGTCGACGGCCTGCCAGGACAACAACAGCACACTCAGCGGCAAAAGGACCAGGGCCGCTACGGCAAAGACCAGGGGATACCAGCGACGTTGAGCGGGATGGGCCACAAAAAACTCTCGGGCAGGTGGAACAGACAAAAATACTTGCGCAAAACACGTGGTGCGAGGGATCTGCTCCCGCTGGGTGCCAGGGCCGCCCCAACGGCTGCGACCCCGTTACGCCAGTTGAATCACCTAATCAGGGCTTGCCACCGCTACGCGGTTGAACAGGAGCCAGCTCCCTCACCACAAAAACCCAGCCGCTAAAGAAAACGCCCCGCAAAAGCGGGGCGCAGTATAACGGCAGGCTCAGTTCCAGCCAGCGCGGTCCATCAGGCGAATGGCTTCGGCCTGGCGCTTGCCGGCGATCTCGACCGGCAGGGTGTCGGCCACGAACTTGCCCCAACTGGCCACTTCCGCGGAAGGCGCTACCGCCGGGTTGGCCGGAAACTCCTGGTTGACGTCGGCGAAGATCTTCTGCGCCTCAGGCGTGGTCATCCACTCCACCAGGGCCTTGGCCGCTTCCGGGTGCGGTGCGTGTTGGGTCAGGCCGATGCCCGACAGGTTGACGTGCACTCCACGATCGCCCTGGTTCGGCCAGAACAGCTTCACCGCCAGGTTCGGTTTCTGCTTGTGCAGGCGGCCGTAGTAGTAGGTGTTGACGATGCCGACGTCGCATTGCCCGGCATTGATCGCGTCCAGCACCGCGATGTCGTCGGAGAACACATCGGTAGACAGGTTGTTGACCCAGCCCTTGATGATCTCTTCGGTCTTCTCGGCACCGTGGGTCTCGATCAGCGTGGCGGTCAGCGACTGGTTGTAGACCTTCTTCGCCGTGCGCAGGCACAGGCGGCCTTCCCACTGCTTGTCCGCCAGTGCTTCATAGGTGGTCAGTTCTGAAGGTTTGACCCGGTCGGTGGAGTAGGCCAGGGTCCGCGCCCGCAGGCTCAGGCCGGTCCAGGCGTGGTTGGAAGAGCGATACTGCAGGGGAATGTTGCTGTCGATGACCTTGGAAGTGAACGGCTGGAGGATGCCCATCTGCTCGGCCTGCCAGAGGTTGCCGGCATCCACGGTGAGCAGCAGGTCGGCGGTGGCGTTCTCGCCCTCGGCCTTGATCCGCTGCATCAGCGGCGCTTCCTTGTCGGTGATGAACTTGATCTTCACCCCGGTCTTCTGGGTGTAGGCATCGAACACCGGCTTGATCAGCTCATCGATACGCGAGGAGTAGACCACGACTTCATCGGCGGCCTGGGCGGCGCTGCCGATGAGTGTGAGGGCCAGGGCGGTCAGTAGACGCTTCGGTGCCAACATGGGAGCGGTCTCTCGATTTCAAAGTGAGGCGAAATGATAAGGACTCCCATTTGCCATCTCAACCGAACCCGGCGCCGAGGCGTTACCAGATGTTGCGTAAGCTCGTCCTCGCGAAGCTTCGCCGGCAAGCCGGCGCCTAGGCTCTGGCCAGTTCCGGCAAGTCGCCGCTCAGGCCCAGGGCCTGGCGCACGAACAGGGCCTTGGCCTCGGGCATCTGGTCGATCACCTTGAGACCCGTGTTGCGCAGCCAGCGCATGGGCAGCGGGTCGGCCTGGAACAGCCGCTCGAAGCCTTCCATGGCCGCCATCAGCGCCAGGTTGTGGGGCATGCGCCGGCGCTCGAAGCGGCTCAGCACCTTGACCTCGGCCAGGCGCTCGCCACGGCTGGCCGCCTGCAGCAGCACTTCGGCCAGCACCGCAGCGTCGAGGAAGCCCAGGTTGACCCCCTGCCCCGCCAACGGGTGGATGGTGTGGGCGGCGTCGCCGATCAGCGCCAGGCCTTCGGCCACATAGCGCTTGGCATGGCGTTGGCGCAACGGCACGCAGAGCCGCGGGTCGGCGCTGATCACCGAACCCAGGCGGCCTTCGAAGGCGCGCTCCAGTTCGGCGCAGAAGCTCTCGTCATCCAGCGCCATCAGGCGCTCGGCCTCACTCGGGGTGGTCGACCAGACGATCGAACACCAATCATGCTGCCCGTCCCGCACCAACGGCAGAAACGCCAGCGGGCCGGTGTCGGTGAAGCGTTGCCAGGCGGTCAATTGATGAGGCTGGCTGCTGCGCACGCTGGTGACGATGGCGTGATGCAGGTAATCCCACTCACGGGTGGCGCAGCCCGTCAGACGACGCACCGCCGAATTGGCACCGTCGGCGGCGACCACCAATGGCGCGCGCAGTTGCCGGCCATCCGCCAGGGTCAGCAGCCAGTCGTCGCCGGAGCGGCGCATCTGCTCCAGACGGGCATTGGCCAGCAGGCCGATATCGCATTCGTGCAAGCGTTCGAGCAAGGCATCCTGAACCACTCGGTTCTCGACGATATGCCCCAGCACCTCGGCATGCACGCTGGACGCCGAAAAGTGGATCTGCCCGGTGCCGCTGCCGTCCCAGACCTGCATGTCGCAGTAGGGGCTGCTACGGCGCCGAGCGATGCCGTCCCAGGCGCCCAGGCGCTCCAGGATACGCTGGCTGGCCGCCGACAAGGCACTGACCCGAGGCTCGAACGGCGCCTGGTCACCGAAGGGTTTGACACTCAGGGAACCGCCATCGAGCAGCAGCACTTCCAGGCCGCTGCCCTGCAACGCCAACGCCAAGGCACTGCCGACCATTCCGGCTCCGACAATCAGCACATCTGCGCGCATTTCCATGCTTTAGGCCTGTCTCACTGGCGGCTTGAGCCGCACATAAAGGGTTTTATCGACCCGCGCCACCAGGGTGCCGGAGCCGTCATGAATCTCGACCTGCCACTGCGGCAGGTACTTCTCGCCCGTTGCGGTCTGCTGGCGCACATCGTCGAGCAGCGCCTGGTCGATACTGAGCCGGGCAAACACCGGCCCTCTGCCCGGGGCGATGAAATCGATGGTCGCGGCCTTGTCCCAGACGATGTAGCCGGGGCCCAGGTTCTCCATCAGCATCAGCATGAAGAACGGGTCCACCATGGAATACAGGCTGCCGCCGAACTGGGTGCCGACATAGTTGCGGTTGTACCAGCCCAGGCCCATGCAGACCTGGACATCACGGAAATCCGCGCTGATGTGCCGAACCCGCACGCCAGCCCCGAGGTAGGGCGGGTACAGGTTCAACACCCAGCGCAACAGGCGGGCCTTGCCGAACCGCCGGGTCAGCCAGTCACGCATCCGGGCGAGTGCCCAGGCCCATGGCCTGGCGAGCGAACCAGCGTTTGGCCGGTGGCAGCAGGTCCAGGCCGAGCAGGCCCAGGTTGCGCCCCACGGATAGCAACGGCAGTTTGCTGCCGAACAGCCGGGTGACCTGATCGGAGAAGCCCACGGTCAGGTTCTGGTCCAGGCGCTGACGTTCGCGGTAGGCCTGCAGCACGGCAAAATCCCCCGGCAGCGCTTCGCTGGCCAACAAGGCGTCCGCCAGGGCCTGGGCATCGCGCAGCGACAGGTTGAAACCCTGGCCGGCGATCGGATGCAGGCTGTGGGCCGCATTGCCCAGCACCACCAGATGGGGGCGCACCTGTTCCTCGGCCTCCACCAGGGACAGCGGGTAGAGGTGGCGGGCGCCGACTTGCTTCAGGGTGCCCAGGCGGTAACCGAACACGCCCTGCAACTCACTGAGGAAGCTGCGCTCGTCCAGGTCGGCCAGACGCTGTGCATCCATGCCCTGGCGGGTCCAGATCAGTGCACAGCGATTGTCCGGCAGCGGCAGCAAGGCCATCGGGCCATCGTCGGTGAAGCGCTCGAAGGCCATGCCGTTGTGGGCTTCGCTGGGGGTGATGTTGGCAATCAGCGCACTCTGGTTGTAGGGGCGGTTCTTGACCCCGATGCCCAGTTGTTCGCGCAGGCCGGAGCGGCCGCCGTCGGCCAGCACGGCGAGGTCGCACTCCAGGGTGGTTTCGTCGTTCAGGGTCAGGCGATAGCCGCCTGCCAGGGGCTCCAGACGGGTGACTTCGGCCGGGCAGCGCCAGCTGATCACATCCTTGTCCAGCCCTTGCCACAGGCATTGGCCGAGCCAGGCGTTTTCCACCACATAGCCCAGGGCCGGCACCCCCTCTTCCATGGCCGACAGGCGCGCGGTGGAGAACCGCCCACGGTCGGACACGTGAATCTGCTTGATCGGCTCGGCACGCCGGGAGATTGCCTGCCACAGCCCCAGGCGCTGGTAGATCTGCCGGGCGCCAAAGGACATGGCCGAGGAGCGGGCGTCGTAGCTGGGCTGGAAGCTGTCGCCCGGCGCGAAGGGCTCGATCAGCACGATCTTCCAGCCCCGGGCCTTGGCGCCGGCCTGCAGGGCCAGGGCCAGGCTCGCGCCTACCAGGCCGCCACCGATGATGGCCAGATTGACCCGGCTCATGAGGCCTGGACCCGGGCAGCGGCCATCAACGCCTCGATTTCGGCGACGCTTTTCGGTACGCCGCCTGTCAGAATTTCACAGCCCTGCTTGGTCACTACCACGTCGTCCTCGATGCGCACGCTAATGCCGCGCCACTTCTTCGCTACCTGCTGGTTGTCCGGGGAGATGTAGATGCCCGGCTCCACGGTCAGCGCCATGCCGACCTCCAACACTCGCCACTCGCCGCCGACCCGATACTCGCCGACGTCGTGTACATCCATGCCCAGCCAGTGCCCGGCACGGTGCATGTAGAACGTCTTGTAGGCCTCGCTGGCAATCAGCTGGTCCACATCGCCTTCCAGCAGGCCCAGTCGCACCAGGCCGGCGGTGATCACCTGGACCGTCGCCTCGTGAGCCTGGTTCCAGTGCTTGTTCGGGGCGATCTGGGCAAAGGCCGCTTCCTGGGAAGCCAGCACCAGTTCGTAGATCGCCTTCTGCTCCGGCGAAAACTTGCCGTTGACCGGCCAGGTGCGGGTGATATCGCTGGCATAGCAGTCGATCTCGCAGCCGGCGTCGATCAGCACCAGGTCACCGTCCTTGAGCACGGCGTCATTCTGTTGGTAATGCAGGATGCAGCTGTTGCGGCCCGCCGCGACGATCGAGCCGTAGGCCGGCATCTTCGCCCCACCCTTGCGGAATTCGTAATCCAGCTCGGCTTCCAGGCTGAACTCATGCAACCCGGGACGGCTGGCCTGCATTGCGCGGATATGGGCCTGGGCGGAAATCCGTGCGGCCTCGCGCATCACCTTCACTTCTGCCGCCGATTTATACAGGCGCATGTCGTGCAGCAGATGATCCAGGGCAACGAATTCGTTCGGGGGCTGGGCGCCGAGGTGCGCTTTAGAGCGGATCACGTTGATCCAGTCCATCAGGTGACGATCGAATTCGGGGTTGCTGCCCATGGCCGAGTAAACCCGGTCGCGACCTTCGATCAGGCCCGGCAGGATGTCGTCGATATCGGTGATGGGAAAGGCGTCGTCGGCACCGTAGTCGCGAATCGCGCCCTCCTGGCCAGCCCGCAAGCCGTCCCAGAGTTCGCGCTCCGGGTTGCGCTCGCGACAGAACAGCACGTACTCGCCGTGCTCCCGGCCGGGGATCAGCACGATCACCGCCTGGGGCTCGGGAAACCCGCTGAGGTACTGGAAATCGCTGTCCTGGCGGTAGACGTGCTCCACATCGCGATTGCGAATGGCCACGGCCGCCGCCGGCAGGATCGCGATGCTGTTGGGCTCCATCTGCGCCATGAGCGCCTTGCGGCGACGGCTGTATTCCGCTTTCGGGATATGAATCATGGGCGGACGCAGTTCCCTGTCAGTCAGTGCAGAGAAGGCTTGGCAGCCGGCGCAACGGTCTTGTTGGTCTCGGTGAACAGCAGCAGAGGCGCAACCCGCAGGTACTCCATCACTTCCATGTAGTCGCTTTCACCGTCATCGGATTCCTCCAGCGCGTCCTGGACCTGAGCGATGGCTGCAAGGTCCTGCAACACTTCCGTGGCCTCGACGCTCAGGGCACTGCTGTCGCGGGAATTGAGGCCGAAACCGGCGAGGAACCCCTGGCACCACTGGCCCAGGGCAGCGGCACGCTCGGTCAGGGGTGCGTCGTCGCTGGGCAGCAGCAGGACCACGGTCATGTCATCGCTGGTGAGCTCGCCCTTGACCATCTCCTGCAGGCCGATCAAGGCGCTGCGCACGTTGTCTTGCGGCTCGCCTTCGAGCAGTTCGGCGGCGTCCACCAGCCAGCCGTCGACTTCGAAGCCGGCGCCGGCGCAGCTGCGGCCCAGCAACAGGCCGTGCAGCTCGGCAGGAGAAACAGGATGACCGCTGCTGCTGAGCAGGGTGGCGAAGGCGTTGTACGGGGAATTCTGAATGGGCATGGGCAGCTAGGCGCCAAGCGGCGCAATGTCTAGAATGAAGGCCTTGTATCGTAGGGCGTGTCATCATTCATTGCCAGCGCCGCGTTGTGCTTTGCGCCCCGTTACAGTGGCCCGCAGGGCCTGGGGCGACAGACAGATTGCCGACCGGCCAACGCCAGATGCGCCACGACTGCTCAGGCCATTGAGGCGCTGCCCAGCCAGTTGCCACTCATCAGACCAACTTCAGTGGGACACAATGGAAGACACCGACCTGCACGCACTGATGGCCAGACTCGAACTGCTAATTACCCGGGTCGAGCAACTAAAGAGTCAAAACGCACTCTTATTAGCTCAGGAAAAGACCTGGCGCGAGGAACGCGCGCACCTCATTGAAAAAAACGAAATCGCCCGGCGTAAGGTCGAATCGATGATTTCGCGCCTCAAGGCCCTGGAGCAAGACTCATGAGTTCAAGCAATAGCGTTACCGTGCAGATCCTCGACAAAGAGTATTCGATCATCTGCCCCCAGGAAGAGCGTAGCAATCTGGTGAGCGCCGCCCGTTACCTGGACGGCAAGATGCGCGAGATCCGCAGCAGCGGCAAAGTCATCGGCGCCGATCGCATCGCGGTCATGGCCGCCCTGAACATTACCCACGACCTGCTGCACCGCCAGGAGCGCCCGGATGTGCAGGCCAGCGCCACCACCCGGGAACAGGTAAGGGATCTGCTGGAGCGTGTTGACCTGGTTCTGGCCACCGATTCGGACACAAGCAAAGCTGATTCCTGACAGCGGTTGCGGTATACTCCCGCCACTCCCTGGGGTGCTTGCCAGTTGGCGATGTCCCTGAGCCGATTCGCACTACCCTGGAAGTTGCACGTTGGGCTGGTGTGCATGTCCGCTAGACGGAAAGCCTTAAAGCCTGCTGCATCTTCCGCCTTGAACTTTCGGGTTCAAGGGCTAAGTCGACAGCGGTTCGCCTGGGGAGCCTGAATTGCCAACCAATGCCAGTTATCCATGCTGGCATTGGTTTTTCCGGGTAGGCTGTTCTGCCACATCCGCTCTTCTCGTAGCCTCTTTCATGACCGAACCTGCGCCGCTTTCCCGCCCGCAACTTCGCCGCATGCTGCGCAAGGCCCGTCGCGCCCTGAGCCCCGCCGAGCAACGCCAGGCAGCCCTTGGCCTGTACCGCCAACTGGCACAGGACCCGGTGTTTCGTCGGGCACGGCACCTGTCCCTGTATCTGCCCACCGACGGTGAAATCGACCCGCGCCTGCTGCTGCGTGCCGCCCAGCGCCGGGGCAAGGCCACCTACCTGCCGGTGCTCAGCGCCTGGCCCCGGACCAAGATGGTTTTCCAGCGCGTCCTCCCGGGAGAAACGCTGCGGCCCAATCGTTTTCGCATTCTCGAGCCCCGGGTCAATTGCGCGCGGCAACGCAAGGTCTGGGCCCTGGACCTGGTGCTGCTGCCCCTGGTTGGCTTTGATGAAGAAGGCGGACGCCTGGGGATGGGTGGCGGCTTTTATGACCGCAGCCTGGCCTACCTTGCGCGGCGCCAGAACTGGCGCAAGCCGAAGCTGCTGGGGCTGGCCCATGAATGTCAGAAAGTCGGAAAGCTGGACCAGGCCAGTTGGGATGTACCCCTGCACGGCACGGTGACGGATCGGGGGTGGTACTTCGCTCGATAGGTGCCGCGTTCGATCAGCGGCACCCGAGCGGGTTCAGCGCTTGAAAGGCTGGGGCTGCTGTTGTGCGATTTCGATGGGCGCATCGGTCTTGCTGGCCCATAAGCTCTGCGCATAACCGGTGGTCACAACGCCCAAACCGAACAAAATAACCAAAATCCATAGTAAATCCGGTTGGCGTTTCATCGATTGCCCCCCCTCAGGCAAATCACACACGCTGCAGGCATGGTTTCCATAACAGGCCATGCAGCAGCGTCAAGCTTAAAATCCCGGCATTTTGCGATAACGTGAACCGACACGCAAACGCTGACGTCAACCGACCGTCGGTTTGTCATAAAATTGCCCGACAACCTGCCCAATCACCCTTTGGAGGGTAAGAAAGATGGCCTATTGGCTGATGAAATCCGAGCCCGACGAGCTCTCGATCCAGGGTTTACAGCAACTCGGCCAAGCCCGTTGGGACGGAGTGCGCAATTACCAGGCGCGCAACTTCCTGCGCGCCATGGCGGTAGGCGACGAATTCTTCTTCTACCACTCCAGCTGCCCGGAACCGGGCATCGCCGGCATCGGCCGGATCATCAAGGCCGCCTACCCGGACCCCACCGCCCTGGAGCCGGACAGCGTCTACTTCGCCCCCAAATCCAGCGCCGAGAAGAACGCCTGGAGCGCCATCGACGTGGCCCATGTGGAAACCTTCACCAAGGTGCTGCGCCTGGACTACCTCAAGCAGCAGGCAGCGCTCGCCGAAATGCCTCTGGTGCACAAAGGCAGCCGCCTGTCGGTCATGCCGGTCACCGCCGAACAATGGGCTGCCGTACTCGCCCTGCGCTGACCACCTCGCCCCCTGGCGCCGGGACTCGGATCTGTCCACGGCGCCAGCCCGCACGTTTTTTTGCCTCGATCATCATGCAGCCTGCAAACAATAGGTTTAGGCTTGGCCCTTTCATTTGACGGGCATCAAGCCGTAGAAAGCCTTGAGCCGTCAGACTTGGACGCTATTGCCGCAGGACGCAGAACACATGTCGACGAACCACCGTTCCTCCCGCCTTTTTGCTGTTTCCCTGTTGATTCTGTTACTCGCCGCCGGTGCTTTCGGCTACTGGAAATCCCTCCAGGATCGCCTGCCCGAAGGCCTGAGCATGGGCAACGGCCGGCTCGAAGCCACTGAAGTGCAGATCGCCAGCAAGATCCCCGGGCGCCTGGCGGAAGTGCGGGTCAACGAAGGCGACAAGGTGCTTCAAGGCCAGTTGCTGGCACGCATGGACACCCGCACCCTGGAAGCCCAGCGCAATCAGGCCGAGGCCGAAGTGCTGCGCGCCCGAGAGAACCTGTCCGCGGCCGAAGCCAATGTGCAGTTGCGCCAGAGCGAACTGCTGCTGGCCAATCAGGAACTCAAGCGCTCTCAGGAGCTGTTCAAGCGCGGCTTCGCCAGCCAGCAGATCATCGACCAGCAGCAAGCCCGCCTGAACACCGGCAACGCCGCAGTCCTGGCGGCCCAGGCTCAGGTCGCAGCGGTGAAGGCCGCCATCGGCGCCGCCCAGGCCCAGGTTGCCCAGCTCACCAGCGAAATCGACGACAGCAGCCTGAGGGCGCCCATCGACGGCATCATCCAACTGCGCCTGGCCGAGCCCGGCGAAGTCCTGGGCGCCGGCGGCCGTGTGCTGCTGCTGATCGACCCCAACGACCAGTACATGAACCTCTACCTGCCGGCTTCGGTCACCGGCCGCCTGACCGTTGGCGACGAGTCGCGGATCCTCCTCGACGCCCTGCCCAACCAACCCCTGCCGGCGAAGATCAGCTTCGTCGCGGCCAAGTCCCAGTTCACCCCCAAAGAGGTGGAAACCCGGGACGAACGCCAGAAGCTGGTGTTCCGGGTCAAGGTGCGCCTGACTCAACCCGCCGCCGTGCCCCAGGCCAAACCGGGCATGCCCGGCGCCGGCTATGTGCGCACCGCCCCCGTGGACTGGCCGGCCAACCTGCAATGAGCGCCCTGGCGCTGCAAGCGAACGGCATCAGCCATCGCTACGGTTCACAGCAGGCCCTGAGCGACATCAGCTTCAACCTGCCAGCGGGCACCCGCTGCGGCTTGATCGGCCCGGACGGTGCCGGCAAGTCGAGCCTTCTGGGGCTGATCGCCGGGGTCAAGAAACTCCAGCAGGGCGAGCTCGACGTGCTCGGCGGGCCGATCTCGCAACGGCGCCACCGCAGCAGTCTCTATCCGCGCATCGCCTTCATGCCCCAGGGCCTGGGGGGCAACCTGTATCCCGAGCTGTCCATCAGCGAGAACATCCGCTTCTTCGCCACCCTGTTCGGCCTGCCCAAGGATGAATGCGAACAGCGCATGCACAGCCTGTTGCTGGCCACCGACCTGCTGCGCTTCGCCGAACGCCCGGCGGGCAAGCTGTCCGGCGGGATGAAACAGAAGCTGGGCCTGTGCTGTGCGCTGATCCACGAACCGGACCTGCTGATCCTCGACGAGCCCACCACCGGGGTCGATCCCCTGTCGCGCCGGCGTTTCTGGGAATTGGTCGAAGACGTACGCCGGCAACGCCCGCAACTGACCCTGCTGGTGGCAACCGCCTACATGGAGGAAGCCGAACAGTTCGAACACTGCCTGATGCTCGACCAGGGCAAGTTGATCGCCCAAGGCCTGAGCCAGGAGCTGGCGCAGATCACCGCCAGCGGCAAGCTGGACGACGCCTTCACCCATTTCCAGGGCGACAGCGCTCATGACAACCAGCCCCTGGTGATTCCGCCGCGCTCCGGCGACAACCAGGACATCGCCATCGAGGCCCACGAGCTGACCCTGCGCTTCGGCGACTTCACCGCGGTCAACAAGGTCAGCTTCGCCATCGGCCGCGGGGAGATCTTCGGTTTCCTCGGCTCCAACGGCTGCGGCAAGACCACCACCATGAAGGTCCTCACCGGGCTGATGCCCGCCAGCGAAGGCAGCGCCAAGCTACTGGGCAACGCAGTGGACGCCAAGGACCTGGCCACCCGCAAGCGGGTCGGTTTCATGTCCCAGAGCTTTTCCCTGTATGGCGAACTCAGCGTGCGCCAGAACCTGGAACTGCACGCCCGCCTGTTCGACCTGCCGAAAGCCGAAAGCGGCCCGCGCATCGAGGAACTGATCCAGCGCTTCGACCTCGGGGCGATTGCCGAGCAGCAGTCCGGCGCCTTGCCTCTGGGCCTGCGCCAGCGCCTGTCGCTGGCAGTGGCAGTGCTGCACCGACCGGAAGTGCTGATCCTCGACGAGCCCACTTCCGGGGTCGACCCGGCGGCCCGAGACGACTTCTGGCGCCTGCTGATCGAGCTGTCCCGGGAACAGGGAGTGACCATCTTCCTGTCCACCCACTTCATGAACGAGGCCCAGCGCTGCGACCGCATTTCGCTGATGCACGCCGGCAAGGTGCTGGCCTGCGACACCCCGGCGGCGCTGCAACAACAGTTTGCCGGCGACACCCTGGAGGCCGCCTTCGTCCGCTGCCTGGAAGAGGCCCAGGGCACCCCGGACACACCTGCGCCATCACCGGAGGCGGCTACACCCACCGCTGCCGGTACCCTCGCCGCCCCGCGTTCGGGCCTGAGCCTGGCGCGCCTGCTGGCGGTGGCCAGCCGCGAGGGCAAGGAGCTACTGCGAGACAAAGTACGCCTGGGCTTCGCCCTGCTGGGGGCGATCTTCATGATGGTGATCTTCGGCTATGGCATTTCCCTGGACGTGGAGAAACTGGCCTTCGCCGTCTACGACCAGGATCAGACGCCACAGAGCCGCGCCTACCTGGAAGCCTTCCGCAGCTCACGCTACTTCGAGGAGAAACCGACCATCCGCAGCTCCGCCGAACTGCACCGGCGCCTGCAACGCTCGGAGATCAAGCTGGCCCTGGAGATTCCTCCCGGCTTTGGCCGTGACCTCTATGCCGGACGCCAGCCCGCGGTGGCGGCCTGGCTGGATGGCGGCATGCCGTTTCGTGCGGAAACCAGCCGCAACTATGTCGAGGCCGTGCATCAGGCCAACCTCGAGCTGCTGGCGGAACAAAGCAGCCCGGCCCTCAGCACCAGGCCGGCGGCCAAGCTGGAAACGCGCTTTCGCTACAACCAGGACGTGGTCAGCGTAAATGCCATCGGCCCCGGGGTCATGGCACTGATCCTGGCGTTCATTCCGGCGATGCTCACGGCCCTGGGCATCGTCCGCGAAAAGGAGCTGGGCTCGATCACCAACTTCTACGCCACGCCCCTGACCCGCCTGGAGTTCCTCCTTGGCAAGCAGGCGCCCTACCTGGCCGTCAGCCTGATCAACCTGGCTCTGCTGGTGGCCATGAACCGCTGGCTGTTCGGCGTACCCTTCAAGGGCAGCGGCCTGACCCTGGCCCTGGGCGGCGTGCTCTATGTGCTGGCCACCACCAGCATGGGGCTGCTGATCTCGGCGTTCACCCGCACTCAGATCGCGGCGATTCTGGGCACCATGATCATCACCAGCCTGCCCACCATCCAGTTTTCCGGGCTGATCGTGCCGCGCTCGTCCCTGGAAGGCTCGGCGGCGGTCATGGGCCAGCTGTTTCCCGCCGGTTACTTCCTCGACATCGCCGTCGGCACCTTCACCAAGGCCCTGGACCTGCGCGAACTCTGGCCCCAGTGCCTGGCCCTGGTGGGCTTTTTCCTTGGTTTCACCGGGCTCAGCCTGGTCATGCTGAAAAAGCAGGAGGTCTGATGAATCGTCTCGCCCATATCCTGCGCCTGGGCTTGAAGGAGCTCACCAGCCTGCGCCACGACAGCGTGCTGCTGCTGTTCTTGATGTATGCCTTCACCGTGGCCATCTACCTGCCCGCCGCCGGCTCGGTGATCGGCGTGCACAACGCCAGCGTGGCTCTGGTGGACGAAGATCACAGCGCCCTGTCCCGGCAACTGGCCGAAGCACTGCAACCCCCCGAGTTCCAGGCCCCGGTGCCGCTGCCTTATGACCAGCTGGACTCGGTGATGGACAGCGGCCAGTACACCTTTGTGATCAATGTCCCGGCCAACTTCCAGAGCGACTTGCTGGCCGGGCGCCAGCCTGCGGTGCAGGTCAACGTTGACGCCACCGCCATGAGCCAGGCCTTCATGGGCGCCGGCTACATCGGCCGGATCTTCCAGCGCGAGCTGCTCACCTACGCCAACCAAGCGGACGCCGCCAGCAAGGCCCCGGCACTGCTGACCACCCGCGCCCTGTTCAACACCAACCTGGAGGGGGGCTGGTTCCTGGCGGTGATCCAGATCGTCAACAACATCACCATCCTGGCCATCGTGCTCACCGGCACCGCGCTGCTGCGCGAACGCGAGCACGGCACTCTGGACCACCTGCTGGTACTGCCGCTGACAGCGCTGGAGATCATGCTGGCCAAGGTCTGGAGCAACATGCTGGTGGTGGTGCTGTGCACCTGGGTATCGCTGGAGGTGATAGTCAAGGGAGTGCTGGGGGTGCCGCTGGCGGGGTCCATGGCGCTGTTCCTGATGGTTACCGCGCTCTATCTGTTCGCCAGTACCGCCCTGGGGATCTTCCTCGCCACCCTGGCCCGCTCGACCCCCCAGTTCGGCCTGCTGGCGATTCCGGTGATCATCCCGATGCTGCTGCTGTCCGGCGGCAGTACGCCGCTGGACAGCATGCCGCAGTGGCTGCAGTGGGTGATGCAGGGTTCGCCGTCGACGCACTTCGTCAGCCTCAGCGCGGCGATCCTGTTCCGCGATGCGGGAGTCAGTGTGGTCTGGCCCGACCTGCTGGCCCTGGCGACCATCGGCCTGGTGTTCTTCGCCATCGCCCTGGCGCGCTTTCGCAAGAGCCTGGCTTCATGACCCACACCGCATAGGAACCAGTTTGCCGGCGAAGGGCCGCAGGAACACCTTCGCTGGCAAGCCAGCCCTTACGCCTGTAGCGGGGGGGCAGGCTTACTGAATGATCAGGTTGTTGAACAGCAGGTCTTCCACCACCGGCTTGCCGGTTTCGTCGTTCATGACTTGCTGCACCTGCTTGAGGGCTTCCTGGCGCAGCTTTTCCTTGGCTTCGACGTTATTCATGGTGTCGCTGGTCTGCTGGGCGAACAGCGCCACCAACTGGTTGCGGATCAGCGGTTCGTTGGCCTTGACCGCCTGGGCCGAGGCGTCGCCGGTTACCCGCAGGGCCACGTCGGCCTTGTAGACCTTGAGTTTAGGGCCGCCGTCCAGGCCGTAGTTGCCCACGAAGGGTGGGTTCAGGCTGATGTAGCTGACTTTCGGTGCTTCACCTTCTTTGGCCTCTTCGGCCATCGCTGCCATGGGCAGGGAGAGGGCCAGCAGCAACATGATCCACGCTTTCACAATTCGCTCCTTAATCCGGTTTGCGGCCTAGCATAAAGGCCCGCCCGCCTGAGCCCAAGCACAAGCTTATGGCTGGTCATCAGGACCGGGCATGCTCGTTGACCGCCTGATTCACACTCCTACACTTATCGGCCACCACTCCCAAAGGAATAGCCCTGATGAAAGCCGTGCTGTGCAAAGCCTTCGGCCCTGCCGAAACGCTGGTGCTGGAAGAGGTCGCAAGCCCTGTGCCGAAGAAGAACGAGATCCTGCTGGAGGTGCATGCCGCGGGCGTCAACTTCCCGGACACCCTGATCATCGAGGGCAAGTACCAGTTCAAGCCGCCGTTCCCCTTCTCCCCAGGAGGCGAAGCGGCCGGCGTGGTCAGCGCAGTGGGCGAGAAGGTCGGCCACCTCAAGGCCGGTGACCGGGTCATGGCCCTGACCGGCTGGGGCAGCTTCGCCGAGCAGGTGGCCGTCCCGGGTTACAACGTGCTGCCGATTCCCGCCGCCATGGACTTCAATACAGCCGCCGCCTTCAGCATGACCTACGGCACCTCGATGCACGCCATGAAGCAGCGCGGCAACCTGCAGCCCGGTGAAACCTTGCTGGTGCTGGGTGCCTCGGGCGGAGTCGGGCTGGCCGCCGTGGAAATCGGCAAGGCCATGGGTGCCCGGGTGATTGCCGCTGCCAGCAGCGCGGAAAAGCTCGCCGTGGCCAAGGCCGCCGGTGCCGATGAGCTGATCAACTACAGCGAAAGCAGCCTGAAGGACGAGGTCAAGCGCCTGACCGGCGGCAATGGAGCGGATGTGATCTACGACCCGGTGGGCGGCGACCTGTTCGACCAGGCCATCCGCTCCATCGCCTGGAACGGCCGCCTGCTGGTGGTGGGATTCGCCAGCGGGCGCATCCCCGAGCTACCGGTGAACCTGGCCCTGCTCAAGGGTGCAGCGGTGGTGGGTGTGTTCTGGGGCTCCTTCGCCCAGCGCCAGCCCCAGGACAACGCGGCGAACTTCCAGCAACTGTTCGGCTGGTTCGCCGAGGGCAAGCTCAAGCCGCTGGTCTCCCAGGTCTATCCGCTGACGGAGGCTGCGCGAGCCATCGATGATCTCGGCCAGCGCAGGGCGGTGGGCAAGGTCGTGGTGCAGGTGCGCTAAGACCGGCTACAGGGCCTCAATGGGCGACCGCCCCCCTTGCAGCGCTTGAGCCGCGCCTCCAGGTTGCGATCCGGCATGGCGTGGCTGCGCAGGGCCTGGACCGTCTGTTCGACATAATCGCGGGTGGTGCCATACCGCCCGCAAGCGCTTTCGAACACCTGGTTCAGCACATCGTCCGGCAGATTGCCGGCATAGCTGGGCAGGTGCCGCTCCAGCACAAAGCCCAGGGCCTGAACCTGGCTGCCATCCTCAAGGCGGCAATTGAGCCAGTGTGGGCGATAGGAGGGATAAGGCATTTCACGCTGCCACAGGGCGTACAACGAGGCGTCCAGTTGCTCTTCCGGCAGCCGGTAGGCAAAGCCGCTGCAGGAGCCGCCACGATCCAGGCCGAACACCAGCCCCGGCAGCTCCGGCGTGCCGCGATGCTCGTGGGACCACAGGTACAGGCCACGATGATAACCATGCACCCTGCCCCGCTTGCGTTCGACCGCCGAGCATTCCGGGCGCCAGATCAGTGAACCGTAGGCGAACAGCCACACCGGCCCACCCTTGTGCCGGGCCATGGTCGATTGCATGGAACTGCGAAGTTGGTCGTGCGTCAGCTGCGGGCCCAGATCGAGCCGCGGAGGGTAAGCCAGATTCAGATAACTGGATTCAAGGGCTGTCATGGCGAATAGCGTTCGGCTCCCCGCGTAAAAGAAGTTACTTAATAGAACGCTTGGCAGTAACTGCAAGACACATAAGTTTCAAGGCAAGTTAAGTGCCACTAAGCAGCGGCACTTAAGTTGGAGGCTTATATATAACCTACCGGCATTTATTTAATTAGATAAATACCGATAGGCTATATACAGAGTTATAACGCGCCGCGCAGGCCCGATGCAGTCAGGGCCGCGGGGCGTAGGCAAACACGTCGGCGCGCATTTGATGGGCATCCATCCCGGCACTCACCAGCGCATCCAGGGTGGCGTAGATCATCGCCGGCGAGCCACTGGCGTAAACGTGTACCGCCGACAGGTCGGTAATGTCCTCGCACACCGCTTCATGCAGCATGCCGCAGCGCCCCTCCCAGCCACACAGGTCGCTGACCACCTTGTGCAGGTAGAGGTTGGGCAGTTGCTGCCACTCGTCCCAGTGTTCCAACTGGTAGAAATCTTCCGGCCGGCGCACGCCCCAATACAGGTGCACCGGATGCTTGAAGCCGGCGGCCCGACAGTGCTCGATCAGGCTGTGCATCTGCGCCATGCCGGTACCGGCGGCGATCAGCACCAGCGGCCCATTCGGCAACTCGGCCAGGTGGGTGTCGCCGAAAGGCAGTTGCACCCGAGCCATGCGGTTGCGCTGCAGTTGCTCCATCAGGCTTTGCGCACTGTTTTCGCGCACCAGCACATGCAGCTCCAGATCTCGCCCGCAGTGGGGCGCCGATGCCAGGGAAAAGGCCGACTTCTCACCGTTGTCCCGCTCCAGCATCAGGTACTGCCCGGCGTGATAGCGCGGCGGCTTGCCCGCCGGTGCCCGCAGCCTGACCCGCCAGACATCGCCGCCGACCTCCAGGCATTCAGTGAGCTGACACGACAGGCTGCGCACCGGCAATTCTCCCAGCGCAAGGACGCCATCCCACAGCACGATGCAGTCTTCCAGCGGCTCTGCAATGCAAGTGTAGAACTCGCCGTGATCACGCACGTCGCCAGCTTGCTGCACGCTGCCCTCCACCAGCAGCGCCGCACAGACATGACAATTGCCATTGCGGCAGCTCTGCGGGCATTCATAGCCCAGGCGCCGCGCCGCATCGAGAATCCGCTCGCCGGGCAGCGTCTCAAGCACCGCTCCGGAGGGCTGCAAGGTTACACGCATCAATCTATTCCTAACTGATTCCAGATGGCATCGATCCGGCGGGTGACCGCCTCATCCTTGACGATGACCCGGCCCCACTCTCGGGTGGTTTCTCCAGGCCATTTGTGAGTCGCATCGAGCCCCATCTTCGAACCCAGGCCAGATACCGGCGAGGCGAAGTCGAGGTAGTCGATCGGGGTGTTGTCGATCATCACCGTGTCGCGCTTGGGGTCCATGCGCGTGGTGATGGCCCAGATCACATCGTTCCAGTCCCGGGCATTGATATCGTCGTCGGTGACGATAACGAACTTGGTGTACATGAACTGTCGCAAAAACGACCAGACCCCCAGCATGACCCGCTTGGCGTGGCCCGGGTACTGCTTCTTCATGGTCACCACCGCCATGCGGTAGGAACAGCCTTCGGGCGGCAGGTAGAAGTCGGTGATCTCCGGGAACTGCTTCTGCAGGATCGGCACGAAGACTTCGTTCAGTGCCACGCCGAGGATCGCCGGCTCATCGGGCGGGCGGCCGGTGTAGGTGCTGTGGTAGATCGGCTTGATGCGGTGGGTGATGCGCTCCACGGTGAACACCGGGAAGCTGTCGACCTCGTTGTAGTAGCCGGTGTGATCGCCGTACGGGCCTTCATCGGCCATCTCGCCGGGATGGATCACCCCTTCAAGGATGATTTCAGCCGTGGCCGGAACCTGCAGGTCGTTGCCGCGGCACTTCACCAGCTCAGTGCGGTTGCCCCGCAGCAGGCCGGCAAAGGCGTATTCGGAAAGGCTGTCCGGCACCGGCGTCACGGCGCCGAGAATGGTTGCCGGGTCCGCGCCCAGCGCCACGGACACCGGGAACGGCTGGCCCGGGTGCTTCTCGCACCACTCGCGGTAATCCAGCGCGCCGCCGCGGTGGCTCAGCCAGCGCATGATCACCTTGTTGCGGCCGATCACCTGCTGACGATAGATACCCAGGTTCTGCCGGTCCTTGTTCGGGCCCTTGGTCACGGTCAGGCCCCAAGTGATCAGCGGGCCGACATCGCCCGGCCAGCAGGTCTGCACCGGCAGCATGCCTAGATCGACGTCGTCGCCTTCGATCACCACTTCCTGGCACACCGCATCCTTGACCACCTTGGGCGCCATGGAAATGATCTTGCGAAAGATCGGCAGCTTGGACCAGGCGTCCTTGAGCCCCTTTGGCGGCTCCGGCTCCTTGAGGAACGCCAGCAGCTTGCCGATCTCGCGCAGTTCGCTGACCGCTTCGGCGCCCATACCCAGGGCCACGCGCTCGGGGGTGCCGAACAGGTTGCCGAGCACGGGGATGTCATAACCGGTGGGGTTTTCAAACAGCAGGGCCGGGCCTTTGGCACGCAAGGTGCGATCGCAGACCTCGGTCATTTCCAGCACTGGGGACACCGGAACCTGGATGCGCTTAAGTTCCGAGCGCTGTTCCAGGCCGCTGATAAAGTCGCGCAAGTCGCGATACTGCATGCGTGAGCCTCGTTTTCGCCGTGGCATTCGGGGCAGGCAGTTTAGCGCCGAACCCACAGGTTCAGAATAGAGAATGTCAGATAGCAAAAAGCCGGGTTTCCCCGGCTCTTGCTGGCCTGATCGATTTACTTGCGTTTCATCGACAGGAAGAACTCATCGTTGGTCTTGGTCTGTTTCAACTTGTCGACCAGGAATTCGATGGCAGCGACTTCATCCATGGGATGCAGCAGCTTGCGCAGGATCCACATGCGCTGCAGCTCGTCGTCGGCGGTCAGCAACTCTTCGCGGCGGGTGCCGGAACGGTTGATGTTGATGGCCGGGAAGACACGCTTTTCAGCGATCTTGCGGTCCAGGGGCAGCTCCATGTTGCCGGTACCCTTGAACTCTTCGTAGATCACTTCATCCATCTTCGAGCCGGTTTCAACCAGCGCGGTGGCGATGATGGTCAGCGAGCCGCCTTCCTCGATGTTCCGCGCGGCGCCGAAGAAACGCTTGGGTTTCTCCAGGGCGTGGGCATCGACACCACCGGTCAGGACCTTGCCGGAGCTCGGGATCACGGTGTTGTAGGCACGGGCCAGACGGGTGATGGAGTCCAGCAGGATCACCACGTCCTTCTTGTGTTCGACCAGGCGCTTGGCCTTCTCGATCACCATCTCGGCCACTTGTACGTGACGGGTTGGCGGCTCGTCGAAGGTGGAGGCGACCACTTCGCCGCGCACGGTGCGCTGCATTTCGGTCACTTCTTCCGGACGCTCGTCGATCAGCAGCACGATCAGATGAACTTCAGGGTTGTTGCGCGTGATGTTCGACGCGATGTTCTGCAGCATGATGGTCTTGCCCGCCTTTGGCGGAGCAACGATCAGACCACGCTGGCCTTTGCCGATCGGGGCGCACAGATCGATCACACGACCGGTCAGGTCTTCGGTGGAACCGTTGCCGGCTTCCATCTTCATGCGCACGGTCGGGAACAGCGGCGTCAGGTTTTCGAACAGAATCTTGTTCTTGGCGTTCTCTGGGCGGTCGTAGTTGATGGTATCGACCTTGAGCAGCGCGAAGTAACGCTCGCCTTCCTTGGGAGGGCGGATCTTGCCAACGATGGTGTCACCGGTGCGCAAGTTGAAGCGACGGATCTGGCTTGGCGAGACGTAGATATCGTCCGGGCCAGCGAGATAGGAGGCGTCAGCAGAGCGAAGGAAGCCGAAGCCGTCCTGGAGGATCTCCAGCACGCCATCACCGGAGATTTCCTCACCGCTTTTCGCGTGCTTTTTCAGCAGGGAGAAAATCACGTCCTGCTTGCGCGAACGGGCCATATTTTCTATGCCCATCTGTTCGGCCAATTCGAGCAGTTCGGTAATCGGCTTTTGCTTGAGTTCAGTCAGATTCATATAGGAATGACGTAATCATTTATAGAGGGGGGAAATTAAGCTTTTGGCTTAATGAGGCCGCGCCGCAGAGAAGGCGACAGGATCGCGTACTAATTCGAAAAGGAGAGCGTCGGCGACGGCTTGCAGGGGGCAATGGAGAAACCAGTGCGGGGCCGAATGTAACACCTGAGTTTCGGAGCGTCTAGCCCTCAATTACGAAAAAGCCCCGCATTTTGCGGGGCTTTTTCAAGGGTACCGAATCGACACTTAGATGTTGGCGTCGAGGAAGGCAGCCAGTTGCGACTTCGACAGTGCGCCAACCTTGGTGGCTTCGACATTGCCGTTCTTGAACAGCATCAAGGTCGGGATACCACGCACGCCATGCTTGGCCGGGGTTTCCGAGTTCTCGTCGATGTTCAGCTTGGCAACGGTCAGCTTGCCCTTGTAGGTTTCAGCAATTTCGTCCAGAACCGGAGCGATCATTTTGCATGGGCCACACCACTCGGCCCAGTAATCGACCAGTACAGCGCCTTCGGCTTTGAGTACGTCGGCCTCGAAGCTGGCGTCGCTGACGTGTTTGATAAGATCGCTGCTCATGGAATTCTCCAGGTTGTAAGCAAAAAAACGTGGCCCATCATATCTGCCCTTCCCGCGTTCAGGAAGCCGCAGATGATTGACTCTAACTATGGTGCCCCACGAGTTTGGGTATAGCTCAGCCGGGGACGTTGCGGGGGTTGCGCAGGCCATTTGGTGAACCCGCCGAGCACCGCGCACCTGTCGCAGCAGGGTCTTCGCCTGGCTGCCAAGGAGCGGCTCGCCCGATTGAACGGGATCTTTCCTGGCCACGGAACAGCCGGCCCGCCGCCCCGGCGCAGGCTTTTATGCGTTGAATCAACGCATTGGACACTGCGCGTTGGCGCGAGCCGTTGATCGTGGCACGATGGCGAGGTTATCGACCGAGACCCCCAAACATGCCCCAATCCCAAGCCAAGAATCTGTCCCTGATCGCCGCGATCGATCTGGGCTCCAACAGCTTTCACATGGTCGTGGCCAAGGCCCGGAATGGTGAAATCCGCATTCTCGAGCGGCTCGGAGAAAAGGTTCAACTGGCCGCCGGCATCGACGAAGAACGCCAGCTCAACGAAGAATCCATGCAGCGCGGTCTCGACTGCCTCAAGCGCTTCGCCCAACTGATCAACGGCATGCCCCAGGGCACGGTGCGCATCGTCGGCACCAACGCCCTGCGCGAAGCCCGCAACCGCGGCGAATTCATTCGCCGCGCCGAGGAAATCCTCGGCCACCCGGTGGAAGTCATCTCCGGCCGTGAAGAAGCCCGCCTGATCTACCTCGGGGTGTCCCACACCCTCGCCGACACTCCGGGCAAGCGCCTGGTGGCCGACATCGGCGGCGGCAGTACCGAATTCATCATCGGCCAGCGCTTCGAACCCCTGCTGCGCGAGAGCCTGCAGATGGGCTGCGTAAGCTTCACCCAGCGCTATTTCCGCGACGGCAAGATCACCCCTGCCCGCTATGCCCAGGCCTACACCGCCGCACGCCTGGAGATCATGAGCATCGAGCATGCCCTGCATCGCCTGACCTGGGACGAAGCCATCGGCTCCTCCGGGACCATTCGCGCCATTGGCCTGGCCCTCAAGGCTGGTGGCCAGGGCAGCGGCGAGGTCAACGCCGAAGGGCTGGCGTGGCTCAAGCGCAAGCTGTTCAAGCTCGGCGACGCCGAGAAGATCGATTTCGAAGGTATCAAGCCCGACCGCCGGGCGATCTTTCCCGCCGGCCTGGCAATTCTCGAAGCGATCTTCGACGCCCTGGAACTGCAACGCATGGATCACTGCGAAGGCGCCCTGCGTGAAGGCGTGCTCTACGATCTGCTGGGCCGCCATCATCACGAAGACGTCCGCGAACGCACCCTCAGCTCGCTCATGGAGCGCTACCACGTCGACCTGGAACAAGCCTCGCGCGTTGAAGGCAAGGCCCTGCGCGCCTTCGACCAGGTTGCCGCGGACTGGGACCTGGAGGACGGCATCTGGCGCGAACTGCTGGGCTGGGCGGCCAAGGTCCATGAAGTGGGGCTGGACATCGCCCACTATCACTACCACAAGCACGGCGCCTACCTGATCGAGCACTCGGACCTGGCGGGTTTCTCCCGGGAAGACCAGCAGATGCTGGCTCTCCTGGTGCGCGGCCACCGCCGCAACATTCCCAGGGAGAAATTCGCCGAGTTCGGCGACGACGGCATCAAGCTGATCCGGCTGTGCGTGCTGCTGCGCTTTGCCATCCTGTTCCACCACATCCGCGGCACCCAACAGATGCCCCAGGTGAGCCTGCGCGCCAGCGGCGATCAGCTGGACGTGGAATTCCCGGAGCACTGGCTGGATGAAAACCAGCTGACCCAGGCCGACTTCGCCCTGGAGGCCGAATGGCTGACGCGGGTGGGCATCGTGCTCAACGTCAACTGACCCTGCCACCGGCTTGCCGGCGGCAAGGCCGCAAACCCTTGCCTCGCCCTCAGGGGCGCCTTCGCTGGCAAGCCCGCTCCTACGGCTCTTGCAAGCCGCACAAAAAAGGCCAGCCCGGTGATCGGGCTGGCCTTTTTATTATCGGCGACGCCTGACGCGCTTAGCGCACCGGCAGCACCGGGCTGCCAAGGCGCTCCAACAGGGTTGCCTGGGCACTGCGCGGGTTCTGGTTGCCGGTCGGCGTGTTGCGGATATAGCGGCCGTCGGACTGCAGGCTCCAACTGTGGGTGTTGTCGGTGAGATAGCTCTCCAACTCTTTCTTGACCCGCAGAATCAGCTTCTTGCCCTCCACCGGGAAGCAGGTCTCGACCCGCTTGTCGAGGTTGCGCTCCATCCAGTCGGCGCTGGAAAGGAACATCTGCTCCTCGCCGCCATTGAGGAAGTAGAACACCCGGGTGTGCTCCAGGAAGCGGCCGATGATCGAGCGTACGTGGATGTTGTGCGAAACCCCGGCAATGCCCGGACGCAGGCAGCACATGCCACGCACCACCAGGTCGATGCGCACGCCCGACTGGCTGGCCTTGTACAACGCGCGGATGATCTTCGGATCGGTCAACGAGTTGAACTTGGCGATGATGTGCGCCGGTTTGCCGTCCAGGGCGAACTGAGTCTCCCGGGCGATCATGTCGAGCATGCCCTTTTTCAGGGTGAACGGCGCATGCAGCAACTTCTTCATGCGCAAGGTCTTGCCCATGCCGATCAGCTGGCTGAACAGCTTGCCCACGTCCTCGCACAAGGCATCGTCGGAGGTCAGAAGACTGTAGTCGGTGTACAGACGAGCGTTGGCCGCGTGGTAGTTACCGGTGCCCAGGTGCGCATAACGCACGATCTCGCCGGCCTCGCGACGCAGGATCAGCATCATCTTGGCGTGGGTCTTGAACCCCACCACGCCGTAGATCACCACCGCGCCGGCCGCTTGCAGGCGGCTGGCCATCTGCAGGTTGGACTCTTCGTCAAACCGCGCACGCAGTTCGATCACCGCGGTGACTTCCTTGCCGTTGCGCGCCGCATCTACCAGGGCATCGACGATCTCCGAGTTGGCACCGCTGCGATACAGGGTCTGGCGCACCGCCAGCACGTGCGGGTCCTTGGCGGCCTGGCGCAGCAGGTCGACCACCGGGGTGAAGGATTCGAACGGGTGCAGCAACAGGATGTCCTGCTTGCTGATGACGCTGAAGATGTTCTCGCTGTTCTGCAGCAGCTTGGGGATCTGCGGGGTGAACGGGGTGTATTGCAGCTCCGGGTGGCTGTCCAGGCCGGTGATGCTGAACAGCCGCGTCAGGTTCACCGGGCCGTTGACCTGGTACAGCTCGGTCTCGTGCAGGTTGAACTGCTTGAGCAGGTAGTCCGACAGGTGTTTGGGGCAGGTGTCGGCCACTTCCAGGCGCACCGCGTCACCGTAGCGACGGGAGAACAGTTCGCCGCGCAAGGCGCGGGCCAGGTCTTCGACGTCCTCGGTGTCCACCGCCAGGTCGGCGTTACGGGTCAGGCGGAACTGATAGCAGCCTTTTACCTTCATGCCCTGGAACAGGTCATCGGCGTGGGCGTGGATCATCGACGAGAGGAATACATAGTTGTCGCCAGGGCCGCCGACTTCTTCCGGCACCTTGATGATCCGTGGCAGCAGGCGCGGCGCCGGGATGATCGCCAGGCCGGAATCGCGCCCGAAGGCATCGATGCCTTCCAGCTCGACGATGAAGTTCAGGCTCTTGTTCACCAGCAACGGGAACGGGTGCGTCGGGTCCAGGCCGATGGGGGTGATGATCGGCGCGATCTCGTCGCGGAAGTACCGGCGAACCCAGGTCTTGAGCTTGGTGGTCCAGTAGCGGCGACGGATGAAGCGGATCTGGTGCTTCTCCAGTTCCGGCAACAGGATGTCATTGAGGATCGCGTACTGGCGGTCGACATGCCCGTGTACCAGTTCGCTGATGCGCGCCAGCGCCTGGTGCGGCTGCAGGCCGTCGGCACCGGCCTGTTCGCGAGCGAAGGTGATCTGCTTCTTCAGGCCCGCCACGCGGATCTCGAAGAACTCGTCCAGGTTGCTGGAGAAGATCAGCAGGAACTTCAGGCGCTCCAGCAACGGATAGGACTCATCCAGTGCCTGCTCCAGCACGCGGATGTTGAACTGCAGCTGCGACAGCTCGCGGTGGATATACAGGCTGCTGTCATCCAGGTTGGGAATGACGATGGCCGGTGCCGGTTGCGTCTCGGCCACCGTGGCCGAGGCCACTGGCTCCAGTTCCGGCGGGGTCTCCACCACTTGCTCGACCACCGGCTGAGCTTCTTTTACGGCAACTTCTGAGAGTCCTTCAGTATTCATCGCGTGTTCCTGGGAGGGCTATTTTTGCTCTCGTAACAATTGAGCAGCACGAACGGCAAAGTAAGTCAGGATGCCATCGGCACCTGCACGTTTGAAAGCGGTCAGGGATTCAAGAATAACCCCCTCACCCAACCAACCATTCTGGATTGCTGCCATGTGCATGGCGTATTCGCCGCTGACCTGATAGACAAAGGTCGGCACCTTGAATTCATCTTTGACCCGCCAGAGGATGTCCAGGTAGGGCATGCCTGGCTTGACCATGACCATGTCCGCGCCTTCGGCGAGGTCCGCCGCCACTTCATGCAGGGCTTCCTGGCCGTTGGCCGGGTCCATCTGGTACGAGGCCTTGTCGGCCTTGCCCAGGTTCAGCGCCGAGCCCACCGCATCGCGGAAGGGGCCGTAGTAGGCGCTGGCGTACTTGGCCGAGTAAGCCATGATGCGCACATTGACATGCCCGGCCAGCTCCAGGGCTTCGCGGATCGCCTGGACCCGCCCATCCATCATGTCCGAAGGCGCCACCACCTGGGCGCCGGCCTCGGCATGGGACAGGGCCTGACGCACCAGGGCATCGACGGTGATGTCGTTCTGCACGTAGCCGTGTTCGTCGAGAATGCCGTCCTGGCCATGGGTAGTGAACGGGTCAAGAGCAACGTCGGTGATCACCCCCAGGGCTGGAAAGCGTTCGCGCAGGGCGCGGGTGGCACGCTGGGCGATGCCATCCGGGTTCCAGGCCTCGGCCGCATCCAGGGACTTGAGCCCGGCCGGGGTCACCGGAAACAGCGCCAGGGCCGGAATCCCCAACTCGACCCAGTTCGCCGCCTCTTCCAGCAGCAGGTCGATGGTCAGGCGCTCGACCCCGGGCATCGAAGCCACCGCCTCGCGGCGATTCTCACCCTCGAGCACGAACACCGGCAGAATCAGGTCATCCACACTCAGACGGTTTTCTCGCACCAGGCGGCGGGAAAAGTCATCGCGACGGTTGCGCCGCAGACGAGTGGCTGGAAACAGACGATTGGCGGGGGTAAAGCTCACGGCGGACTCCAGGGCTCGCGCTGGCGGACGAGCGGGACAGTTATAAGCGGGCATTATGACGAACAGATGACAGTTGTGCTCAAGCTGTTGACCGGCAGCAACACTCATTGTCATTGGCCGGATTGTTCACGTCGAGACACATTTCGATACTTTCCCGAACGTCGTCGAAGGGGTAGGCTGCGCGTTCATTTCGCCAGCATCCAGACAATGCTCCAACAATTTCTTCAGGATTTCGGCTACTTCGCCCTCTTTCTCGGCACGTTTTTCGAAGGCGAAACCATTCTGGTTCTTGCCGGATTTCTCGCGTTCCGCGGATACATGGATATCAACCTGGTGATGGTGGTTGCCTTCTTCGGCAGCTACGCCGGTGACCAGCTGTGGTACTTCCTGGGGCGCAAGCATGGCCGCAAGCTGCTGGCACGCAAACCGCGCTGGCAAATGATGGGTGACCGGGCGCTGGAGCATATCCGCAAACACCCGGATATCTGGGTACTGAGCTTCCGCTTCGTCTACGGGCTGCGCACCGTGATGCCGGTGGCCATCGGCTTGTCCGGCTATCCGCCGGGCCGCTACCTGCTGCTTAACGGTATCGGTGCAGCGATCTGGGCCATAGCCCTGGCCCAGGCGGCCTACCATTTCGGCGCAGTCATGGAAGGCATGCTCGGCAGTATCAAGAAGTACGAGCTGTGGGTGCTGGGCGCCCTGCTGGTCCTGGGCTTCGGCCTGTGGCTGCGCCGGCGCTTCAAGAACGCGCGCCTGGCCAAGCAGATCTACGAGGCCGAACAAGCCGCCGCGCAAGACAAGACCAAGGCTTCGACCACACCGGTGGAGTGACACGCCCGTCATTTGGCATGCTGTCGGCACCCTAAAGCTGGAGAAACAACCATGAGCAAAAAAGTTGCAGTGATCCTTTCCGGTTGCGGCGTGTTCGACGGTGCCGAGATCCACGAGAGCGTGATCACCCTCCTGCGCCTCGACCAGCGCGGCGCCCAGGTGCAGTGCTTCGCCCCGAACATCCCACAGATGCATGTGCTCAACCACCTGACCGGCGAAGCCATGGCCGAGACCCGCAACGTGCTGGTGGAATCGGCGCGCATCGCCCGAGGCGAGGTCAAGGACCTGCGTGAAGCCAGCGTCGACGATTTCGACGCGCTGATCATTCCCGGCGGCTTCGGCGCCGCCAAGAATCTGTCCAGCTTCGCCACCGAAGGCGCTGCCTGCACGGTCCAGGCCGACGTCCTGGCCCTGGCCGAAGCCTTTGCCGAAGCCGGCAAGCCGGTGGGCCTGATGTGCATCGCCCCGGCCATGGCCGCGAAGATCTACGGCCCCGGCGTGACCTGCACCATCGGCAACGATGCCGACACCGCCGCTGCCCTGGGCAAGATGGGCGCCACCCACGCCGAATGCGCGGTGGGCGAGATCATCGAAGACAAGGCGCGCAAACTGGTGAGCACCCCCGCCTACATGCTGGCGAAATCCATCAGCGAAGCGGCCTCGGGCATCAACAAACTGGTGGACCGGGTGCTGGAACTGACCCACGAAGGCGATAAGTGAGCCTCTAGCAAGCGCCCCTCAGGCCTGGCGCGCCAAGCGCGTCAGGATGCGGTCCAGGGCGTTGGCAAAGGCCTGTTTTTCCCGGTCGCCATAGGGCGCTTGCCCACCACTGACCTGCCCCTGTTCACGCAGGTCGGTAAACAGGTTGCGCACCGCCAGGCGCTCGCCCATGTTCTGTGCGTCGAACTCCTTGCCCCGCGGGTCCAGGGCCGCCACACCTTTTTTCACCAGGCGATCGGCCAGCGGCACATCACTGCAGATCACCAGTTCACCGGGCACTGCGTGCTCCACCAGGTAATCGTCGGCGGCATCTGGGCCGCTGGGCACCACGATCAGTCTGACGCAGGCGAAGGCCGGCTTGATCTGCGCCTGTCCGGCCACCAGCACCACTTCGAACTGGCGCTTCAGGGCAAAGCGCACTACTTGATCCTTGGCCGCCTTGGGGCAGGCATCGGCATCGATCCAGACACGCATTGAATGTTCTCCCTCCAGAATGCACAACGGGCAAGCCGCCCCTTCAGGAGCAGGCTTGCCCGCGATCAACTACGCCGGCTCAGGAAACCTGCACCCGGCGCTTCTCACTCATGCGGCTGCGGCTGTAAAGCACCACGATCGCCAGGATCGCCACCGCCTGGGCACCCAGCGAGTAAGCGTCGGCATGAATACCCAGCCAGTCGAAATCGAAGAACGGCACTGGCCGCGTACCGAAGATACCCGCTTCCTGCAACGCCTTGACCCCGTGCCCGGCGAACACCACCGACAAGGCGCAGAGCAGCGCCGCGTTGATGCCGAAGAACAGGGCCAGCGGCAGCTTGGCCGAACCCCGCAGGATCACCCAGGCCAGCCCTACCAGTAGCACCAGGGCGGTGGCGCCACCGGCCAGTACCGCGTTGTGCCCGGCAGGGCCGGCCTGCAGCCACAGGGTTTCGTAGAACAGGATCACTTCGAACAGCTCGCGATAGACCGAGAAGAACGCCAGCACCGCAAAGCCGAAACGCCCGCCGCCGCCCACCAGGCTGCTCTTGATGTAGTCCTGCCAGGCCGCCGCATGCCGGCGGTCATGCATCCACACCCCGAGCCACAGCACCATGACACTGGCGAACAGCGCGGTGGCGCCTTCGAGCAGTTCACGCTGGGAACCGCTGACATCGATCACGTAGGCCGCCAAGGCCCAGGTGCCCAGGCCGGCCAGCAAGGCCAGGCCCCAGCCGACGTTGACACTGCGCACCGCCGATTGCTGGCCGGTGTTGCGCAAGAAGGCAAGGATGGCCGCCAGCACCAGGATCGCTTCCAGGCCTTCGCGCAGCAGGATCAGCAGGCCGGAAACAAAGCTCAGAGACCAGCTCAGGCTGTCGCCGCCCAGAAGCTCGGCGGACTCCTTGAGCTTGGCCTTGGCCGCGTCCAGGCGCTGTTCGGCCTGGGCCACCGGCAAACCGTCCTGCAACGACTGCCGGTAAGCCATCAGGGCCTTTTCGGTGTCTTTGCGGACGTTGGCATCGACGTTGTCCAGGGAGCTTTCCACCAGCTCGAAACCTTCCAGGTACGCCGCTACCGACAGATCGTAGGCCTGTTCGTGATCACCGCTGCGGTAGGCCGCCAGGCTCTTGTCCAGGGTCGATGCAGTGTAGTCCAGCAACTGCGCCGGGCCCCGCTTGACCTGAGGCGGCTGGGCCCGCTGGGCACGGAAAGTCGCGGCTGCCTGCGGGCCCTGGGCGGCCAGTACTTCACCCGGTGTCTGCCGGGCCAGGTCGGCCAGGTTGAAGCTCTGCTCGCCCTTGGCGGCCGCAGGGTCGGCGCTGAAACTGGCGATGTAGGTGGCCAGGTCCCAACGCTGGCGATCATCCAGTTGATCGGCGAAGGACGGCATGTCTGTGCCTTCCACGCCCAACCCCAGGGTGTTGTAGATGGCATACAGGCTCAGGCGATCGAGACGCTCGGCATCCCGCAGGTTGGCCGGTGGTGGGGTCATGCCCACGCCCGCCGGACCATCGCCGGCGCCCTGCTGCCCATGGCACACCGAGCAGTGCTGGGCGTACAACGGCGCGCCACGGGTCGGATCCGGGGTGATGATCGGCGCCTGGCTGACCTCATAGGCCACCGCCAGCCGGGCCCCCATCTGCCGCGCCTGGCGAGCTACCTGATTGCCATCGACGCGGTCATCCACCGCTTTGCGCAGGCTGACAACGCCTTGCTCCAGTTCAGCCTTTTCCGGTTTGGCCGGCAGATCGGCGATCAACCCCTGCAGGACGCCGAGAAACTCCACCTGCTCACGGTACTCGGACTCGTCAATGACCTTGCCCCCCTCAACCGTGGCGGGATAGTCCGCGCCAATGTAATCCAGCAGATGCAGGGCCTTGGGTGCGCCGTCGACGGTATCGGCCAGCAGGTTGAAGCTGAAAAGCGCCAGCACCGGCAACACTAGCAACGCCAGTAAACGGGAAGGGGCAATCATGAATAAATCTCAAAGGGAAATAAGAAGTAACATATTGTTCCCTCCCAACGGGTTTCACTCAAGGCTTATCAGCCCCCCTGAAACAACTTCGCTCCCAGGCCACCAGCCTTACACCCAGGTAGCACCCCGCTCTCCTTGCGTGCGCAAAGTGTCCAAGCCCCTGGGCGAAGACCTCACCCGGCAGCCAGGGCTCAGCAGCTACGAGCAACCGGGGTCGGCGCCGATGCCCAACAACTTGCCGCCGGACACGGCGCCAGTGATCCTGCGCTAAACCGCACGCAAACGAAAAAGGCGACCCGCTGGGTCGCCTTTTCTTGTTCCTGCAAACCTAGGCCGCCGCTTTGCGGATAGTTGCCAGAAAACCCGCGGCGCCGAGGAACAGGCCGGCGAAGGTGCGGTTCATCCGCCGCTGCTGGACCGGGGTGCGCAACAGGCGCAGGACCTTGGACGCCAGCCCCGTATAGCCGGCCATGACGATCAGGTCGACCACGATCATGGTGGCGCCGAGAATCAGGTACTGCTTGAGCAGGGGCGCATGGGGGTCGATGAACTGCGGCAACACCGCCAGCATGAACACCAGGGCCTTGGGGTTGCTGATGTTTACCAGGAAACCGCGAAACACCAGGGCCAGGGGCTTGCCGATGGGGCGAATGGCGGCGTCATCACTGAGGTCGCTAGGCAGCGCGCGCCATTGCTTGACCGCCAGGTACACCAGGTAGGCCACACCGAACCACTTGATGGCGTAGAAGGCCGTGGCAGAGGCCGCGAGAATGGCCCCGACACCGGCCGCGACAATGGCAATCTGCATGGCCAGGCCCAGTTGCAGCCCCAGGGCGTTCCAGTAGCCGCGCCAGAAACCGTATTGCAGGCCGCAGGACATAGACGCAATGGCGCCGGCGCCCGGGGAAAGACTGATTACCCAACTGGCGGCAAAGAACGCCAGCCATGTCTCAAGCACCATCGCACACCTCGGATCGAATTGGTCGTGACTGCCTAAGCTAATCCTCCGCTTGGCGGCTGACCATGTTTTTTTCGCCCAAAGGTGATGCACGGCCCTGTAGCCGCTGGCGCAGGCTGCGATGAGTTCCGCAGGAACTTAGGGGCAATATGAGCGGCGCCTGCTGCGCAGCCGTTCGCAGCCTGCAGCAGCGGCTACAGAGGAAGGAATTACTTCTCGCCGCCGCCCACCGGCAGCGCATCGGTGCCACGCCAGCGGCGCACCGAGCGCTGGAAGAACAGGCTGTTGGGCACCTGGACCATAGCGCTACCGGTACCGGCCTCTTCGGCTTCGATGAGGGTGGTGTACAGCAGGTTGATCGCCACGACCCGGCCCTTGACCCCAGGCTTGTCGACGGTGTCCACCAGCTCCACCACGTCACCCAGGCGGAACGGGCCAACCGTGAAGATCAGGATCGCGCAGAGCAGGTTGGAGAGCACGCTCCACATGGCGAAGAAGGCCACCGCCGCCACGGCGACGAAGCCTGAAAGGGCGGTCCACAGCACCGTGGCGGAAACCCCCAGGCGCTCCAGCACGAAGATTACCGCGCTGCCCATGATCAGCCAGCGCAGGCCGCCCCGCAGGGGCATCAGCAACTGCGGCGGGAACGGGTAGCGCTCGCCCAGGCGGGTCAGGCCACGGGCCACGAAGCGCTGGGCCAGGTAGCCCGCCAGGAGGATCAGCAGGATCTGCACGCCAATCCACAACGGGCCGATCCACTGAGCCGGCAACGGTAGTTGCAGCGCCTCCATCAGGACAGCGCCTCCAGTTCGGCCTGCATGCTTTCCAGCAGTTCCAGGGCCTCCATCCAGGCTTCTTCCAGCTCGGACTCACGGGTCTTGAGCTTGGCCTGTTCGGCCAGCAGATCCCGCAACTCATCCTTGCGCGCAGCCTCGTACAAACCGCTGTCGCCCAGGCTGGCCTCGATCTTGGCCAGGCGTTCATGCACCTTGCCCAACTCGGCCTCCAGCTTGTCGGCCTCGCGCTTGTGCGGTGCCAGTTGCTGACGCAACGCCGCGGCGGCCTGGCGCTGGGCCTTCTTGTCGGTCTTGTCCGGGTTCACCGGCGTGTTGCTGACCGGGGCATTGCGCTGGCGGTAATCCACCAGCCAACGGGTGTAGTCGTCCAGGTCGCCGTCGAACTCTTCGACCTTGCCGTCGGCCACCAGGAAGAAGTTGTCGGTGGTGCTCTTGAGCAGATGGCGATCGTGGGAGACCACCAGCACCGCACCACTGAACTCTTGCAGGGCCATGGTCAGGGCCAGGCGCATCTCCAGGTCCAGGTGGTTGGTGGGTTCGTCGAGCAGCAGCAGGTTGGGCCGCTCCCAGGCGATCAGCGCCAGGGCCAAACGGGCTTTTTCACCGCCGGAGAAGTTCAGCACCGGCTCGTCGATCCGTGCGCCGCGGAAGTCGAAGCCGCCGAGGAAGTCGCGCAGGGTCTGCTCGCGCTCGGTGGGCGCCAGGCGCTGCAGGTGCAGCAAGGGGCTGGCCTTGGAGTCCAGGGAATCGAGCTGATGCTGGGCGAAGTAACCGACAACGGTGTTCTCGCCCCGGGTCAGGCGCCCGGACAGCGGCTGGAGTTCGCCGGAGAGGTTCTTGATCAGGGTCGACTTGCCGGCGCCGTTGGGGCCTAGCAGGCCGATCCGCGCGCCCGGGGTCAGTTGCAGCTTGACCTTCTCCAGGACCGCACGTTCGCCATAACCCAGGCGGGCATCGGAGAGGTCGATCAGCGGGCTGGAGATCTTCGTCGACTCACGGAAGGTGAAATCGAAGGGCGAATCGACGTGGGCCGCCGACAGCTCCTCCATGCGCTCCAGGGCCTTGATCCGGCTCTGTGCCTGCCGGGCCTTTGTAGCCTGGGCCTTGAAGCGGGCGATGTAGCTTTCCATGTGCGCGCGCTGCGCCTGCTGCTTCTCGTAGGCTTGCTGCTGCTGGGCCAGACGCTCGGCACGAGCGCGCTCAAAGGCGCTGTAGCCACCGCGATAGAGGGTGATCTTGCGCTGATCGACGTGGGCCACGTGATCGACCACGGCATCGAGGAAGTCCCGGTCGTGGGAGATCAGGAGCAAGGTGCCGGGGTAGCCCTTGAGCCACTCTTCGAGCCAGATGATGGCGTCGAGATCCAAGTGGTTGGTAGGTTCGTCGAGCAGCAGCAGGTCCGAGGGACACATCAGCGCCTGCGCCAGGTTCAGGCGCATCCGCCAACCCCCGGAGAAGTCGCCGACCTGACGGTCCATCTGCTCGTTGGTGAACCCCAGGCCAGCTAGCAGCTTGCGCGCCCGCGCGTCGGCGGTGTAACCGTCGGCGCTGTCCAGCTCGGCGTGCAAGCGCGCTTGCGCGGCGCCGTCCTGGGCCGCTTCCGCAGCGGCCAGGTCACGCTGCACCTGGCGCAGGCGCAAGTCGCCATCGAGCACATAGTCCACCGCCAGGCGCTCGAGGGTATCGACCTCCTGGCGCATGTGGGCGATGCGCCAGTCGGCCGGCAGGAAGCAGTCACCCGAGTCCGGGTGCAGCTCACCGCGCAGCAAGGCAAAGAGGCTGGATTTGCCGGCGCCGTTGGCACCGATCAGGCCGGCTTTCTGGCCGGCGTGCAGGGTTAGCTCGGCGTCTTCTAGCAGACGTTGCGGGCCACGCTGTAAAGTCAGGTTCTGAAGTCGAATCATAATGGCGGCGGAGTCTACCAGCTTCGTTAGCAACTGGCGCGAGTAGCAATATGTCCCCTGACCTGTGGAGCTTTGCCCTGAAGACCTACGCCCTGCCCGGTGTGCAGGAGGCCTGCCTGCAACTGCAGGATGGCGGGGCCAATGTCTGTCTGTTGCTCTGTGGCGCCTGGCTTGGCCAAAGGGGGGTCGACTGCGATAAGCAGCGCCTGCAAGCGCTCGAAGAGTTGGCTGCGCCCTGGTACCAGGAGGTGGTCGAACCCCTGCGCAAACTGCGGATTGAGTGGCGAGCCGCCGCGGCCAGCGACGTGCAACTGAGCACCTTGCGCGAACAACTCAAGGCCCTGGAGCTGGATGCCGAACGACAGTTGCTGCTGCGTCTGCAGGAAGGGGCACGAAAGTGGCCCGAAGCTCAGGCCCGGAGCCTGAATGACTGGCTGGAAGGACTGGCGGCCGAAGCCGCCGTCCGGAACCGCAATGCGCTGCAGGTACTGCGCATCGCGGTGGCCGGCGCTTAGGAAGCGCTGGAAGGGTTGCTGGCTGGAGCCGACGCAGGAACAGCGGGTGCACTTGCAGCGGGTGCCGGCGAGGCAGCCGGAGCGGGAGTGGCAGGCTTGGCGGCTGCGGGCGCGGGAGCTGCTGGTTTGGCAACTGGAGCAGTTGGCTTGGCTACAGCAGGCTTGGCGGCTGCGGGCTTGGCAGCAGGCTTTTTCGCGGCCGGCTTGGCAGCAGGTTTTGCTGCGGTTTTTGCCGCAGCTGGCTTGGCGGCAGGCTTGGCCGCCGATGCCGCAGCTGGCTTGGCCGCTGCAGGTTTGCTAGCAGGTTTGGCCGGGGCTTTTGCAGCGGCGGGTTTCGCTGCTGGTTTAGCGGCCGGTTTGGCGGCAGCAGGTTTAGCCGCAGCGGTCTTGGTAGCGGCAGGTTTCGCGGCTGGCTTGGCGGCTGCGGGCTTGGCGGCAGGTTTAGCAGCTGGCTTGGCCGCAGCGGCTTTGGTCGCAGGCTTGGCGGCTGGCTTGGCAGCAACCGGTTTGGCAGCCGCTGCTTTCCCGGCAACAGGCTTGGCCGCTGGTTTGGCAACAGGCTTGGCGGCTGCGGTTTTGGCCGCGGCGGGCTTGGCAGCACTGGCAGCAACAGGTTTTTTCGCCGCAGGCTTGGCTACAGGTTTGGCCGGAGCCTTGGCAGCAGGCTTGGCCGCTGGTTTTTTCGCTGCTACCGCTGCCGGCTTGGCATCACGAGAGCTCAATGCCTTGCCTACCGCTTCCTTCACACGACCCACGCCTTGAGCCAGTTTCAGGCTCTCCTGGGCATCGCGCTTGAGTTGCAGAATGTAGCTGCGGGTTTGTGCCTGACGCTCTTTCAGGGCGTCCAGCAAGTCTTCGAGTTCCTTGACCGCGGTCTTCGCCTTGGCTTGTGCCTTGGCCTTGCCGGCCGCCGCAGCGTCCTGCAGTTTGGTGCGCGATTTGTGCAGTTTTTCCTGCGCCTTGCCCCGTTGTTTTTCCAGCTTGGCGAGCAGTTTTTCAGCATCAGCCAAGGCTTGGGAACAAGCGTTTTCCAAATGTTCGAGCAGGCTGCCCGACAGCTGTTGGAGCAAATGCAACGGAGTATTTACAGGCTTCTTATTGGCCGACATGGTTTACCTCCTGGCTGACGTGAGTTGCGGCTCATACTAGACCTCTGCTGCTACCGCCGCTAGGGCATGTTGACAGTATCGAAAGCCTGGCGTTGCAGCCGAACGAAAATGTTCTTCGCCCCCATCGAAGTTGCTCACCAACGAGTGCTTTGTCGCTGGCATAATCCACCGCAACTCAGGCCGGAGAGTGCCCATGTCGCGTTACCTGTTTTTATCCTTGAGCCTGTTCTTGCCACTGGCTCAGGCGGCTGCCGAAGCACCATCCAACAACGCTCACGATCTTGCCTACAGCCTGGGGGCGAGCCTCGGCGAACGCCTGCGCGATGAGGTGCCTGACCTGCAGATCCAGGCCCTGGTCGAAGGCTTGAGAGCCGCTTATCAAGGCAAGCCACTGGCGCTCAAAAGCGAACGCATCGAACAGATCCTTGCCGAACACGACGCACAGATCAGCGAACAATCGGCCAAGTCCCAGATAGAAATCGCGCTGAAAAACGAGCAGCGCTTTCTCGATGAAGAAAAGGCCAAGCCCGGAGTCCGCCAACTGGCAGACGGCATCTTGCTGACCGAGTTGAGCCCTGGCAGCGGCAACAAGGCCAGCCCCAACGGCTCGGTCCAGGTGCGCTACACCGGGAGCCTGCCAGACGGCACTGTGTTCGATCAGACCCAGCAGCCGCAATGGTTCCGCCTCGACAGCGTGATCGCCGGTTGGCGCAGCGCACTGTCACAGATGCCCACCGGAGCCCGGTGGCGCCTGGTAATCCCGTCGAACCAGGCCTATGGCACCGAAGGCGCCGGGGACCTGATCGCGCCCTACACCCCACTGGTGTTCGACATCGAATTGCTCGGTGTCGCTGGCTAAAGCGCCACAACGCAAAACGGCACGCCGAGGCGTGCCGTTTTTCTTGGTAGGTTCCTGTTCTCAGGCCTGAGCTACAGCTTCCTGCTTGTGCGCGTTGTGCAGCACTTCGATCAGGCAGTCTTCCAGCTCGAAGCGTTCGTGCAGCAGGCCACCGAGTTCCTTGAACTTCTGCGCCACGCACTGGCCGGCGTCGCACAGGTCATTGAACGCCAGGAGCTTTTCGGTAATCACGTCGATGCGTGGATAGAGGGTGTCGGCCAGCTCCAGCCCGCGCTTGTCGCCAAACGCCTTGGCTTCGCTGGTCAGCTGTTCGTAGATTTCAAAATGGCCGGCGGAGACGTAGTCCACCAGGATCCCGCAGAATTCCTGCAGCGGCTTCTTGCTCTCACTCAGTGCCTCGGGCTCGGCGCCCAGCGCATCATAGGCTCGAACCAATTCGTGACGCTCCTGCAACCAGCGGTCGATCAGCAGATGCACTCCACCCCAGCGTTCCTGAGCATTCTGACAACTTTCGAGCATGGTGATCTCTCTTCCCTTATGGGTCATGCCGCTTGCCCGCCGCTCTTTTCTGGAGACTCTGGATCCGGTCAGGCACAACAGCATCGAGCAACATAATTCCAGTGACAGGTGCGGGCCAGATTATGCCCGCTCGACTACAGCATCAAGGTACGCAGGAGATAAAGTTCATACAAGCGTTTAATCCCCGCCCTCCTGCCAAACACTGACTCAGGGCAACGCCACGGCCTTGCGCGCGCCCCGCAGCTGACGCCAAAGGCGGTAGCCGCTAAAGATCAGCATGATCACGAAAAACAGCAGGCTCCACTCCGGCAGGCTCATGTCCAGCAGGGTCCAGGTGACCTCGGCGCAATCGGAGGTGCCCATGAACGTCAGCTTCAACGCCTGCCACCAGGACAGCTGGCGGAGCATGAAGGACATGTCCGGCAGGCAGGCCAGCAGCTGTTCGGAGGGAATGTTCTGCAACAGCACATGGCGTCCGGCGGTCACCACCCCCAGCAGGCCCAACAGCAGGTTGAGCCCCCAGTAGACCGCCCGCCCCACACGCCCTGGTCCCTGGACCACGGCCAACAGGTTGACCCCACCCAATGCCAGCAACAGCAGGCGCTGCACGCCCCACAGCGAACAGGACTCGAGGCCGCCACCCGTTTGCAGGTTGAACGCCGCCCACGAGGCCAAGGCCCCCACCAGGAACACCAGGGAGAACAGCACGCGGGAGCCGGCCAGCGACATGAGATATCCGTAACGGGAGAAACAGGCAGCCACGGTAGAGAAAGCGCTCGCTGCTTTCAAGAAGCGCTATGTCGCAACCGATCGACAACAGCGCCGCAGGTACAGCAGTAAAAGGGCCGGTTGCCTGAAACAGGCAACCGGCCCCGGGACACCTCAGGCCCGCACCGGGACCGGCAGCGGAGAGGCCAGCAGGCGCTCGTCGAGCATACCCAGGCCTTCCTGGAACAGTTGGTTACTGCGCTCGGTATCCCCCAGCTGTGCCAGCAGGCGCGCCAGCTCCGCGCAGGCTTCGGGATTGCGTTGCAAGCGCAGGCTGCTTTCCAGATAGTCCCGGGCCTTGCCCCACAGACTGTTCTGCAGGCACAGGCGGCCCAGGGTCAGCAGCAGGCTCGGATCGTCCGCATGCTCTTTGAGCCAGTGCTCGGCGGTCTGCAACTGACGCGACGGATCGCTGCCACGCACCAGGCCATAGAGCCGTGCCAGGTGGCTTTCGTACTTGCGCTTGATTGCCGTGCGCAGGGCCTCTTCCGCCTCGGCTCCGGCCCCCAGTTGACGCAGTTGTTCGGCATAGGCCAGCACCAACTGCGGCTCTTGGCGCTGCGCCGAGGTCAACTGTTGCCAGGCACGATTGAGAGATTGCAGGCCGGCAACCTCATCTTCTTCACGACGCGCGGCCAGGGACAGGTTTTCACCCCAGGCCCGACGCTCCAGTTCCTGCAGTTCGCTGGCCGGCAGCGCCTTGTCCTTGCGCAACTCGGGCAACAGACGGATCAGGGCCGACCAGTCGCCACGCTGCTGATGCAGGCGCTGCAACTGGCGCAGCACCTGGACGCTGTGGGGATGGCGCTCATGCATGGCCTGCAGGGTGCTCAGGGCCCCCTCGGTATCGCCGCGATCCGTCTGCAGTTGGGCGTGGCTCAGGGCCACGGCCAGCTCTGCCTGGGGCTGGCGGGTCAGCGCCCGCTCCAGCAACCGGTCGCATTCTTCATAGTGGCCCTGCTCGTTGGCCGCCCGGGCAGCGCCGAGGTAGTAGAGCAGCGGCTGGCGCTCGGCCTCGGCGGCACGCTGCAGGTGCTTCTGCGCGCTGGCCCAGCGACCTTCGGCAAGGTCCATCTGCCCCTGCTCGATGGCGATCTGCACACGACGGCTGCGATTGCGCCGTGACCAGGGATTGACCACACCACCGGACACCATCACCAGCTCGATCAGCAGCTTGATGCCCCAGACCACCAGCCAGACCAGCGCCAACAGGGCCAGGGTTGCCCACAGGCTCGATTCGTAACGGAAGTTGCTGTAGGCGATAAGTACGTACCCGGGATGCTCGGCAATGGCCAGACCCAGCAGGCCGATGGCCGCAATGACCAGCAGGACGATCACATAGGTACGTTTCATGGGCTCGTCTCCTGGGCGTTGTTCGCCGCAGGTTTGGCCAGAGGCTTGACCGACTCTTCGACATTCAGGTTACGCCGCTCCAGGTAGGCCTGGACCGTACTCAGGGTCTTGGCCAGGTCCGGGGTGACGACCGTCACCGGCTGCTTGCTCAGCTCGGCCAGGCGCTCGAGCATGATCTTGCTTTGCGGGTTGTCCTGATTGAAGTTGCCGGTGAGCACGTCGCGGGCTTCGGTCAACGCCTGGGTATAGACCGCGGCCTGGCCGTTCAGGGCAGCCCACTGCGCCTGCTCCAGCGCCAGGCTCAGGGCCAGGCGCACCTGGGTCAGGCCCTGACCGGCCAGCAAGGGACGGATGTTCTTGTCGGCGTTGAAATCGATGCGGAAATAGCGCGAGATCTGATCCCACCACTGAGCCCAGCGGCTGGCGCCGTCTCCATCGGCTGTCAGGCCGAGCAGCGACTCACCGCGGTCCTTGAACTCCGGAGCCACGGCGCTCAGCTCCAGCACCTGGTCACGCAAGGCCCCCAGTTGCAGGAACAGCCCGGTGCGGTCCGGCTGCTCGGTGCTGCGCAGGGCCGCCAGGCTCTTGGCCAACTGCTCGCGGGCGGCGAAGGCTCCCGGATCGTTTTGTTCGCGCAGGATATCGTCGGCGCCCTGGACCAGGGCCCTAGCGCTGCTGATGTCCTGCAGCGCCGAAAGACGCAGGCTGGCCAGGCGCAACAAGTGCTCGGCTTCCGCCAGACGCCAGTCCTTGCGGCTGGCGCCCAGTACGGTTTCCAGGCGCTGGTTCAGGCGCTGCTGGTCACCCTGCAACTGGGCCACCAGACGCCGCCGGTCTTCCAGCTCATCGGCAGCGGGCAGTTGCTCCAGGCGTTCGCTCAAGCGCTGTTCGCTGAGCTTGAGACTCTGGGCCTGATCCCCCAGGGCCTGCAACTGACTGAACTGCTGCTGGTTGTTGGCTTGCAGGTGGCGCACCTGCCAGATCCCCCAGCCACCAACGGCGACGCCCGCCGCCCCCAGCAGCAGGGCCAGAATTGCCAACCCGTTGCCACGACGCTCAACGGTTGGTTTCGTGGGTTCAGCGGGTGTCTCGGGCACCGGCTGGGCTTCATCTTTAGGCAAGGCTGTTTCGCTCACGTATCCATCCTTTGCGTTTAGAGAACGGGCACGGGTTGCTCCCGTAACGCCGTTAGCAAAGCCGCGGCACTGGCGCCGCGACAATCCACAACTTTTTCCGCCCCGGCGGCGCGCGCCATGTCGGCGACCCGGGGGCTTGGAACAAACAACGGCATCTTCGCCAGTTGCGGCCAGGCGGGCCCCGCCAGCTGCCACAAGTGGCTGAAACCTTGTCCACTGCTGACCACCAGCCCGTTCAAGCGTTCCACTTCAATCCGCTGGAGCAACGCGCCTTCGGCGTAGTGCGGCAGGCAACGACGGTAGAGTTCCAGATAATCGACACTAGCACCTAGGGCGCGCAGGCGCTCAGAGAGCAGTTCGCGCCCCCCCTCCCCACGCACGATCAACACCCGTGGATCAGGCTGGCCGATAGCCTCGCGCAATTGGGGAAGTTCAAGCAAGGCTTCACTGTCATCGCCCTGCTGGGGATAAGACACTGGCAGGCCGGCATCCGCAAGGATCTGCCCGGTAGCGGCGCCTACGGTGAACCAGGCCTGGTCTGGTGGCTGCGGCCAATACTGGCGCAACAGCGCCAGGCCAAGATGCGCCGCCGGCTTGCTGACCACGATCACCGCACAATACTGGTCGAATGCCTGCAGGGTCGCCCGCTGCGAGTCATTGGCCGGCAACGCCTGGATTTCCAGTAATGGCAGGCTGCTGCTCAAGATCTCGGACTGCGCCAGGATCGCCGCCAGCGCGGCGCAGTCCTCGGCCGGCCGGGTCAGCAGCAGGCGCCAGCCAGTCACTCCTCGCCCGCCTCGCCGTAGACCGCGCGCAGAATGTCATCGGCGCCCTGAGCCAGCAGGGCATCCGCCACCTGCACACCCAACTCGGCGGCCGATGCGCGAGGGCCACGAGCTTCAGCGCTGAGCAGCAGGCCGCCGCTAGGCTCGCCCACCAAGCCGCGCAGCCAGATCTGCTCGCCTTCCAGCACCGCATAGCAGGCAATCGGCACCTGGCAACCACCGTTGAGGTGCTTGTTCAGTGCGCGCTCGGCGGTTACCCGGCTGGCCGTGTCAGCGTGATGCAGGGGGGCCAGCAAGGCGTGGATTTCAGTATCGGCACTGCGGCACTCAATGCCGACGGCGCCCTGGCCACCGGCGGGCAGGCTGTCGTCGACACTGATGGAGGAGCTGATGCGATCCTCGAATCCGAGGCGGATCAGGCCGGCGGCCGCGAGGATGATGGCGTCGTATTCGCCGGCGTCCAGCTTGGCCAGACGGGTATTGACGTTGCCCCGCAGAAAACGGATCTGCAGGTCGGGGCGACGGGTCAGTAACTGAGCCTGACGGCGCAGGCTGGAAGTGCCCACCACGCTGCCTTCAGGCAACTCGTCGAGGCTGGCGTAGGTGTTGGAAACAAAGGCATCACGCGGGTCTTCGCGCTCGCAGATGCAGAACAGACCCAGGCCTTCCGGGAAGTCCATGGGCACGTCTTTCATCGAGTGCACGGCGATATCGGCCTGGTTTTCCAGCAGCGCGGTTTCCAGCTCCTTGACGAACAGGCCCTTGCCACCGATTTTCGACAAGGGCGAGTCCAATAGTTTGTCGCCGCGGCTGACCATGGGCACCAGGGTCACGACAAGACCCGGATGGGCCTCTTGCAGACGGGCTTTGACGTATTCGGCCTGCCACAAGGCCAGAGCACTTTTGCGGGTAGCGATGCGGATTTCGCGAGAGGACATGGATCAATCCGTACTGAATAGATACGGCAGATGATAACAGCTCAACCAAATCAGCTTTGACTTGTATCAGAAACCTAGCCTTCTCCCGACGCCAGGCTTCACCCACTACAGGGGGCAAACCCTGGTCTAGAGCTGTTGCATCATCTTGCGCACGCCCGCCACATGCCGCCGGCTGACAATCAGCGCATCGCCATTGAGGCCCTTGAGGTACAACTGGAAATGCCCCAACGGTGTGCGCTGCAAACGCTCGATACGCTCGCGGGCCACCAGCGCATTGCGGTGGATACGCACAAAGCGGTCGCCGAATTCATCTTCCAGAGCCTTCAGGGGCTCATCCAGAAGCACCTCGCCGCCCTCGTGGCGCAAGGTCACGTATTTGTGGTCGGCTATGAAATACACCACCTGGGCCAGGGGGATCAGCTCGATGCCTTTGCGCGTGCGCGCGCTGATATGGCTGCGCGGGCCGTTACCACTCTCGGCCGCGGGCCGGGTCAGCGCCGCCAATTGCACACGGTTGGGTTTTTCGGCCTTCTTCAGCGCTTCCAGCAACAGCTCGGAACGCACTGGCTTGACCAGGTGGACGACGCCGCTGGCGTCGAAGGCCTCTAGGGCGAATTCGTCCGGCGCAGCGCAGAACACCAGCGCCGGAGGCGTCTCGCGCTCACACAGCTTGCCGGCGACCTGCAGACCGTCCAGCCCCGGCATGCGGACGTCGAGCAAGACGATATCCGGCTTCAGGCTGTCGATCAGGCTCAATGCCTCTTCGCCATTGGTGGCGCTGGGCTCCAGGACACTGTATCCCTCGAGCTCACTGACCATCCGGCTCAGGCGCTCGCGGGCTAGGGGTTCGTCATCAACGATCAGGACATTCATATTGCGCTGGATTCCTGCGTGAGTCTCGCACAAGGATAGCGTAGACAGGTGGAGTGACGTCCGTCACCGCGATCCACGCTAAGACTAGTGCGAAGGCCAAAAAGTGCCGCAAGTCGGGCACCAATATTTGCCCGTGCCTGCCCGATACCGCTCAAGGTTGGCTGATGCGCGACGACGTCGCAGGGAATGCTGGTATTCAACACAAAGCCCCCCTCGTGATTGTGGTCGCCGCCCACCCTGCCCGCACCCGTCTCGTTTGGTGGACGGATTGCCTGGCCCTGCGCGGTGTGAACTTGCTGGACGGGCCCACTGCGAACACGCGAGGGGTGTTACGCAATTGTGCCGATCCTCCTGTCCAACTGTAGACGGTTGCCAAGACGATATTGCTCAATCGATAAATATCGTTTGACCGATATCAGCTTCCGCACTCAAGGCGCTCACCTCGCAGGAAGCGCCTTCGACCGCACCGACCTCAGTCTCTGCGCCCCCAACGCTGGCGACAAGCCACCCAGGCGTGCGACGGAGAAAAAAGCTGCCGACCAGCGCCAGCGACAGCCCGGGCAACCCTGTTATTATCGGCGCCTGTTTTTCACGCCATCTTCCTTCAGCAGATCACGAGCGAATTCATGAGCACTGACAAGACCAATCAGTCCTGGGGCGGCCGCTTCAGTGAACCCGTCGACGCCTTCGTCGCCCGCTTCACCGCCTCTGTCACTTTCGACCAGCGCCTGTATCGCCATGACATCATGGGCTCCATCGCCCACGCCACCATGCTGGCCAAGGTCGGCGTGCTCACCGATGCCGAGCGCGACAGCATCATCGACGGCCTGAAGACCATCCAGGGCGAGATCGAGGCCGGCCGTTTCGACTGGCGCGTGGACCTCGAAGACGTGCACATGAACATCGAAGCGCGCCTGACAGACCGCATCGGCATCACCGGCAAGAAACTGCACACCGGCCGCAGCCGCAACGACCAGGTGGCCACCGACATCCGCCTGTGGCTGCGTGACGAGATCGACCTGATCCTCGGTGAAATCACCCGCCTGCAAAAAGGCCTGCTGGAGCTGGCCGAGCGCGAAGCCGAGAGCATCATGCCGGGCTTCACCCACTTGCAGACCGCCCAACCGGTGACCTTCGGCCACCACATGCTGGCCTGGTTCGAAATGCTCAGCCGTGACTACGAGCGCCTGGTGGACTGCCGCAAGCGCACCAACCGCATGCCCCTGGGCAGCGCCGCGCTGGCCGGCACCACCTACCCGATCGACCGCGAGCTGACCTGCCAGTTGCTGGGCTTCGAAGCCGTGGGCGGCAACTCCCTGGACAGCGTTTCGGACCGCGATTTCGCCATTGAATTCTGCGCCGCCGCCAGCGTGGCGATGATGCACCTGTCGCGGTTTTCCGAAGAGCTGGTGCTGTGGACCAGCGCGCAATTCCAGTTCATCGACCTGCCGGACCGCTTCTGCACCGGCAGCTCGATCATGCCGCAAAAGAAAAACCCCGACGTGCCGGAACTGGTACGGGGCAAGAGCGGCCGGGTATTCGGCGCGCTGATGGGCCTGTTGACCCTGATGAAAGGCCAGCCCCTGGCCTACAACAAGGACAACCAGGAAGACAAGGAACCACTGTTCGATGCCGCCGATACCCTGCGCGATTCGTTGCGGGCCTTCGCCGACATGATCCCGGCCATCAAGCCCAAGCACGCCATCATGCGCGAGGCGGCCCTGCGCGGTTTTTCCACCGCCACCGACCTGGCGGACTACCTGGTACGCCGAGGCCTGCCGTTCCGCGACTGCCACGAAATCGTCGGCCATGCAGTGAAGTACGGCGTGGAAACCGGTAAGGATCTGGCGGAAATGAGCCTGGAAGAGCTGCGCAAGTTCAGCGATCAGATCGAACAGGACGTGTTCGCCGTGCTGACCCTGGAAGGCTCGGTGAATGCCCGTAACCACATCGGCGGCACCGCACCGGCCCAGGTCCGGGCGGCAGTGGCCCGCGGCCAGGCCCTGCTGGCCAGCCGCTAAGCACTTGCGAACCTGCCCGCGCCGGCATCCTCTGCCGGTGCGGTCAGGTACCTAGCGCCCTGACCTTCTGGCGGCCATCAGTGCCGCCTTGTCAGCGGCGATGCGTCGGGCGTTGGGGGTCTGCTCCAGGCGTTCGAGCAAGGCCCGGGCCTCGGGCATCTCGGCCAAAAAATCGATTCCGAACAACTTGTCCCCGACTATCAGGGCAAGGTTCACGCTGTACTGAAAATACAGGTCCGCCACACTCAGGCTGGCACCCGCTACATAGGGGGCGAACCGGGCATGCCGGCGCAATGCGGCAAAGCCTTGTAGCAATTCGATCCCGGCCTTCTCCTTGATCGCCTCGGGCAGGGTCGCACCGAAGAACGCTTCGGGGAAACAGGCCCGGGCCGGCAGCTCGATGTACAGTTCTATCTCCTTGGCCAGTGCCAGCACCTGGGCACGTTCGAAAGCGTCCTCAGGCAGCAGCGCCGGCACCGGCCGCACCTGCTCCAGGTAATCGAGAATCGCGCTGGTTTCGCTGATGAAGCCCTGCTCCACCTCCAGCACCGGAACCTTGCCCCGAGGGCTGATAGCCAGCGCCTCAGGGCTCTGGCCGGCGTAGAACAGCACCTCTTCGAAAGGCAGCCCCTTCTCCAGCAAGGCCAGCTTGACCATGTTGTAGTAGTTGCTGATGGCGAACCCATAGAGCTTTAACATCCCGTAGCCTCCAGGCCGTGCAGGGGTTGGCAGGGCTTTTTTATAGAAGGTCAATCCCACTCTGGCCAGCAGCATCGAGCCGCTGAATACGAGTAAACTGGCGACCTTTCCTTGAGGAGCCTGCCATGAGCGAGCCAACCGATATCGACACCGACGAAGAAGAGTTCGCCGAAAATACCCTGATCGAAGCGATCGAGAACCAGATCGAAAGCGACAACCCACCAGCGGCCAAGGCCACGTTCAACAAACTGACCCTGGTGGGCTACGAGCGCGAGGAAATCCTCAATCTGATGGCCCATGTACTGGCAATCGAGATCGACGCCATCCTCGAACAGGACCGCGCCTTCGACACCCAATGGTACGAAGCCGCCCTTCGCGCCCTGCCGGAACTGCCTCCCGAAAAGCAGTGACCCCGCGCTGCCGGAGTCCAGGCTCCGGCACTCTTTCCCGCCCGCGCCTCGCGCCCCGACTACACTGCCACCACCCTGCGGCCAAATACCGCTGCACCCGGGGATAAAACTCCTCAGCGAACGCTGGACACGCCGCCTTTCTGCGTTCACCTTAAGAACGCTGACCTCTAATTCCTAGAAAGTCTGGAGTCCTTATGTCGTATACCCCTGAGTTGGTTGCCGAACTGGAAATCCTTGCACTCTTCAACCTGGACAACTCCCAGGAAGGCCTGAAAATCCATCAGACCGCCGCCCCTTCTGCCATCGCCGCCGCCCAACGCCTGTTTGACAAGGAACTGATCACCCAACCCGATGGAGGCTATCTGACCAGCCTCGGGCGGGACGCCGCTGAACATGCCCAGGGCCTGCTGACCATCCTGAACGTCAAAGAAGTCGCCTGAACAACCTGCATCGGCCTGCGGGGTTCCCGTCTGTCGGATTCCGTAGGCGCCTCCCTCCGAATGCGCTAGAAATCTGGCGTCAAAAAATAAAATCAGTTTAAGGCTGGGCCCTGTCTGACGGTAAACTGCTCGCCATCTTCAATACCGCCACGTTCGAGCTCCGCTTGAAATGCCCCATACCCATGAAATCCGTCCCGATCTGGATGAAGGAATCGATCGCAAGGTTCTCAGCCAACTGCGCGCGCGTTTCCTGAAGCTCAATGAAGGGCGCATGGCCCGGGCAATGGAAGGGCTGTCGACACGCCAGCAGTTGGTCCTCAACCTGTTGCCGCTGTTCTTTCACGTCAATCACCCGTTGTTGCCCGGCTATGTATCCGGAGCCACCCCGGCGGGGCTTTCCTGCTACGAACCCGACCCCCAGGCCCTGGCCGAAGCCCAGCGCCTGACCCGATCGTTTTCCTACAAGCCGCGCCACGGCAACCCGCCACGGCCGATTCATGGCCTGTTTCTCATGGGCAGCCTGGGGACCCTGGCCCAGGCGGACCAGAGCGACATGGACGTGTGGGTATGCCATGCGCCGGATCTGGGCGAAAACGAGCTGGCCGAATTGCAGAAGAAGTGCCAATTGCTGGAGACCTGGGCGGCCGGCCAGGGTGCTGAAGCTCATTTCTTCCTGATCGACCCCAACCGCTTTGTCCGCGGGGAACGGGACACTCAGCTGAGTTCGGACGACTGCGGCACCACCCAGCACTACTTGCTGCTGGACGAGTTCTACCGCACCGCGATCTGGCTGGCCGGGCGCACACCGTTGTGGTGGCTGGTACCGGTGTACGAAGAACGCCGTTACGAACAGTACATCGACACCCTGTTGTCCAAGCGCTTCGTCCCCGCCGAGGAAAACCTCGACCTGGGCCACATGGCACGCATTCCGCCCGGCGAGTTCATCGGCGCCGGGCTGTGGCAACTGTTCAAGGGCATCGAGTCGCCCTACAAGTCCGTACTCAAGCTGCTGCTGATCGAGGTCTATGCCAGCGAGCATCCCAGGGTCCAGTGCCTGAGCCTGCGCTTCAAGCAGGCGGTGTTTGCCAACCGCCTGGACCTGGATGAGCTGGACCCCTACATCGTGGTCTACCGACGCATCGAGGAATACCTCAAGGCTCGCGGCGAGCCGGAGCGCCTGGAGCTGGTACGGCGCAGCCTGTACCTCAAGGTCAACCGCAAGCTTACCGTCGGCAACGCCGCCCGCAGCCCGAACTGGCAGCGCGCTCTGCTGGAGCGCCTGGCCAGTGAGTGGGGCTGGGACCAACGCCAACTGGCCCTGCTGGACAGCCGCACCCAGTGGAAGGTGCGCCAGGTCAGCAGCGAGCGCCGGGCCCTGGTCAACGAGCTCAACTACAGCTATCGCTTTCTGACCCAGTTCGCCCGCACCGAACAGGCCGCCAGCCTGATCAACAAGCGTGACCTGAATGTCCTGGGCCGGCGCCTGTATGCGGCCTTCGAGCGCAAGGCCGGGAAGATCGAGTTCATCAACCCCGGCATTGCCCCGGACCTGGCCGAAGACACCCTCACCCTGGTGCAGTCGCCGAACAAGAAGGAACCCGGGCAGAACCATTGGGGGCTGTACAACGGCAGCCTGACCGCCCTGGAGTGGGAGCATTTCGCCCCGATCAAGCGCAGTCGCGAGCTGCTGGAGCTGCTTACCTGGTGCCATCGCAACGGCGTGATCGACAGCAGCACCCGCCTGGCCCTGCACCCGGGCAGCAGCGACCTGAGCGAATTCGAACTGTTCAACCTGCTGGGCAGCCTGCAGCAGACCGTGCCACTGCCCTTGACGACAGTCAGCGAGGAACAGTTGCTGCACGCCGCCGTGCCCGGCGAAGTGCTGATCCTGGTGAATGTCGGGGTCGACCCCCTCAAGCACCACCGCGACCTGAATATTCTGATGACCACCGAACGCACCGACTCCCTGAGCTATGCCGGGGTACGCGAGAATCTGGTGCTGACCCTGGATCAGGTCACCCTCAATAGCTGGAACGAGGTCATGGTCGGCCGCTACGACGCCGAGCATGCGCTGCTCGACTGCCTGCGGGACTACCTGAACAATCTGCCGGCCGGCCCGCAACCGCGGCTGCGGGTTCGCTGCTTCTGTCACAACCGCGCGCAATTCATTGCCCGCCGGGTGGAAGAGCTGTTCGAAACCGCGCACAACCTGTTGCTCAGCCAGCTCAACTACCGTTACCTGATCCAGGTGCAGCAGCACTACCACGTGCTTGAACTGGTGCCAGGGCAGGTTCGGCACCGGGCCATGGCAACCCCTGCCGCACTGCTGGAGTACCTGGGCCAGGAGCAGAACCGCTACAGCCCACTGCACCTTGACCCGATGGCGCTGGAAGACCATGACCTGGCGCTGATCCTGCCCATGGGCCAGCCGGACTGCATCCAGGTGTTCTATCGGATCATCGACGAGCACGCGGAGCTTTACGTGCTCGATGAGTACAACGCGCTGTGGCAACAGACCCTGCCCTATCACGACGAGCACAGCCTGCTGGTGCCCCTGCAGCGCTTCCTGCAGTCGATTCTCTACCGCCGCGAGGCGCTGCTGCCGATGGACAGCAACCAGCCCGAGAAACCTTTGGACACACTCTACTTGCAGATTCTGCCCTCGGGCACGGGCCGCGCACGTCGGGTAGAGCCGCGGCCAGCCCCACCGACGCCGGTGGACAAAGCTTTCTATGACGTGCAGGCGATCATCGGCAAGGCAGCACCAGGCCAGGTGCAGGTCTCGCTGTACTGCAATCAACGGGAGTTTTCCGATCTGGAATATGGCGATCAACTGTTCGCCGCGGTGGCCCAGGAAATCGTCGGGCAGCGCCATGAAACAGAGCGCTATCGCTGCTACATCACGGACCTGGATCTTTCAGGGCTGCTCGGTGACATACAAAGCCCGAGCATCCTGTATCTGCGCTACAAGGCCAGCCTGGAGCGCGCACTGAACGACGCGCTCGAGCAGGTCTAGCCGAGGATCAGAGGTGGTAGTCGCCTGCGGCTTCCGGCTGGTATTCAACTTCCAGCAGGGTCAGCTTCAAGGTCTTGCCACCCGGAGCCGGCCAGTCGATGTACTGGCCTACCTGCAGGCCCAGCAGAGCGCTGCCCACCGGTGCCAGGATGGAAATCTTGCCTTCGTCGGCGTTGGCGTCCTGTGGATACACCAGGGTCAGGTGGTAGTCCTTGCCGCTGCTTTCTTCACGGCAGTGCACACGCGAATTCATGGTTACGACACCGGCCGGTACTTCATCGTGACCCACCAGCGTTTCGGCACGATCCAACTCGGTTTGCAGTGCAATGACACCTGGCAGCGAGTCGTCCAGACTGTCGATCAGGCGCTCCAGACGTTGCACGTCAAGGCGGGTAAGGATGATGGATGGTGCAGTACTCATGATCCTGGCTGACTCCTATTTTTTCTGCACAAAAAAGCAAAACCCCGCCAAATAAGACGGGGTTCTCACCGGCCTCGATGTAGCGAGGCGAAGCTGGACACTATCACAGCACACTGAATAAACAAACCGTACGAGTACGAAGCTAAATCCCGCCTGCCGCCGCACTCTGTTTGCGCTGCAGCGCCTGGGCGCAGATCACTCGCCGGCGCTGATCATCGGCCGAACGCCATTCACGGATGTCCTCCACATGGCGGAAACAGCCGCGACAGACCTTCTCCTCATCGAGGCGACAAAGGCTGATGCACGGCGAGCTCACCGCCGGGCTGACGTTGCTGTAGAGCGGCTTGGGCGCACGGGCCGGGGCGGGCTGGGTCACGGTATCAGAGCCCTTCGAACTCGAGCTTGATGTCGGCCTGCTCCAGGACAATGCGTTCCAGCATTTCCCCCAACTGCTCTTCGCTCTTGTCGCACATCCAGCGCTCGCTTTCCTCGTCGTAGTCGAAGTGGAACCCCCCAGAACGCGCAGCCAGCCAGAGTTGGCGCAAAGGCTCCTGGCGACTGAAGATCACCTGGCTGCCGTTGTCGAACTTGACGGTGAGCACCCCGGCCGAGCTTTCCAAGTCGATGTCCAGGTCGCTCTCATCGAAAATATCCTCCAGCGTCTGCTGGGTGGCATCCACCAGGTCGTGAAAACGGGCTTCGGTCAAACTCATTGCGGGAACCTCGAAAAGTGTCTACTCACGCTCAAGCGCCGCAAGATACGGGCGCTCCCCGGCGAATGCAAAGGATACCGAACGAGGAAATAAATGCGACGCCCATTGCACGAGCGCCCGACCAAAGCCACCGGCCGGGCCTTGGCAAAGGCCCTCTGGACGGGAGTTACGCTGCATAGGCAAGCTGCCGGGTGGCCGGTATACTCGGGCGCAATTTACGCATTCTCAAGGATTTCGCCATGAAGCGCCTGATCTCTTCCCTTGCTGCGCTCGTCGCGGTTGCTTGCCTCGTTACCGCCTGCGGCCAGAAAGGCCCGCTGTACCTGCCTGATGACAGCAAATCCCCTGAAGAGCAGGCGAAGTCGCAGTCGCACAAGCACGACACCTACTAAGGGCAAACCATGGACGCTTTTAACTACCGCGACGGGGAGCTGTTCGCGGAAGGCGTAGCCCTGTCCGCCATTGCCGAACGTTTCGGTACGCCCACCTACGTCTATTCCCGTGCGCACATCGAAGCCCAGTACCAGGCCTATGCCCAGGCTCTGGCCGGCATGCCGCACCTGGTCTGCTTCGCGGTAAAAGCCAACTCCAACCTTGGCGTACTGAATGTCCTGGCGCGCCTGGGCGCTGGTTTCGACATCGTCTCCCGGGGCGAGCTGGAGCGGGTCCTGGCCGCGGGCGGGCAGGCCGACAAGATTGTCTTCTCCGGTGTCGGCAAGACCCGTGACGACATGCGTCGTGCCCTGGAAGTCGGCGTCCACTGCTTCAACGTCGAGTCCGCCGAAGAGCTGGAGCGCCTGCAGCTGGTAGCGGCCGAGCTGGGCGTTCGTGCACCGGTCTCGCTGCGGGTCAATCCGGACGTGGATGCCGGCACTCACCCCTATATCTCCACCGGGCTCAAGGAAAACAAGTTCGGCATCGACATTGCCACCGCCGAGGATGTGTACATCCGCGCCGCGCAGCTGCCGAACCTGGAAATCGTCGGTGTCGACTGCCATATCGGCTCGCAACTGACCACCCTGGAACCCTTCATCGACGCCCTCGACCGCCTGCTGGACCTGGTGGACCGCCTCGGTGAATGCGGCATCTACCTGCGCCACATCGATCTGGGTGGCGGCCTGGGCGTGCGCTATCGCGACGAAGAGCCACCGCTGGCCGCCGACTACGTCAAGGCCGTGCGCCAGCGCCTGGACGGTCGCGACCTGGCCCTGGTGTTCGAACCGGGCCGCTTCATCGTGGCCAACGCCGGCGTCCTGCTGACCCGGGTCGAATACCTCAAGCACACCGAACACAAGGATTTCGCCATCGTCGACGGCGCCATGAACGACCTGATCCGCCCGGCCCTGTACCAGGCCTGGATGGATGTCAGCGCCGTGCGCCCGCGAGAGGCCGAACCCCGTACCTACGACATCGTCGGCCCGATCTGTGAAACCGGCGACTTCCTCGCCAAGGAACGCACCCTGGCCCTGGCCGAGGGTGACCTGCTGGCGGTGCATTCCGCTGGTGCCTATGGTTTCGTCATGAGCTCGAACTACAACACCCGCGGTCGTGCCGCAGAAGTACTGGTCGATGGTGACCAGGCTGTTGAAGTACGTCGCCGCGAGACGGTAGCCGAGTTATTCGCTGGCGAAAGCCTGCTGCCGGAGTAAGACCATGCTGCTGCGTTTTACCAAGATGCACGGCCTGGGCAATGACTTCATGGTTCTCGACCTGGTCAGCCAGCACGCGCATATTCTGCCCAAGCACGCCAAACAATGGGGTGATCGCAATACCGGGATCGGCTTCGATCAGTTGCTGATCGTCGAGGCCCCGAGCAACCCGGACGTGGATTTCCGCTACCGGATCTTCAACTCCGACGGCTCCGAAGTGGAGCAGTGCGGCAATGGTGCGCGCTGCTTTGCCCGCTTCGTGCTGGACAAGCGCCTGACCACCAAGCGCCAGATCCGCGTCGAGACCAAGAGCGGCGTGATCGAGCTGGACATCCGCAACGACGGCCAGATCAGCGTGAACATGGGCGCGCCGCGCCTGGTACCGGCGGACATTCCGTTCCAGGCGCCGGCCCAGGCCGACAGCTACACGCTGGATGTCGATGGCCGCCAGGTGCAGTTGGCCGCGGTGTCCATGGGCAACCCCCACGCCGTGTTGCGGGTGGATGACATCAACAGCGCGCCGGTGCACGAGCTGGGGCCGAAGATCGAACACCACCCGCGCTTCCCGGCGCGGGTCAACGTCGGTTTTCTCCAGGTCCTGGACCGCCAGCGCGCGCAACTGCGGGTCTGGGAACGCGGCGCCGGGGAAACCCAGGCCTGCGGCACCGGCGCCTGCGCTGCTGCTGTGGCCGCGATTAGCCAGGGGTGGATGGATTCGCCCCTATTGATCGACCTGCCGGGCGGGCGCCTGTCCATTGAGTGGGCAGGCCCTGGCCAACCGGTGATGATGACCGGCCCGGCAGTGCGCGTATACGAAGGACAGGTGCGTCTTTAAGTGAGCGAAATCCATGACTGATCAGCCGCAGGTTCCTGCCGAAACGCCCGACCAATCACCGTCCGAAAACCTGGAGGCGGCAGCCGTCGCCGCCTACCTGGAGGCCCACCCGGACTTCTTCGTCGACCACGATGAACTGCTCCCGGCCTTGCGCATTCCCCATCAGCGCGGCGACACCGTATCGCTGGTGGAGCGGCAGATGAAGATCCTGCGCGAGCGCAACATCGAGATGCGCCATCGCCTGTCGCAGCTGATGGACGTGGCCCGGGACAACGACCGGATGTTCGACAAGACCCGCCGCCTGATCCTCGCGCTGATGGACGCCACCAGCCTGGAAGAAGTGGTGATGAGCGTCGAAGACAGCCTGCGCCAGGATTTCCAGGTGCCCTTCGTCAGCCTGATCCTGTTCAGCGACAGCGCCATGCCGGTGGGTCGCTGGGTCTCCGCCGCCGAAGCCCAGGGCGCCATCGGCGGCCTGTTGTCCGAAGGCAAGAGCGTCAGCGGCAGCCTGCGCGAACACGAGCTGGATTTCCTTTTCGGCGAAGAGCAGCGCAAGCAGATCGGCTCTACCGCGGTGGTGGCCCTGGCGCATCAGGGCATGCATGGCGTGCTGGCGATCGCCAGCCGTGATCCGCAGCACTACAAGAGCTCGGTGGGCACCCTGTTCCTCAACTACATCGCCGAAGTCACCGGCCGCGTTCTGCCGCGCTTCACCCACTCGCTGCGCTCGGTACGCTGACCATGCAACAACAGCTGGACGCCTACTGCGCGCACCTGCGCAGTGAGCGCCAGGTGTCGCCCCACACCCTGCAAGCCTACCGGCGCGACCTCGAAAAGGTGCTGGGCTTCTGCGAGAAAATGCAGGTGCGCAGCTGGACCGACCTGGACATCCAGGGCCTGCGCAGCCTGATTGCCCGCCTGCACCAGCAGGGCCAGTCGTCCCGCAGCCTGGCGCGCCTGCTGTCAGCGGTACGCGGGCTCTACCACTACCTGAACCGCGAAGGCTTGTGCACTCACGACCCGGCCAACGGCCTGGCGCCGCCCAAGGGCGAACGACGCCTGCCCAAGACCCTGGACACCGACCGCACCCTGCAGTTGCTCGATGGCGCCGTGGAAGACGACTTCCTGGCCCACCGCGACCAGGCGATTCTCGAACTTTTCTACTCCTGCGGCCTGCGCCTTTCCGAACTGACCAGCCTCAACCTCGATCAGCTGGACCTGGCGGACGGCCTGGTGCAGGTCCATGGCAAGGGCAGCAAGACCCGGGTCCTGCCGGTGGGCAAGAAGGCTCGGGCAGCCCTGGAGCAATGGCTCCTCCTGCGCGCCCTGAGCAACCCGCCCGATGGTGCCCTGTTCGTCAGCCAGAAGGGCCGGCGCCTGGGGCCGCGGGCCATCCAGCTGAGGGTCAAGGCCGCCGGCGAGCGCGAACTGGGGCAGAACCTGCACCCGCACATGCTGCGCCATTCCTTTGCCAGCCATTTGCTGGAATCCTCCCAGGACCTGCGCGCCGTGCAGGAGCTGCTGGGGCATTCGGACATCAAGACCACGCAGATCTACACCCACCTGGACTTCCAGCACCTGGCAGCGGTCTACGACAGCGCCCACCCACGGGCCAAACGCAACAAAGGCGGTGAGTAATGACCATCAAGCTGATCACCTTCGACCTCGACGACACCCTGTGGGATACCGCCCCGGTCATCGTCAGTGCCGAAGCCACCCTGCGCCAGTGGCTGACCGAACACGCACCCCATCTCGGAGGCGTGCCGGTGGAGCATCTGTGGGCCATTCGCGAACGGGTGCTGCTCGCCCAGCCGAGCCTCAAGCACAGGATCAGCGCCCTGCGCCGCCAGGTGCTGTTTCATGCCCTGGAAGAAGCCGGGTATGACCCTGCCCAGGCCAACCAGTTGGCCGACCAGAGTTTTGAGGTTTTCCTGCATGCCCGGCATCAGCTGGAGATCTTTCCAGAAGTCCAGCCGACCCTGGAAGCCCTGGCCAATCACTTCGCCCTTGGCGTGGTCACCAACGGCAACGCCGACGTGCGCCGCCTGGGCCTGGCGGACTACTTCAAGTTCGCGCTGTGCGCCGAAGACATCGGCATCGCCAAGCCCGACGCCCGGCTGTTCCACGAAGCCTTGCAGCGTGGCGAAGCGACTGCCGACACCGCCGTGCATATCGGCGACCACCCGGGGGATGACATTGCCGGCGCACAGCAGGCGGGCCTGCGTGCGATCTGGTTCAATCCCAACGGCAAGGCCTGGGAAGCCGAACGCGCGCCAGACGCCGAGATCCGCAGCCTGATTGAACTACCCGGGCTGCTTGCCCGCTGGCATCGCGGCGCCTGAACCGGCGCTTTCGCGAGCAAGCTCGCTCCTACAGCAAGCGCCGGCGCTCGGGGGCCGCTTCCGAAAAGGGTGCCCATGAAAAAGCCCGCAGCGACGGCGGGCTTTTTCAGCAAGCAAGGTGCAAGGCTCAGATAGGCCGGCTGCCGTACTTGTTATCAGGCTTTTTGGGCGGATCGGCGACCACGTTGGCCTCGACTTCCTGCACTTTGCCGCCACGGGCCAGGAACTCTTCCATGGCACGCGCCAGTGCATCACGCTCCTTGTTCTTGGCTTCGACACTCGGCAGCTCGTCTACCGAGACGGCAGCCTTGGCCTTGCCTTTGGCGGTTGGAGCAGGAACATCACTGCCATCGTCTTCCGCCACATCGTCGGCGGCCGCTTCAAGACCTTCTTCGGTTTCGTCTTCGTCACCTACTTCGAGGTCGTCGTTTTCCAGATCATCGTCGCTCATGTTCTACCTCATGACTTGCGAAAAGCAGATTAGTTATAGCCCAGCTGTGCCGACTGTCGAAGGCCGCCGGAAAAAAATCAACGTCCACTGATACTCAGCGGCTTATGCCTTATCACCGTGCAAGGTGGCAAGGACTTTGCGAGCACCGCCATGATCGCGATGCTCGCCCAGATAAACGCCTTGCCAGATGCCCAACGCCAGACGCCCCGCCGCTACCGGCAAAGTCAGCTGACAGCCTAGCAAACTGGCCTTGAAGTGCGCCGGCAGGTCATCCGCGCCTTCGTCGTTATGTTCGTACCCGGCCATGCCTTGAGGCACCAGGGTGTTGAAGTAACGCTCGAAGTCACGCCGTACCGCCGGATCGGCGTTCTCGTTGATGGTCAACGAGGCCGAGGTATGTTGCAGCCACAGATGCAACAGGCCAACCCGACATGCCTTCAACTCAGGCAGGCCGGCGAGCAACTCGTCCGTCACCAGATGAAAGCCCCGGGGCCTGGCCCGCAGGGTAATCAGGGTCTGTTGCCACATACCGATCTCCACGCTTCGGCGCGCATTCTAGCGCGCTCAGGGAAAAAACAAAGCGCCGAATAATCCTGCTTTAGTGTAAGCATTTGCCCTGCCGGAAATCGTCACGACAAACACGCCAATGCTTGTCAGAAAATCCTTTCAGCCTTTCTCAATGACAAACTTCAGGCAAAAAAATGCCCGGCCGGAGCCGGGCTTTTTTTCTTGCGCGATTACAGGTTGTAACCACGCTCGTTGTGTTGTGCCAGATCGAGGCCGACCGCCTCTTCTTCCTCGCTCACCCGCAGCCCCATGACCGCGTCCAGAACCTTGAGGATGATGAAGGTGACGATCGCGGTGTAGATCACCGTGAAACCCACGCCCTTGGCCTGGATCCAGACCTGAGTCGCAACATCGGTGACGGTGCCGAAACCACCCAGGGACGGAGCGGCGAACACACCAGTGAGGATCGCACCGAGAATACCCCCGATGCCGTGCACGCCAAAGGCATCCAGGGAGTCGTCATATCCCAGCTTGCGCTTGAGGCTGGTGGCGCAGAAGAAGCACACCACACCGGCCGCCAGACCGATGATCAGGGCGCCCATCGGGCCAACGGTACCGGCAGCCGGAGTGATTGCCACCAGGCCTGCGACCACACCCGAAGCGATGCCCAGCGCGCTAGGCTTGCCGTGGGTGATCCACTCGGCAAACATCCAGCCCAGGGCGGCGGCGGCCGTCGCGATCTGAGTGACCAGCATGGCCATGCCGGCGGTGCCGTTGGCGGCAGCGGCGGAACCGGCGTTGAAGCCGAACCAGCCGATCCACAGCATGGCTGCGCCCATCAGGGTGTAACCCAGGTTGTGTGGCGCCATCGGCGTGGTCGGGAAACCCTTGCGCTTGCCCAGCACCAGGCAAGCCACCAGGCCCGCGATACCGGCGTTGATGTGCACCACGGTGCCGCCGGCAAAGTCCAGCACGCCCCAGTCGCCCAGCAGCGAGCCCGGACCGCTCCAGACCATATGGGCGATCGGCGCATACACCAGGGTGAACCACACGCCCATGAAGATCAGCATGGCGGAGAACTTCATCCGCTCGGCGAAGGCACCGACGATCAGTGCTGGAGTGATGATGGCGAAGGTCATCTGGAAGGTGACGAATACCGCTTCAGGGAACAGCGCAGCCGGGCCGGTCAGGCTGGCCGGGGTGATGCCCGCCAGGAAGGCCTTGGAGAAGCCGCCCACGAAGGAATTGAGGTTGACCACGCCGGCTTCCATCCCGGTGGTGTCGAACGCCATGCTGTAGCCGTAGATGAACCACAGGACAGTGATCAGGCCGGTAATGGCGAAGCACTGCATCATTACCGAAAGAATGTTTTTCGACCGCACCATGCCGCCGTAGAACAGCGCCAGGCCAGGAATGGTCATGAACAGCACCAGGGCTGTGGAGGTCAGCATCCAGGCGGTATCGCCGGAGTTGAGGACTGGAGCCGCCGCTTCGTCTGCCGCCATGGCCAGGCCTGGCATTACGAGGGACAAAAGGGCTCCTAGCCCTGCGAATTTACGCAGAGTCATATTGTTTTCTCCTGGGGCGTTGGGTTTGGCGGCTTAGATTGCGTCGGTATCGGTTTCGCCGGTACGGATGCGAATAGCCTGTTCCAGATTGACCACGAAGATCTTGCCGTCACCGATCTTGCCGGTGTTGGCGGCCTTGGTTATCGCCTCGATAACCCGGTCAAGATCCTTGTCGTCAATGGCGACATCGATCTTCACCTTGGGCAGGAAATCCACCACGTACTCCGCACCGCGATACAGCTCGGTGTGACCCTTCTGCCGACCGAAGCCTTTGACTTCAGTGACGGTAATGCCCTGCACGCCGATCTCGGACAGCGACTCGCGCACGTCGTCCAACTTGAACGGCTTGATGATGGCAGTGACTAGCTTCATGAAACTCTCTCCCGAATTGGTGGACTTGCCCCAGGAAAACAAACCCGACTCAAGTCTAAGCGCAGTGCCTGGCTTTGTAACGCACCGTCGGCCTTCCTCAGCCCGACCGACGCCAGCTAACCGCTGTCTGACGAAACACTCCCCGCTCCGCCTGCCGCACTGCATTCGTCATAGCGACTGCATCAGTGCATGGGTCACCAGGGTCTAAGCAGAAAGCTTGCCAGCTCGGGAAAAAGCAGTGATTTCAGTCCTTTGCCCGGAGCCGGCAGGCAATGCGGGAAAACGGCGCCCGGGATACGCACAAAAACGGTGCGTTGGCGCCCGGCCAGATGCGCGAAAAACGTGCAACCCGTGGCCACCTGGAGCGTCGTTGCTGCGTGATACACTGCGGGCCGACTGCAATTCAGGACTCTCCCATGCTCGCGCCCAAAGACCTTCTCGACGCCCTGAGCGGCCACGCCTCGCGGTTGCTCAGCGGTGAAACACCCCTGCCCCGCAATGAAATCGAAAGCCAGCTCAAGGCCCTGCTACAAAGCGGCTTCAGCAAGCTGGACCTGGTCAGCCGGGAGGAATTCGACAGCCAGATGGTGGTCCTGGCCCGCACGCGCGCGCGCCTGGAAAGCCTCGAAGCCAAGGTGGCGGAGCTGGAAGCCCGGCTGAACCCGGCAGCGCAATGATCTGAATCCGGGTTCGTCGGCAGGCCGGCTCCTACAGACCTGTCCTGTAGGAACTGGCTTGCCGGCGAAGGCTCGCGCACCGACGACATATCCTGTGCCCATTCGGGCGCGCCTCTGACCAGCCCCTTCATCTATCCTTGCAGCACCGCAGGACGCGGTTCCCGCTGTCGCAAGGAAGCTTTCCCCATGTCCCTGGCAATCATTCACAGCCGTGCCCAGGTCGGCGTCCAGGCTCCGGCTGTCAGTGTTGAAGTGCACCTGGCCAACGGCTTGCCAAGCCTGACCCTGGTGGGCCTGCCGGAAGCCGCGGTCAAGGAAAGCAAGGACCGGGTGCGCAGTGCAATCCTCAATGCCGGGTTCAACTTTCCGGCCCGGCGCATCACCCTCAACCTGGCGCCGGCGGACCTGCCCAAGGACGGCGGGCGCTTCGATCTGGCCATCGCCCTGGGCATCCTTGCCGCCAGCGTGCAGGTGCCGGCCCTGGCCCTGGACAACATCGAATGCCTGGGGGAGCTGGCACTGTCCGGCGCGGTGCGCCCGGTACGCGGCGTACTGCCCGCCGCACTGGCGGCACGCGACGCCGGGCATAGCCTGCTGGTGCCCCGGGCCAATGCCGAAGAAGCCTGCCTGGCCAGCGGTCTAAAGGTGATCGCGGTGGACCATCTGCTGGAGGCCGTTGCCCATTTCAACGGCCACGCGCCGATTGCGCCCTATCTCAGCGACGGCCTGGTGCAGAGCCACTTCCCCTACCCCGACCTCAGCGAAGTGCAAGGCCAGCTCGCCGCCAAGCGTGCCCTGCTGATCGCCGCGGCGGGCGCCCACAACCTGTTGTTCAGCGGCCCGCCAGGCACCGGCAAGACCCTGTTGGCCAGCCGCCTGCCCGGCCTGCTGCCACCGCTGCAGGAAGGTGAAGCCCTGGAAGTCGCGGCGATCCAGTCGGTGGCCAGCCACAAGCCCCTGCGCTACTGGCCACAGCGGCCGTTTCGCCAGCCCCACCATTCGGCTTCGGGTGCGGCACTGGTCGGAGGCGGCTCGAAACCCCAGCCCGGGGAAATCACCCTGGCCCATCACGGCGTGCTGTTTCTCGATGAACTGCCGGAGTTCGACCGCAAGGTCCTGGAAGTGCTGCGCGAGCCCATGGAGTCCGGGCAGATCGTCATTGCCCGAGCCCGGGACCGGGTGCAGTTCCCGGCACGCTTCCAACTGGTGGCAGCGATGAACCCCTGCCCCTGTGGATATCTTGGCGAGCCCAGCGGACGCTGCCGTTGCACACCGGAGCAGATCCAGCGCTATCGCAACAAGTTATCCGGGCCGCTGCTGGATCGCATCGATCTGCACCTGACCGTGGCCCGCGAAGCCACTGCCCTCAACCCCGAGCCGCAACCGGGCAATGACAGCGCCGCAGCCGCCACCAGGGTCGCCGGGGCCCGCGAGCTGCAACGCGAGCGCCAGGGCTGCGCCAACGCCTTTCTCGACCTGCCCGGCCTGCGTCGCCACTGCAAATTATCCACAGCCGACGAGGGCTGGCTGGAAGCGGCCTGCGAACGCCTGGGCCTGTCGTTGCGGGCCGCTCATCGTTTGCTCAAGGTGGCGCGTACCCTGGCGGACCTGGAACAGGCTGCGCGCATCAGCCGCGAGCACCTGGCCGAAGCCCTGCACTATCGGCCCAGCGCCGATTGAAGGTTCATTCCCGGGACAGGTCCACCAAGGGTGTTGGCCGCACTTCGGTCTGACGCCCATCCTGGATCTGGCTGACGCGGCTCAGGGCTTTATCCACCGCGGCTTTATCGGCCAACAGGCTGTAGCGAATCTGGAATTGCCGCTGCTCCTTGGCGCCAATACTCGGCACCAGATTCAACGGCCGCTGGTAACGGCGGTTGTAGGAAAAGCTGGTGCCCGGTTCCAGACCCGTCACATAACCCTGGCCCTGGGTGTCGGTGTTTTTCCACAGGGAAAACACCGGCAGTTGCCCAGTGTTGAAGCCCAGGGAAACACCCAGGCTCCCGGCCTTGTTATGCAACACCGCCAGGGTCTCGCCCCGGGCGTCGGCGTAGGGCACGAGGTTGTACACGGTTTCGTCGTAATCGCGGGTCGGGCCGCGATAGGTCTGCCAATCCCCTAGATCGGCCTTGGCCTTGTCGTTGAACGGCGACACCTGCTTCACTGGCGCGGCAAATTTTGCCCCCTGCTCAAGGAATGGCGTGCTGAAGTTGCTGTGGTACAGCGCCTGGTATTCCTTCGCATAGTCGCCGTTGTTGGTCAGGCGATCGTTGAGGGTAAAGCTGGTGCTGCCCGGCTCGGTGACCAGCTCGGTGGCGACGCTGAAATCCACCTTCTTGAACGCCTGCTCCTTGAGCTCGCCCCGCAGGTGAATGGCATAGGGCGGTTGCTCATCGATATGCAGCGTGACCTTGCTCGCCGGGATGTTGGCCGCACGACCGTGCAGGGTCAGCAGTTCGCCATTGTCCAGGCCCGGGTGCCCGACCCACTCATAGCCACAGCGGGCCACCAGTTCGTTGAAGCCCTCCAGCCAGCCCAGGCCGCCGCGGCCGTTAAGCTCGATGAAAGCCGGGTTGACCACCTCCTTGACCGGCGAATCCCAGCCCAGGCGCACCTCGCCCACCGAAGCCTGCAGCACGTTCATGCCCCGGGTCGGCACCACCGAGAGCTGCATCACGCCGTTGTCGATGTCGACAATGCTCACCCCCTCCTGGCGTCCGCCATGCAGGGTGCGCAGGGTCACGGAAAACGGCCGCTCGGTCTTGACCCCCAACTGTTCGCTGGTCAGGTGCAGGTTGCGGGGAGCCTTGTCGGTATCGAGCAATACATAGTCCCAGGCCATGGCGTGGGAGGTGGCGGCCAGCGCGCCAAGGGTGACCAGCAGTTTCAGCGGAGTCATGCAGGAGTGCCTTTTTTGGAGTTGTACGGTTTTTATAGCCTTGAAGAATCGTTTCAGCAAGACAAAAAACCCCAATTAACCGGACAAACTCCACTCCACTGGCCGTTTCCTGTCAGCCCTCGAACCCCAGCAGCAAGCCAGCCACTTCCATCACTTCCTGCAACGCCGCCTGGGCAGCTTCGGGGGAAGCCCGCAGCAACAGGTCATCGGCGTAACCCATGGTCTGGGCGAACAGTTGCCTTGCCGCACGTTCGGGGCTGGCGCAGCGGAATACCCCCGTGCGAACCCCATCGGCAATGATCGCCGCCAGCATGTCCCGCCACTGACCGTTGATCCTCAGGTAGGCCTGCGCCAGCTCGGCGTCATGCATGGCTTCGTCCCAGGCATCGAGCCACAGCGCCCAGCCGGCTTCGGCGGAATCGGGCAGGCAGTCACGGAGAAACCCCACCAAGGCGTCCATGGGCGCGGCACCGCGCAGGGGCTGGCCCACCGCCTCCAGCTGGTCATCGGCAAACCGCACGAAGGCTTCGCGGCGCAGCCCGTTCCAGTCACTGAAGTAGTGATAGACGTGGCTGCGAGACAGCCCCGCATGCTCGGCCAGGTCACGGGTGGAAACCTCGGCGAAACCCTTGCTGCGGAATAATTCCAGGGCCGCCTGGATGATCTGGTCTTTACGGTCATTACGCGACATGTGCAATCGGGCCTCTTGGCGCCAGGATGGACGGCGCTTGCATTTTGAGCGTTCGCTCAAAGACAATTGAGCAGTCGCTCAATATTAACCGTTATCACTCTTGTGGTGCACTCATGTCCGTCGTCACCCCACTCATCGCCGTGGATCCAACCCAGAAAATCGGCCAGCAGACCGCCAGCCAGACCCTCAAGGCCATTGCCCGGGCCTATCCGGGCAAGCTGTTGGTCACCTTGTCCCTGGTGGCGCTGGAAAACGCCCTGCTGCTGGCCTACCCGCTGTTCGCCGGCTTCGCCGTGGATTCGATCCTGCGGGGCGACGCTGCCCATGCGCTGATCTATGCCCTGGTGGTGCTGGGCTTCTGGGTGGTGGGCGCGGCGCGGCGTGCGGTGGACACCCGTACCTTCACCCGTATCTACGCAGACCTGGCGGTGCCGGTGATTCTCAACCAGCGCCTGCAACAGCAGGACACCTCCACCGCCGCGGCGCGGGTGGTGCTGGCCCGGGAGTTCGTCGACTTTTTCGAAAAGCACGTACCGACCATCGCCACGGCCCTGGTGTCGATCGTCGGGGCGGCAGTGATGCTGCTGGTGATCGAACCCTGGATCGGCCTCGCCTGCCTCACGGCGCTGTTGCTGTGCATGACCCTGCTGCCACGTTTTGCCCGGCGCAACCAGCAACTGCACGAACGCCTGAATAACCGGCTGGAAAAGGAAATCGGCCTGGTGGCCAGGGTCGGCGCGGTCTCGCTGCAGCGTCACTATCGCCTGCTGTCGCGGCTGCGCATCGGGCTCTCGGATCGGGAAGCCGCGGCCTATCTGTTCCTTGGCGCTGTGGCAGCGGTGCTGTTCGTCATTGCCATCAGCCAGTTGGCGCTGGCGCCCGAGATCAAGGCCGGCCATGTGTATGCGGTGATGACCTACCTGTGGACCTTTGTCAGCAGCGTCGATGAAGCACCGACCATGGTCGATCAGTTGGCGCGCCTGCGGGACATCGGCAAGCGCGTGGACCCGGGGCTCGGTGAACCGACCGAACCCCGGTGAAGCTCAGAACGGCCGGATGCGAAAGCCGCCGGCGTTCTGCTCGGTGAACTTGTAGTAGGCCGAGAGGTTGACCTTCTCGCTGATGTGCTGGGCGAACGACACCCCGTCATCGCCCCAGACCCGGCCGATATGGCTGTAGGCAAAGGCCTGGGCCGCCCACTTCTTGTCGCCCTTGGACATGTTGTTCATGGCCACGTAGCCGGACGACTGGCCGGACATGCCACTGACCTTGCCGCTAACATCGTTCTGGCCATTGGTCACCGGCGAGATGAACACCTTGGCGCTGGAAGCCCGGGCCTCGGCGTACTGCGAGAGCTTCTGGTTTTCCGAGTGGTTGAGCACCAGCAAGACCTTGCCCTGAAGCTGGCTGGCGGTGGGCCAGGACTTGCCCTTGAGGTTGCCCTGCAACGCGCCCGCGCTGCTGCCGATGTGCGTGGCCAGGTTCTGGGGGGTATAGAGCTTGCCCTGGAAGACCCGGCTCACCAGCTCGTCGAAATCCTTGGGCGTGCGCCCCGAGCTTTCCTTCGACCAGCCCTGCTTCTTGTCGAGGATCACCGTGATGGGAAAGTGCCCGGGGTGGTTGTCGCTCCAGTTCTTGACGTCGTTGAGGCAGGCTTCGAGATCGTTCTTGCCGGTGCCATCGCCCGTGCAGTTGTTGTCGTTGCCGGATTGGAACAGGGTGCCGGGGTTGTGCCGCACGAACCAGTGCCGGGGCGAGCCGCCGGTCACCGCGTCGCGCTGGTCCCAGAAGTCCAGTTCCAGGGTGCGCACACTGTCGAGCACGCTGCTGAAGGTGCTTGCGTATTGCTTCTCGTAGCAGTTGTGACAGGCCACCTGGGCGATACCGTTGAACGGGGTATTCCAGGTAGCCGGGGCGATGAACGCGGGGCTTTCCTGACTGAACGCCGCCGGGCTGAGCAAGAGTGCCGACAACGCCAGGGCGCGGGGGACGAAACGGGAAAGATGAGTCATGCCAGCTCCTGCTGAAAGGGAGGTCCTTGGGGCAAACCACTGCTCATCTGTTTTAGTCGAATCAAGCCTCATTGCAACTTTCGCCCCCCAACCCGGATTGAGGGGCGAGGCGACAGCCGTCAGCGGAAGCGATCGACTTCCTGGCGCAGGTCCGCGGCCAGGGTTTCCAGCTCACGGGCAGTGACCGCCAGGTTGGACACCACTTCACGCTGCTCGCTGTTGGCCTGGGCAATGCTCTGCAGATTGCTGCTGAGTACCGTGGCGGTGCTGCTCTGCTCCTGGGTCGCGGTGGTGATGGCGGCAAACTGCTCGCCGGCGCTGCGGCTCTGCTCGTCGATCAGGGCCAGGGCCGAGGCCACGTCGGCGTTGCGCGACAGGCCTTCCTGCATCAGGCGGTTGCCCTGCTCCATGGTCTGGATGGCGTGGCCGGTTTCCTGCTGGATGCTGTTGATCATCTGGGAGATTTCATCCGTGGCTTCACGGGTACGCGAGGCCAGGTTGCGTACCTCATCCGCCACCACGGCAAAACCGCGGCCCTGCTCACCGGCGCGGGCGGCCTCGATAGCGGCATTCAGGGCCAGCAGGTTGGTCTGGTCGGCAATCGCGGTGATCACTCCGACAATTCCACCGATCTCCTGGGAGCGCTGGCCCAGGGTGTTGATCACCGTGGCCGTACTGTTGAGGGCTCCGGCGATCTGTTCCAGGGAAGACGAGGCCTCTTGCATGGAGGCGCGGCCAATATGGGTCTGCTGGGCGTTTTCCTGGGCCAGGCGCTGGGTACTGCCCATGTTGTCGGCGATGTTCAACGAGGTGGCGCTGAACTCCTCCACCGCCCCGGCCATGCTGGTGATCTCGCCGGACTGCTGCTCCATGCCTTCATATGCACCGCTGGACAAGCCGGACAGCACCTGGGCCCGACCGTTGACCTCGGCGGCAGAGCGACGGATGTGCTCGACCATGGTCGACAGGGCTTCGCCCATCTGGTTGAAGCTGCGGGCCAACTGGCCGATTTCGTCATGGCTGGCAACGTTCAGCCGTACGCTGAGGTCTCCGCCGCCCAGGGCCTGGGCCTGGCGCACCAGGTCGCTCAGCGGCGCCAGCTTGCTGCGCAACAGCCAGACCGTAGCGCCCACCGCCAGCAGCATGGCCAGCAGGCTGCCGATCACCAGCCGAATCCCCACGCTCCAGGTCACCGCACGGATCTCTGCCTTGGGCATGCTGGCCACCACCGACCAGGGGCCGCCCTCGAACGGCACTGCCAGGCTGTAGAAGTCTTCGCCCTGATCACTCCAGAAACGCCCCTTGCCCGGCTCCTTGGCCGCTTGCGCCATGACCTGCGCCGCCTGCTCCGGCGCCTGCACGCCAGCCGGTGGCACCAGCCACTTGTTCTGCTCGTCGAGCAGGGCCAGGGAGCCGCTCTGGCCGATGCGGAAGCGCTTGAGGTTGGCGAACTGGGCATTTTGCGCATCGGTGTAATCGAAGCCGACAAACAGCACCGCGATGACCTTGCCGCTGCGGTCCAGCACCGGGGTGTACTGGGTCATGTAGAAGCGTTCGAAGAGCAAGGCCCGGCCCACATAACCCTGGCCTGCCATGAGTCTCTGATAGGCCGGGTGAGCATGGTCGAGCAAGGTGCCGATGGCCCGGCTGCCATCCTGCTTGCTCAGGGAGGTACTGACCCGCACGAAGTCATCACCACTGCGCACGAACAAGGTCGCCACACCGGCAGTCATCTGCTTGAACTGGTCGACTTCGGCGAAGTTGTTGTTCAGCACCACATCCCCCAGGTGCAATCCTGGGGTCTGCACCCCGGCCACACTCACTGGTTGTTCCGGGTGCAGGCTCAGGCCGCTGCTGAAGCGGTTTTCGAACAGGCCGCTGAGGCGCTGGGTACTCTCGCGCAGGCTGCCGTGGAACGTGTTGAGCTGATCGGCCAGCAGCCGGGCTTCACTGGCCAGGTGTTCTTCTCGGGTATCGAGGTTCGCCGAATCCAGCGAACGCAAGGCGAACAGCGTGCTGCCGCTGATCACCAGGGCGAGTATCAAGGCAAGGGCGAGCCCTAGCTGAGAGGCTATGCGGGCACGGGGTTGGGACATGATGGCTCCTTGCCGAGAAGGCGGATCATCCTGATCGGTCAGCACACTCGGCAGTCATAATTCTAAGATTTTTAATCAGTTAGGACCTTCCTGAACGCTGGTTCCATAACCCATGGATTCGGCGGCACGGACCAATACTTGAGCGCTTTGCAGGGATATTTGCACGCCCCGCCAGCCGGGCACTGCAACGTTTCAGCCCAGGCGCTCTACGGCGGGCAGTTGCATGGCCTGGACCTCGCTCTGAAGGAAGTCGCTGAGGCGTCGCAAACGCTCGCCTCCGGGCCGGGTCCTGGGCCACACCAGATAGTAGTTCAGGCCACTGGCCACCGCTGTCGGCCAGGGCAGGCTCAAGCGACCCTGGGCCACATCCTCGGACACCATCAGCAAGTCACCCATGGACACGCCGTAGCCCCGCGCGGCGGCAATCATTCCCAGCTCCAGGGTGTCGAACACCTGCCCGCCCTTGAGGGACACCTGGTCGGTCAGGCCCATGTGCTCCAGCCAACTGCGCCAGTCGCGACGGTCCGGGGTCGGGTGCAACAGCTCGGTGGCGGCCAGGCGCGCCACGTCCCAGGGCTGATCATTGAGCAGGTTCGGCGCCCCCACCGGAATCAGCAGCTCGGGAAACAGGTAGCTGGCCTCCCAGTCCGGGGGGAAGTGGCCGTTGCTCAGCAGCACCGCGCAGTCGAAGGGCTCCTGGTTGAAGTCCACCGAGTCCACGTCCATCCAGGCACTGGTGAGCTGCACCTCGTTGCCCGGCTGCAAATGGCGGAAGCGGCTGAGCCGCGCCAATAGCCAGCGCATGGTCAGGGTCGAGGGGGCCTTCATGCGCAGGATGTCATCTTCGGCGCGCAGGGTATTGCAGGCCCGTTCCAGGGCACCGAAGCCCTCGCGTATCCCCGGCAGCAGCAAGCGCGCCGCCTCGGTCAGTTGCAAGTTGCGCCCGCTGCGCTGGAACAGCCGGCAAGCGAAGTGATCCTCTAGGGTGCGGATATGCCGGCTGACCGCGCTCTGGGTGATCGACAGCTCTTCGGCCGCCCGGGTGAACGAGCTGTGCCGGGCCGCCGCCTCGAAGGCGCGCAGGGCATACAGCGGAGGAAGACGACGGGACATGCAGGCACTCCAGGACGGGACAGGGCCACGCTACCAGAAAGTGCTTCGCATGAGTTTTAATCATGCCAGCAATCGTTTTTATCCCTTTGTGCTATGGGCCAGGAGCGCCGAGAATCAGCGCTCTCCCGGACTTTTCCCTGATCGAGCCTGATGACCATGCAGCATCCAGCACGCACCGAACTCTGGGCCATCCTGCGGCTGGCGGGGCCGCTGATCGCCTCGCAGCTGGCGCACATGCTGATGGTCCTCACCGACACCCTGATGATGGCCCGCCTGAGCCCCGAGGCCCTGGCCGGCGGCGGCCTGGGTGCGGCCAGCTACTCCTTCGTATCAATCTTCTGCATCGGCGTGATTGCCGCGGTGGGCACGCTGGTAGCGATCCGCCAGGGCGCTGGCGACATCGAGGGTGCCGCGCGCCTGACCCAGGCCGGGCTCTGGCTGGCCTGGCTGATGGCCCTGGTGGCCGGCCTGCTGCTGTGGAACCTCAAGCCGCTGCTGTTGCTGTTCGGCCAGACCGAAAGCAACGTCCACGCCGCGGGCCAGTTCCTGCTGATCCTGCCGTTCGCCCTGCCCGGCTACCTGAGTTTCATGGCCCTGCGCGGCTTCACCAGTGCCATCGGCCGGGCCACGCCGGTTATGGTCATCAGCCTGGGCGGCACCGTGGCCAACTTCCTCCTCAACTACGCGCTGATCACCGGCATGTTCGGCCTGCCCAAGCTCGGCCTGGTGGGCATTGGCCTGGTGACCGCCATCGTCGCCAACTGCATGGCCGTGGCCCTGGCCTGGCACATCAAGCGCCACCCGGCCTACGCCGCCTACCCGCTGCGCCAGGGCCTGGCCCGGCTGAACACCCATTACCTGCGGGAACTGTGGCGCCTGGGCCTGCCCATCGGCGGCACCTACGCGGTGGAAGTCGGGCTGTTTGCCTTCGCCGCCCTGTGCATGGGCACCATGGGCAGCACGCAACTGGCAGCGCACCAGATCGCCCTGCAGATCGTCTCGGTGGCGTTCATGGTGCCGGCGGGGATTTCCTACGCCATCACCATGCGCATCGGCCAGCATTACGGCGCCGGGCAATTGCTCGATGCACGATTGGCCGGGCGCGTGGGCATCGCCTTTGGCGCGGTGGCGATGCTGGGGTTCGCCATGATCTTCTGGCTGCTGCCGAACCAACTGATCGGGCTGTTCCTCGACCACAACGACCCGGCCTTCGCCGAAGTGATCCGGCTGGCCGTGAGCCTGCTGGCGGTGGCCGCCTGGTTCGAGCTGTTCGACGGCACCCAGACCATTGCCATGGGCGCGATCCGTGGCCTCAAGGATGCCAAGACCACCTTCCTGGTGGGCCTGGGCTGCTACTGGCTGATTGGCGCACCTTCGGCCTGGCTGATGGCTTTCACCCTGGGCTGGGGGCCGACCGGTGTCTGGTGGGGCCTGGCCTTGGGGCTGGCATGTGCGGCCATCAGCCTGACCCTGGCATTCGAGTGGCGGATGCGCCGCATGATCCGGCATGAGCCGCCCGTGCCGGCCATGATTCTCCAGGCCGGCCAGGCGGATTGAGCCCGAACCGGCGCCGGCTTAAACCGCCCCTTCCTGCAGCGCCTGCTGGCTGCTGCCGAAGGTCAGATAGTCCATCAGTTCCGCCAGGGGCAGCGGCTTGCTGATCAGGTAGCCCTGGGCCTGGTCGCAACCAAAGCCCCGCAGCAAGGCCAGCTGTTCCGCCGTCTCCACGCCTTCGGCCACCACATTCAGGTTCAGGTTATGGGCCAGGTTGATCATGGCGTGGACCAGCTTGCGGTTCTCCTCGCGTTGCTCCATGCCGCCGACAAAGCTCTTGTCTACCTTGAGCAGAGTGATGGGCAGGCTGTTGAGGTGGACGAAGGAGGAGAAGCCGGTACCGAAATCGTCCAGGGAGAAACGCACTCCCAGGCGCCCCAGGGCATCCATGGTCTGCTTCACCAGGTCACTGCGGCGCATCACGGCGGTCTCGGTCAATTCGAATTCCAGCCACTGGGCCTCGACTCCGCGCTCGGCAATCAGGCGGCTCAGGGTCGAGAGCAGTTGGCTGTCCTGGAACTGGCGGAACGATAGGTTCACCGCCATGTGCAACGGCGGCAGGCCGCGTTCGCGCAGGGCCTGCATGTCCCGCAGGGCTCGGGAAATCACCCAGTAGCCCAGGGGCACGATCAGCCCACTCTGCTCGGCCAGGGGCACGAACTCGCTGGGCGGCAGCAGGCCGCGCTCGCCATGGCGCCAGCGCACCAGGGCTTCGAGGCCCACGATCTTGCCGTCATGCAGGTTCAGCCGGGGCTGGTAGTGCAGCTCCAGCTCGTCGCGGCGCAGGGCACGGCGCAATTCGCTTTCCAGGTCGGCCAGGCTGCGAGCGTTGCGATTGATCCGCTCGTTGAAGATATGAAAGGTACAGCCCTGGGTGCTCTTGGCCTGTTGCATGGCGATGTGTGCATGCCACATCAACGGGTCGGCGCCGGCATTGGCCCGGGCATGGGCAATCCCCAGGCTGCAGCCGATCAGCAGGCTTTCGCCATCGACCCAATAGGGCTCGGCCATGGCTTCGGTGATGCGCTCGGCCATCCACTCGGCCCGCTGTGGGGCGCGGCGGGTGTCGATAAGCAAGGCAAATTCGTCGCTGCCCAGGCGGGCCAGTTGATCGCCGGCCTCAAGCTGGCTTTTGAGGCGCGAGACCACCTGCAGGATCAGCCGGTCGCCGGCCTGGTGGCCCAGGGCGTCGTTGGCGTGACGGAAATTGTCCAGGTCGAGATGGCCCAGGGCCAGGCCACGCCCTTCGTTTTCCGCCAGGCGCGCGGCCAGCAAGGTCTGGAACCCCTGGCGGTTGGCGATGCCAGTCAGGGGGTCCTGTTCGGCCAGGCGCTGCAGGGTGTTTTCCAGCAGGCCGCGCTCACGTACATGGCGCAGGCAACGGCGCAGGGCATCGGTACTCAGGCAGGAACTCACCAGCCAGTCGCTGACGCCTACAGGAGGTACGGGCGGTTCCTGGTCCAGCAGCAACACGGTGGGCAGGCTGCAACGCCCGGGGCCGGGCTGCAAATGAGGAAGGGTCAACAGGACCGCGTTGCGGTCGTCTTCAAACAAACGGCTGACAGACTCCCAGCTGGGAGCACTGATCAATACCACCGAGTCTCCCAACGGAGCGACACACTCGCGCAACAACGCTGTCCACACCGGCTCTTCAGCCAGTAGCAGCAAACGCAAGGGTTCGACAGGCTTAGACAAGCTAGCTCCCTAGACTCTGCAAATTAAGTTGGCGGTGGGCATTATGGCGCGCAAATAAACAATAACAATTGATATTGATTATCATACGCAATTTCTTGTACCGCTCTAACTCGAACATTAGACGCATATTCAGCGCGCATCCTGAGGGAAAGTATCAAAACCGGCAAATTTAGATCGCGTTGTGCGTCACAAGTCGGACAGAGGCAGCAGAATCCGTCCAGCCTGTTAAAATGCCCGCCCTTTTCGTAACCGATCCCTTTTTACCGTCATGTCCCGACTCAATCCCCGGCAGCAAGAAGCCGTGAACTACGTCGGCGGCCCTCTTTTGGTGCTCGCCGGCGCAGGCTCCGGCAAGACCAGCGTGATCACCCGCAAGATCGCGCACCTGATCCAGAATTGCGGCATCCGCGCCCAGTACATTGTCGCCATGACCTTTACCAACAAGGCCGCGCGGGAAATGAAAGAGCGGGTCGGCACCCTGCTGCGCAGTGGTGAAGGCCGTGGCCTGACGGTCTCGACCTTCCACAACCTGGGCCTGAACATCATCCGCAAGGAGCATGCGCGGCTGGGCTACAAGCCGGGCTTCTCGATCTTTGACGAGACCGACGTCAAGGCCCTGATGACCGACATCATGCAGAAGGAGTATTCCGGGGACGACGGCGTCGACGAGATCAAGAACATGATCGGCTCGTGGAAGAACGACCTGATCCTGCCCGCCGAGGCCCTGGAAAACGCCCGCAACCCCAAGGAACAGACCGCCGCCATCGTCTACACCCACTACCAGCGCACGCTCAAGGCGTTCAACGCAGTGGACTTCGACGACCTGATCCTGCTGCCGGTGAAGCTGTTCGAAGAGCACGCCGATATCCTGGAGAAATGGCAGAACAAGGTGCGCTACCTGCTGGTGGACGAATACCAGGACACCAACGCCAGCCAGTATCTGCTGGTGAAGATGCTGATCGGCAAGCGCAACCAGTTCACCGTGGTGGGCGACGATGACCAGTCGATCTACGCCTGGCGCGGCGCGCGCCCGGAAAACCTGATGCTGCTCAAGGACGACTACCCGTCCCTGAAAGTGGTGATGCTGGAGCAGAACTACCGCTCCACCAGCCGTATCCTGCGCTGCGCCAACGTGCTGATCTCCAACAACCCCCACGAATTCGAAAAGCAGCTGTGGAGCGAGATGGGCCACGGCGACGAGATCCGCGTGATCCGCTGCCGCAACGAAGATGCCGAGGCCGAGCGGGTGGCCATGGAAATCCTCAGCCTGCACCTGCGCACCAACCGCCCCTACAGCGACTTCGCCATTCTTTACCGGGGTAACTACCAGGCCAAGCTGATCGAACTGAAGCTGCAGCACCACCAGGTGCCCTATCGCCTGTCCGGCGGTAACAGCTTCTTCGGACGCCAGGAAGTAAAGGACCTGATGGCTTACTTCCGCCTGATCGTGAACCCGGATGACGACAACGCCTTCCTCCGGGTGATCAACGTGCCGCGCCGGGAAATCGGCTCCACGACCCTGGAAAAACTCGGCAACTACGCCACCGAACGCAAGATCTCGATGTACGCCGCCACCGACGAAATCGGCCTGGGCGAACATCTGGACAGCCGCTTCACCGACCGCCTGGCGCGCTTCAAGCGCTTCATGGACCGGGTCCGTGAACAGTGCGCCGGCGAAGACCCGATCTCCGCCCTGCGCAGCATGGTCATGGACATCGACTACGAGAACTGGCTGCGCACCAACAGCTCCAGCGACAAGGCGGCGGACTACCGGATGGGCAACGTCTGGTTCCTGATCGAGGCCTTGAAGAACACCCTGGAAAAAGACGAAGACGGCGAGATGACCGTCGAGGACGCCATCGGCAAGCTGGTCCTGCGCGACATGCTGGAACGTCAGCAGGAAGAGGAAGACGGCGCCGAGGGCGTGCAGATGATGACCTTGCATGCCTCCAAGGGTCTGGAATTTCCCTACGTGTTCATCATGGGCATGGAAGAGGAAATCCTCCCGCACCGCTCCAGTATCGAAGCCGATACCATCGAGGAAGAACGGCGCCTGGCCTATGTGGGCATTACCCGCGCGCGTCAGACCCTGGCCTTTACCTTTGCGGCCAAGCGCAAGCAGTACGGTGAAATCATCGACTGCGCGCCGAGCCGCTTCCTCGATGAGCTGCCCCCGGACGATCTGGCCTGGGAAGGCAACGACGACACCCCGACCGAAGTGAAGGCCGTTCGCGGCAATAGCGCCTTGGCGGATATACGCGCGATGTTAAAGCGTTAAAATCGACTATTTTTTAACAGACCTTTGGCCCAGACGTGGCCAGTAGAGGAAGCTCCGTGGAAGCACTGCACAAGAAAATTCGCGAAGAAGGCATCGTGCTTTCCGATCAAGTACTGAAGGTCGACGCCTTTCTGAACCATCAGATCGACCCGCAGTTGATGAAGTTGATCGGCGACGAATTCGCCACGCTGTTCAAGGATTCGGGCATCACCAAGATCGTCACCATCGAAGCCTCAGGGATAGCCCCGGCGATCATGACCGGTCTGAACCTGGGCGTGCCGGTGATCTTCGCCCGCAAGCACCAGTCCCTGACCCTGACCGAGAACCTGCTGTCGGCCACCGTGTACTCCTTCACCAAGCAGGTGGAAAGCACCGTCGCCATTTCCCCGCGGCACCTGACCAGCAGCGACCGCGTGCTGATCATCGACGACTTCCTGGCCAACGGTAAGGCGTCCCAGGCACTGATCTCGATCATCAAGCAGGCCGGCGCCACCGTGGCCGGCCTGGGCATCGTCATCGAGAAGTCGTTCCAGGGCGGCCGCGCCGAACTGGACTCCCAGGGCTACCGCGTGGAATCCCTGGCCCGGGTCAAATCCCTGGCCGGCGGCGTGGTCACCTTCATCGAGTAACCCCGCCCGCCAGCCCTGCGTAGAAGCTGGCTTGTATAGGAGCTGGCTTGCCAGCGAAGGCGCCCTTCAGAGCAATGCAAGACTTGATGGCCCATTCGCCGGCAAGCCGGCTCCTACGACAGCGTTGGCGAAGTGGCCTGCAGCCCGGCCAGCAGGAATCGCTGGTACAGCTCCTCGCGCAGGCCATCGGGCTTCTCCAGCCCCATGCGTTCAAGGTGCGCCGCAAATGCCTCAGGCTCCGGTGCGTCGAGTGCCGCCTTGCCCAGCTCGAGAATCTCGCTGAGCTTGAACTTGCTCTTGAGCCAGTTCAGCGCTCGCAGCAGGTCGCGCTCCTGGGCGCTGAAATCACTGCCCAGCGGATACTCCGGGAACAGATGGCGATGACGCGCCTGAATGTTCTGCAAACGCTGCGGGCTGTTGTCGGCAAAACGCGGCTCCAGACGAAAATCCTTCGCCAGCTTGCCGGCTTTCTGTGCCTGCTCGATCAATCCGGCTTGGAAGCGTGAATCGCTGATATTGAGCAACGCCTCGATCACCTTGGCGTCCGTCTTGCCCCGCAGATCGGCGATGCCGTACTCGGTGATCACGATGTCCCGCAGGTGGCGGGGGATGGTGCAGTGGCCGTATTCCCAGACAATGTTGGAGCTCACCTCCCCCGCCGACTCGCGCCAACTGCGCAGGATCAGCACCGAGCGGGCATCCGCCAGGGCATGGCCCTGGGCGACGAAGTTGTATTGCCCGCCCACCCCGCTCAGCACGCGCCCGCCCTGCAACTGGTCGGACACCGCCGCCCCCATCAGGGTCATGGTGAAGGCGCTGTTGATAAAGCGTGCATCCCGGCGTTGCAGACGCTTGAGTTCCTCATGGCCATACAGCTCGTTGATGTAGCTGATGGCGGTCATGTTGAACTGCGCCAGCTTGCTCCTGGGCAGCTCCCGCAGACGCTGATAGAAGCTGCGCGGGCCAAGGAAGAAACCACCATGGATCGAAACCCCGCCCACAGCCGAATCCGGGTCCAGGGTGCCGGCATTGGCTTGCTCTTGCAGCGCCATGGTCGGGTACACCTTGCGCCGCACGATGCCCGCGTCGGCCAGGGCCAGCAGGCCGTTGACGAACATTTCGCTGCAGCCGTAGAGCCCCTGGGCAAAGGGCTCGACACCCCCTTCGCGATCGATCAGCGGCTGCCAGTAGTCCACCTGCAGGTCTGCCAGCAGTGCGCGGTAGCCGTCGTTGTCCGCCTGCCGCGCGAGCAAGGCCGCGGTCAGCGCATCGCCCATGGAGCCAATGCCGATCTGCAGGGTGCCGCCGTCGCGCACCAAGGTGCTGGCGTGCAGGCCTATGCAATGATCCTGGATGCCCACGGGCATGTTCGGCGTGGAGAACAACGTACTGCGTTCCTCCTCGTCGATCAGCAGGTCGAGGTCCGCGGCATCGATTTCCGAGTCCCCCGGCATATAGGGCAGGTCGCTGTGGACCTGGCCGAGGATCAGGATGGTTTCCCCCTGCGCCCGGCGCTTGGCAATCATCGGCAACATGTCGAGGGTGATGTCCGGGTTGCAGCTCAGGCTCAGGCGTCCCGGGTCTTGCGGATCCCTGGCCAGCAGTTGCGCCACCAGGTTCAGACCGGCAGCGTTGATGTCCCGGGCGGCATGGCTGTAGTTGCTGCTGACGTAGTCCTGCTGCGCCGGGGCACTGTGCAGGAGGCTGCCGGGCTGCATGAAGAACTGCTCGACGCGAATGTTCGCCGGCAGGCTGTCGCGGTGCAGGTCAGCGAGAAAATCCAGTTCCGGGTAGTCGCCGAATACCCGTTCGACGAAGGGTTCGAGGAAGCGCTTCTGCAAACCGTCGCCCAGGGCCGGCCGGCCCAGGCTCAGAGCGGTGTAGATGGTCAGTTGGCGTTCCGGCATCCCGGCGATGCGCCGGTACAAGGCATTGGCGAAACGGTTGGGTTTGCCCAACCCCAGAGGCATGCCCATGTGAATGTGTTGCGGCAAACGCGCGAGCACTTCATCCACCGCATGCTCGATAGAACAGGATTGCAGCATCTGACCCTCCGGGGACCGTCCATGAATTGAGGTTGGACCGAGCTTGCCGGGAGTTTGCTGCATTGACCAGTACACAGGGCAAATTACGCCCACAAAAAAGCCGCTCGTAAGCGGCTTTTTCGCTGAAGATGGCGGCTTATTTCAGGCCGGACATCTTCTGGATTGCACCTTTGAGCTCGTCATCGGAGCAATCGGCGCAGGTGCCTTTAGGCGGCATTGCGTTGATCCCGGTGATGGCCTTGGCCAGGATGCCGTCGAGGCCGCCCTGGTGATCGGCGCGCTCTTTCCAGGCGGCGGTGTCACCGATTTTCGGTGCGCCCAACAGGCCGGTGCCGTGGCAAGCGTTGCAGTGCTTGGCGATCACGTCATCCGGGGATTTCGCGCCACCGCCACCGCCCGCAGAGGCGGCCACTTCCATACCCTTGCATTCCTGCCCCTGGACGCAGACCTGGCCGACAGGCTCAAGGCGCTTGGCAATATCATCATTAGTCGCAGCTTGAGCGCTGACTGCCCAAAGGGCCAATACGGTTGCTGGTGCGGCCAGCATTTTCATAATTAGGTTCACGCGTACACCCTCAATGGTGGCTAGTCACGCCTGCGGCCACGGTTTCGCAGGCGGGCGAAAGTATAACGGTTAGCCCGCCACACTGAAACAACCCCAAAGTCGAAGGGGTCTTATTCGCGGCGAAATGTCGCTGGGGGCCTCCCTGCAAGCCTTGCAGGACGCCTCTTGATCTAGAAGTTCGCCGGGGTGGCTGCGCTGATTAGTCGCGCCGGAACATCGAACGGATTACGGAAACGATGCGGCTTCGTACTCTCAAAGTAGTAGCTGTCGCCGGCTTCGAGGACAAATGTTTCAAGCCCCACCACCAGTTCCAGGCGCCCCTCGAGGAGAATCCCGGTTTCCTCGCCGTCGTGGGTGAGCATCTCTTCACCGGTATCGGCACCCGGCGGGTAGATCTCGTTGAGGAAGGCAATGGCGCGGCTCGGATGAGCCCGGCCCACCAGCTTCATGGTCACCGCACCATCGGAGATGTCGATCAGTTCGTGGGCCTTGTAGACGATCTGAGAAGGCGTTTCCTGGAGAATTTCCTCGGAAAAGAACTCCACCATGGACATGGGAATGCCGCCCAGCACCTTGCGCAGCGAACTGATCGAGGGGCTGACGCTGTTCTTTTCGATCATTGAAATGGTGCTATTGGTGACGCCCGCACGCTTGGCGAGTTCACGCTGGGAAAGACCTTTCAGTTTACGGATGGATTGCAGTCGTTCACCGACGTCCAATGCGGCAGCCTCCTAGGCGGGAATCAGGCGTTGTTGTAATTGAGCGTTATCATGGCGACAGCGTTCAGTATTTACAACACTTGCTCCCGATTCCCCCCGGGAAGGCGACTTTCGGTACAGCCCACGGAATCTCAGCCTTCGCTGTACACCAACGGCACCCGGCGCAGGTTGCAGAACAGCTGATAAGGGATGGTATCGGCGGCCTGCGCAACATCGCTGGCGAGAATGTTCTTGCCCCACAACTCAACGGTCGAACCAAGACCGGCCTGGGGCACGTCCGTCAGGTCGACACACAGCATGTCCATGGACACCCGGCCCAGCAGGCGGCTGCGCTGGCCGGCCACCAGTACCGGCGTACCAGTAGGCGCATGGCGCGGATAACCGTCGGCATACCCCATGGCCACCACACCGATGCGCATTGGCCTGTCGGTGATGAACCTGGCGCCGTAGCCCACCGGTTCGCCGGCCGGCAGTTCACGCACGCAGATCACCTTGGACTCCAGGGTCATTACCGGCTGCAAGCGCGCGGCCACCGAGTTGTTTTCTTCGAACGGCGTCGAACCGTAGAGCATGATGCCCGGGCGCACCCAATCGCTGGGTACGCTGGGCCAGCCCATGACCGCCGGCGAATTGCGCAGGCTGATTTCCGCTCCGAGGCCCTGGCGAGCCGCTTCGAATATCGCCACCTGCTCGCTGCTACGCGGGCAGTCCAGTTCATCGGCGCGGGCAAAGTGGCTCATCAGCACGATCTTCTCGACCTTGCCGCTGGCCTGCAGGCGCTGATACGCCGCCTGGTAATCCTTGGGATGCAGGCCGACCCGGTGCATGCCCGAGTCCAGCTTGAGCCAGACCGTCAGTGGCTTGGCCACGGCCGCCTGCTCGATGGCTTCGAGTTGCCACAGCGAATGCACCACGCACCAGAAATCATGCTCGACGATCAGCGCCAGCTCGGATGCTTCGAAAAAACCTTCCAGCAGCAGCACCGGCGCACGAATGCCCGCGGCGCGCAGCTCCAGGGCTTCTTCGATGCAGGCCACGGCGAAACCGTCGGCCTCGCCTTCCAGTGCCTGGGCGCAGCGCACCGCACCATGGCCGTAGGCATCGGCCTTGATCACCGCGAGAGCACGAACTCCCGAGAGTTCACGGGCCAGTTGGTAGTTGTGACGCAGGGCTTGGAGATCGATCAGGGCACGGGCAGGGCGCATGGCGGCAGACTTCTAGGCGGTCATGGGGAATAAAAAACCGGTGCTGGATAACGGCGAGCCGCCACCGGCACCGGGAGAGGGATCTTGTCGCTTAAGGCAGGGCGGCCACTACGGACAGCTCGACCAGGATTTGCGGTTCGCACAGCTTGGCTTCGACGGTGGCCCGGGCCGGCGCCACGCCTTTTGGCAGCCACTGGTCCCAGACACTGTTCATGCCGGCGAAGTGGGCATCGATGTCCTTCAGGTAGATGGTCACCGACAGCAGCTTGGTCTTGTCGGTACCGGCCAGGTCCAGCAGGCGTTCGATGTTGGCCAGGGTCTCGCGGGTCTGCTGTTCGATCCCGGCCTGCATGTCATCGCCGACTTGCCCGGACAGATACACCGTACCGCCGTGGACAACGATCTGGCTCATGCGCTCATTGGTGAGCTGGCGCTGGATTGACATGTTTAGCTGACTCCTGAGGGTTACCGTAACGGGAAATATCGAGGCCTTCGGCGCTGATCTGCGGCTTTTTCTTGGCCATCAGGTCCGCCAGCAGGCGACCGGAGCCGCAAGCCATGGTCCAGCCGAGCGTACCGTGGCCAGTGTTCAAGAACAGGTTGCGGAACGGCGTGGCGCCCACAATCGGCGTGCCATCCGGGGTGGTAGGACGCAGCCCGGTCCAGAAACTGGCCTGGGACAGGTCGCCGCCCTGAGGATAGAGATCGTTGACGATCATCTCCAGCGTTTCACGCCGGCGCGGATTGAGCGAGAGGTCAAAACCGGCTATCTCAGCCATGCCGCCGACCCGGATCCGGTTGTCGAAACGGGTGATCGCGACCTTGTAGGTTTCGTCGAGGATGGTGGAAGTGGGGGCCATGGCCGGGTTGGTGATCGGCACGGTCAGGGAGTAACCCTTGAGCGGGTACACCGGCGCCTTGATGCCCAGGGGCTTGAGCAATTGCGGCGAGTAGCTGCCCAGGGCCAGCACGTAGCGGTCGGCGGTTTCCAGCTTGCCGTCGATCCACACGCCGTTGATCCGGTCACCGGCAAAGTCGATGCGCTGGATGTCCTGGCCGAAGCGGAATTCCACACCCAGCTTGCTGGCCATTTCCGCCAGGCGCGTGGTGAAGATCTGGCAGTCGCCAGTCTGGTCGTTGGGCAGGCGCAGGGCACCGGCGAGGATGTCAGTGACGTTGGCCAGGGCCGGCTCTACCCGGGCGATGCCTTCGCGGTCCAGCAGTTCGAACGGCACGCCGGATTCCTTGAGCACGGCGATGTCTTTCGCCGCGCCGTCCAACTGCGCCTGGGTGCGGAACAGCTGGGTAGTGCCCAGGCTGCGGCCTTCGTAGGCAATGCCGGTCTCCGCACGCAGTTCGTCGAGGCAGTCACGGCTGTATTCGGACAGGCGCACCATGCGTTCCTTGTTCACCGCATAGCGGCTGGCGGTGCAGTTGCGCAGCATCTGCGCCATCCACAGGTACTGGTCGATGTCGGCCGTGGCCTTGATCGCCAGTGGCGCGTGGCGCTGCAGCAGCCACTTGATGGCTTTGAGCGGTACACCCGGAGCGGCCCAGGGCGACGCATAGCCAGGCGAGACCTGGCCGGCGTTGGCGAAGCTGGTTTCCATGGCGGCGGCCGGCTGACGGTCCACTACGGTCACTTCAAATCCGGCTCGAGCCAGATAATAGGCACTGGTGGTTCCGATAACGCCACTGCCCAAGACCAGAACGCGCATTTTCATATCCTCATCGCGGCTTGACCGCTGACGTTTGTTATTCAGAGCAAAGATGGGCGCAGTGTAAGAAACATTGAGCAGTGATTTTCACTATATAACCGCCTATATTTGGCGAGAATTCTCGGCAATATTGCTTTTCACGGAGGGGCATCCCCTATGCGCACTAACCATCAGACCCGTCGGGCCCTGGACAAGATAGATCGCAATATCTTGCGGATACTCCAGGCCGACGGACGCATTTCCTTCACCGAGCTGGGGGAACGAGTGGGCCTCTCCACCACCCCCTGCACCGAGCGCGTGCGCCGCCTGGAACGCGAAGGGATCATCATGGGCTACAACGCGCGGCTCAATCCGCAGCACCTCAAGGGCAGCCTGCTGGTGTTCGTCGAGATCAGCCTGGACTACAAGTCCGGCGATACCTTCGAGGAGTTTCGCCGGGCGGTGCTGAAGCTGCCCCACGTGCTGGAGTGCCACCTGGTGTCCGGCGACTTCGACTATCTGGTCAAGGCGCGGATCTCTGAAATGGCGTCCTACCGCAAATTGCTGGGGGACATCCTGCTCAAGCTGCCCCACGTGCGCGAGTCCAAGAGCTACATCGTCATGGAAGAAGTGAAGGAGAGCCTGAGCCTGCCGATTCCGGATTGAAGCGAGAGGGTGCAGCCTTCGCCGGCAAGCCGGGGTGCGCGGGGCTAGACCAGGACCTGGCGAGTGCTGGCCATGTAGTCGTGGATCTGTTTTTCAACCCGGGGGTGGATCATCTCCACCGGGCGCCGGCCGTTGGGGCAAGGCAGGCTCGGCGTGGTGCCGAACAGGCGGCAGATCAGCGGACGCTCGTCATACACGGTGCAACCGTCGGGCCCCAGGTGCACGCAGTTGAGCTCGTCCATGGCAGCTTCCTGCTCGGCAGCGGTCTTGCGCGGCAGGCGGGACATTTCCTCCGGCGAGGTGGTCACCGGGCCGCAGCAGTCGTGGCAGCCGGGAACGCACTCGAAAGAGGGAATCTGCTGACGCAGGCTGCGGACGATTTGACGGTTACAGCTCATGAAAAAGACTACCGGGGCATGAATAGCCGTGAATTCTGCCCTAAATGCCTGGCGGCAGACAGGACCGGGCGTCCTGCGGTTGCCCCGGCGCAAAGGCCCGACTTATGCTCCGCGCATTTTTACCGACACCATCATCAGGACGCATCCCATGCCCGCCAGCCTCCAGCACGCCGCTTCCTACTATGCCGCCAGCAGCCTGCCGCAACCTGACTACCCAGCGTTGGCGGGCGATCTGACAGCTGATGTGTGCGTGGTCGGGGGCGGTTTTTCCGGGCTCAACACCGCGCTGGAACTGGCCGAGCGTGGCCTCAGCGTGGTCCTGCTGGAGGCGCACAAGATCGGCTGGGGCGCCAGCGGGCGCAATGGCGGGCAGTTGATTCGCGGCGTCGGCCACGGCCTCGACCAGTTCACCAAGGTGGTAGGCGAGGACGGAGTGCGGCAGATGAAGCTCATGGGCCTGGAGGCGGTGGAGATCGTCCGCCAGCGCATCGAGCGTTTCCAGATCCCTTGCGACCTGACCTGGGGCTACTGCGACCTGGCCAACAAGCCGGCCGACCTTGAAGGCTTCGCCGAAGACGCCGAGGAACTGCGCAGCCTGGGCTATCGCCACCCGACCCGGCTGCTGCAGGCCGATGAAATGCACAGCGTGGTGGGTTCCAAGCGCTATGTTGGCGGCTTGATCGACATGGGTTCGGGCCACCTGCACCCACTGAACCTGGCCCTGGGCGAAGCCCGGGCGGCGCAGCAGCTGGGGGTGCAACTGTTCGAGCACTCTGCCGTGACCCGCATCGACTACGGCCACGAGGTCAAGGTCCACAGCAGTCGCGGCACCGTCCGGGCCAAGACCCTGGTGCTGGGCTGCAACGCCTACCTCAACGACCTCAATCCGGAATTGGGGGGCAAGGTGCTTCCGGCCGGCAGCTATATCATCGCCACCGAACCCTTGAGCCCGGCCCTGGCCCAGGAACTGCTGCCGCAGAACATGGCGGTCTGCGACCAGCGCGTGGCCCTGGACTACTATCGCCTTTCGGCTGACCGGCGCCTGCTGTTCGGGGGGGCCTGTCATTATTCGGGGCGTGACCCCAAGGACATCGCCGCCTACATGCGGCCAAAGATGCTGGAAGTATTCCCGCAACTGGCCGCAGTAAAGATCGACTACCAGTGGGGCGGCATGATCGGCATCGGCGCCAACCGCCTGCCGCAGATCGGCCGGCTCAAGGACCAGCCCAATGTGTATTACGCCCAGGCCTATTCGGGCCACGGCCTGAATGCCACGCACCTGGCGGGCAAGCTGCTGGGCGAGGCCATCAGCGGCCAGCACGGCGGCGGTTTCGACCTGTTCGCCAAGGTGCCGCACATCACCTTCCCGGGCGGCAAGCACCTGCGCTCGCCGCTGCTGGCCCTGGGCATGCTCTGGCATCGCCTGAAGGAGCTGGTCTGACGGCCAGCGCCAGCCAAGCGCTGCCGGTCACAGCCGCCAGAATGGCTTGAGGCCCTCGGCCCGCGCTTGCTCAGGGTTCAATCCGACATCGCGCAACTGCTCGGCAGTCAACTCCAGCAATGCCTTGCGGGTGCGCAGCCGATGCCAGTACAGGCCCCAGGTGCCCAAGCCTGACGGCGCGCTGCGCGGCAGAGCCGCCGCCGACCCTTCATGCTCCGCCTCCAGCTCCTGACCGCGTAACGACAGCCGCACATCGCTCAAGCCGTTCATCTGTATTGCTCCTGTTTGCTCAAAGTTGCCATGAGCCAATAGGATGCTTGGTGCGCAAAAACCATTACAGACTCAATACAGCGGTATTAACTCCATACAGTTTTGCCAAAAATCCTGCTGAATCCTGTATTTTTGCCCCATCTGTACCGGTCCTCGCGTCCCCCACTACGAGCCAATGCCATGACCCTCTACGTCAACCTCGCCGAACTTCTGGGCACCCGCATTGAACAGGGCTTCTACCGCCCCGGAGATCGACTGCCCTCAGTGCGCGCCCTGAGCGTCGAGCACGGGGTCAGCCTCAGTACCGTGCAGCAGGCCTATCGCCTGCTGGAAGACAACGGCCTGGCGATGCCCAAGCCCAAGTCCGGCTACTTCGTGCCGCCCAGCCGCGAACTGCCCGCCCTGCCCGCCGTCGGCCGCCCGGCCCAGCGGCCGGTAGAGATCTCGCAGTGGGACCAGGTGCTGGAACTGATTCGCGCCGTACCGCGCAAGGACGTGGTGCAACTGGGCCGAGGCATGCCGGACATCACCACGCCCACCCTCAAGCCTCTGCTCCGGGCCCTGGCGCGCCTAAGCCGGCACCAGGACATGCCAGGCCTGCACTACGACAACATCTACGGCGTGCTGGCACTGCGCGAGCAGGTCGCGCGGCTGATGCTCGATTCCGGCTGCCAGTTGGGGGCCGGTGACCTGGTGATTACCACCGGCTGCCACGAGGCGCTATCCACCAGCATTCGCGCCATCTGCGAGCCGGGGGATATCGTCGCCGTGGACTCGCCTAGCTTCCACGGCGCCATGCAGACCCTCAAGGGCCTGGGCATGAAGGCCCTGGAGATCCCCACCGACCCCATTACCGGAATCAGCCTGGAAGCCCTGGAGCTGGCTTTGGAACAGTGGCCGATCAAGGCCATACAGTTGACGCCCAACTGCAACAACCCCCTGGGCTACATCATGCCGGAGCCGCGCAAGCGGGCACTGCTGACCCTGGCCCAGCGCTTCGACGTGGCGATCATCGAAGACGATGTGTATGGCGAACTGGCCTACACCTACCCGCGCCCGCGCACCATCAAGTCCTTCGACGATGATGGCCGGGTGCTGCTGTGCAGCTCGTTCTCGAAAACCCTGGCCCCAGGCCTGCGCATCGGCTGGGTGGCGCCCGGTCGCTACCTGGAACGTGTACTGCACATGAAATACATCAGCACCGGCTCCACGGCCCCGCAGCCCCAGGTAGCCATCGCCGAGTTTCTCAAGAGCGGCCACTTCGAACCGCATTTGCGCAAGATGCGCACCCAATACCAGCGCAATCGCGACCTGATGCTCGATTGGGTCAGCCGCTACTTCCCCGCCGGCACTCGCGCCAGCCGACCACAGGGCAGTTTCATGCTGTGGATCGAACTCCCCGAGGGCTTTGATGCTCTGAAGCTCAACCGAGTGCTGCTCGAGCAAGGGGTGCAGATTGCCGTGGGCAGCATCTTTTCCGCCTCGGGCAAGTACCGCAATTGCCTGCGGATGAACTACGCTGCCAAGCCAACCGCGCAGATCGAAGACGCGGTACGCAAGGTCGGCGCTGCAGCCATCAAGCTGCTCAGTGAAACCTCGGACTGACCCGATCCGCAGCAGGAAGCCAGCCGTCCCATGCCAACCCGTGCCGTGATGCGAGATGACCTGACTTGAACCCTATACAGGCCTTCACCTGGCTTCTGCTGCTGAGCCTCGGGCTGGGCGGCTGCGCTACCCGCGAGGTGCCGTACCAACCCAGCCAGGCCCTGCCCGCCCGCGATTCGGGCTTTGCCCAGTCGATCCGGGCCCAGGCCGCACCCTACCAGGGGCGTTCCGGCTTTCGCCTGCTGCCCAACAGTACCGAGGCGTTCATGGCCCGCGCCGAGCTGATCCGCAACGCGCAAAGCAGCCTCGACCTGCAGTACTACATCGTCCACGACGGCATCAGCACCCGCATGCTGGTGGATGAGCTGCTCAAGGCCGCCGACCGTGGCGTGCGGGTACGCATCCTGCTGGACGACACCACCAGCGACGGCCTGGACCAGATCATCGCTACCCTGGCCGCCCACCCGCAGATCCAGATCCGCCTGTTCAACCCGCTGCACCTGGGCCGCAGCACCGGCCTGACCCGGGGCATGGGCCGCCTGTTCAACCTGTCGCAGCAGCATCGGCGAATGCATAACAAGCTCTGGCTGGCAGACAACAGCGTGGCCATCGTCGGCGGGCGCAACCTGGGGGATGAATATTTCGATGCCGAGCCTAATCTGAATTTCACCGACATCGACATGTTCAGCGTGGGGCCGGTGGCCGAGCAACTGGGCCACAGCTTCGACCAGTACTGGAACAGCGCCCTGAGCCGCCCCATCGGCGAGTTCCTGTCCAGCACACCTTCCACCAAGGCGCTGGACAACACCCGGCTGCGCCTCGAGGAATCCTTGCAGGACAGCCGCCGACAGAACCAGGCGCTGTACCGGCAACTGATGACCTACCAGACCCAGCCGCGCATGGACATCTGGCGCAAGGAACTGATCTGGGCCTGGAACCAGGCCCTGTGGGACGCTCCGACCAAGGTCCTGGCCAAGGGCGACCCCGACCCGCACCTGCTGCTCACCACCCAGCTGGCACCGGAGCTGAGCGGGGTCGGCAAGGAGCTGATCATGATCTCGGCCTACTTCGTACCGGGGCAACCCGGGCTGGTGTACCTGACCGGGCGCGCGGACGCCGGGGTTTCGGTGAGCCTGTTGACCAACTCCCTGGAAGCCACCGACGTGCCAGTGGTGCATGGCGGCTATGCGCCCTATCGCAAGGCACTGCTGGAACATGGAGTGAAGCTCTACGAACTGCGCCGGCAACCCGGCGAGCGCGGCGGCAGCGGGCCGCACCTGTTCCACAGCGGCTCCTACAAGGGCTCCGACTCCAGCCTGCACAGCAAGGCGATGATCTTCGACCGACGAAAGAGCTTCATCGGCTCGTTCAACTTCGACCCCCGCTCGGTGCTGTGGAATACCGAGGTCGGGGTGCTGGTGGACAGCCCCGAGCTGGCCGAACATGTCCGCGCCCTGGCGCTGCAGGGGATGGCGCCGGCCCTGAGCTACCAGGTCAAGCTGCTGGACGGCAAGCTGGCCTGGGTGACCGAGGACCAGGGCCAGTTGCACAGCCTGGGCCATGAACCCGGCAACTGGTGGCGCCGCTTCAATGCCTGGCTGAGCACCCGCATCGGCCTGGAACGCATGCTCTGAGTGGCTACAACGCAGCCTGGGCTTCGCCAAAAGCCCCCTGGCGCAGCAGCAGGACAAGCAAGCCAAAAGCTCCGGCCGCCACCAGCAGCAACATGGCGTGGCCGCTGACCCACTGGCTGCCGGCCCCTGCCACCAGCGGCCCGATCAGGCAACCGATGCCCCAGAGCTGCGCCACATGGGCATTGGCCCGCACCAGGGCGTCATCGCGGTAACGCTCCCCGATCAGGATCAGCGACAAGGTGAACAAGCCCCCGGCGCTGGCCCCGAACAGCACCCACAGCGGCCAGATCAGCACGGTGCCCAGCAACAGCGGAATGGCCAGGCTGGAACACAGCAGGATCACCGCGCAGCCGGTGAACAGGCCGCGCCGGGAAATCCGATCCGCCAGGGCGCCAATCGGCAACTGCAAAAGTGCATCCCCCACCACCACGGTGCTGACCATGGCCAGGGCAATGTCTTCGGTGAACCCCTGGCTCAGGCAATACACCGGCAGCAGGGTCAGAATCAGCGCCTCGAAAGTAGCGAACAATGCAACTGCCCAGGCAATCGCCGGCAACTTCTGACAGAAGTGCCACAGGTCAAACAGGGTCACGCTGCACGACTCGGTGCTCGGCGCCCCGCTGCGCCCCAACAGCAGGAGCGGTGATGCCACCAGCAAACCCACCGCGGTCCAGAAGCCGTAATCATGCTCAGTACCCAGCAAGCCCAACAGCAGCGGCCCGGCCAACTGGCTCAAGGCATAGCTTGCGCCATACAGCGCCACCAGCCGGCCACGCCACTGCTCCACCACCAGCTGATTGATCCAGCTTTCCCCCAGAATGAAGATGATGGTCAGGACCACTCCCAGTATCAGGCGCAGCACCAACCACAACGGATAGCTGGGCAGCAGCGCCAGCAAGGCAATGGAGATCGCCCCACCCCACAGGCACAGGCGCATCAGGCTGGCGGTGCCGAAGCGCGCCGCCAGGCGGCTGGAGATCTTCGCCCCGAGCAACACGCCAATGGCCGGCATCGCCGCCACCACACCAATTGCAAAAGGCCCGTAGCCCCAGCTTTCGAGACGAAATGACACCAGGGGCATGGTCACGCCCAGGGCCAGGCCGACACTCAGGACTGCGGCCAAAACGGCGAAATAGGTCGCCCAACGCATTTCCACGCTCCTGTGGATCATTGTTTAACATGGCACAGACAACACAGCCGGACTCCCCTTGCGGAAAGTCCGGCTGCGCTATGGATCGACGTCAGGCGGGGCACTGCCCCGCCTCAAGCGACAAGACTCAGAGCTTGATCCAGGTGGCTTTCAGCTCGGTGTACTTGTCGAACGCATGCAGCGACTTGTCGCGACCGTTGCCCGACTGCTTGAAGCCGCCGAACGGCGCGGTCATGTCGCCGCCGTCGTATTGGTTGACCCAGACGCTGCCGGCACGCAGGGCCTTGGCGGTCTGGTGGGCCTTGGAGATGTTGGCGGTCCACACCGCAGCTGCCAGGCCGTAAGGCGTGTCGTTGGCAATCTGGATCGCCTCTTCCACGCTGTCGAAGGCAATCACCGACAGTACAGGGCCGAAGATCTCTTCCTGGGCAATTTTCATCGCGTTGCTGACACCATCGAAAATGGTCGGCTCGACGTAGGTGCCACCGGTTTCTTCCAGGGTGCGCTTGCCACCGGCCACCAGCTTGGCGCCATCGGCATGCCCGGCTTCGATGTAGGACAGCACGGTGTTCATCTGCTGGGTGTCCACCAGGGCACCGACGTTGGTGGCCGGGTCCAGCGGGTTGCCCGGCTTCCAGCCCTTGAGCGCCTCGATCACCAGCGGCAGGAACTTGTCCTTGATGGAGCGCTCCACCAGCAGGCGCGAGCCGGCGGTGCAGACTTCGCCCTGGTTGAAGGCAATGGCGCTGGCGGCGGATTCGGCGGCGGCCTGCAGGTCCGGAGCATCGGCGAACACGATGTTCGGGCTCTTGCCGCCAGCTTCCAGCCACACGCGCTTCATGTTGGATTCGCCGGAGTAGACCAGCAGCTGCTTGGCGATCTTGGTGGAACCGGTGAACACTAGGGTGTCCACGTCCATGTGCAGGGCCAGGGCCTTGCCGACGGTGTGGCCGTAACCTGGCAGTACGTTGAACACGCCCGCCGGAATCCCGGCTTCCACTGCCAGAGCAGCGATGCGGATGGCGGTCAGCGGGGATTTTTCCGAAGGCTTGAGGATCACCGAGTTACCGGTGGACAGCGCCGGGCCCAGTTTCCAGCAAGCCATCATCAGGGGGAAGTTCCACGGCACGATGGCCGCGACCACGCCTACCGGCTCGCGGGTGACCAGGCCTAACTGGTCGTGAGGGGTGGCAGCGACCTCATCGTAGATCTTGTCGATGGCCTCGCCGCTCCAGCTCAGGGCCTGGGCGGCGCCGGGAACGTCGATATCCAGGGAGTCGCTGATGGGCTTGCCCATGTCCAGGGTTTCCAGGAGCGCGAGTTCTTCAGCGTGCTGCTTCAACAGGCCGGCAAAGCGGATCATCACCGACTTGCGCTTGGCCGGCGCCAGGCGCGACCAGACGCCGGAATTGAACGTGGCGCGGGCGTTTTCCACGGCGCGCTGGGCATCGGCGGCATCGCAGCTGGCGATGGTCGCCAGTACTCGACCGTCTACCGGGCTGATGCATTCGAAGGTGTCATTGGAAGCCGATGCGGTGTATTCGCCGTTGATGTACGCGCGACCTTCGATTTTCAGGTCGCGGGCACGTTGTTCCCAGTCGGCACGAGTCAGGGTGGTCATACGAGTGTCCTCCTCTTATTTGTATACAAGCGCCATGCGAACTACGCCGGCACCGCTGAAGAATTCTGCCCGGCCAGCCTGTTTTCGGCCAAAGGCACCCGCCACCCTAAACCAGCGACACCTGTACTTTCAATATATTTGACAAAGCCCGGGCAAACGCCATTGCTATGTGCATTTTAATAAACATAGACTTTGGCCTTCATAGCCACTCGCGCCGCAATCACGGGGGAATACAACAATGAGCATCCACAACGTCGTCGACTTCAGCCAGGCCACCACCGAGGGCGAACGCTACCGCCCCGCTGCGGAAAAAATCCTCAAGGGCGACCCCGAGCAGGCGGTGTTCAACCATTACGCCAGCCCGTGCGGCCAGCTCAATGCCGGGATCTGGGAAGGCGCCGTAGGCCAGTGGACGGTGAACTTCACCGAACACGAATACTGCGAGATCCTCCAGGGCGTATCGGTACTGCGTGATCACGACGGCAACGCCAAGACTCTGCGGGTCGGCGACCGCTTCGTGATCCCGGCCGGCTTCAAGGGCACCTGGGAAGTGCTGGAACCCTGCCGCAAGGTCTATGTAGCCTTCGAACAGAAAGCCTGAATCCCGGGCACAAAAAAACCCGCTTGAAGGCGGGTTTTTTTGTCAGAAGAAAAATCAATTACTTGATTTTGCCTTCCTTGTAGATCACGTGCTTGCGAACAACCGGATCATATTTCTTGATCTCGATTTTGTCCGGAGTAGTACGCTTGTTCTTGTCGGTAGTGTAGAAGTGACCAGTACCGGCGCTCGAGATCAAACGAATCAATTCACGCATGATTAGCTCCCTTAAACCTTGCCGCCATCGCGACGGATTTCGGCCAGCACGACATCAATGCCGCGCTTGTCGATGATACGCATGCCTTTGGCAGATACGCGCAGACGCACAAAACGTTTCTCGGACTCAACCCAGAAGCGGTGATGCTGCAGGTTCGGCAGGAAACGACGACGGGTTTTGTTGTTTGCGTGGGAAATGTTATTCCCAGTCACCGGACCCTTACCGGTAACTTGACAGACTCTAGACATGCCTCAGCCCTCTAAAACCACATGCCCAACCCGGCATGGGTTGGCCGCTTAATCTCTCAGTCATTTGGCGCCAGGCGCCGCGTTTCTTTAGGGTCTTACCGGCTACACCTACAAGCGAAGGAACCGGGCCCCTAGAAAAGAGCGCTGCTTTATACCAGAAAGACCCCAGAGCAACAACAACCGCTGTGCCCAGGATGACGAAAAGTCCTGATTTTCTTGCGCCGGACGCCTGCGGCAAAGGCTACCGCAGAAATCTACCGCTCGTCGCAGAATATATTTCTCCCGAAAGCCCAGGCACAAAACCGCCATTGAGCGCGGTCATGCCTGCGGAAAATCACGCCAGGAACCCCGGCCTAGCACGAGGTTTCGTCACCCGATACAAAAGGGATAGTCATTTTACAAAGAGGTCACTAGGGTAAGGCATTTCCAGACTGCACTCGCAGATGGGCTTTCGATCTGCACAAGGAACCCGACCATGCGCCTTGCCGCCCTCCCGCTCCTGCTCGCCCCTCTCCTGAGCCCCCTGGCCCAGGCTGCCGCGTTGAGCGTCTGCACCGAAGCCAGCCCGGAGGGCTTCGACGTGGTGCAGTACAACTCACTGACCACCACCAACGCATCCGCCGACGTGCTGATGAACCGCCTGGTGGAGTTCGACGCCGATAGCGGCAAGGTAGTCCCCAGCCTTGCCGACAGCTGGGAGGTCTCTGCCGACGGCCTGACCTACGTGTTCAAGCTGCACCCCAAGGTCAAGTTCCACCGCACCGAGTATTTCAACCCCAGCCGCGAGCTGACCGCCGAAGACGTCAAGTTCAGCTTCGAGCGCATGCTCGATCCGGCCCATCCGTGGCACAAGATCGCCCAGAGCGGCTTTCCCCACGCCCAATCCCTGCAGTTGCCCAGCCTGATCAAGAAGATCGATGCCCTGGACCCGCTGACCGTACGCTTTACCCTGGACCACGCCGATTCGACCTTCCTCGCCACCTTGAGCATGGGCTTCGCCTCGATCTATTCGGCGGAGTACGCCGAGCAACTGCTCAAGGCCGGCACCCCGGAGAAGCTCAACAGCCAGCCGATCGGCAGCGGCCCGTTCATCTTCGGGCGCTTCCAGAAAGACGCCTCGATCCGCTACAAGGCCAACCGCGACTACTTTGCCGGCAAGCCGGCGGTCGACTCGCTGATCTTTGCCATCACCCCGGATGCCAACGTGCGCCTGCAGAAGCTGCGCCGCAACGAGTGCCAGATCGCACTGTCGCCCAAGCCCCTGGATGTCCAGGCCGCCAGCGAGGATCCGGCACTGAAGGTCGAGCACACCGCAGCCTTCATGACCGCCTTCGTCGCCATCAACAGCCAGCACCCCCCCCTGGACAAACCCGAGGTACGCCAGGCAATCAACCTGGCCTTCGACAAGGGCAGCTACCTCAAGGCGGTCTTTGAAGGCACCGCCGAAGCCGCCAACGGCCCTTACCCACCCAATACCTGGAGCTACGCCAAGGACCTGCCCGGGTACGCCCACGACCCGGAAAAAGCTCGCCAACTGCTGGCCAAGGCTGGCCTGAAGAACGGCTTCCAGACCACCATCTGGACCCGCCCTTCTGGCAGCCTGCTCAACCCCAACCCCAGCCTGGGCGCGCAGTTGCTGCAATCGGACCTGGCCCAAGTGGGGATCCAGGCGGAAATCCGCGTGATCGAATGGGGTGAACTGATCCGCCGCGCCAAGGCTGGCGAGCACGACCTGCTATTCATGGGCTGGGCAGGCGACAACGGCGACCCGGATAACTTCCTCTCACCACAGTTCACCTGCGCCGCCGTCAAGTCCGGCACCAACTTCGCCCGCTACTGCGACCAGAACCTGGACAAGTTGATCACGGCCGGCAAGACCACCAGCGAACAGGGTGTGCGCAGCAAGCTGTACCAACAGGCCCAGACCCAGATCCAGCAGCAGGCGCTGTGGCTGCCCCTGGCACACCCGACCGCTTTCGCCCTGACCCGCAAGCAGGTCGAGGGCTACCAGGTGAGCCCCTTCGGGCGCCAGGACTATTCGAAAGTCAGCATCAAGTGACCCGCCGGCAGGCTTCAAGGCCCACCCTGGCCTTGAAGCCTGCTGCATTCAGATCCAGCCGTACTCGGCCATCGACAGCGGGTCGCCCTCCCCCACGATGAAGTGGTCCAGCACCCGCACATCGATCAACTCCAGTGCCTCCTGCAAACGACGGGTCACCACCCGATCGGCCGGGCTGGGCTCGCAAATGCCTGACGGATGGTTGTGGCAGAGGATCACCGCCGCCGCGTTGTGCGCCAAGGCGCGCTTGATCACCTGCCGCGGGTACACCGTGGTGCTGTCGATGGAGCCCTGAAACAGCACTTCGAAAGTCAATACGCGATGCCGCGTGTCGAGAAACAGGCAACCGAACACTTCATGGGGCTCGTGGCGCAGCATCGACTTCAGGTAATCGCGCACCACCAGCGGGTTCTCCAACGCGGACTGGCGATGCAGTTTCTCCGCCAGATGTCGGCGGGCCATTTCCAGCACCGCCTGCAACAAGGCGTACTTGGCCGGGCCCAGCCCCAACTGGCGGGTGAAGGTCAGTTGATCGGCCTCCAGCAGCCCGCGCAGGCTGCCAAAGCGCCGCAACAGATGCCGCGCCAGGTCCACCGCGCTCTTACCGGCCACCCCGGTGCGCAGGAAAATAGCCAGTAGCTCGGCGTCGGAAAGGCGGATGGTGCCCTGCTCCAGAAGCCGTTCCCGCGGACGCTCCGCCGCGGGCCAGTCACGAATACTCATCACACCTCCCTGTGCATGGCGCCGCTGTTCGACAGCGGGCGCTGTGCTATCTTAGCCCCCTCTTTTTTGCGTGGTATTTCACCTGGGGAGGGGGCATGCCACGCAGCAATCACTGAACGGAAAGACAGGCCTATGCAGCGGCTGTATCGGAAACGCATCGTGCTCGGCGTCGGCGGCGGCATTGCCGCCTACAAGAGCGCGGAGCTGGTTCGCCGACTCCTCGACCAGGGCGCCGAAGTGCGCGTGGTCATGACCCGGGGCGGCAGTGAATTCATTACCCCGCTGACCATGCAAGCGCTTTCCGGGCACCCGGTCCACCTCGACCTGCTGGACCCGGCTGCCGAAGCCGCCATGGGCCATATCGAGCTGGCCAAGTGGGCCGACCTGGTGCTGATCGCGCCAGCCACCGCGGACCTGATTGCCCGCCTGGCCCAGGGCATCGCCGACGACCTGCTGACCACCCTGGTGCTGGCCACCGATGCCATCGTCGCCGTCGCCCCGGCGATGAATCAGGCCATGTGGCGCGACCCTGCCACCCAAGCCAACACCCAACTGCTGCAAAGCCGTGGCCTGAAGGTCTTCGGCCCGGCTTCCGGCAGCCAGGCCTGTGGCGATGTCGGCCTGGGCCGCATGCTGGAGGCCAACGACCTGGCCCAGTGCGCCGCCGATTGCTTCCAGCATCTGGCGCTGACCGGCAAGCACCTGTTGATTACCGCCGGGCCGACCCAGGAAAACATCGACCCGGTACGCTACATCACCAACCATAGCTCAGGAAAAATGGGCTTCGCCCTGGCCGAGGCCGCGGTTGAAGCCGGTGCCCGGGTGACCCTGATCACAGGGCCAGTACACCTGCCAACCCCCGATAGAGTCACGCGGATCGACGTTGTCAGCGCCCGGGACATGCTCGCGGCCTGTGAATCGGCGATCCCATGCGACGTTTTCATCGCCTCTGCGGCGGTCGCGGACTACCGGCCGGAAGTCGTCGCCCCACAGAAATTAAAGAAAGACCCTACGAAAGGTGACGGCCTGTTGCTGCAGATGGTGCGCAACCCGGACATCCTGGCCACCATTGCCAGCCGTCCCGATCGGCCCTTCAGTGTCGGTTTCGCCGCAGAAACCGAAAACTTGCTCGACTACGCTGCACGCAAATTGAAGGACAAGAACCTCGACCTGATCGTCGCCAACGACGTGGCCAACCCGAGCATTGGCTTCAACAGCGAGGAAAACGCCTGCAGCGTGATTGACCGGGAGTTGCACGCAACTCTCTTCGCCCAGACCAGCAAGGGCAAGATTGCCCGCCAGCTGATCTCTTTTATCGCCGAACGGCTGAACCAGGTTTAACTCGCATGCACGCTTTACAAGCCAAGATCCTCGACCCACGCATCGGCAACGAATTCCCCCTGCCGCAGTACGCCACGCCGGGCTCCGCCGGCCTAGACCTGCGGGCCATGCTCAAGGAAGACACCGTCCTGGAACCGGGCCAGACCTTGCTGATTCCTACCGGCCTGTCGGTGTACATCGGTGATCCGGGCCTGGCGGCGCTGATCCTGCCGCGCTCCGGCCTGGGCCATAAACACGGCATCGTGCTGGGCAATCTGGTGGGGCTGATCGACTCGGACTACCAGGGCGAACTGATGGTGTCCTGCTGGAACCGTGGCCAGACCGCCTTCAACATCGCCGTCGGCGAGCGCATCGCCCAGCTGGTGCTGGTGCCTGTGGTCCAGGCGCATTTCGAAGTGGTCGAGGCCTTTGATGAAAGCCAGCGTGGCGCAGGCGGCTTCGGCCACTCCGGCAGCCACTGATCTACCTCTCGGAGTGGGCAGCCTGCCTGCTCCGACCCCTTGCGATAGCAATCAAGGACCGAGCACCCGCATTTTTTGCAGGGCCTCTGCCCCCCGCCAGGCCGGGCTGCTGACCGGTTCTGGAGAGGGCGGAGCCCGTCAGATGGCACTTTCGCAGTACGAACTCTATGCTGAAAACGCCGTCATACCCTTCAGTTTGAGCCTGCCGGCCTATCCTCCCACGGCCGTACTGCACCCCTTCAGATGGAGCACCCTCAGTGATGAGCAACGCAGCTAAAGTCGCCCCGAAATTCCCCGACAGCATCTTCCGCGCCTACGACATCCGCGGCGTTGTACCGCAAACCCTGACCGCTGAAACCGCCTACTGGATCGGTCGCGCCATCGGCTCCCAGAGCCTGGCCCAGGGTGAACCGAACGTCTCCGTGGGCCGCGATGGCCGCCTGTCCGGGCCGGAACTGGTGGCGCAACTGATCCAGGGCCTGCACGACAGTGGCTGCCACGTCAGCGACGTCGGCCTGGTGCCGACCCCGGCCCTGTATTACGCGGCCAACGTACTGGCCGGCAAGTCCGGCGTGATGCTCACCGGCAGCCACAACCCCTCGAACTACAACGGTTTCAAGATCGTCATCGCCGGCGACACCCTGGCCAATGAACAGATCCAGGCCCTGCACGAGCGCCTCAAGAGCAACAACCTGAGCAGCGCCCAGGGCAGCGTCACCCAGGTCGACATCCTGCCGCGCTACGCCGAGGAGATCATCCGTGACGTCAAGCTGGCCCGACGCCTGAAAGTCGTGGTGGATTGCGGCAACGGCGCCGCCGGGGTGATTGCCCCGCAATTGATCGAAGCGCTGAACTGCGAAGTCATCCCGCTGTTCTGCGAAGTGGACGGCAACTTCCCCAACCACCACCCGGATCCGGGCAAGCCCGAGAACCTCGAGGACCTGATTGCCAAGGTCAAGGAAACCGGCGCCGACCTGGGCCTGGCCTTCGATGGCGACGGCGACCGCGTCGGCGTGGTGACCAACACCGGCAGCATCGTCTTCCCCGACCGCCTGCTGATGCTGTTCGCCAAGGACGTAGTGGCGCGCAATCCGGATGCGGAGATCATCTTCGACGTCAAATGCACCCGACGCCTGATTCCGCTGATCAAGGAATATGGCGGTCGCCCGCTAATGTGGAAGACCGGTCACTCGTTGATCAAAAAGAAAATGAAGCAGACCGGTGCTCTGCTGGCCGGCGAAATGAGCGGCCATGTGTTCTTCAAGGAACGCTGGTTCGGCTTTGACGACGGCATTTATAGCGCCGCACGGTTGCTGGAGATACTCAGCAAGGAAAAATCCACCGCGCAAGAGCTGTTCGCGACCTTCCCGAACGATATTTCTACGCCGGAAATCAATATCCATGTGACCGAAGAGAGCAAATTCAGCATCATTGACGCCCTGCACGACGCGCAGTGGGGCGCAGGCGCCGACCTGACCACCATTGACGGGGTGCGGGTCGACTATGCCAAGGGCTGGGGCCTGGTTCGCGCCTCCAACACCACCCCTGTGCTGGTGCTGCGCTTTGAGGCCGATGACGAAGCCGAGCTGCAGCGGATTAAGGACGTGTTCCACGTCCAGCTGAAACGTGTTGCACCCGATCTCCAACTACCGTTTTGACTGTTTGAAGCACCGGAGCCCTGAATGACCATCGAACGCGATGCCGCCGCCAATACCGCCAAGGTCCTATCCGAAGCGCTGCCTTATATTCGCCGCTATGTCGGCAAGACCCTGGTGATCAAGTACGGCGGCAACGCTATGGAAAGCGAGGAGCTGAAAACCGGCTTCGCCCGCGACATCGTGCTGATGAAGGCTGTCGGGATCAACCCGGTGGTGGTGCACGGTGGCGGCCCGCAGATCGGTGACCTGCTCAAGCGCCTTTCCATTGAAAGCCACTTCGTCGATGGCATGCGCGTGACCGATGCGCAAACCATGGACGTGGTGGAGATGGTCCTCGGTGGCCAGGTCAACAAGGACATCGTCAACCTGATCAACCGTCACGGCGGCAGCGCCATCGGCCTGACCGGCAAGGATGCCGAGCTGATCCGGGCGAAAAAACTCACCGTGACCCGCCAGACGCCGGAAATGACCACCCCGGAAATCATCGATATCGGCCATGTGGGCGAAGTGGTCGGGATCAACACCGACCTGCTGAACCTGCTGGTCAAGGGTGATTTCATCCCGGTGATCGCACCGATCGGGGTCGGCGCCAACGGCGAGTCCTACAACATCAACGCCGACCTGGTGGCTGGCAAGGTGGCCGAAGCATTGAAAGCCGAAAAGCTGATGCTGCTGACCAACATCGCCGGCCTGATGGACAAGTCGGGCAAGGTCCTCACCGGCCTGAGCACCCAGCAGGTCGACGAGCTGATCGCCGACGGCACCATCTACGGCGGCATGCTGCCGAAAATCCGCTGCGCACTGGAAGCGGTGCAAGGCGGGGTCGGCAGTTCGCTGATCATCGACGGTCGCGTGCCCAACGCGATCCTGCTGGAGATCTTCACCGATACCGGTGTCGGCACCCTGATCAGCAACCGCAAGCGCCCTTAAGCGCCAGGCACAAAAAAGCCCTCGTCCGGGATCCCGGGCGGGGGCTTTTTTATCGACGCAATCTTTGTGGGAGCTGGCTTGCCAGCGAAGGCGCTTACGCGGGCAACTCAAGACCCAAAGGCCTCTTCGCGCAAGCCGGCTCCTACAGGTCAGATTCCGTATTGCGCGCGGTAGGCTTCCACTGCGGGCAGATGCTGCTTGAGCGCCGGATCATCCGCCAGGAACTGCAGGACCTGGGTCAGGGAGACGATGCTCACTACGGGAATACCGAAGTCACGCTCGACTTCCTGGATCGCCGACAGCTCGCCGTTGCCGCGCTCCTGACGGTTCAGGGCGATCAACACCCCGGCCGCCTTGGCGCCATCCTGGGACTCGATGATCTGCATCACCTCGCGAATGGCGGTGCCTGCGGTGATCACGTCATCAATGATCAGCACGTCGCCGGTCAATGGCGCGCCCACCAGGCTACCGCCCTCGCCGTGCGCCTTGGCTTCCTTGCGGTTGAAGCACCAAGGCAGATCGCGCTGATGATGCTCAGCCAGAGCAACGGCCGTAGCCGCTGCCAGAGGAATGCCTTTATAAGCCGGGCCAAACAGCACATCGAAGGGAATGCCGCTTTCGACGATCGCCGCGGCATAGAAACGCCCCAGCTGGGCCAGGGCCGAACCGCTGTTGAACAGGCCGGCATTGAAGAAGTAAGGGCTGGTGCGCCCGGACTTCAGGGTGAACTCACCGAAGCGCAAAACCCCGCGATCGATGGCAAAACGAATGAAATCGCGCTGATACGCCTGCATGAAAAAACCCCAGATACCACGGATTTAGCTAATTAGGTAGAGCTCGGGTATCATACACGCACGTGATTTTTGGGGCCATTTATGCGGATCATCAGTGTGAACGTCAATGGTATTCAGGCTGCAGTGGAGCGTGGTTTGCTCAGTTGGCTGCAGGCACAGAATGCCGACGTCATCTGCCTGCAGGACACCCGCGCCTCTGCCTTTGAACTGGACGACCCAGCCTTCCAACTGGATGGCTACTTCCTTTATGCCTGCGATGCCGAAGTCCCTGCCCAAGGCGGTGTGGCTTTGTATTCGCGGTTGCAGCCGAAGGCGGTCATCAGCGGCCTCGGCTTCGAGACAGCCGATCGTTACGGGCGCTACCTGCAAGCCGATTTCGACAAGGTCAGCATCGCGACCTTGCTGCTTCCATCAGGGCAGAACGGCGATGAAGACTTGAACCAGAAGTTCAAGCTAATGGACGACTTCGCCCGTTATCTGGATAAACAGCGACGCAAACGTCGCGAGTACATTTATTGTGGCTCGCTGTACGTGGCGCAACAGAAGCTGGATATCAAGAACTGGCGCGACAGCCAGCAATCTCCGGGTTTCCTGGCACCTGAGCGTGCCTGGATGGACGAGATCATTGGCAACATGGGTTATGTCGACGCATTGCGTGAAGTCAGCCGTGAAGGCGACCAGTACAGCTGGTGGCCGGACAACGAACAGGCCGAGATGCTGAACCTGGGCTGGCGTTTCGACTACCAGTTGCTGACTCCCGGCCTGCGTCGCTTTGTCCGCAGCGCTCGCCTGCCGCGCCAGCCACGCTTCTCGCAGCACGCACCGCTGATCGTGGACTATGACTGGACGCTGACCATCTAAGCGTTTTTTCACCGCCACAAAAAAGCCGACATCACTGTCGGCTTTTTTGTACTTGCTCGCGCTACTTGATCAGGCGCCAGGTGAAGGGGTAGCGATAAGGCACCCCTTCACCAGCCTTGACTCCGCCGATGATGGTCAGCACCAGGGCTCCGATCGCCAGCAGGCCGAACATAAAGAACCCGATTACCACGATCATCAACAGGAAGCACACCGCCGACGCGATGGCGACGGTCAGCTGGAAGTTCAGTGCTTCCTTGCCCTGGGCATCGATAAAGGGATCGGTTTCGCGCTTCATCTGCCAGAGAATCAGCGGTCCGATCAGTGTACCGAACGGAACCCAGATCCCCAGCAAGGCGGACAGGTGACAAAACATCGCCCACTGCCGGACTTCGTGGCTCGGCGTAGGCAGCGGCAGTTGCTCATCACTCATGGTGCTCTCCTTGCTGAAGACCTGCGCCCATCAATCGGCGAGCGCGGCTTGCTGCAGTTGGAAAATCTCGTTCATGCCTTGCTGGGCCAGGGCCAGCATCGCATTCAGTTCAGCCGGCTGGAACGGCGCACCTTCGGCAGTGCCCTGCACTTCGATGAAACCACCAGTGCTGGTCATCACCACGTTGAGGTCGGTTTCGGCAGCCGAGTCTTCCAGATAATCCAGGTCCAGGACCGGTTCACCCTGGTACATGCCGACGGATACCGCGGCAATCATCTGCTTCAGCGGATCGCCGCCTTTGAGGCCACCGCGCTTCTTGATCACTTTCAAGGCGTCGACCAGGGCCACCATGGCGCCGGTGATCGATGCGGTACGAGTACCGCCATCGGCCTGGATCACATCGCAATCGACATACAGGGTGACGTCGCCCAGCTTGGACATGTCCAGCGCGGCGCGCAGCGAACGGCCGATCAGACGCTGGATCTCCAGGGTCCGACCGCCCTGCTTGCCACGGCTGGCTTCGCGCTGGTTACGCTCACCGGTGGCCCGCGGCAGCATGCCGTATTCGGCAGTCAGCCAACCCTGGCCCTGGCCCTTGAGGAAGCGCGGCACACCGTTCTCGACGCTGACCGTGCAGATCACTTTGGTATCACCGAACTCGACCAGTACAGATCCCTCGGCGTGTTTGGTGTAGTTGCGGGTGATGCGGATCGAGCGGAGCTGATCGGCGGCGCGACCACTTGGACGTTTCATAGGGGAACACCTGTACAAGGACGGAAAACTGCCGAGCATTATAAAGCCCGCAACCGCGCCAGGGCACGCCTAAAAAGGCCAAAGGAGCATTTGCACCGCAGATAAGTCCTGTTGCGACGAGCTGCAATGCATTGGCAGCGCCAGGGTTTGGGGGCTCCGACCGCACTGCGCTACAATCCTGCGCCTTCGCAGCCTGTCGGCTTCAATTCATCTTTATCAGGCCCGCCCAACCTCCTCACGGTTGGTGCCGGCACTGAATCGGAGGTACCTCCATGGTGCACAGCATGACCGCCTTCGCCCGGGTAGAACGGGCTGGCACTCAGGGCACCCTGAGCTGGGAACTACGCTCGGTCAACAGCCGCTACCTGGAGCCGCACCTGCGTTTGCCGGAAGCCTTTCGCGACCTTGAGGGCGCCGTCCGCGAAGCCCTGCGCCAGGGCCTGTCCCGTGGCAAGGTCGAGTGCACCTTGCGCTTCATCGAGGAAACTACCGGCAAACCGCTGCAGGTGGATCGCGAGCGCGCCGCGCAGCTGGTCGCCGCCGCCGAGTCCGTCGCCAGCCTGATCCAGCAGCCGGCCGCGCTCAACCCGCTGGAAGTCCTGGCCTGGCCGGGCGTACTGGTGGCCGACGCCACTGACCCGCAGGCCTTGAACAATGACGCCCTGGCCCTGTTCAACCAAGGCTTGAAGGAACTGAAGAACGGCCGCGAGCGGGAAGGCGCCGAACTGGCCAGGCTGATCGACGAACGCCTGTCCTCCATCGAGGAAGACGTGGCGACCCTGCGTGAACTGGTCCCGCAGATGCTCGCGACCCAGCGCCAGAAGATCCTCGACCGCTTCGCCGACATGCAGGCCGAGCTGGATCCGACCCGTCTCGAACAGGAGATGGTGCTGCTGGCACAGAAAAGCGACGTCGCCGAAGAACTGGACCGCCTGAGCACCCACATCATTGAAGTACGTCGCGTGCTCAAGTCCGGCGGCGCGGCCGGGCGGCGCCTGGACTTCCTGATGCAGGAACTCAACCGCGAAGCCAACACACTGGGCTCCAAGGCCTTCGACCCGCGCAGCACCCAAGCTGCGGTCAACCTCAAGGTGTTGATCGAGCAGATGCGCGAACAAGTGCAGAACATTGAGTAAGGCAACTGACATGACCCACAGCACCGGCACCCTGTACATCATTTCCGCCCCGTCGGGCGCGGGCAAGAGCAGCCTGGTCAAGGCCCTGACCGACGCCAAACCGGAGATTCGCGTCTCGGTCTCCCACACCACCCGTGCCATGCGCCCAGGCGAGGTGGACGGCGTGAACTATCACTTCGTCTCCCGCGAGACGTTCGTGAAGATGGGTGAGCACGGAGACTTCCTGGAGCGCGCCGAAGTATTTGGCAATCTCTACGGCACCTCGCAAAGCCACCTGCAGCAAACCCTGGACGCAGGTCACGACCTGATTCTGGAAATCGACTGGCAAGGCGCGGAACAGGTACGCAAGCTGATGCCCCAGGCCCGTTCGATCTTCATCCTGCCGCCGTCCCTGCAAGCCCTGCACCAGCGCCTGACCAACCGTGGGCAGGACAGTGACGAGGTCATCGACGGGCGGATGCGCGAAGCCGTCAGCGAAATGAGCCACTACGTCGACTACGACTATCTGATCATCAACGACGACTTCGCCCACGCGCTGGGCGACCTCAAGGCGATTTTCCGCTCCAATCAGCTGCAACAGAAACGCCAGCAGCAGCGTTTCGGCAAATTGCTGGCTGAACTCCTGGGTTAAAACAGCACTTCCCAAAACCGCTGCAAGCGCTTTACATTGGCACTTGCAGCGCGTTGAAGAGCTTGGTTAAAAAATCAGCGCTTCCCTTAACGCTGGTGATTTTTTAAACTGTTGAGTCCGCTCGCCCATCCGGGCAGCGCGCATATTGCATTTGCTACGAGGAAGACCATGGCCCGCGTAACCGTTGAAGACTGCCTAGAACACGTGGATAACCGCTTTGAGCTGGTCATGCTCTCTACCAAGCGTGCCCGTCAACTGGCCACCGGCGGCAAAGAGCCGAAAGTAGCATGGGAAAACGACAAGCCAACCGTCGTCGCCCTGCGCGAAATCGCTGAAGGCCTGATCGACTACGCAGCCATCGCCGAAGCCGAAATCGTTGAAGATGAGCCGCTTTTCGCTGCTTTCGAGGACGAGTCCAACGAGGCCGTCTGAGCCTATGCCTGGTCGACGTAGCACGGCGCGGGATCACAGCTTACGGCAGGAGACATCATGCCGAGCATAGACGCCCTCGCCGATCGCTTATCGACCTATCTCGGCACGGACCAGGTCAATCTGGTCCGCCGAGCGTATTTCTACGCCGAACAAGCCCATGACGGTCAACGCCGTCGCAGCGGCGAGGCGTACGTCACGCACCCACTCGCGGTAGCGAACATTCTTGCCGACATGCACATGGACCATCAGAGCCTGATGGCCGCGATGCTGCATGACGTCATCGAAGACACCGGCATCGCCAAGGAAGCGCTCAGCGCGCAGTTTGGCGAAACCGTGGCCGAATTGGTGGATGGGGTCAGCAAACTGACCCAGATGAACTTCGAAACCAAGGCCGAAGCCCAAGCGGAAAACTTCCAGAAGATGGCCATGGCCATGGCCCGCGACATTCGCGTGATCCTGGTCAAGCTGGCCGACCGCCTGCACAACATGCGCACCCTGGAAGTCCTTTCCGGCGAGAAACGTCGGCGGATCGCCAAGGAAACCCTGGAGATCTACGCCCCCATCGCCAACCGCCTGGGCATGCATGCCATCCGCATCGAATTCGAAGACCTGGGCTTCAAGGCGATGCACCCGATGCGTTCCGCGCGGATCTACCAGGCGGTCAAGCGCGCCCGGGGCAACCGCAAGGAAATCGTCAACAAGATCGAGGAATCCCTCAGCCACTGCCTGGCCATCGACGGCATCCAGGGCGAGGTCAGCGGTCGCCAGAAGCACCTGTACGGCATCTACAAGAAGATGCGCGGCAAGCGTCGGGCCTTCAACGAGATCATGGACGTCTATGCGTTCCGCATCATCGTCGACAAGGTGGACACCTGCTATCGCGTACTCGGCGCTGTACATAATTTGTACAAGCCACTGCCGGGACGCTTCAAGGACTACATCGCCATTCCCAAGGCCAACGGCTATCAGTCGCTGCATACCACGCTGTTCGGCATGCACGGAGTGCCAATCGAGATCCAGATTCGCACCCGGGAAATGGAAGAAATGGCCAATAACGGCATCGCCGCCCACTGGCTGTACAAATCCAGTGGCGACGAACAGCCCAAAGGCACTCACGCCCGCGCCCGCCAATGGGTCAAGGGCGTGCTGGAAATGCAGCAACGCGCCGGCAACTCCCTGGAATTCATCGAGAGCGTGAAGATCGACCTGTTCCCGGACGAGGTCTACGTGTTCACGCCCAAAGGCCGGATCATGGAGCTGCCCAAAGGCTCCACCGCGGTGGACTTCGCCTACGCGGTACACACCGACGTCGGCAACAGCTGCATCGCCTGCCGGATCAATCGTCGCCTGGCGCCGCTGTCCGAACCCCTGCAAAGCGGTTCCACAGTGGAAATCGTCAGCGCCCCGGGCGCGCGCCCGAACCCGGCCTGGCTGAATTTCGTGGTCACCGGCAAGGCCCGCACCCATATCCGCCATGCTCTCAAGCTGCAGCGCCGCTCCGAGTCCATCAGCCTCGGCGAACGCTTGCTGAACAAGGTGCTCAACGGCTTCGACAGCTCCCTGGAAAAGGTCCCGGCCGAACGCATCCAGGCGATTCTCCAGGAATACCGCCTGGAACTGATCGAAGACCTGCTGGAAGACATCGGCCTGGGCAACCGCATGGCCTACGTTGTGGCGCGCCGCCTGCTGGGCGAAGGCGAACAGCTGCCAAGCCCGGAAGGCCCGCTGGCAATCCGCGGCACCGAAGGTCTGGTGCTGAGCTACGCCAAGTGCTGCACGCCGATCCCGGGCGACCCGATCGTCGGCCACCTGTCCGCCGGCAAGGGGATGGTGGTGCACCTGGACAACTGCCGCAACATCAGCGAAATCCGCCACAACCCGGAAAAGTGCATCCAGCTCTCCTGGGCCAAGGATGTCACCGGCGAATTCAACGTCGAGCTGCGCGTCGAACTGGAACACCAACGCGGCCTGATCGCGCTGCTGGCCAGCAGTGTCAACGCCGCCGACGGCAACATCGAGAAAATCAGCATGGACGAACGCGATGGTCGCATCAGCGTGGTCCAACTGGTGGTCAGCGTGCACGACCGCGTACACCTGGCCCGCGTGATCAAGAAACTGCGCGCCCTGACCGGGGTCATCCGCATCACCCGCATGCGTGCGTAGCCCGTCCATTACAAGGAGTCATTCATGACCAAGACTGTTATCACCAGCGACAAGGCACCTGCTGCCATCGGCACCTACTCCCAGGCGATCAAGGCTGGCAACACCGTCTACATGTCCGGCCAGATCCCTCTGGATCCCAAGACCATGGAGCTGGTGGAAGGCTTCGAAGCCCAGACCGTCCAGGTGTTCGAGAACCTCAAGTCGGTAGCCGAGGCCGCTGGCGGTTCGTTCAAGGACATCGTCAAGCTGAATATCTTCCTCACCGACCTGAGCCACTTCGCCAAGGTCAACGAGATCATGGGCAAGTATTTCCAACAGCCTTACCCAGCCCGCGCCGCCATCGGCGTGGCCGCCCTGCCAAAGGGTGCACAGGTTGAAATGGATGCCATTCTGGTCATCGAGTAACACCTGCGGCGCAGCCCTCAAGGCTGCGCCGTTTTCGTTCTGAAAGGATTTCGTCATGCGCCAAGCGCTAGCTGTTTCGCTGCTCGCCGTACTGCTCGGCGGTTGTGCCAGCGACCCCGCCAAAAACGATGTGGGCGGCATCTGGATCAATCAGGTAGCGATCGACGCAGCCTCCAAGGGCGGCCCTTTGCGTGAAGCCCTCCAGGCCTACGGCCCGAACCTGGAATGGGAGCTCAATACCAAGGCTGGCCAGGCCCGCTACACCAACGGTTTCGAAACCGTCGAAGGCAAGATCATCGGCGACGGTTCCAGCACTGCAAAAGTCGAGTTCTATGGCAGCGCCGCCACCGACTTGAAGCGCCACGGCAAGCAACTGCTGCAAGAGGCCAACGACAATGAGCCCGAGCAGGTCTTCGACCGTCCCAAAGACCCCGCCCCCGAAGGCGCGCCGCTAGGCGCCAACTTCGAGCGCGCCTTGTATTCGGCGTATCTGGGTGGCAAGTGGAAGATCGTCAACGGACCGGGCCTGGGCAACGAAGTGCAGTTCCAGGCAAACGGCGCCGTCCAGGGCCTGCCGGGCGCCGATCGCTACGCCTTGTGCCTGGCGGGCGACTGCGCCTCGATGAGCGGCGGCAACGATAGCATCTGGCTGCAGCTCAACGGCCAGGGCAACTCCTGGATCTTCGTGCGCAAGGATCAACAGCTGGAGATCTTCCAGGCGGTGAATACCGCCCTGGCGGATGAAGTGCCCTCGCTGACGCCGGGCAGCCAGCAGTGGTTGCTGGAAAAGCAGTAGCCGCCCTGTAGCCGCTGCCGCAGCCTGCGACAAGGTCCACAGGACCTTCGGCCTGTCGGCAGCGGCGCCCTCGGGAAGCCGGTCGCAGCCTTCAACCGCCCTCCCCTAAAGCTGCTCGGGCAGCTTAGCCCTGCGTCGTCAGAATCGCTGCATAACCTTCGCGATAACTCGGATAGCGCGGCACCCAGCCCAGCGCCCTGGCCCGGGCGTTGCTGCAACGCTTGCTGCCGGTACGACGCACGCTGGCATCGTCCGCCCATTCGGTGACGCCCAGGTAATCGCGCAGCCAGTCGACGACCTCCGCCAGGGGCGCGGGCGCATCGTCCACGCCGATATAGCAATCATCCAGCGCCTTGCCACTGCGGTCCGCCTTGAGCAGGAACGCCAGCAGGCCCGCAGCATCGTCCGCGTGAATACGGTTGCCGTACAGCGGCGGCTCGATCGCCACACGATAACCCCGGCGCACCTGGGTCAGCAGCCACTCGCGACCCGGGCCATAAATGCCGGTCAAGCGCACCACAGTGGCGGGAATACCGCTGCCCAGAGCCACCTGCTCGGCTTCCAGCATCATGCGTCCCGAGTAGGCCTGGGCCCCGGCCACGGAAGTCTCGTCGACCCACTCACCGCCCTTCTGCTCATAAACGCTGCTGCTGGAGACAAACAGCAAACGCTTGGGCACCTGGCCGCGCTGCTTGAGCCAGCCCAGTACATGCTGCAGGCCATCGACATAAGCCGCGCGGTATCCGGCTTCGTCATGCTCGGTGGCCGCCGCGCAATACACCAGATAGTCCGGCGCCGCCTGCGGCCATTGCCCGGGGCATTGCTCACTGAACAGGTCACCCGCAACGCCCACCACCCCCTGCGGCAAGCGCGATACGTTGCGACGCAGGCCGTAAACCTGCCATTGCTCGGCCAGCAATTGAGTCGCCAGGCGACTCCCGACATCACCGCAACCGGCGATCAATACAGAGGGGGAGGACATCAGAAAACTCCTTTGGGAAAGGTCAAGACTAGCCCTCGCACTGGACGAACGGCTAGCAATCAAGGAAAAAAAGATACTCTATTACTTCTGTTAACAAGAATTACTTGCAATAATAACCGCCCATTTTGTTCTCGGCCCTGCGAGGCCTAGAAGGACATTTCACCCTTTTCTCCTCTCAGGTCCGGCCAGCATGACAAGCACCCAACTCTCCGTCTCGCCAACCAAACGCCCAAGCCCGCTGCGCGCCATGAGCGCGGTTGCAGCGTTGCTGTGCAGCCTGCTGCTGGCACCGACCGCAGCCTTTGCCGATCAGCACGCCCCAGCCACCGCCGCAGCCCCTGCCGCGACCGCTCCAGCCGCTGAACATACGGCCACCGACCCGACCGCTCCAGCCGCAGCCCCAGTGGCCGGCGAGCCAGTCCAGGCCGAAGGCCAGCCCACTATCGGCGAAGACGCTCCTGAAGTCCTGGAAGCCGACAACACCCTGGGCATGGCCCATGACCTGTCGCCGTGGGGCATGTACCAGAACGCCGACATCATCGTGAAACTGGTGATGATCGGCCTGGCCATCGCCTCGATCATCACCTGGACCATCTGGATCGCCAAAGGCTTCGAGCTGATGGGTGCCAAGCGCCGCCTGCGCAGTGAAATCGCCGCGCTGAAAAAGGCCACCACCCTCAAGGAAGCCAGCGCCACCGCCACCAGGGAAGGCACCCTGGCCAACCTGCTGGTGCACGATGCCCTGGAAGAGATGCGCCTGTCGGCTAACAGCCGCGAGAAGGAAGGCATCAAGGAGCGCGTCAGCTTCCGCCTGGAGCGCCTGGTGGCTGCCTGCGGCCGTAACATGAGCAGCGGCACCGGCGTGCTGGCCACCATCGGTTCCACCGCGCCGTTCGTCGGCCTGTTCGGTACCGTGTGGGGCATCATGAACAGCTTCATCGGCATCGCCAAAACCCAGACCACCAACCTTGCCGTGGTTGCCCCGGGTATCGCCGAAGCCCTGCTGGCCACCGCCCTGGGCCTGGTTGCCGCGATTCCTGCGGTGGTGATCTACAACGTCTTCGCCCGCTCCATCACCGGCTACAAGGCCCAGGTCACCGACGCCTCGGCCGAGGTCCTGCTGCTGGTCAGCCGCGACCTGGATCACCAGCCGAACGAGCGCTCCGCACAACCGCACATGGTGAAAGTGGGGTAATCAGCCATGGGCTTGCATTTGAAAGAAGGCGCAGGCGACGACCTGGCCGAAAACCACGAGATCAACGTCACGCCGTTCATCGACGTGATGCTGGTGCTGCTGATCATCTTCATGGTGGCCGCACCGCTGGCCACCGTGGACATCAAGGTCGACCTGCCCGCCTCCAGCGCCAAACCGGCGCCGCGGCCGGAAAAACCGGTGTTCCTCAGCGTCAAGGCCGACAAGCGCCTGTTCCTCGGCGAAGACGAAGTCAAGGCTGAAACCCTTGGCTCCATCCTTGACGCCCGGACCCAGGGCAAGAAAGACACGACCATCTTCTTCCAGGCCGACAAAGGTGTGGATTACGGCGACCTGATGAGTGTGATGGACACCCTGCGGGCGGCCGGCTACCTGAAAGTCGGCCTGGTCGGACTTGAGACGGCAGCCAAGAAATGATCACGACGCGCCAAAGACTGACGCGTTACAGCGGTAGCCTGGCGGTGGTGTTGGGCGTCCATGGGTTGGCGATCCTGCTCGCCCTCAACTGGTCCAAGCCACAGCCCATGCCCATCCCACCCCAAGCCATGGTGGTGGAATTGGCACCTGCCCCTGTGCCGCCTCCACCGGCGCCGCCGAAAGTGGTGACCCCACCACAACCGCCGGCCCCCGTGGAAGAACTGCCCTTGCCGAAACTGGCCGAAGCGCCGAAGCCGACCATCTCGGTCCCCAAGCCGGTGAAACAGAAGCCCAAGCCGCAACCGCCAAAGCCGGTGGTCAAGCCTAAGCCGCCCAAGGAAAAGCCTTCCGAGGAAAAGCCCAGCGACGCCCCGGTCACACCGGCTCCGTCCAAGCAGCCCGCCCCTGCGACCTCTGGCCCGTCACCGGCCCAGGCCGCCGCCAAGGCTAACTGGCAGGGGGAATTGCAGGCGCACCTGGCCAAGTACAAGCGCTATCCGAGCGAGGCCCAGCGTCGAGGCAAGGAAGGCACCAACTCCCTGCGCTTCGTCGTCGATGCCGAAGGCAAGGTGCTGTCCTATGAGCTGGTAGGCAGATCGGGCAATGCCGATCTGGACCGAGCCACCCTGGACATGATCCGTCGTGCCCAGCCGTTGCCCAAGCCACCGGCAGACATGCTCAACAACGGCAGCGTGGAAATCACCGCCTCGTACAACTACGAGATTGACCGCAGCCGCGGCCGCCGCTGACCCACCGCAAGGGCACCTTCAAGGTGCCCTTCGCGTTTGGGCCGCCTGAAGCAGGCATTGGCGGGTGTCGCATTCCACCCTCGGTCTGATAACGTGCGTCTATCGATTGCAGCCGTTATGCTTGGCCGCAACCTCATGGACGCCCGCTATGACTCTTACAGAATTGCGCTACATCGTTACCCTCGCCCAAGAGCAACACTTCGGCCATGCCGCCGAGCGTTGCCATGTCAGCCAGCCCACCTTGTCGGTCGGCGTGAAAAAGCTAGAAGACGAACTCGGCGTGCTGATTTTCGAGCGCAGCAAGAGCGCCGTGCGCCTGACCCCGGTGGGCGAAACCATCGTCGCCCAGGCGCAAAAGGTCCTGGAACAGGCCCAGGGCATCCGTGAACTGGCCCAGGCCGGCAAGAACCAGCTGACCGCGCCGCTCAAGGTCGGGGCGATCTACACCGTCGGCCCCTACCTGTTCCCGCACCTGATTCCCCAGCTGCACCGGGTCGCCCCGCAGATGCCGCTGTATATAGAAGAGAACTTCACCCACGTACTGCGCGACAAACTGCGCAACGGCGAACTGGACGCGATCATCATCGCCCTGCCGTTCAACGAGGCCGATGTCCTGACCCTGCCGCTGTACGACGAACCCTTCTATGTGCTGATGCCCAGCGGCCACCCCTGGACCAAGAAGGAAACCATCGACGCCAACCTGCTCAACGACAAGAGCCTGTTGCTGCTGGGCGAAGGCCACTGCTTCCGCGACCAGGTGCTGGAGGCCTGCCCGACCCTGACCAAGGGCAACGACGGCGCCAAGCACACCACCGTGGAGTCCAGCTCCCTGGAAACCATCCGCCACATGGTCGCCTCCGGCCTGGGCATCTCGATCCTGCCGCTGTCGGCGGTGGACAGCCATCACTATGCCCCCGGGGTGATCGAAGTCCGCCCATTGACCCCGCCGGTGCCGTTCCGCACCGTAGCCATCGCCTGGCGCGCCAGCTTCCCGCGGCCCAAGGCCATCGAGATCCTCGCCGACTCGATCCGCCTGTGCTCGGTGGCCAAGCCGCCCGCCGCGAGCTAAGCAAGCACAATGACTGAGCTGTCGAAGGTGCCGGTCACGGCACTCAAGGGCGTCGGCGAAGCCATGGCCGAGAAGCTGGCCAAGGTCGGCCTGGAAAACCTTCAGGACGTGCTGTTCCACCTGCCCCTGCGCTACCAGGACCGCACCCGCGTGGTACCGATCGGCGCCCTGCGCCCCGGCCAGGATGCGGTGATCGAAGGCACCGTCAGTGGCGCCGATGTGGTCATGGGCAAGCGCCGCAGCCTGCTGGTACGCCTGCAGGACGGCACCGGCGGCCTGAGCCTGCGCTTCTACCATTTCAGCAACGCGCAGAAAGAAGGCCTGAAGCGCGGCACCCGCGTGCGCTGCTATGGCGAAGCCCGGCCCGGCGCCTCGGGCCTGGAGATCTACCACCCGGAATACCGCGCCATCAGTGGCGACGAACCGCCGCCGGTAGACCAGACCCTGACGCCGATCTACCCCCTCACCGAAGGCCTGACCCAGCAACGCCTGCGCCTGCTGTGCCAACAGAGCCTGGCCCTGCTGGGCCCGCGCAGCCTGCCCGACTGGCTGCCGGAAGAACTGGCCCGGGACTATCAGCTGGCCCCCCTGGACGATGCGATCCGCTACCTGCATCACCCGCCGGCGGACGCCGATGTCGACGAGCTGGCCCTGGGTCACCACTGGGCCCAGCACCGCCTGGCGTTCGAGGAACTGCTGACCCACCAGCTGTCCCAGCAGCGCCTGCGCGACAGCCTGCGCTCCCAGCGCGCCCCGGTGCTGCCATTGGCCAGGAAACTACCGGCCAAGTACCTGAAGAACCTGGGCTTCGCTCCCACCGGGGCGCAACAGCGCGTGGGCAACGAGATCGCCTACGACCTGAGCCAGCCCGAGCCCATGCTGCGGCTGATCCAGGGCGATGTGGGCGCCGGCAAGACCGTGGTCGCCGCACTGGCCGCCCTGCAGGCGCTGGAGGCCGGCTACCAGGTGGCACTGATGGCGCCGACGGAAATCCTCGCCGAGCAGCACTTCATCACCTTCAAGCGCTGGCTCGAGCCCCTGGGCCTGGAGGTCGCCTGGCTGGCAGGCAAGCTCAAGGGCAAGGCCCGCAGCGCAGCCCTGGAACAGATTGCCGGTGGCGCGCCGATGGTGGTGGGCACCCACGCGCTGTTCCAGGATGAAGTGCAGTTCAAGAACCTGGCCCTGGTGATCATCGACGAACAGCACCGCTTCGGCGTGCAGCAGCGCCTGGCCCTGCGCCAGAAAGGCGTGGGCGGCCGCCTGTGCCCGCACCAGTTGATCATGACCGCCACGCCGATCCCGCGAACCCTGGCCATGAGCGCCTACGCCGACCTGGACACTTCCATCCTCGACGAACTGCCTCCCGGGCGCACCCCGGTGAACACCGTGCTGGTGACCGACAGCCGGCGCATCGAAGTCATCGAGCGGGTACGCGCCGCCTGCGCCGAAGGGCGCCAGGCCTACTGGGTCTGCACCCTGATCGAAGAGTCCGAGGAACTGACCTGCCAGGCCGCGGAAACCACCTTCGAAGACCTTTCCAGCGCCCTCGGCGAATTGCGCGTGGGGCTGATCCACGGCCGCATGAAGGCCCCCGAGAAAGCCGCAGTGATGGCCGAGTTCAAGGCCGGCCACCTGCAACTGCTGGTGGCCACCACGGTGATCGAGGTCGGGGTCGACGTACCCAATGCCAGCCTGATGATCATCGAAAACCCCGAACGCCTGGGCCTGGCCCAATTGCACCAGCTGCGCGGCCGGGTCGGGCGTGGCAGCGCCGCCAGCCACTGCGTGCTGCTCTACCACCCACCGCTTTCACAGATCGGTCGCCAGCGCCTGGGCATCATGCGTGAAACCAACGACGGTTTCGTCATCGCCGAAAAGGACCTGGAGCTGCGTGGCCCCGGGGAAATGCTCGGCACCCGGCAGACCGGCCTCCTGCAATTCAAGGTCGCCGACCTGATGCGCGACGCCGACCTGCTACCGGCGGTACGCGATGCCGCCCAGGCCCTGCTGGAGCGCTGGCCGGACCATGTCAGCCCGTTGCTGGAGCGCTGGCTGCGCCACGGACAGCAATACGGCCAAGTGTGAATCAACACTCAGTTAGTGAACCCTCGCCATAACCAAGCTGGTTATACTCGTCAAATTGTAGAAAAACGGATACCAGACCATGACAGAAGTTGCCCTCGACATTGCAACCCCACACGCTCCGTCTGTTATCCGGTTGCTGCTCGGCAAGCTGGCCATCAGCTATAACGAAGTGATCGACCAGCCGGGCCTGCCGGCTGCGCGCAAGGTCCAGGCGGTGCTGCTGGACGACGCCGTCGGCGCGCTGATGGTGCTGTTCCCGCAGAGCCAGTTACTGGACCTCAACCGCCTGGCCGAACTCACCGGCCGCCGCCTGACCGCCGTTTCCACCGAACGCCTGGAGCGCATGCTCGGCAAGCACAGCCTGAGCCTGCTGCCCGGCCTGCCGGCGCTCACCAGCTCACCGTGCCTGTACGAAGAAAGCCTGCTGCGCGAGCCCTGCCTGCTGATCAACTCCGGCGAGCCCGGGGTACTGCTGGAGATCACCAGCGAAGCCTTCAAGAGCATGCTCAGCAAAGCCAGCGCCGGCAATTTCGGCGAGCCCCTGAGCAGCATTCGCCCCAACCTCGACCGCCCGGACGATGACCGCGAGGAAATCTCCCAGGCAATGCAGGCCTTTACCGCGCGGCGCATCCAGCAGCGCCTGGAAGCCACCATCGAGATCCCGCCCCTGGCGGAAACCGCGCAGAAGATCATCAAGCTGCGGGTCGACCCCAACGCCACCATCGACGACATCACCGGCGTGGTGGAAACCGACCCGGCCCTGGCCGCCCAGGTGGTCAGCTGGGCCGCCTCGCCCTACTACGCCTCGCCCGGCAAGATCCGCTCGGTGGAAGACGCCATCGTCCGCGTGCTGGGCTTCGACCTGGTGATCAACCTGGCGCTGGGCCTGGCCCTGGGCAAGACCCTGAGCCTGCCCAAGGACCAGCCGCAGCACGCCACGCCTTACTGGCAGCAGTCGATCTACACCGCCGCGGTGATCGAGGGCCTGACCCGCGCCATGCCCCGTGCCCAACGCCCGGAAGCCGGCCTGACCTACCTGGCCGGCCTGCTGCACAACTTCGGCTACCTGCTGCTGGCCCACGTGTTCCCGCCGCACTTCTCGCTGATCTGCCGACACCTGGAGGTCAACCCGCACCTGTGCCACAGCTACGTCGAGCAGCACCTGCTGGGTATCAGCCGCGAACAGATCGGCGCCTGGCTGATGCGCTACTGGGACATGCCGGAAGAGCTGTGCACTGCCCTGCGCTTCCAGCACGACCCGAGCTACGACGGCGCCTATGCCGAGTACCCGAACCTGGTGTGCCTGGCCGTGCGCCTGCTGCGCAGCCGGGGCATCGGCTCCGGGCCCCACGAGGACATCCCCGACGCCCTGCTGGAACGCCTGGGCCTGACCCGGGACAAGGCAGACGACGTGGTGAGCAAGGTGCTGGAAGCCGAAGTACTGCTGCGGGAACTGGCTTCGCAGTTCAGCCAGGCCTGAGCCCATTCGCCGGCCAGCCCGCTCCTGCAGGAGCCGGCTGGCCGGCGAAGTTTCCCGGTCAAGCCTTGGGCTTGGCCTTTTTCGGCTTCAGGTACTTGGTCAGCCCCTGGAACCAGATCACCAGGGCCGGGTTGCCCTTGATCTGGATCGACTTGTCCTGAATACCGGTCATGAATGCCAACTGCTTGTTCTTCGCCTGCAGGGTGGCGAAGCCGTAGGCGGCATCCTTGAAGGCGATGGCGAATGCCGGCTCGGGATAGAACCCCGAACGGCTGGTGACGCGCTGGTCCTTGACGAAAAAATGCCGAGCAACCTTGCCGTCGAGCGTCTGCAGCTGGAACACCAGCTCCTTGTCACCCAACTGTTGCTGGAAAGCAGGATTGTTGCGGCTGGCTTTGCCCATCAACAGGCCAAGCACCCAGAGAAGAAAACGGAATTTCATGCACGGCGCCTCAGTGGAATTATTGGATGGCCGGCGCAGTTTAACCTGTAACTCGTAGAGCGCCAGCCGATCTGTTCGATTGCTCGGAGATCGGCTGGCGTTCAACGCTTATCGCGACATCTTGTCAGACAATCGCTGACTCAGACGTTAGGGCAAGGCACCGGTGCCCAGTCACCCAGGTCCGGGTTCTTGCACATGCTGTTGACCTGAGTCTGGCCGGTGGTCGCCACCTTGTTGCTCTCGGCCTGCTTGGTCTTGGCCTCCTGGATCGACTTCTCGGTGCTCACCGCTTCTGCCGGCACGGTCGGCAGCTTGGGCTGTTTGACCTTCGGCGGCTGTTTTTTCTTGCCACCGGTGGTCACCGGGGTGGTATCGGCGGTCGCGACTTTCACCACGTCGGTGCGCTGCACGCCCACTTGCTGCAGATCCTGCTCGTAGGCCTGGTTGTACTTGTTCAGGTCTTCGCTGGCACGGCCGTTCACCGCGGTGATCAGGTCGTTGGACTCTTTCAGGCCGCTGACGATTTCCGCCAGGCGCTTGCGCCCTTCCACGTCATTGATGGTGTTGGCCTTGCGGGAGCTGATCAGGCTGTCGAAAGCGCGCTGGTAGCAGGTCTGGGAAGCGCGGGCATAGGCCGTGCTGCGGTCGATGTCGGCCGCGCTCTTGTTGACGTCGGCAGCGTAGGAAGCGATGCGCTGATTGTCGTCGGCGATCTGCTTCTGGCGCTCGGTGTAGTAGCCGGCTGCGCCACCAGCCAGGGCACCGCCTGCGGCGCCGATGGCGGCGTTGCGGCCACGGTGGTCGCCGTCACCGGTCAGGGCTCCGAGCAAGGCGCCGCCAGCAGCGCCCAGGGCAGCACCGGTGACCACCGACTTGGTCATGTCCGAATCCGTGGCGCGCAGGTGCTGCACCGGCTCGTAGCAGCTGGGGTAGTACTCGACCTTGGTGGTCGAGGCGACCTTGGACACCGGAGAGGTCGCGCAACCGGTCAATACGGTGCTGAACCCGGCGGCAACCAACAGCAGGTGACGCTTGGACGTTGAAGCAAATGGGTTGCGGGAAAAAAGCATGTTCGTGATCTCGATTAAGTTTGACCAACTCGGCGCGACGCAATGTCGTCCGAGATCCTCCAGGCTCGACAGACAGCGGCCGGTCATGACTTCTGACCGGTCGATGCGAGCAGTTCCTTCAAAATCGTCGCCGGGTCGGCTCGCCGTTGCTGGCGATAATTCCCGACATGGCGGACGAATAACGTAGCGCGCGTCACCAGGCTCTTGCCGAGCACCGGCTTGCGATTGAGCTCTTCCTTGATTCGTTGAAATTGCGCCTGGATCACCGCGTCGGTATAGCGGGTGCCCGTGGCCAGGTTGTCGATGTAGATCGCCACCGCCCCGTCCAGCGCACTGCGGCCGTTGTCGATGGCTTCGGCGAACAGCTTGGCGCTGGGTTCGTCCTTGGCATCGATGGCCTGCTGCTGGCTCTTCTTCAGGTTGGTCAGGCGGATGTTGTAGTTGTTGATGGTCTCGGCCACCAGGGCCGACGACTGGATCAGGTTGCCGGCCGCTTCCTCGCGCTGCTGGGCAATCAGCGAGACGTTGCGCTTGAGCTCTTCGTTGACCAGCCCCAGTTCCGCCTGCAGACGCGGGTCGACGCTGGCGGCGATGATGGCGTCCAGGCGCTTGGTGGGGTCCTGGGCGTCGTCGATGGCATCGGTCAGGGACGCCAGGCGACCCTCTTTCTGCCACTGGGCGAACAGCTCCTTGTAGCGCGAACGGGGCGCCGACAGGGCGCCGATAGCCACCCGAAAGCCGGTGGTTTCGTTGCTCTGCTCAGTGCCATCGGCGCCAAACAGCGGGTACTCGCGGCGCATCCCGGTAAACAGCGTGCCTTCGCCTTCCAAGTAGTTGCCGCCCTTGACCACGAAGCCGCCGTAGGTGCCCTGGCGGCGCCCGGCGCGCACCAGCTGGAAGGACTCCTGGACCATCTCGGCGGCGTTGCCGATCACGTCGAACATGCCGATGGGGTTGGGCAGCTTGGTGCCGATGGGCATCAAGCGCGCGGCCTGGCCGGTGCCGCCGGCCACCTGGTTGAACACCGCCCAGTCCGCCAGTGGGCCATCCTCTTCGCTGCCCTCCACACGCCGTGGGAACAGCCGGCCCTCCAGCTCCTGGCGGCTGACCGCCTGGCCGCCGCGGGCGGCGTATTCCCACTCCACCTCGGTGGGCAGGCGCACAAAGCCCAGGCCACCGTCTTCCGAGGAACTGCCACGACCGCTGACCGGCAGCAGGTCGCGGTGGTTCTTCATCAGCCAGGCGCTGTACACCGCGGCAAAGCGCTCGGCCTCGAAGCGCGACAGCTTGACCTTGGGCAGGCGCCCCTGCAGGCCATCCGGTACCTCACAGGCCGGGGCCGGATCCCCGCTGGCCAGGGACTGGGCCTGGGCCATGACTTGGGCGTACTGGCGGGCAGTGACCTCGTACTTGCCGATGAAATACAGCATTGGCTTGAGGGGTACCCCGGCACCACTTTTCGGCAACGCCGGGCCAATGGTCTTGCTCCAGGCGCCAGGCAGGTCCTTGAGGGTGAACTGGCCGTTGATGTAGTCCCGGCGATAGCCGGAAATGAACGACTGCTGGTAACCGCTCTCGCCCTCGCTGAAGGGGTAGCCGAGGTTCACCTCACGGTCGTCCAGGGTGCCCTGGGCCAGCACATAGACGTAGCGGAATACCATCTCGCCGTCACAGGGAAGCGGCAGGCTGACGTCGTCCGGCAACGGCTTGGGGTTGTCCATCTTGTTCACCGGCTCTTCGGCCCACACGGCTCCGGCCAGGGTCATGGCCAGCACGGTGCTGATCAACTTATACATCGCGAATTCCTTCACAGGCTTCTATGCGCGACACCCGCCAGCCACCCAGCGCGGCGGCCAGAGTGCTGACGCCCAGCGTCGCCAACAGGGCCAGCCCGTAATGGGCCGGCAGCAGGTGGCTGGCGTATTCGCCGGGCGCCTGCATGAACAAATGATTCAGCCCGGCCTGGGCCAGGCCATACAGGGCGCCGCTCAACAGCGCGGCAAAACCGGCGCTGTACAGCGCCTGGGCCACCACGAACAGCAGCAGCGCACCGGTGGAAAACCCCAGCAGGCGCAACACCGACAGCTCCCGGCGCTTGCGCTCCACCGCCGCCAGGGCCCCGGCGAAGATCGCCGCGAAGGCACCCGCCAGGGCCAGCCCGGCAATCACCCAGAAGACGATGGCCAGGTTGCGGCTCAAGGACTGCACCTGGGCTATGGTCTGGGCCTGGGTCGACACCAGCAGGCCGCGCTCGGCGAAATACAGACGCAATGGCTCGACATCCTCCAGGTCGCGGGCATACAGGCGAAACGCCGGGTAAACCCGCTGCCCGGCAGTTGCCTGGGCATCGCCGAGCCAGCCCAGGGCCGCCACAGCGCGTCCGTCGCGGTAATCCTCGGCGGCTTCCAGCAGCGCCAGCGGGGCGAACAGCGCGTCCCGGGCAAAGGCCTCCAGCGGCAGAACGCCCTCCACCTGGACCCGGGTCCGCTGTACCTCGCTGCGCCCTGCGACCTGCCGGCCAAAGGTCGCCTGCAACCAGTCCCCCGGCTGCACCCCAAGCTTCTCGGCGGCGGTGCGGCTGAGCAGCACGCCACTCATGCCCCGGGGCGCCGGCAAGCGCCCGAGCAAGGGGTCGCCGGCCGCGGTGGGGAGCATTTCCACGGTCAGGCCGATATCCCCCGTACCCCGGGACAGGTCCGCGGTGGCGGCGATCTGCCGGGTGCGCGGCAAGGCAAAGGCCACGTCCGGACGCTGCCCCAACTGGGCGATGAAGTCAGCGCTGAAACGCCCGCCGCCCAGGGGAATGATCTCGCGCACCGCCGGGTCCTTTTCCAGGCGTTCGGTGAGGCTGCTGACCAGCCCGAACTTGAGCCCGAACAGCACCAGCAAGGGGGCGATCACCGCCACCAGGGCCAGCACCGAACAGGCCGACAGCCAGCTGTCGGCCCGGTAGTCCTGCCAGGCCAGTGCCGCGGTCAGGGAGGCGCGCATCAGCAGGCCTCCCCAAGCGTGGCAGTGACTCCGCCATCGGCGTCACGCTGGCAGGCGATGCGGCGCACCTGCAAGCCGTTGGCCCGGGCCAGGGGTTCGTCGTGGGTGGCGATCACACAGCACACCCCCTGGTCCCGAGACTGGCGCACCAGCAGTTGCATCACCCGCTGGGCGTTCAAGGGGTCCAGGGCCGCTGTCGGCTCGTCCGCCAGCAATACCTGAGGGTTGTGGGCCAGGGCCCGGGCGCAACTGACCCGCTGGCGCTGGCCCACCGACAACGCGGCGGGCTTCTTGTGCAACTGGTCGGCGATCTCCAGGCGCTCGGCCAGGCGCCGGGGAATGCCCTCGTCCGCCAGCCCCAGCAACTGCCGGGGCAGGCTGATATTCGCGCGCACGTCGAGAAAGCCCAGCAGGCCGCCGGTCTGCAGCACATACCCCAGGTGCCGGCTGCGCAACTGCGCCAGCGCGCTGTGGCCGTCGCCGCGCCAGATCCCGGCAATGTCGATGGCATCCCTGGCCGGGGCGAATTCGAAGCGCGCCGCCGAATCCGGGGCCAGCACCAGCGCCAGCAGGTCCAGCAGCGTGCTCTTGCCGCAACCGCTGGGGCCGACCACCGCCAGTTGATCACCGGCACGCAGTTGCAGCCTGGGGATCACCAGGCTGTAGCGTTGGCGACCCTCGCCGCGGCTCTTGTGCACCTGCGCCAGATCGAGCATCACGGCAGGGTCGACAACGGAACGCGGTACAGGGCATCACCCGGCTCGGCATCACCGAAGCGCACCCAGTTGGCCAGGTCGTTGTGGAAGGTTTCGTAGAGGCGGATCTTCGAATCCAGCTCGTCAATGAAGTCTTCCTGCTCGGCCACGCTCAGGGACAGCCACAGGTCCTGGGTCATGTTCAGCGACTTGCTGCGGTACGGCAGGCCCTCCAGGTATTCCCCCAGCACGCCGCCGTCGGCCAGGTTGCCGCCCTTGCGCAGGGCCGACGGGTCGCGGCTCATGTAGGCACTGGCGCTGGCGATTTCCTGGAAGAAATCCTTGGGCGAGGTCTGGGTCTTGCGCGCCGCGTCGACAATCAGTTTCAGCGACTGCTGCAAGTCGTTGAGTTGCAGCTTGGTGAGCATCACACAGACCTGGAACGCCGGCAGCGCCGGGTTGGTCAGGTCGCGGTCGGCGGTCCAGGCGCTGACCAGCTGGGGCGCCTGGCTGGCGGATTTGCGGCCGAGGAAATCCATGTGCATGGCGTAGCCGATGGCCGCCGACTTCTGCGCGATGCTCGGCGCCGCCGCCAGCACCGGGACTTCCTGGCTCTGGTTGCTGCGTACCTGATGCACCAGGTCGGCGAACACCGTGCCGATCTCGTCGACCCGCTCGCCGAACTTGCGCACGTCGCCACCGGGCACCGGAATGTACAGGTCGCCGATCTTCGGGTTGGCGTCGGCGGTCAGTACCCGGTACTGGGTTTCCGCCTGGGCGTGGTTCTTCTTGCCGGCATCGGTGCGCAGGTGCAGGGCATAGATCTTGATCTGCTTGCCCAGGGCGGCCTGGCGCACTTCTGCCTCGTTCATCTGGGTGCGGCTGTAAGGGTCGTTCTTGCGCAGCGCCCCGGCATCGCTGACCAGCAGGATCAGGCGGCCGCCATAGCCCTTCCAGTCCATGCCCTCCACGGCCTGCATCACGCCGGCAAAAGCGTCTTCGTTGAACGAATGGCTGGAGACATTGGTGGCCTTGACCTGGCTCACCAGCTCCTGGAAGCGCTGCGGGTCGCGACCCTGGTCCAGGGTCACCAGGGTCTTGGTCACGTACTCCAGGCCCGGGGTCTTGCTGGTGTTGTTGCGAAAGCCCACCAGGCCGAAGCTGACGCTGTCCAGCTCGCCGCGCTGGGCGATCTTGCTTTGCAGCTCGTGCACCACATCGCGCACCTGGTCGATGTAGGGCTGCATCGAGACCGAGGTGTCCACCACCAGCACCACCGCGGTGCGGAAGGCATCGCCAGCCGCTGGCGGAGTATTGGCCGGCAGACGCTGGCCGCTGCTGTCACTGATGCTCTGCGAGCTGTTGCCCGGGTCGATGGAGGCCACATTGAGCAACTGCACCGGCTGGCCGTTCTCGTCGAAACTCTCCTTGGAATCGAAGATCGGCAGCAGGTAGAACTGGTCCTGGGGCACCGCGCTGGCATTGGGCTCCAGGGCCAGCACCTGCTGCTCGTCCTGGGGATTCTTCTGTGCCTTGAGCAGCAGGTTCTTGGCCGCCGCAGGGTCCGCCAACAAACGCTCCAGCTCGCTGGCCTGACGCACGAACATCACCGGTGCACGACCGGAACGCTCGGTGAACTTCAGCACCAGGCTCTGCTTCCAGTCGCTGACCTGTTCGGCCGGCAACCAGCCGGCGCTGCGGCCGTCGCTGGCGGCCCCCAGGCGCAGCCAGGAGCGGCCGTCGAAGTTCTTGCGCTGATACACGTAGAGCACCGAGAACGCCGGCACCGGCTTGTCCGGTGTGGCCCCAGGCTCGCTGGAGAAACTCGCCCCCGGCTTGCTCAGCACGCGCTGGAACAGGGTCTTCTTGCCCGGCATCAGCAACGGCCGCTGGCCGCCATCGACATCCGCGGCCAACGCCTGCTCAACCGGCGGCGCCACCACGGCAGGCGGGGTGCCAACCGGCGAAGCGGTCTTGGGCACAGGCGCCGGGCTGTCGCCGGACAGCCACCAGTAAGCACCGCCCGCCACGGCCAGAGCGACAGCCACGGCGACCCCGGCCAGGGCCAATACCGGGCCGCGCCGCTGTTCGGAAGCCCCGCTACCGACTGGTGGCAGATTGGCCGTGCGTGGTGGCGCAGGCGGCTCCTCGGGCGGCTCGCGGCGCGACGCCGGCTGGGGCGCCGGCGCCCGCCGCGGGATCTCGATGGACACCGGGGTCAGCCCGGCCAGGTCGTTGCCCTGAGGTGCAGGCTGGGACACTGACTGGGGTACAGCCTGAGGTGGCAGCGGCAACGGCTGGATCAGCGTCGCCTCCACCTCGGCAGTGGCGGCCGGCAGGTTGTCCAGGGCCGCCAGCAGGGCGGCGGCATCCGGGTAGCGCTCGGCCGGGTCCTTGGCCAACAGCTTGCGCAGGATGTGCTGGTAGCGACCGTGGTGCAGCGGCAACTCCGGCAGTGGCTCGGTCAGGTGGGCCAGGGCCGTGGACAGCGCATCGGTGCCGTTGTAAGGCAGCTCGCCCACCAGGATTTCATACAGCACCACGCCCAGGGCATACAGGTCGGCGCGGCCATCGATGTCCTGGCCACGGGCCTGCTCGGGGCTCATGTAGCTCGGGGTGCCCACGGCAAAACCGGCCTGGGTGAACTGGGTGCGGTCGTCCAGGGACTTGGCGATGCCGAAGTCCGAGAGCACCGCCGTGCCGTCGGCGCGGAACAGGATGTTGGCTGGCTTCACATCGCGGTGTACCAGGCCCTGGGCATGGGCATAGCCCAGGGCCGAGGCGATCTGGCGGATATAGGTCAGGCCCTGCTCCGGGGTCAGCCCGGCGGCGATGCGCTCTTTCAGCGTGCCGTTGGGCAGGTACTCCATGGCCATGTAGTACAGCTCGCCGACATTGCCGATGTCGTGGATGGTCACGGTGTGCGGGTGCGACAGCCGCGCCAGGGTCTTGCCCTCGCGCAGGAAGCGCTCGCAGAAGCTCGGGTCGGCGGCCAGCGCCGCGGCCATCACCTTGAGTGCCACCTTGCGTTCCAGGGAACGCTGGGTCGCCAGGTACACGCTGGCCATGGCGCCTTCGCCAATTTCGCCCTGGATGTCAAAGCCGGGAATCAGAATGTCCATGGTCAGTGTCCTGCGGCCTTGATCACGATGGCGGTGATGTTGTCCGGGGCGCCCCGGGTCAGGCCCAGGTGGATCAGGCTGCGCACCACGTCATTGGGCTCACTGTGGCTGAGCACGTCGCGCAGCTCAAAGTCCTCGGCGGTCTTGTTCAGGCCGTCGCTGCACAGCAGGAAGGTGTCGCCGTCCTTTACCTGCAGGTCGACCTGGGACAGCTCCAACTGGGCCTCGACGCCAATCGCCCGGGTCACGATGTTGGCCCGCGGGTGCACCCGCGCCTCGGCCTCGCTGAGCAGGCCGCTGTCCTGCAGGTCCTGGACGTAGCTGTGGTCCCGGGAAATGCCTTCCAACTGTTCGTCCCGCAACCGGTACAGGCGGCTGTCGCCGGCCCACAGGCACACCGCCCGGGCCCCGCGTACCGCCAGCAGCACCACGGTGCTGCCCATCATGGTCACTCCACGGTTGGCGGTTTCCTCGCGCACCGCGGCGTTGACCGCGGCCAGGCCGTTGCGCAGCGCGGCGACATAGTCGTCCAGGCTGTCGGCGGCCGGAACCGCCCGCAGGCTGTCGACGATCAGGCTGCTGACATAATCCCCGGCGGCGTGCCCGCCCATACCGTCGGCCACCAGCCACAGGCCGGTCTCCGGGGCTTCGAGCCAGGCGTCTTCATTGATTTTCCGCACCATGCCGACATGGCTGTAGCTGGCGGACTGGTAGGACAGTTGCGGCGCTGAACGCATTTAGACGGCACCCTCTTGTCCAAGCAAAAATTGCGCAAATTCACTGGCCGGCGGCAGGCCCTGGCAGCGCAACAGCATTGGGCTGATGTACTGCGAACCGCGCCCCCACCAGGCACTCGATCCCGCGCAGGCCTGGGCCGCAAGTACCGCGCCCCGGGCCTGTGGATCGCTGACGTAAAACCGCTGCAGGCCGGCATAGTGGCTGCCTTCGATCCGCCTGGCCGGGCTTGGCGCGCCCAGGGCCTGCAAGCCCTCTTCCAGGGCTTCGAAACTGGCGCCCTCTTCCAGGGTCGCCAGCAACAGCTCTTCCACCTGTTCGAACCACTGCTCCGGGCCGCTGATCAACGAAGCCAGGTCAGCCTCGGGCTCCAGCAGCGCAGCCACGGTCAGGGGGAAATAGCGCCCCACCCGGTCGATGCTCGGCATCACCACCCCGACCACCGCCTGGGGCCCGCAGACCCCGGGGGCCAGGGCGAAGCGCCACAGCGGGCTGATCAGGTAGGCGTTCAGCCACTGCTCGCCCAGGGCGTTCTGGCTGGCCAGCAACCCCGCCGCCAGCCAACTGTCCCAGGGGCCGATGAAGCTCTGCGGCAGGCCACGGCTGACAAAATCGCCGCGGCTGGCCAACTTGCCGTACAGGCCTGGCGCCGTCATAGCCGCTCCGGCAGGCTGAAGCCACTGAGCACCCGGCTCTTGAACGGGTTGAAGGCGCTGCTGGCCCGCAGCTCATAGGAAATGCTCGCACCGTCCACCCGCAGCCGCAGGTTGAAGCGGTCCGGCGAATTGGTGGCGGTCAGGTCCGACTGCTCCAGCAGGCGGAACCAGGCCCAGGGGCCATCCAGGGTGATCCCGGAACGCCCGGTGGCCGATGGCGGCATGATCGACAGGCGCACCACGCCGATGCTCCCCGGGTTGGGCCATTGCATGGCCACCGGCCGGCTCGGGCCGTGGTCGTAGCTCAGTTGCTGGCCGTCCAGGTCGAGGAGGAACTGGCTGATATTGGCGTCCATCGCCACCGGCTTGAGTTCGAAACGCACGGCCGGCTGGGTACCGCCACTGGAGCGGAAGAAGGCATCGCGAATGTTCGAAGCGCGCTGGAAGGTCTGCAGCACGCCTGGGGAAATCCCCAGCTTCTGCGCCGCGCCTGGCTGCCAGCTCCAGGTGGTGGTCGAGGTGTTGACGTAGGGCTGCAGGTACTTGCGGAAGTAGTTGTCCATCACCCCGCCGGTGCCGAAGAACTGGCCGAAGTCTTCCAGGGTCGCGTCCCGGGAGCTGCCCGGCGACATCGGATAACGGCCGCTCAGGGACTGGCGATAGACGTTCACCACTTCGCTGACCCAGGCCGCGTTCAGCTGGTTGCGCACGCCGCCCATCATGGTGTTGGTGGTGGAACCCACCACCGACTTGACCAGCCCCTGGACCACCGGTGGCTGACGCTCGGCGGTCAGGCTGACCCGCGCCGCAGCGGCGCTGGCCTGGTTCTTGGCCTCGCCCAGCAGCGCGTCGCCGCTGGCCCCGACCATGGCACTGACCTGCACGTACAGGGCGTTCATGTCCGCCAGCAGGCCGTCGATGGCCGCCGGCTCGCCCTCGCCCTTGCTCACCAGGCTGTTGAGTTCGGCGAAGTGCGCGCTCACCGGGTCTTCGCTGCTGGCCACGGCAGCCGGGTTGGCCGACTGTTCCTGGCCCAGCAGAGAACCCAGGCGTTGCTTGAGCTGGTCCACACCGCCCTCGACCTTCTGGCCCTGGGCCGCCAGCAGGCGCTCTTCCTGTTGCAGGTCGGTTTCCTTGGCCACGGCCACCAGCAGCTTCTTCAGCGGCGAAGTGGGCCCGGACAGAATCCGCAGCACGTCGGCGGCCTGGGCCACGCTGGTGATCGGCACAAAGTCGATGTCCGCCAGCAAGGCGTCCCACTGGCGCAGGTAATCCTGGAAGTACAGGCGGCGCACGTCGGCGGCAAGGCTGGCGACGTTCTGCTGGTCGGCCTGATCGCGACCCAGCACCCACTGCTCCTCCGCCAGGGTGCCAGCCTGGTTGAGGCTGGCCAGCAGGAAGCCCTGGCGGTAGCCCTTGGCGGTGAACAACCCACTCAGGGGCTCGCTCAACGGCTTGCCGCTCTTGCGGGTGAACACCAGCGCGGCGTCACGGCCACCGGCCTCGCTGAGGCGAAAGTCCGGCACGCCGTCCGGCAACTTGGCGCGCTTGACCCGGTCATACACCCGCTGGGCCACCGGCAGCTGTTGCAGCTGGCGGCGCAGGTCGTCGATCAGGCGCTGGTCCAGGCGCGCGTTGGGCGGGTGCTTCTCGAACAGCGCCTGCAGGTGGCCGGTCAGGGCCTGGCGTTGGTCGGGCGGCAGGTCGCGGGCCAGGGTGTGATCCCAGTCCAGGGTGATCCAGGCCTTGATGAAGTCCGGGTCGTAGTGCTCGCTGTCCGCCAGCATCAGGTAGGCCTTGAGCCCCTCGTAGAGGAAGTCCGAGTTGCCGCCGCTGTGCAGTTGCTCTTCGATGCGGGTCATCAGCCGTGGGGCGAACACCGCCACCAGCAGCTTGCGATAGACGCTGGCGGACTCGGCTTCGAGCATGTCGCCCTGGTACAGGCCCAGGCCTTCGGCCCAGCCTGGTGCGTCGCCGGCCAGGTGGCGGGTGGCGTTGAGCAGCGGCAGCACCGCCAGCACATCGCGCTGGGCCGGGCTGAGGTTCTGCACGTCCTGGCGCACCGGGCCGACGCGCTGGTCGACCTGGGCAATGTAGGCCTGGTTGGCCCGGTAGCTGATGATCCACAAGGTGCTGACCACCAGCACCAGGGCTACGGTGCCAGCCAGGGCGCCACGGGCGATCCATTTGCGCCGGCGCTCGACCTTGGGGTTGACCCCCACCAGCCCGCGCTCGGCAAAGGCCACGGCACTGAACAGCTTCTCGATGAAGTAGCTGCGCCCGGTGCCGGTCTGCCGCGCCAGGTGCTGGCGGTCCAGGTTCATGCTCTGGGCCATGGCGCCGATCAGGCGGTCGATCGGGCTGCCTTCCTGGGTGCCGCTGGTGAAGTACACCCCGCGCAGCAGTACCCGTTCCTCGAAGGCATTGGGCTTGAACACCCCCTCCAGGAAGCTCTGCAAGGACTCCTTGAGCGCGGCGAACTGCTGCGGGAAGCCGTAGATCAGGTCACGCCGCGCCGGGTCGCGTTCCTGCTGCAGGCGTTCCACCAGGCGCTCGTTGAGCCGCTGCTCCAGGGCCGCCAGCTCCTCCGGCAGGTGGGCCAGGGGGCTGTCACTGCTCTTGCCGTCGTCCAGGGCGAAGGTCATGCCCCAGACCTGGGCCCGCTCTTCCTTGCTCAGGGAGTCGAAGAACTCCATGAAACCCGGCACCAGATCGAGCTTGGTGAGCATCAGGTAGATCGGGAAGCGCACGCCCAGCTGGGTGTACAGCTCCTGGATCCGCAGGCGGATCGCTGCGGCGTGGGCAGCGCGCTCCGCTTCGCTGCCGAGCAGCAGGTCGGAAAGGCTGATGGCAACGAAGGCGCCATCGATCGGCCGCCGCGAGCGCTGGGTTTTCAGCAGGTCGAGAAAGCCCAGCCAGGCCGCCTTGTCCACCGTGGCGTGGCTGTCCTGGGTGGTGTAGCGGCCGGCGGTATCGAGCAGCACGGCCTGGTCGGTGAACCACCAGTCGCAGTTGCGGGTGCCGCCCACACCGCGCACGGCACCGGCGCCCAACTGGGCGGCCAGGGGGAAATGCAGGCCGGAATTGACCAGCGCGGTGGTCTTGCCGGAACCCGGCGGACCGATGATTACGTACCACGGCAGCTCGTAGAGATTGCGTCGCTCGTCACCGCCGAGCTTGGCCTTCTTCAGCAGTGCCAGGGCTTCGTCCATGCGCTGGCGCAGGGCGGCCAGTTCCTCGGCAGTGGCCACGCTGTCCGGGTCCGGCGGGGTGTCGGCGGCCAGGCTCTGCAAGACCTTGGCCGCATGCCGGCGGGCCTGGATGATGCGAAACACCCGGTAGCCGATCCACAGCGCAAAGATGAAAATGATCAGCGCCCAACGCCGACCTTCCGGTACCAGGAACTCCAGCAGCGGGCCAATGAACCAGATGATCAGGCTCAGGGCGATCAGCCCCAGCAGCGGGATCACCCAGCGAATCACAAAACTGAAAAACGCCTTCACTCGACCCCCTCCGCCAATACGCTGATTTCTACCCGACGATTACGTGCCCGCCCTTCGGCGGTGGCATTGGTTGCCAGTGGCTCGGTGTCGCTGCGGCCTTCGGCGCTGAAGCGCTCCGGCTGGCCGGTCTTCGCCGCGAGGATCTGCAGCACCGATTCGGCGCGCGCCTGGGACAGCTTCCAGTTCGACGGGAAGCGCAAGGTGGCGATCGGCCGGTTGTCGCTGTGGCCGGTGATGCGCACCTGGCCCTTGACCTTGCGCACGGCGTCGGCGATGCGCAGCATCAACGGCTGGTAGTCGTCGAGGATGCTGGCGCTGGCCGAGGCGAACAGCTCGTCGCCACGGATGGTCACCACCGAACGGTCGACGGCGTCTTCCACCGCCACCCGCCCGGCCTTGATGTCCTCGGCGAGGAAGCCCGCCAGGCGCGGACGCTCGACGATCTTCGGCTGGATCACCGGGCGGTCCAGGGTCTGCACCGGGATCTCGCCCAGGGCATGGATGTTCTTGAACACCGGCTCGGCGTCCGCCGCCAGTTTCAGGCGCAGGCCGAACAGCAGCGCCAGCAGCAGGGCCACGCCGATGGCGATACCGACCCAGGGCGGCATGAACTGGGCCAGCCGGTCACGGGCCACGCTGACCCCGCGCCAGTGCGGCGACAGCTCGCGCTCGTGCTCGCCACGGGCGCTGCGGATGGTGGCCGCGGTGCGCTCGCGCAGGGCCTCCAGCTGGCTGCGGCCATCGATCATCACCCGGTAGCGGCCTTCGAAACCCAGGCACATGCACAGGTACAACAGCTCCAGCAGGTACAGGCGCTCGCGCGGGCTTTGCAGGCAGTGTTCCAGCAGCTGGAAGACCTTCTCGCCGCCCCAGGCCTCGTTGTGCACGGTGATCAGCAGGCTCTGCTTGCCCCAGTCGCTGGTGCTGCCCCAGGGCGTGCTCAGCACGGCTTCATCCAGGGCAGTACAGAGCGCATAGCGGGCCAGCAGCACGTCGTTGCGCGGCACGCCGGCGGCTTCCGCGCGCTCCTCGAACTGGCGCAGGTAGGCCAGCAGTTGCGCCCGCAGGCTGGCCGGCGCCGGGTGCGCCAGGGTGCTGCGCAGCCTTGTGAGCAAGGCCAGCAGAGGGCCCGCGGCGCTTTCCAGGGGGTTCAGGCCACGGGCCTGGCCGGCCGGCAGCGGCGCCGCCGGCATGGCCAGCGACGGCGCAGGGGCAGCGGCCGGGCGCCCGGGCTCGGGAGCACGGCCCCCGGGGCGCGGCATGAATTGGGTACGGTCGTTGGCCGGGGACGGCTGCCCTGCCGAATCGTCGAAAGGATGCATCGCGACTTATCCTCGAATGGCCCAGAAGGCCAGGTTCAAGCCCGGGAATTCTCCCGCGACGTGGAACGCGAAGCCGCCGGAGTGAACCAGTTGTTTCCAGTGCTCGCTGCCACGGTCCAGCTCGTAGTAGGTCGAGCCTGCGTGGTACGGCAGTTGCCGCGGTGCCACCGGCAGCGGCAGCAGGCCGATGCCCGGCAGTTGCAGGTTGACCAGGTCGCGGATGTGCTCCACCGAACCCACCTTGCTCTGCTGGGCGAAGCGCCCGCGCAGGGTCTCGCCCGGTACGTCGGCACGCACCACCAGGATGAAGCTGGCGTTCTCCAGCAGGGTGCGGTCGGCCAGCATTGCCACGTGTACGCCGTAGGCTTTCTCGACGATGGGGATCGGCGTTGCCTTGCTGTCGATCAGCATCGACAGCGCTTCACGCAGGGCCTGCATCACCGGGGCGAAACTCATGGCCAGCTCATCGTGCTGGTACTGCGGGTATTGCTCTGGGCGCCGGGCGCTGTGGGTGAAGGTCGAGAACTCGCCGGCCAGGCTCACCAGCTCGCTGAACAAGCGCTCGGGGTGCAGCGGGCTGATCTGGTTCAGGTGGCTGACCAGGGGCTGGGCGCGGTTCACCAGTTGCAGGAGCATGAAGTCGGCAATTTCCGAAGCGCCGCCAGCGCCCGACGCCACCACACGCCCGGCCAGGGCCTCGCCGCGCTGGTGCAGCAGGCCCAGCAGCTCGCTGCGAAAGGCGCTCAGCGGCTTGGAGGCGGCCACGTCCAGCACCGGCGGAATGTAGCTATCGTCCAGCACCAGAGCACGGTCGGCACGCTTCTCCTTGACCCGCACCACGCCGATGGCGGCGTAGTCGCTGAGGCCGTCCTGGGCGGTGAGCAGACGCAGCGCCCGAGAACCCACGGCCACCGGCGCGCGGTTCTCGAACGGCGCATTGTCGTCACGCACTTCGCGTACCTGGCTCAGGTAGCGGGCGCCGCCCAGTTCCTCGCCTTCGTCCACGGTATCCCGGGCACCGGCACGCTTGAGGGGCAGCGCCAGGTACACCAGGCCGTCGCGCAGGTTGTCGTCGATGCACAGGGGGCTGGGCGCCAGGTCGTCATGGGGAATGTTGAACGGCGTACCATCGGGCAGCAGGCCGCGGGCGCTGACGATGGCCAGCTTGCCCTGGGCCAGCAGGCCCTGATCGATATGCAGCTCGGAGAACCCCCAGGCTCCCGTCGACAGCGGGCGGCTGCGGGCGTCGATGAGGTTTTCCAGGTACCGGTCATGCTGCTGGAAGTGCTGGGTTCCAATGAACATGCCTTCCGACCAGACCACGCGATTGTTCCAGGACATGGTTGCTCCGATTACCTATTGGGCAGGGCTGGATGGGGATGCCACGAGCTCGGCGCTGACCGCGCGGACGTCGAGGACGATCTGATATGGGTTGCTCTGGCGCTGTGCGGTATCGACCCCGACCCGCCACAGGGCCTGGTCCACTTCGCGATAGCCCACCAGCAGGCCGACCTGACGGGTGGCCGGGTCCAGGGTGCGCTTGAGGGTGAACTGGTCGCCGGGCTTGACCAGCACTTCATCCTGGTCGATCAGGTCCGGGCCGAGGGTAGCCGGCGCCCGCTCCGCCAGGGCGAAGTAGTCGGCGCGCATGAAAGTGGCCGGATTCTTCAGCTCGAAGATCCGTACCCGCACCGGCGTGCTCTGGCCATCAGGCCCGGGGTTGAGCCCCCTCACCGCCTGGAAATGCAGCTCCACGGTCGTGGCGCCGGGCGTTTCCTTGGCCGGTTCGCCGGGAGGTGGTGCGTCCTTGGCACAGGCCGCCAGTACCAGCATGGCAACCAATGTCAGCAATCGTTGAATCATCCTGCGTCCTCAATGACGTATCAGCTGTCCGTGTATCCGTGTTTTTCGGGTGTTCCAGGCGCGCTCAGGAACGGCGCAGCCGATGGGTGTGTTCTTCGTAGGCGCGGCTGAACTCACGACCGAAGAGGTCCTGGAAATCGTCCTGGGCCTCTTGGGAAATCTGTTTGTAGAGTGCCGTGAACTGCTGCCAGTTCTGCGCCTGGCGCGAGCCACTGAACAGGTTGCCCAGGCCGCCGGGGCGGGCCATGCGGGCTTCCAGCTCAGTGGGCTCGAAGCGCCCCAGCAGGTGTTTGATGGCCGCTTCCACACCGGCCATGACCGCCAGCTGGTGGGCCCGCAGGTCATCGAAACTGTCCTGCACGGCCTGATCCGGGGCCATGAATGCCTGGTTGCTGTGGCGCAGCAGCAGGAGCATGGCCTCGTCCACATTGGGTGCGAACTTCAGCGGGTTGTTTTCCACCGGTCGGATCATCGTCTGCTGCATGCGGAACTCGCCCTTGAGGCTGCTGCGGGCACGCAACACATCGATCAGGCCTTCGACCATCAACCGGTAGCTGCGGCCCAGGCTCTCCATCTGGGCCTGGGCCTGCTGCGGGTCGATGCGCAACTGATCGAGCCCGGCCCCACGCAGAAAGGCCTGGAGCAGATCCCCCTGGGGGGCGACCGGGGCCGGCGCGGGCGGAGCCAACTGCGCCTCGGAAACCACGGGGGCCACGGGCGCTTGAGCGATCGGCTGCGGTTGCGGTTGCGGTTGCGGTTGCGGTTGCGGTTGCGGTTGCGCAGGTTCTGCCGCGAACGGGGCCAGGTGGGCAACCGGCGCGGCGGCAACCATCGGCGGTGCCACCACCGGCGGCGCACTGGGCACCGGCGCAGGGCTTGCCGGCGTCGAGCCGAACAGGTCCCAGTCTTCCGGGATCATTGCCCCGCCCTGGGGGACCGATGGCGGCGGTGGCGCCACGGGCTGGGGCACCGCGGTGGGGGTCGGCGGGCGGAAATCGTGCTGCTCGGCCGGCACGTGGTCGGGCTGGGTGGCCGGCGGGGTCGCGCTGGGGGCAAGAAAGTCGAACAGGTCGGGAAAGGTGTCCTGGGCCGAGGCCCCCTGGAAGTGCGCCACCGGGGCCATGGAAATCGGTTCGATGGGGGTCGGCGACGCCTGACGCCCCATCAGCGCCTCGAAACTATTGGAGCTGTCCCCGGAAAAGGGTTCAGCCCCCGGGCGATTCAGGCTGAAATCGATGCGTGCACTGATTTCATAATCGCCAATGCGAATAACCTCGCCATCTTCCAGAGGCTCGCTGCTACCCCGGCGCATACGAATACCGGCACGGACTAACTCCACACCATTAGTACTGTTATCGGTCAAATAATAACGGCCATCCTTGTATTGGATGACGCAGTGCCGCGCGGAAACTAAGCGTTCGGGATCAGGAAGTACCCAGTCATTATCGGAACTGCGGCCAATTGCCATCATTCCCTGGTCCATTAGTTTTTCAGGGCACTGACCAGGGGTAATCTTGTGATAACTAGTGATAGTCAAACACAGCGACATCGCGCCTCCTTGCTGTACTTCCGCGTGCGAACCGGCGAAGGGAAAAAAGTTCCGTAAAAAAATGAAAAGTCCGCAAAAAACCCTTTAAACAGCGCCGTTCACAGCATGATCGCTCAACTTAAACTACACGCATGACAAAAGCCTTTCGTACCGCCCCGATCTGACTCGCCGGTCAAGGAACTAATAAGGCGACATAACACTGTCATGCGGGGCGAATAGCTTACCTTGACAAGGCACAACTACTACACCAAAAATGCACAACTTCTTGAACACGGATGATGGCTCACTAGTATCAACGAGTCTATATAAACCAAGAAATGTGCGCGAGTTCACAAACAACTAGTGCATTAATTGCCTGACTGTCCTGCAGGCTGATAGGGAGATCAAACCAGGTGGATGTACCGATGTTGCTCGCCGCGATTTCAGCAACTTCGCCTTGTGGCGAAGACCTGGAATATGACGCGGATTTCTTGCACTTGGAGCGGGCCGCACAGGGCCAGCCCGAGCGCAGCATGGGCGACTCGATCCTGCCGGCCGAACCGCCGGACTGGCGCAGCATCCAGCAACAGAGCCTGGATCTGCTGGCGCGCAGCAAAGACCTGCGCATCACCCATTTTCTCCTGCAGAGCACCCTGGCCCTCGAAGGCCTGCCGGGCCTGGCCACCAGCCTCGAACTGATCGACGGCCTGCTTCGGGACTACTGGGCGGACCTGCATCCGCGCCTGGACGCCGACGACGACAATGACCCCACGGTGCGCATCAACGCCCTGGCCGGCCTGGCGTCCAACACCACCATCGGCCTGCTCCGCGAAGCCATCCTGACCCGTTCCCGAGCCTTCGGCCCGGTGAGCCTGCGAGCCGCGCTGAACGCCGCCGGCCTGCAGCACTTTTCCGGCGAGAGCCTGGGCTCCGACCACCTGGCCGGCGCCCTGCAGGACAGCGACCCCGAGCACCTGGATGCTATTCGCAGCGCCTTGAGCACAGCCCGCTCGGCGGCCGAAAGCATCGAGAAACAGGTCAGCGAACAGGTAGGCTCGGCCAGCGGTGTGGACCTCACGGCCCTCAAGCAGCCCCTGCGCCTGGCGCTGCAGGTGCTGGGCCAGCACGCCCCGCAAGGCGCCCAGAACGCAGCCGAGGAACACTCCGACGGGCCGTCCACCGAAGTGCCCGACGCGCCCGCAGCGCCAGCCCCGGCACGGATTTCCGGCGAGATAAACAGCCGCGAAGACGTGCTGCGCAGCCTTGACCGGCTGCTGGCCTACTACAGCCGCCACGAGCCTTCGAGCCCGCTGCCGGTGTTGCTCAACCGGGCCAAGAACCTGGTCAACGCCGACTTCGCGGCCATCGTGCGCAATCTGATTCCCGACGGCATGTCCCAATTTGAAAACCTGCGCGGCCCTGAATCCGACTAACCCCGGAACAGCCGAGCAGTATCGTCAGCGGCAACCACCGACCGACGCCAACACCGTCGCAGCAGCGACCAGGAGCACAACGTGGCGAAGCAAAGTTCTCAAAAGTTCATCGCGCGCAACCGCGCGCCCCGGGTGCAGATCGAGTACGACGTCGAACTCTACGGCGCCGAGAAAAAGGTCCAACTGCCCTTCGTCATGGGCGTGATGGCCGATCTCGCCGGCAAGCCCGCGGAGCCCCTGGCGGCCGTGGCCGATCGCAAGTTCCTGGAAATCGACGTCGATAACTTCGACTCGCGCCTCAAGGCCATGCAGCCTCGGGTGGCCTTCCACGTGCCCAACGAGCTGACCGGCGAAGGCAACCTGAGCCTGGACATCACCTTCGAGAGCATGGACGACTTCAGCCCGGCGGCCGTGGCGCGCAAGGTCGATTCCTTGAACCAGTTGCTGGAAGCCCGTACCCAGCTGGCCAACCTGCTGACCTACATGGACGGCAAGACCGGCGCCGAAGAAATCATCATGAAAGCCATCAAGGATCCGGCGTTGCTCCAGGCCCTGGCCAGTGCGCCAAAGCCTGCTGACTCCGAGCCGAACGCATAAATCAGGACCAACGATCATGACCGAATTGATGCGTGACAATCAGGCGCAACCCGGCGCCACCGAGCAGGCCAGCGAATTCGCCTCGCTGCTGCTACAGGAATTCAAGCCCAAGACCGAGCGTGCTCGCGAAGCTGTTGAAACCGCGGTGCGAACCCTGGCCGAGCAGGCCCTGGCGCAGACCGACCTGGTGTCCAACGATGCCATCAAGTCGATCGAGTCGATCATCGCCGCCATCGACGCCAAGCTCACCGCCCAGGTCAACCAGGTGATCCATCACCCGGAATTCCAGAAGCTGGAAAGCGCCTGGCGCGGCCTGCACTACCTGGTGAACAACACCGAGACCGACGAGCAGCTCAAGATCCGCGTGCTCAATATCTCCAAGCCGGAGCTGCACAAGACCCTGAAGAAATTCAAGGGCACGGCCTGGGACCAGAGCCCGCTCTTCAAGAAGATGTACGAAGAGGAATACGGCCAGTTCGGCGGCGAGCCCTACGGCTGCCTGGTGGGCGACTACTACTTCGACCAGTCGCCACCGGATGTGGAGCTGCTGGGCGAGCTGTCCAAGGTCTGCGCCGCCATGCACGCCCCGTTCATCGCCGCGGCTTCGCCGACCGTGATGGGCATGGGCTCGTGGCAGGAACTGTCGAACCCGCGCGACCTGACCAAGATCTTCACCACCCCGGAATACGCCGGCTGGCGCTCGCTGCGTGAATCGGAAGACTCGCGCTACATCGGCCTGACCATGCCGCGTTTCCTGGCGCGCCTGCCATACGGAGCCAAGACCGACCCGGTGGAAGCCTTCGCCTTCGAGGAAAACACCGACGGCGCCGACAGCTCCAAGTACACCTGGGCCAACGCCGCCTACGCCATGGCCGTGAACATCAACCGTTCGTTCAAGCATTTCGGCTGGTGCTCGCGGATCCGCGGCGTGGAGTCCGGTGGCGAGGTGGAAAACCTCCCGGCCCACACCTTCCCCACCGACGACGGTGGCGTGGACATGAAGTGCCCGACCGAGATCGCCATCTCCGACCGCCGTGAAGCGGAACTGGCGAAGAACGGCTTCATGCCACTGCTGCACAAGAAGAACACCGACTTCGCCGCCTTCATCGGCGCCCAGTCGCTGCAGAAGCCGGCCGAATACGACGACCCGGACGCTACCGCCAACGCCAACCTGGCCGCGCGCCTGCCGTACCTGTTCGCCACCTGCCGCTTCGCTCACTACTTGAAGTGCATCGTGCGCGACAAGATCGGCTCCTTCAAAGAGAAGGACGAGATGCAACGCTGGCTGCAGGACTGGATCCTCAACTACGTCGACGGTGACCCCGCGCACTCCACCGAAACCACCAAGGCCCAGCACCCACTGGCCGCGGCAGAGGTGGTGGTCGAGGAAGTCGAAGGTAACCCCGGCTACTACAACTCGAAGTTCTTCCTGCGCCCGCACTATCAGCTTGAAGGGCTGACCGTGTCGCTGCGCCTGGTATCCAAACTGCCGTCCGCCAAGGGCGCCTGACCCATAACCGACTCAAACCTGTCGTCGCGGCCCCAAGGCCTGGTGCAGCGGCGACAGACGCTGAATCAACATCGTGGCAAGTGCCACACAGGGAGAAAACATGGCTGTTGATATTTTCATCAAGATCGGTGACATCAAGGGCGAGTCCATGGACAAAGCCCACAAGGACGAAATCGACGTGCTGAACTGGAGCTGGGGCATGTCCCAGTCCGGCAACATGCACGTGGGCGGTGGCGGCGGTGCGGGCAAGGTGAACATCCAGGACCTGTCGCTGACCAAGTACGTGGACAAGGCATCGCCGAACCTGATGATGCATTGCTCCAGCGGCAAGCACATCGACAAGGTGCGCCTGACCGTGCGCAAGGCCGGCGGCGAAAGCCAGGTCGAGTACATGATCATCGACCTGGAAGAAGTGCTGATCACTTCGCTGAGCACCGGCGGTTCGGGCAGCGATGACCGCCTGACCGAAAACATCACCCTGAACTTCGCTCAGGTGATGGTCGAGTACCAGCCGCAGAAAGCCGACGGCACCAAGGACGGCGGCCCGATCAAGTACGGCTGGAACATCCGCTCCAACACCAAGCGCTGATCCGCTGCGGTCGCCGCCCTGTGGCGGCGACCGACCCGGCCCTCGCGTTGCGCCTGGCGCAACGCGAGGACGGTTGGCCAGGACCGCGTTCTCGTGAGTCTTTGGTTATGCCCCTTTTCGTGACGTCATGCCTGCGCCATCCGATCCTGGAGCGAACCCTTTGGTAACCGACATCGCCGCCCGCGATCGCTTGCAACCCTCTTTGCTGGATCGTCTGACCGACGATGAACCCGGCAACCTGAAAGAAAGCCCGGACAAGCGCGTGCTGTCCCTGAGCCAGCTCAAGGCCTCGGTACTGCGCGACCTGGCCTGGCTGCTCAACACCACTTCCCTGCTGGAAGCCGACGCCACCCTGCACACCCCCGCCGGTACTTCGGTGGTCAACTACGGCCTGCCGGCCCTGGCCGGGTACAGCGCTTCGAGCATCGATATCCCGGCCCTGGAGGCGCTGATCCACCAGGCCATCGCTACTTTTGAGCCGCGCATCCTGCGCAGCACCCTGCGGGTACGCGCACGCACCGCGCCCGGGGAAATGAACCACAACGCCCTGAGCTTCGAGATCGAAGGCGACCTCTGGGCCCAGCCGATGCCCCTGCGCCTGCTGCTGCAAACCGACATGGACCTGGAATCGGGCCATGTACGGGTGGTGCACGCCGACTCTCGGAGGCGCTCATGAACCCGCGCCTGTTGGAGCTGTACAACCAGGAACTGCACCACGTGCGCGAAAGCGCCGCGGAGTTCGCCAAGGAATTCCCGAAGATCGCCAGCCGCCTGACCCTGTCGGGCATGGACTGCGCCGACCCCTATGTCGAGCGCCTGCTGGAGGGCTTCGCCTACCTGACGGCCCGGGTGCAGCTCAAGCTTGATGCCGAGTACCCGACCTTCACCCACAACCTGCTGGAGATCGCCTACCCGCACTACCTGGCACCGACCCCGTCGATGACCGTGGTGCAGTTGCAGGCCGATCCCGACGAAGGCTCCCTGAGCAGCGGCTTCACCCTGGAGCGCGGCACCAGCCTGCGCGCCGCCCTGGGCCGCGATACCCAGACCTGCTGCGAATACCGCACCGCGCACCCGGTGACCCTGTGGCCGCTGCAAGTGGCCCAGGCCGAGTACTTCGGCAACCCGTCGGCAGTGCTCGGGCGCCTGGCCGCCAGCGAGCCCAGGGCCAAGGCCGGGCTGCGCCTGACCCTGCGCACCGGCGCCGAGCTGCCGTTCAACAGCCTGGCCCTGGACGAGTTGCCGCTGTACCTGAACGGCAATGACGAACAGCCGTTCCGCCTCTACGAACAGCTGCTGGGCAACGTCTGCGCGGTGTTCGCCCGGGCCCCGGGCGGCGACTGGGTCGAGCGCCTGCCCCCGGACGCCCTGCGCTCGCGCGGTTTCGACGACCGCGACGCGGCGCTGCCGGTGGTGCCCCAGGCCTTCCAGGGCTACCGCCTGTTGCAGGAATACTTCGCCCTGCCCAACCGCTTCCTGTTCGTCGAATTCGCCCAGCTGGGCCGCGCGGTCCAGCGCTGCGCCGGCCAGGAGCTGGAACTGATCGTGCTCTTCGAGCGCTTCGACCAGAGCCTGGAAGGCAGCGTCGGCACCGCTCAGTTCGTGCCCTTCTGCACCCCGGCGATCAACCTGTTTCCCAAGCGCCTGGACCGTATCCACCTGTCCGACCGGGTCAACGAGCACCATGTGATCGCCGACCGCACCCGGCCGATGGATTTCGAGGTCCACTCGCTGACCGCCATCAGCGGCCACGGCACCGGCCCGGAACAGCCGTTCCTGCCCTTCTACGCCGTGCGTGATCCGTCCCGCTACGGTCGCGACCAGTCCTACTACATCGTCCGGCGCGAGCCACGGGTGCTGTCCAGCGACCAGCGTCGCAACGGCCCGCGCTCCACCTACATCGGCAGTGAATCCTTCGTCAGCCTGGTGGATAGCCGGCAGGCGCCCTACCGCCACGACCTGCGCCAGCTCGGGGTCAGCGCCCTGTGCACCAACCGCGACCTGCCGCTGTTCATGAACGTGGGCAGCGGCAAGACTGACTTCACCCTGGCCGACAGCGCCCCGGTACAGGCCATCCGCTGCCTGGCGGGCCCGAGCCGGCCGCGCCCCAGCCATGCCCACGACGGCAAGGCCTGGCGCCTGATCAGCCAGCTGTCGCTGAACTACCTGTCCCTCGCCGAACAGGGCCAGGGCGCGGCGGCCCTGCGCGAGCTGCTGCGGCTGTACGGCGACAGCAACGACGCAGCCCTGCAGTTGCAGATCGAGGGCCTGCGGGAAGTCAGCAGCAAGGCGGTGACCCGGCGCCTGCCGATGCCCGGGCCGATCGTCTTCGGCCGGGGCCTGGAGATCACCCTGGAGTTCGATGAAAACGCGTTTCGCGGCACCGGGGTGTTTCTGCTCGGCGCGGTATTCGAGCGCTTCCTGGCACGTTATGTGTCGATCAACAGTTTTACCGAGACGGTGATCCGTACCACCGAACGCGGCGAGATCATGCGATGGAAAGCCAAGCCCGGACGTCGTCCGACTCTTTGAATACGCTGACGGCGATGCGCGCCGAGCCCTGGGAGTACGACTTCTTCCAGGCCCTGCGGCGTATCGAATGCCTGTCGCCGCAACTGCCGCGCTTCGGTCACTCCCTGCGCCTGGCGGACGATCCCTTGCGCCTGGGCCAGCAGGCCGACTGCACCTTCGCCCCGGCCACCCTGGCCTCCGTCACCCCCGGCAGCGACGGCGCCGCAACCCGTCTGGAGCAGTTCTTCTTTGGCCTTGGCGGGCCCAACGGGCCGCTGCCGCTGCACATCACCGAGTACGTGCGCGAGCGCCAGCGCAACAACGCCGACAGCACCAGCAAGCGCTTTCTCGATGTGTTCCACCACCGCCTGCTGAGCCTGTTCTACCGGGCCTGGGCCGAAGCCCGGCCGACAGTGAGCCACGACCGCCCGGACGACGACTACTGGTCGGCGCGCCTCGCCGCCCTGAGTGGCCGGGGCATGCCCAGCCTGCTCAAGCAGGGGCTGATCCCCGACACCGCCAAGCTGCACTACAGCGGCCACCTGGCGGCCCAGACCCGCTACCCGGATGGCCTGCGGGCGATCATCGGCGAGTACTTCGGCCTGCCGGTGCAGATCGAGGAATACGTCGGCCAGTGGCTGGAGCTGCCCGATCGCAGCCGGCTCGGGGTGCAGTCCCATCAGCTGGGGGTGGACTTCTGCCTGGGCAGCCACGTCTGGGACCGCCAGCACAAATTCCGCATTCGCCTGGGTCCGCTGAAGCTCGACGAGTACCTGGGGATGCTGCCCGACGGCCAGCAGTTCAAGGAACTGGTGGCCTGGGTCGCCGAATACCTGGGGCATGAACTGGACTGGGACCTGAACCTGGTCCTGCTCAAGGACGAAGTGCCCAAGCTGCAACTCAACGGCCGCCAGCGCCTGGGTTTCAACACCTGGCTCGGCCAACCCGGCAGCGATGCCAAGGATCTAATACTGGCCCGGCACTACGCCGACCTGGCCACTACCTCACATACACCAAGGAGCACAGAGCATGGGTGAAATCAGTCGCGCGGCGCTGTTCGGCAAACTCAACAGCGTTGCCTACAAAGCCATCGAAGCCGCCACGGTCTTCTGCAAACTGCGGGGCAACCCCTATGTGGAACTGGCCCACTGGTTTCACCAGTTGCTGCAACTTACGGACTCGGACCTGCACCGCATCATCCGCCAGTTCAACCTGGAGCCGGCGCGCCTGGCCAAGGACCTGACCGAGGCCCTGGACCGCCTGCCCCGGGGCTCGACCTCGATCACCGACCTGTCGTCCCACGTCGAGGAGGCGGTGGAACGCGGTTGGGTCTACGGCAGCCTGATGTTCGGCGAAAGCCAGGTGCGCACCGGCTACCTGGTGATCGGCATCCTCAAGACCCCGAGCCTGCGCCATGCGTTGCTGGGGCTGTCCCGCGAGTTCGACAAGATCAAGGTCGAGACCCTGTGCGAGCGCTTTGACGAGTACATCGGCGACTCGCCGGAAAACGCCCTGAGCGCCAGCGACGGCTTCAGTGCCGGCGCGGTGCCCGGTGAAGCCAGCGGCGCCATGGCCCCCAGCGCCCTGGGCAAGCAGGAAGCCCTCAAGCGCTTCACCGTCGACCTCACCGAACAGGCCCGCAGCGGCAAGCTGGACCCCATCGTCGGCCGTGACGAAGAGATCCGCCAACTGGTGGACATCCTCATGCGCCGCCGGCAGAACAACCCGATCCTCACCGGTGAAGCCGGGGTCGGCAAGACCGCGGTGGTGGAAGGTTTCGCCCTGCGCATCGTCGCCGGCGACGTGCCGCCGGCGCTCAAGGACGTCGAGCTGCGCAGCCTCGACGTCGGCCTGCTGCAGGCCGGCGCCAGCATGAAGGGCGAGTTCGAACAGCGCCTGCGCCAGGTCATCGAGGACGTCCAGGCCTCGCCCAAGCCAATCATCCTGTTCATCGACGAAGCCCACACCCTGGTAGGGGCCGGTGGCGCCGCCGGCACCGGCGACGCGGCCAACCTGCTCAAGCCGGCCCTGGCCCGTGGCACCCTGCGCACCGTGGCCGCCACCACCTGGGCCGAGTACAAGAAGCACATCGAGAAGGACCCGGCCCTGACCCGGCGCTTCCAGGTGGTGCAAGTGGCCGAGCCTTCGGAAGACAAGGCGCTGCTGATGATGCGCGGCGTGGCCTCGACCATGGAACAGCACCATCAGGTGCAGATCCTCGACGAAGCCCTGGAAGCCTCGGTCAAGCTGTCGCACCGCTACATTCCCGCGCGCCAGTTGCCGGACAAGTCCGTCAGCCTGCTGGATACCGCTTGCGCCCGCGTCGCCATCAGCCTGCACGCCGTGCCGGCCGAGGTGGACGATAGCCGCCGGCGCATCGAGGCCCTGGAAACCGAGCTGCAGATCATCGCCCGGGAACAGGCGATCGGCGTGGCCATCGGCAACCGCCAGGCCAACAGCGAGAGCCTCCTGGCTGCCGAGCGCGAGCGCCTGGCCGAGCTGGAAAGCCGCTGGGCGCAAGAGAAGACCCTGGTGGACGAACTGCTGGCGACCCGCGCCCAACTGCGCGAGAACGTCGGCCTGGTGGACAGCGACGTCGGCGACGACAGCCACGGCCTGCGGGAAAAACTGGTGGACCTGCAACAGCGCCTCAACGCCCTGCAAGGCGAAAGCCCGCTGATCCTGCCGACCGTGGACTACCAGGCCGTGGCCTCGGTGGTGGCCGACTGGACCGGGATTCCCGTGGGGCGCATGGCCCGCAACGAACTGGAAACCGTGCTCAACCTGGACCAGCACCTGAAAAAACGCATCATCGGCCAGGACCACGCCCTGCAGATGATCGCCAAGCGCATCCAGACCTCCCGCGCCGGCCTCGACAACCCCAACAAGCCGATCGGCGTGTTCATGCTGGCCGGCACCTCCGGGGTGGGCAAGACCGAAACCGCCCTGGCCCTGGCCGAAGCCATGTATGGCGGCGAGCAGAACGTCATCACCATCAACATGAGCGAGTTCCAGGAAGCCCACACCGTATCCACCCTCAAGGGCGCCCCGCCGGGCTATGTCGGCTACGGCGAAGGCGGCGTGCTCACCGAAGCGGTACGACGCAAGCCCTACAGCGTGGTGCTGCTGGACGAAGTGGAAAAGGCCCACCCGGACGTGCACGAGATCTTCTTCCAGGTGTTCGACAAGGGCGTCATGGAAGACGGCGAAGGCCGCATGATCGACTTCAAGAACACCCTGATCCTGCTCACCACCAACGCCGGCACCGAACTGATCGCCAACGTCTGCAAGAACCCGCAGGCGGTGCCCGAGCCGGAGGAAATCGCCAAGGCCCTGCGCCAGCCACTGCTGGAGATCTTCCCGCCGGCACTGCTGGGGCGCCTGGTGACCATTCCCTACTACCCGCTGAGCGACGAGATGCTCAAGGCCATCACCCGCCTGCAACTGGGGCGGATCAAGAAGCGCGTGGAAAGCACCCACAAGGTGGATTTCGACTTCGACGACGAGGTCATCGACCTGATCGTCTCGCGCTGCACAGAGACCGAAAGCGGCGGGCGGATGATCGACGCCATCCTGACCAACAGCCTGCTGCCGGACATGAGCCGCGAGTTCCTCACCCGCATGCTCGAAGGCCGCTCTCTGGCCGGGGTACGCATCCGACAGCGCGACAACGAACTGCACTACGACTTCAGCGAGCCGGCCTGACCCCGCGCCCTCTGCAGGAGCTGGCTTGCCAGCGAAGTGCCCGCCACCCTGATGGACCTGGCGCCTTCGCGAGCAAGCTCGCTCCTACAGGGGGCTGGCCTGGCACACCACGCATTCAACGAGACTGACGATGTTATTTCAGCAATCCACACGACTGGCACAGGTCAACAGCCCCCTGGGACCGGACGTCCTGCTGCTCAAGAGCCTGGGCGGCGGCGAAGAGCTGGGGCGGCTGTTCGACTACCAGCTGCAACTGGCCTCCACTGACGCCAACATCGACCTCAACCAGTTGCTAGGCAAGCCCATGGGCCTGAGCGTGAAACTGGACAGCGGCGGCCAGCGACACTTCCACGGCATCGTCGCGCGCTGCAGCCAGAACATCGACACCGGGCAGTTCGCCAGCTACGAGGTGACGCTGCGCCCCTGGCTGTGGCTGCTGAGCCGCACCTCCGACTGCCGGATTTTCCAGAACCTGAGCATCCCGCAGATCATCAAGCAGGTGTTCCGCGACCTGGGCTTTTCCGATTTCGAGGACGCCCTGAGCCGCCCCTACCGGGAGTGGGAGTACTGCGTGCAGTACCGCGAGACCAGCTTCGATTTCGTCAGCCGGCTGATGGAACAGGAAGGCATCTACTACTTCTTCCGCCACGAGAAGGACCGCCACGTACTGGTTCTGGCCGACGCCTATGGCGCCCACAGCAGCGTGCCCGGCTACGCCTCGGTGCCCTACTACCCGCGAGACGAGCAGCAGCGCGAGCGCGACCACATGTTCGACTGGCACCTGGCCCAGGAGGTGCAGCCCGGCTCGCTGGAGCTCAACGACTACGATTTCCAGCGCCCCAGCGCCCGGATCGACGTGCGCTCGGCCATGCCGCGGCCCCACAGCGCCGGCGACTACCCGCTCTACGACTACCCCGGCACCTACGTGCAGAGCAGCGACGGCGAGCACTATGCCCAGACCCGCATCGAGGCCCTGCAAAGCCTGCATGAGCGCATCGAGCTCAGCGGCAACGCGCGAGGCCTGGGCGTGGGCAACCTGTTCAGCCTCACCGGCTTCAGCCGCCAGGACCAGAACCGCGAATACCTGATCGTCAACATCCGCTACTACCTGGTCCAGGAAAGCCTGGAGAGCGGCGCTGGCGGCGGCTCGGCGCAGTTCGAGAGCCACCTGACCTGCATCGACGCCCAGCAGAGCTTCCGCCCCCTGGCCACCACCCACAAGCCCATGGTGCAGGGCCCGCAAACCGCGCGAGTGGTGGGCCCGGCCGGGGAAGAGATCTGGACCGACCAGTACGGCCGGGTCAAGGTGCACTTCCACTGGGACCGCCACGACCAGTCCAACGAAAACAGCTCGTGCTGGATTCGCGTGTCCCAGGCCTGGGCCGGGAAGAACTGGGGCTCGATGCAGATCCCGCGCATCGGCCAGGAAGTCATCGTCAGCTTCCTGGAAGGCGATCCCGACCGCCCGATCATCACTGGCCGGGTGTACAACGCCGAACAGACCGTGCCCTACGACCTGCCCGCCAATGCCACCCAGAGCGGCATGAAGAGCCGCTCCAGCAAGGGCGGCAGCCCGGCCAACTTCAACGAAATCCGCATGGAAGACAAAAAGGGTGCGGAGCAGTTGTACATCCACGCCGAGCGCAACCAGGACATCGTGGTCGAGGTCAACGAAAGCCACTCGGTGGGCAACAACCGCAACAAGAGCATCGGCCACGACGAGTACGTGACCATCGGCAACAAGCGCACGCGCATCGTCCAGCACGTGGATGAGCTGACGGTGGGCGAGAAGAAGCTCGACAGCATCGGCCAGAGCTACGTGATCGAGGTCGGCGAGCGCCTGCGCCTGGTGTGCGGGGCCAGCATCCTGGAGCTCAACGCCAGCGGCCAGATCAACCTGTGCGGGGTCAACATCAGCGTGCATGCCTCGGCCGATGCCCAGATCAATACCGGTGGCGTGCTGCACCTGAACAACGGCGGCGGCCCAGGTACCACCACCGAGGGCCAGGGCGTGCAGGGTGCCATCAGCGCCAAGGCCAAAGCACCCTTTACCGCCCCCAAAGGCTAATGAACGGATGCCCATGCCATGACCTATCGCCTCAATGAATTGCAGTTCCAGCCGCCTGCCGGCGAACTGCAGGACGCCTCGATCAACATCCTCAAGTTCCCGGCCCTGGGCACTTCACTGATCGTCAGCCGCAGCTTGCTGGGCGACGGCGAAACCCTGGAGAGCAACCTGGCCAGCCAGCTGCAGCGGCTGGAGCAGCAAGTGCAGGACCTGCGCTGCCAGGCTCCGCAACCGGTGCTGCTGGGCCCGGCCCAGGACATCCAGGGCCTGGAGCTGCGCAGCCAGTTCAACAAGGGCAAAGAACAGGTGTTCCAGTTCCAGCTGGCCCTGGTGCTGCCCGGCACCCGACAGATGCTCGCCATGAGCTACGTCAAGGCACAGAAGCTCGGCGACGCGGAAGCCGCCCATTGGGCGCAGATCAAGAACACCCTGGTGCTGGGCTGAGGCAGGGCCATGTCTGACGCACTGTGGGCCGCCCGCCTGGGTGACGGGCTGGAACACACCTCGATGATGGCCGACATTCTCGGCGGTGTGCTGGAGGTGGCGGCCACCATCGCCATTGGCACCCTGGCCACCATGGCAGTGGCCGCGGCGGTGGGTATCAGCCTGGCCACCGGTGGCCTCGGCGCCTGTGTGCTGGGACTGGTGGTGAGCATTGCGGTCGGCGTGGCGATGAACAAGACCGGAGCCGACAAGGGCCTGAGCAGTTTATGCGAGGGCCTGGCCAATGCGTTGTTCCCGCCCTCGATCCAGGCCACCATCGCCAGCGGCTCGAACAAGGTGCTGACCAACAACAAGCCCGCGGCCCGCGCTGCCGGCACCGCACCGCCCTCGCACATCAGCGGCGACGGCGCCGAGGAAGGCGAAGCCACCGATACGCCTTCGGCCACCCCCGAGGAAGAATCCGGCTTTATCGACATGGCCAAGGAGTTCTTCGCCCAGATGTGGCGGCCCACCGTGGCCTACCCCGCGCCCGGAACCACTCCCAAGGACCTGGACCTGGTGACCTGCACCAAGCACCCGCCGATGCCGCCACAGTACCTGGCCGAGGGTTCGGATAAGGTCAGCATCGAAGGCCAGCCGGCGGTGCGCAGCGGCGATCGCAGCACGTGCGACGCCAAGGTGGTGTCTGCGGGGCCAATCTCCCCTGACGTGACCATCGGCGGCGGTTCGGTGGTGGTGCGCGAGATCCGCAGCGGCAAGACCCCCGGCGTGGGCCTTGCCATGACCGCGCTGCTGATGCTCAAGGGCGGCAAGGGCAAGTTCTGGAGCAACCTGCCATGCATGCTGATGGCCGGGGTCAACTCCTTTGTCGTCGGCCAGGCCACCAATGCGCTGACCCAAGCCATCTCCGGTTCGCCGAACCCGGTGCATGCCGCCACCGGGGCCAAGGTGCTGGGTGACGACCACGACCTGGATTTCATCCTCCCCGGCCTTCTGGAAATAGCCTGGCAACGCTTCTACAACAGCCATGATCTGCGCCGCGACGGGATGTTCGGGGCCGGCTGGAGCGTGCCTTACGAGGTGAGCGTGGAGCTTGTGCCCCACGCCGAAGGCGGTCAGAGCCTGATCTACTGCGACGAGCAGGGCCGGCGCATCGATATGGGTTGGATCGCCCCGGGCGCGGCCGTGTTCAGCCCTGGCGAGGGTCTGAGCGTCAGGCGCCATACCGACGGACGTTTGCTGATCGAGGGCGTGGATGGCCTGTACCGCCTGTTCGAAGCGAGCCCGACCCAGGCTTCCAGGCTACGCCTCTGCCTGCTGGGAGACCGCAACGACAACCGCATCCACATCGACTACGACCCGCTGGGACGCCTCTGTGCCCTGCATGACGCCGACCGGCTGATCCGGGTGGAGCTGACCTACAGCAGCCAGTGGCCACAGCGCGTGGCGCGGATCGACCGCCTGTATCCCGATCAGCAGCGCGAGCAACTGGCCGGCTACGACTACGATGCCCAGGGCGATCTGGCACAGGTTCGCGACGTCGACAACCTGGTGCAGCGGCGCTTCGCCTACGACAGCGGCCGGCGCATGATCGAGCACCAGTTGCCCAGCGGCCTGCGCTGTTTCTATGAATGGGCCTGCATCGACGAGCGCGAATGGCGGGTGAGCCGGCACTGGACCGACGAGGGCGCCGAGTACCGCTTCGCTTACGACCTGCAGGCCGGCACCACCCTGATCATCGACAACCTGCAACGCCAGAGCAGCCGGCGCTGGAATGCCCAGCAGCAGATCACCGAATACACCGACAACCTGGGCCTGACCTGGTGCTTTGAGTGGAACGACGAGCGCCAGCTGCTCGGCGCCACCGATCCACAGGGCGGCCAGTACCGCTTCGGCTATGACGAAGCCGGCAACCTGTGCTCGGGCTCCGACCCGCTGGGGCGCTCCGAAACCACCCTGTGGCTGGAACACTGGGCCCTGCCCCGGATTCATACCGACGCGGCGGGCAACAGCTGGAGCTACGACTACGACAAACGCGGCAATTGCATTCGCGAGACCGACCCGTTGGGCCATGCCACCTGTTACCGGCACGATGCCAGGGGCCAGGTGGTGGAGCTGACCGACGCCACCGGCAAGCGCAAGCAACTGTCCTGGAACGCCGTCGGGCAGTTGGTCAAGCATGTGGACTGCTCGGGTTACCCCACCACGTTCGGCTACGACTGGCGGGGCAACCTGCAGGTCGTGACCAATGCCCTGGGTGAGCGCCAGACCTATGAACACGACGCCAACGGCTACCTGCTCAACAGCCAGTTGGCGGACGGGCGCGTGGAACGCTTCCAGCGCGATGCCAGTGGCCAACTGATCGCTTATATCGATCCGGCCGGACACGCCACTGGCTACCAGTACGACCGCCAAGGCCAGGTGCAGCAGCGTATCGACGCCCTGGGTCGCCAGGTGCGCTTCAATTACGACAGCTTTGGGCGCCTGCTGAGCCTGACCAACGAGAACGGCGAGAGCTATGGTTTTTCCTGGGATGCGGGCGATCGCCTGGTCGCCCAGCGAAACCTGGACGGCAGCGTCCGCCACTATGCCTATGACGCCCTGGACAACCCCGTCCGCATAGAGTTCGTGGCCGCGCCCCAGCACCCGGACCAAACGGCGCCGATCGTTCATCAACTGCAACGTGACGCGGCGGGACGGCTGGTCGCCAAGCTCACCAACGACGGCCAGACCCGCTACAGCTACGACCCGCTGGACCAACTGAGCAGCGTTGAATTCATTGCCAACGACGGTCAGCAGCACAGGCTCGGCTTTGTCTATAACGCCCTCGGCCAACTGGTGGAGGAACAGAGTGGATCGGGGCTCCTGCAGCATCAGTACGACGAGTTGGGCAACCTGATCCAGACCCGCCTGCCCGATGGCCGCCCACTCAATCGCCTGTATTACGGCAGCGGTCACCTGCACCAGATCAACCTCGACGGCCAGCTGGTCAGCGATTTCGAGCGCGACCGCCTGCACCGCGAGGTGCTGCGCACCCAGGGCCGGCTCAGCACCACCAGCGAATACGATCGCTGCGGCCGTCTGCGCTCGCGCACGCTCGGTATGGCGTCAACTAGGGCACCAACACTGCCGGCAAAGGCACAGCGGCATTTCGAATTCGACCCTGGCGACAACCTGATCGGGCGCGAAGAACGACACGCCAATGGCCAAGATCGGCAACTGCTGAGTTACGACGCCAGCGGCCGCATCATCGCCAGCCAGGGACGCCTGATCGGCCAAAACGAAACCTTCGCCTATGACGCTGCGGCCAACCTGCTCGATGGCCCGCAAGCCGGCACCGGCAGAGTGCGGCACAATCAACTGCTGACCTACCAGGACAAGCGCTATCGCTACGATGCCTTTGGCCGCCTGAGCGAGAAACGCAGCGCCCGCCGCGGCGTGCAGCATTTCACCTATGACGCTGAACACCGACTGGTCGAGGTGCACAACCAAAGCGCGGGCAGAGAAACCCGGGTGCGCATGAGCTACGACCCGCTGGGGCGACGCATCGCCAAGCGCGTCTACGACAGCCAGGGACTGTTGCTGGGCGAAACCCGCTTTACCTGGGAAGGCATGCGGCTACTGCAGGAGCACAGTGATGCCCGGAGTAGCCTGTACATCTATGCCGAGGATGAATACGAGCCCCTGGCCCGGGTCGATGGAGAGGCTGCGCAGCAGAAGATCCGCTACTACCACAACGACCCCAGCGGGCTGCCGGAACAGTTGACCGAAAGCGACGGCCACGAGGTCTGGCGCGCACGCTATCAGGTCTGGGGCAACACCGTGGAAGAGGTACGCGAGCCCTATTACATCGAAGAGCAGAACTTGCGCTTCCAGGGCCAGTACCTGGACCGGGAAACCGGCCTGCACTACAACATCCTGCGTTATTACGACCCCGACATCGGGCGCTTCACCACCCCGGACCCGATCGGCCTGGGCGGTGGCATCAATGCCTACACCTACGCCGACAACCCTTTCGGCTGGATCGATCCGCTGGGCCTGGCGCCGTGCGGCACCGCGGGCGCCCGCGGCAAAGTCCATGGCAACAGCAACGCGAGCACCAAGCCCAACCACGTGTATGTGATCGTCGATACGCGGACGGGGAAGATGCTGAAACCGGGGATCAGTGGCCAGCCCCTGAACAAGAACGGCACGTCCCCCCGGGCGAACACACAGTTGGCCGAGCTCAACAAACCGACGCCGGGACGTTACAAGGCCGTGATCGTGGAGAAGAACAAGAGCCGGGTCCAGGCCAAGGCCACCGAGCGGAAAATCACCGACAAATACGGTGCCCGCAACAGAGGCAAACCGCCCTCTCCCATCCACAAGAGGCCGGTGACGCAAGTTGACACTCGAGATGGCTACACGAAACTATACGGCACGCCAGACAACCGCTAGAAGGCACAGCGCCCCCCATGAAACTCAACATGCTGACCCTCCAGGAAAGTGACGCCGCCCCCCGCACGGTGGGAATCCGCCTGCGCCAGCTGAGCCACCCGCTCACTGAAATCTTCATGGCCTTGCTGCCGAAAATCGAAGTCGACGGCAGCAGCAAGATAACCGTAGCGCTGGGACCGCAGGGAGACGAAGAGGCGTTCGACAACGTGCTGGGCGCCACCTGTGTGTTCATTGAGGATTTTGACTTCAAACACTTCCTGGCCCAGGACCCCGACACGCAGAACCGCCAATTGCTGGAGTTGCTGCGACAGAACCTGATCGCGATTGCCACCCGCAAAGGCGAAAATGCACAAGCGGTCGACGCAATCAACGCCACCGCCGACGCCGTCGCTCAGACCCAGTTCCAGTTGACCCTGCCCATCAAGAAGCTGAGTAAAAGCAGCAAGGACCGAAAAACCCGCTTCGAGATTTTCCGGCGCCTTGATTCGGCCGTCGGCGAAGCCTGGTACTGCGCGGTCACCCGGCCGGGCGCCGAGGCCGTGGAAAAGATCTGCATGAACGATATTCCAGGGCTGATCGACCGCCGCGATTTCTTCAAGACCGCCGAAGTGACCGACACCGGCTATATCGTCAAGAACAGCTTTGGCACAGTGGTTTTCCAAGCCCCGCTTGCCTGAAGCGATGAACCACCGGGCTTGGGCTCAAATCGCCGTGCCGCGATTCTTGCCCGGCTTGATGATCAGCAACGCGTCCAGCTCGCGCTTTCTGGCACGGCTGACGAACGCCAGCGCGGCCTGCAGATCCTGTTCGAACAGGTCGAAGGTCGCGCGCTCGATGGCGTAGTACTCCTCGTACTCGACCACCCCAAGGCTCACCGGAAAGGTCAGGTAGTACTGGCCGGTGGATTCCTCGATGCCCATCGCGAACATCTCTTCGCGGTTGACCAACAGATCGTTGAACTTCATGTCGGTTCCTACCGGGCAATGCGCCTCAGGGCAGGGACCGATCAGGCTTTCGAAGGCTGCGGCTTGAGGCTCTGCATGGCCTGTTTCCAGGCCGGTTCATGATGCACCAGGTCGTTGACCGTGGTGGTCAGGGTGGTGATCAGCACGGCCGGCTTACGCTCGATGAAGACCTGGCGCAGCATCAGCTCGCGCCCTTCGCGTTTCCAGCTGTAGTCCAGCAGCACCGCGGCATGGCCGTGCATGTCGAAGTCCCAGCGCTTGATCAGGTTGAAACCTGGCAGTTGCTGCTCGGCAGCATTCAGCTGCGCGGCGACATAATCGGCAAAGGCGGCGTCGCCCTGGCTCGGGTCGCGGCTGATGACGAAGCTGGCTTCCTGGGCACCGCCGACGGCCGGCAGCTTGAAGATATTGATGCTCTGGTCCTGCCAGGCGTCAGGAATATCGAGATCGGCTTCTTGAATGCGATAGCTGGACAAGAGTTTGGCGTTCCATGCTGAAAGAGTGATTCGGAGAGTGGCAAATATTCAGGCAACCGCCGGCAACAATCAAGGAACCACTCGGCAACTCTGCCCAGCGGCCGCGGCCCCTCAACGCGCTTCCAGGCAGGACGCGTAGGCACGGGCGAAGCCTTGATCGAACTTGAGGGCCTGGGGCTCTTCGGGGTCGATGCTGACGTTCCACAGGGCCTGCTGCGGCACGTCGTAGCGGACCCAGCCGATGATCCCGCTGCCGGAGGTTTCGTAGAACAGCTGCAGGCTCAGCTGGTCGCCATCGTCGCGGTCGATCAGCAGCTTGAGGTGCTCCGGGGTAGTGAAGTCGCGGTAGGGAAAATCGCTGCTGCGTACCAGTTCGGTGAGGTAGCCGTAGCAACCCTTGCCCGGGTTCGATTCCTCCGCCAGGGCGGGCGTGGCCGCGCAGGCAATCAGCAGGCCCAGGCCTGTCAGGTTCAGATACCGCATGATTGCCCCTTGAGGGTGAGGGTTTCGACCTGGTCGTTCATCTCGATGCGCGCCAGCACCTGGCGGTCGTGAGACTCCTGGTACTCGCTGAAATTGTTGCGTTTGAGAATGTTCAGGGTGACCCGGATATGAGCGCCGGTGTTCTGGTACTCGCTGCGTTCCGGGCCCTGGGCGGCGCCGGTGAGTTCCACCAGCTGGCCGGCGGTCTTGAGGTAAAGAAAGCGCTGGTCCACTTCCACCAGCAGGCGCGGAGCCTTGGGCGCCACGCTGTAGTCCTCGCGGGCCAGGGAATAGCCGCAGAGCCAGGCGCCGGAACTGTCGTATTTCTGGCTGTGGAACCAGCTGAGGGCCTCGCGATAGCCGATCTGCTGCAGTCGCGAGTCGTTGCCGGCAGCGGCCGATGACAGGCCAAGGCTGAACAGGCAGCCCACAATCAGGGCAACTGAACCGGGGCTTGCAAGGCCGTGCAGCAGTGCGGCCCATGAAAGGGGGCTGTCAGTGGGGCGGGTCATCCTTGGCCTTAGATCAAAAATCGAACGATCGCGCATCCTAGCCACGCCAACGCGGCTTCGCAAGAACATCTACGGGCACACGGCAGGCAAAAAAATAGGCACCCGATGCGCTCGGCGTGCCTATTTCCCCTGCGTGCTCCCGCTGCCGGGAGCGCGCTCAATGCTTATGGGTTGACGCTGTCTTTCAGCGACTTGCCCGGTTTGAATGCCACGGTGTTGCTGGCCTTGATCTTTACCGGCTCGCCGGTCTGCGGGTTCTTGCCGGTGCGGGCGCCACGGTGACGTTGCAGGAAGGTGCCAAAACCAACCAGGGTGACGCTGTCTTTGCGGTGCAGAGCCCCGGTGATCTCTTCAAGAATGGCGTTGAGCACGCGATTGGCCTGCTCTTTGGTCAGGTCCGCTTTTTCAGCAATGGCTGCGGCGAGTTCTGGTTTACGCATAGTGTGAAGCCTCTTTGACGGTTTTTTGTTGTTATGTCCGTGCTGTTCACGGGAACAGCGCCCAAGGCGCCGCAGGCTCTACGCTGCGGCAGACGGGTGTGAGGATGGCACGCGCTTGAGAGTGGCGCCAGTCTCCCCGCGACCTTTGTGGGGGCAAGAACCGGGTTATTCCGACAGAACGACCGGTATTTAAGCCAGCAACGCAGGAAGTTCCTTGTTCAGGGCCAGTTTCTCCATCACCGCGGCCCCGGTCAGGGCGTAGCCCAGCAACTGGCCATCGGCGTTGCGGCACAGGACCTTGATGTCGGCCCCCTGCCCTTCGGCGGTCCATACGCCTTCGGCCCCACGGGGCGGCGGCGACACCACCAGGGGGCAGACCGGAGTCTTGACGGTGATCGGCATGGGCCCGTAGCTGACCGCGGTCGGCTTGCCCGCCAGGGTCTGCGCCAGCGCCCGGGCGCAGCTCATCAGCGGCATCACGTACAGCAGGTTGAGCCCGTCGACCTCGGCGCAATCGCCCAGGGCGTAGATATTGGCGTGGGAGGTTTTCAGCTCGCGGTCCACCACCACTCCGCGATTGACCACCAGCCCGGCGGCAGCCGCCAGGTCGATGCGCGGGCGCAGGCCGATGGCCGAGACCACCAGGTCGCAGGCGATCACCTGGCCATCGGACAGGTGGGCTTCCAGACCGTCGGCGCTGCGCTGCAGGCGGTTGAGCACCGGGCCCAGGTGGAAGCGCGCGCCCAGGCTCTCCAGCCCGGCCTGGACCGCCGCCGCTGCGGCCGGGTGCAGCAGGGTCGGCATCACCTGCTCGCAAGGTGCCACCAGGTCCACGCTGTAGCCGCCGAGGATCAGGTCATTGGCGAACTCGCAGCCGATCAGCCCGGCGCCCAGCAGCAGCACCCGACGCTTGCCGGCCGCGGCGCTGCGAAAGCGCGCGTAGTCTTCCAGGTCATTGATGGGGAAAATCAGCTCGGATGCGTCGCCCTGCACCGGCACCCGCACGGTTTCCGCGCCCCAGGCCAGGATCAGGTCGCGATAGGCCACCGCTTCCTCGCCGATCCACAGGCGCTTGTGGCCCGGGTCGATGCCGCTGATGCGGGTGTGGGTGCGGACCTCGGCCTTGAGCTGCTCGGCCATGGCGCCAGGCTCGGCCATGCTCAGGCCGTCGGCGTCCTTGTTCTTGCCGAAGCCGGTGGACAGCATCGGCTTGGAGTAGGAACGGCCATCGTCGGCAGTGATCAACAGCAGCGGCGTCTCGCTGTCGAGCTTGCGAAACTCCCGGGCCAGGTTGTAACCCGCCAGGCCCGTCCCCACGATCACTACCGGTGCGCTCATTCCCTGCTCCTTGTTATTGGTTGTTCAAGCCACAAAAGTCGATCAAGCGATCTCGATCATTTCGAAATCCATCTTGCCCACGCCGCAGTCCGGGCAGAGCCAGTCCGCGGGCACATCTTCCCAACGGGTACCCGGCAAAATACCGTCGTCCGGCCAGCCTTCCGCTTCGTTGTAAATCAGGCCGCAGACCACACATTGCCACTTTTTCATTGATGCATTTCCTCAAGGGTTCAGGCTTCGCCGGTGGGTCGGTCGATGGATCGACTCTAGAAGGCCACGCTGATCAGCGTCCGGCACTGGGGTTTTTTACTGATCACTACCGGCAGATGCAAGCACGTTCGTGCCGCCGGGCGCGCTGGATCAATCAAAACCGGCGATCGCCATGCTAAGCTCGCCGCCTCATTTGCTGCCAATACTGACCCACTGTGCCGCACTCAATGCCCCCCGCCCCGGCCCCCACCTGGCTGGTGCAAAGCCGTTTGTCCCCCTTCCCCGGCGCAGCCGTTGCCAACTGGCTGTTCGATGAAGGGTCGCTGACCCGGCGCCTGACCCGGCTGTCCCACAACGCCTTCAGCGTCACCCCGCTGGTGCAAGAGTGGCAAACCCTGCGCAACGACGAATGCGCCGCCTTGGGCCTGCCCGAACAGAGCGAAGGCTGGGTGCGCGAGGTGTACTTGCGCGGGCACGGCCAGGCCTGGGTGTTCGCCCGTAGCGTCGCCGCCCGCAGTGCCCTGCTCGAAGGCGGCCTGAATATCGACGAACTGGGCAGCCGCTCCCTGGGCGAGTTGCTGTTCTGCGACCAGGCCTTTACCCGCCAGCCCATCGAAGTCTGCCGCTACCCCCGGCACTGGCTGCCCGCTGCCGTTGCCGACAACGGCCTGTGGGGCCGTCGCTCACGCTTTGACCGCGGCCCCCTGAGCCTGCTGGTGGCGGAAATCTTCCTGCCCAGCCTGTGGACCGCCATAGACGCCCGACCGGAGGCCTGCTGATGTACCTGAGCCTGCTCAAATCCCTCAATCGCCTGCACCCGCGGGCCTGGGACTTCCTGCAACTGGCGCGCATGGACAAGCCCATCGGCATCTATCTGCTGCTATGGCCAACCCTGGTGGCGCTGTGGATCGCCGCCGAGGGCCAGCCGTCCCTGAGCCATGTGCTGATTTTCACCTTCGGCGTGATCCTGACCCGGGCCGGCGGCTGCGCCATCAACGACTTCGCCGACCGCAAGGTCGACGGCCAGGTCAAGCGCACCGACCAGCGGCCCCTGGCCACCGGCAAGGTCAGCGCCAAGGAAGCCCTGGCACTGTTCGCGATCCTCATGGGCGCAGCCTTCCTGCTGGTGCTGTGCACCAACGCCACCACGGTCTGGCTGTCGTTCGGCGCCCTGGCTCTGGCGGCCTGCTACCCCTTCATGAAGCGCTACACCTATTACCCACAGGTGGTGCTGGGGGCGGCGTATTCCTGGGGCATCCTGATGACCTTCACCGCGCAGAACGGCGAACTGCCGGCCACCGCGTGGCTGCTGTACATCGCCAACCTGCTGTGGACCGTGGGCTACGACACTTACTACGCCATGACCGACCGCGATGACGACCTGAAAATCGGGGTCAAGTCCACGGCGATCCTGTTCGGCGATGCCGACCGGGTAATCATTCTGACCCTGCAGGGCCTGTCCCTGGGCTGCCTGCTGCTGGCCGGGGCACGGTTCAACCTGGGGGGCTGGTTCCACCTGGGGCTGGCGGTGGCGGCGGCGTGTTTCGCCTGGGAGTTCTGGTACACCCGGGATCGCGACCGGATGAAGTGCTTCAAGGCCTTCCTGCACAACCACTGGGCGGGCCTGGCGATCTTTGTCGGGGTGGTGCTGGATTACGCATTGCGCTAGACCGTCAAGCAAGGCCCTGCGGGCCTTTTCGCAGCTTCGCCATGGCTCGGCAGCGGCTACAGGGATCGGTGTAGCCGCTGCCGCAAGCTGCGAATGGCCCGGAGGGCGGCGGGAGGTCAGTCGGATTTGGCGACCTTCCAGGCGCCGTCCATCTTGCCTTCGCCGGTCATGTCACCGGCCTTCTTGTCCATCACGAAGCCGTACAGCGGCTTGCCGTCGTAGGCCCACTGCATCTTGCCGTCGTCACGCTTGATCACCGTCCACTTGCCCATGGCCTTGTCACTGCCCTCGGCCATCAGCGGCGGCCAGTTGGCAGCGCATTTGTCATTGCACATGGACTTGCCGTCGGCATCCTTGGCAAAGGTGTAGAGGGTCATGCCCTTGTGGTCCACCAGCACACCGTCCTTGCTCATCGCCGGGTCGGCGGCCAGGGCGAATGTCGGCAGGGCCAGGGCAGCGCCTACCAAAAGGACTTTCAACGATTGCTTGAACAGAGTCATGGAAACCTTCTTTTGTGGTTGTCAGGAATCGGACTCAAAGCTTAGTCGACGAAGCAGCGCCCCGCCCCGCGACCTGAAATACTGTCACACGACTGCAATAATTCCGTTATCTAATGCGGCGCAAGACAGTTAAATGACAAGAGGTTCAAGCATGGTTGGCAGAAGCATTCTGATCGTTGACGACGAAGCGCCTATTCGCGAAATGATCGCCGTTGCGTTGGAAATGGCCGGCTATGACTGCATGGAGGCAGAGAACTCTCAGCAGGCCCATGCCATCATCGTCGACCGCAAGCCGGACCTGATCCTGCTGGACTGGATGCTGCCCGGTACTTCCGGTATCGAGCTGGCGCGGCGCCTCAAGCGCGACGAGCTGACCGGGGACATCCCGATCATCATGCTCACCGCCAAGGGCGAAGAGGACAACAAGATCCAGGGCCTGGAAGTCGGCGCCGACGACTACATCACCAAGCCGTTCTCCCCGCGCGAACTGGTGGCCCGCCTCAAGGCCGTGCTGCGCCGTGCCGGCCCTACCGATGGCGAAGCGCCAATCGAAGTCGGCGGCCTGCTGCTGGACCCCATCAGCCACCGGGTGACCATCGACGGCAAGCCCGCGGAAATGGGCCCTACCGAATACCGCCTGCTGCAATTTTTTATGACCCACCAGGAGCGCGCCTACACCCGTGGCCAGTTGCTGGACCAGGTTTGGGGCGGCAACGTGTACGTCGAGGAACGCACCGTGGACGTGCATATCCGCCGGCTGCGCAAGGCCCTGGGCGATGCCTACGAGAATCTGGTACAAACCGTGCGCGGCACCGGCTATCGTTTTTCCACCAAGGCCTGACGGCAGCGGCAAGCAAAGAGCGGCACGCCGATGAGTGACCGCTTCAACACTTGCAGCTTGGAGCTGCGCCACCCTCCACGGACGTGTTTCAAGTGAATCAAAACTGGCATGGCACCCTGATTCGCCACATGTTGCTGTTGATCACCGGCTGCCTGCTGGTGGGCCTGATCAGCGGCTACTACGGCTGGAGCCTGGCCGCCGGCCTGGGCATCTACCTGGCCTGGACCCTCAAGCAGTTGCTGCGCCTGCACGAATGGCTGCGCCTGCATCAACCCGACGAAGCGCCCCCCGACGGCTATGGCCTGTGGGGCGAGGTGTTCGACAGCATCTACCACCTGCAACGCCGCGATCAGCGGGTGCGCGGGCGCCTGCAGGCGGTGATCGACCGGGTCCAGGAGTCCACCGCGGCCCTTAAGGACGCGGTGATCATGCTCGACAGCGACGGCAACCTGGAATGGTGGAACCGCGCCGCCGAGACCCTGCTGGGGCTCAAGACGCCCCAGGACAGCGGCCAGCCGGTGACCAACCTGGTGCGCCATCCGCGCTTCAAGGAATACTTCGAGCAGGACAACTACGCCGAGCCGCTGGAAATCCCCTCCCCGGCCAACGACCGGGTACGCATCCAGCTCTATATCACCCGCTACGGCAACAACGAGCACCTGATGCTGGTGCGCGACGTAACCCGCATCCACCAGCTGGAACAGATGCGCAAGGACTTCATCGCCAACGTCTCCCACGAGCTGCGCACACCGCTGACGGTGATCTGCGGCTACCTGGAGACCCTGCTGGACAACGTCGAGGAAGTGAACCCGCGCTGGAGCCGCGCTCTGCAGCAGATGCAGCAGCAAGGCGGACGCATGCAGACCTTGCTCAACGACCTGCTGTTGCTGGCCAAGCTGGAGGCCACGGACTACCCGTCGGACAACCAGCCAGTGCCCATCGACGTGCTGCTGCAATCGATCAAGAGCGACGCCCAGGCGCTGTCCGGGGAACGCAACCAGCGCATCACCCTGGAAGCCGATGCCTCGGTACAACTCAAGGGCAGCGAGGCGGAGCTGCGCAGCGCCTTCTCCAACCTGGTGTTCAACGCAGTGAAATACACCCCGGCCGAAGGCAATATCCGCATTCGCTGGTGGGGCGACGAACAGGGGGCGCACCTGAGCGTGCAGGACTCGGGGATCGGCATCGACAACAAGCACCTGCCGCGCCTCACCGAACGCTTCTATCGGGTGGATTCGAGCCGCAACTCCAACACCGGCGGCACCGGCCTGGGCCTGGCCATCGTCAAGCATGTGCTGCTGCGCCACCGTGCGCGCCTGGAGATCAGCAGCGTGCTGGGCCACGGCAGCACCTTCACCTGCCATTTCGTTCCGGCCCAAGTGAAGAAAAACCGCACCCAGAGCCTGACCGACCAGCGCTGACAGCCACTCGCCCCTAGGCAATTGCCCTGTCAGCCGCTACATTGCGTAACTTGTGCCTGCCTTTCAGGCACCGCATTTCCTTCCTTTTCGAATACACGGAACCCGCAAAACTCCATCATGGACCCTTCCCCTGGTTTTACCCTCGCGTCTCTTTTCGCCGACTTCGGCATGATTCTTTTTGCTCTGATCCTGGTCCTGCTCAACGGCTTTTTCGTTGCGGCGGAGTTCGCCATGGTCAAGCTGCGCTCGACCCGGGTCGAGGCCATTGCCCACAAGAACGGCTGGCGCGGGCAGATCCTGCGCACCGTGCACAGCCAGCTCGACGCCTACCTCTCGGCCTGCCAGCTGGGCATCACCCTGGCCTCCCTGGGCCTGGGCTGGGTCGGTGAGCCGGCCTTCGCCCATCTGCTGGAACCGCTGCTGGGCGCGGTGGGCGTGAGCTCCCCGGAAGTGATCCGCGGCGTGTCGTTCTTTACCGCGTTCTTCATCATTTCCTACCTGCACATCGTGGTCGGCGAGCTGGCGCCCAAATCCTGGGCGATCCGCAAGCCGGAGCTGCTGTCGCTGTGGACGGCGGTGCCGCTGTACCTGTTCTACTGGCTGATGTACCCGGCCATCTACCTGCTCAACGCCAGCGCCAACACCATCTTGCGCATCGCCGGCCAGGGCGAGCCCGGCCCGCACCACGAGCACCACTACAGCCGTGAAGAGCTCAAGCTGATCCTGCACTCCAGCCGCGGCCAGGACCCCAGTGACCAGGGCATGCGCGTACTGGCCTCGGCAGTGGAAATGGGCGAACTGGAAGTGGTGGACTGGGCCAATTCCCGGGAAGACCTGATCAGCGTCGAGTTCAACGCGCCGCTCAAGGAAATCCTCGCCCTGTTCCGCCGCCACAAGTTCAGCCGCTACCCGGTCTACGACAGCGAGCGCAACGAGTTCGTCGGCCTGCTGCACATCAAGGACCTGCTGCTGGAACTGGCGGCCCTGGACCACATTCCCGAGTCGTTCAACCTGGCCGAGCTGACCCGCCCGCTGGAGCGTGTATCCCGGCACATGCCGCTGTCGCAGTTGCTGGAGCAGTTCCGCAAGGGCGGCTCGCACTTCGCCCTGGTGGAAGAAGCCGACGGCAAGGTCATTGGCTACCTGACCATGGAAGACGTGCTTGAAGTGCTGGTGGGCGATATCCAGGACGAACACCGCAAGACCGAGCGCGGCATCCTGGCCTACCAGCCGGGCAAGCTGCTGGTGCGCGGTGACACCCCGCTGTTCAAGGTGGAACGCCTGCTGGGCATCGACCTGGACCATATCGAGGCCGAAACCCTCGCCGGCCTGGTGTACGAAACCCTGAAACGGGTGCCGGAAGAGGAAGAAGTACTGGAGGTCGAAGGCCTGCGCATCATCATCAAGAAGATGAAGGGACCGAAGATCATCCTGGCCAAGGTGCTGATGCTGGATTGACGGCCCTTTCGCCGCCAAGCCGGCTCCTACGGGCAGGTTATTGGTTGCCCAGGGCAAAATTCGGCAAATCCCCCAGGGGCTGGTTGAACTGATAGGGAATCGACACCAGCCCCAACCCGGTATTGCGCTGCACCACGAAATGCAGGTGCGGCCCACTGCTGTTGCCGGTGTTGCCCGACAGCCCCAGGGCGCTGCCCACCGCCACTCGCTGGCCCTCCCGCACGCTGACCGAACCCTGCTTGAGGTGCAGGTACACGCCCATGGTGCCGTCGTCGTGCAGCACCCGGACGAAATTGCCCGCCGGGTTATTGCCCCGCCCGTTCTGGGCGTTCTCGGTCTTCACCACCACCCCGCCCCGGGCGGCAATGATCGGCGTACCCACCGGCATGGCGATATCCATCGCATAGCGGCTCTTGGGGCTGAAATGGCTGTATTGGCCGTTGGCGCCCTGGGTCAGGCGAAACGGCCCGCCACGCCAGGGCAGCGGGTAGCGATAGGCCTGGGTGGCGCCTGCCGGATCCCCCAGGGAATAACGGAACCTGGGGGCATAGCTCAGAGGCTGGTCGGCGCGAATCGCCGTGAGCAGCGCCAGGCGCTGCCTGCTGCGGGCCGGCAGCACTTGGCGGATCGGCTGCCCCGGAGCGCCGCTAACATTGTTCAACCCGGCAAAGCTCAATTCCACTTCCACCGGGGCATACAGGTCATTGCGCACATACACCGCATCCACCCCCCTGTGCTTCTGGATATCCAGGCGCACCTGGTGCTCAAGGTGCTCCACCATGCGGTCGCGGAACACGAACGCCTGGGCCCCCGGCGAAGGTCGGTCGCTGTAGGAGACCACGCCATTGGCGTCGATGGACTTGTACACAGTCATCGCCGCCAGCGACGTGGCGGCTAAAGACAATCCACAGAAAAACAGCAGGCGCACAAACATTCGGCAGCTTCTTGGCAGAGGGTGGAATCACGCTAGCAGCCTGATATGGAGCTTGTATGAATCAGGCGGGCGCCAGGGGTTCAATGCCGCCAGCTCCGAAGTGGATGTCCACCCCCAGTTGCGCCGCCTCGCAGAGGTTGACCAGCGCATCGAGGGAGAACTTGTTGATCTTGCCGCTGAGCACATCGTTGAGCCGGGGCTGGGTGATATTGAGGCGCTTGGCCGCCTCCTTCTGCGACACCCCCCAGGCCTGCACGGTCTTGCCCAGTTCCAGCATCAGCTTGGCCCGCAGGCGCATGTTGGCGGCCTCCTGGGGGGTGGCTTCAAGGGCATCCCAGACACTGGCAAAGCGCTGGTTGATCGGTTGGTCAGTCATGGCGTGAACCTGTTTCCTGGTATCTGGCACGAGCCAGCTCTATATCCCGCGCCTCGGTCTTGCGGGTGGTCTTGCGCACCGCGTGCAGCACATAAATGGCCGCGGCCCGCCGGACCACATAGAACAGCCGAAACGCCCCTGAATCCTCATGGATCCTGATCTCGAAAACGCCCGGGCCAATGGTTTTCACCGACCTGCAATCGTAGGGCTGTTCACCCTGCTGCAGCAGATCCAGCTGGAAACCGGCGGCCCGACGGGCATCTTCAGGGAACGCCCTGAGATCCCGCAGCGCGCTCCCGACAAACACCACATCCTTGTGCCTGGGCATCGAACCTCTCCTGTTAATGACCAGGAACAAGGCTAATCAACACGGCCAGGACCCGCCGCGCCGGGTTGTTTCAAGGCATGGCCGCAAGAGATGAGCAACAAAGAGCGCCCCTTGAAATCTATATCCAAACAGATATAAATCAAGCGCAAAGAAATTAACCTGACGTACGGCAGAGAGTGCCGAGGGGGACGGCGCACGCCTTGTGGCTTGAGGGTTACGGCCTATGTTGCGAGTTGCTCGCTCGATAGCGGGATGACGCGGCAGCCCGCCTCGGCGGCCGGCAAAAGCCCGTAGTGGGAAAGTGTTTTCAGCAGATTTCCGCTGCCTCCCATCACCGTAGGAACCAGCTTGCTGGCAAAGAGGCCTTCAGGCCTTGTGCTGCCCTTGCGGGCGCCTTCGCTGGCAAGCCAGCTCCTACACAGCAAGAGGGTGTTCTCGCGGCTTACGCACCCGCCACCGTAGGAGCCGGCTTGCCGGCGAAGAGGCCTTCAGGCCTTGTGCTGCCCTTACGGGCGCCTTCGCTGGCAAGCCAGCTCCTACACAGCAAGAGGGTGTTCTCGCGGCTTGCACACCTGCCACCGTAGGAGCCGGCTTGCCGGCGAAGAGGCCTTCAAGCCTTGTGCTGCCCTTGCGGGCGCCTTCGCTGGCAAGCCAGCTCCTACACAGCAAGAGGGTGTTCTCGCGGCTTACACACCTGCCACCGTAGGAGCCGGCTTGCCGGCGAAGAGGCCTTCAAGCCTTGTGCTGCCCTTGCGGGCGCCTTCGCTGGCAAGCCAGCTCCTACAGCGAGGCGGCTGGCAAGGATCAGGCGCCGGGAACGAAGTGCTTCTGTGCGGTGCCGCGGGCGATCAGGCGGGAGATGTAGTCGAGCTTCTGGGCATCCTGGTCCACGAAACGGAAAGTCAGCTGCAGCCACTCGCTGTCCGGCTTGGGTTCAAAGGCCACCACCGCATGCAGGTAGCCATTGAGCCGCGCCACTTCGGCGTTGTCGCCCTGCTCCAGGTCCAGCACCGCGCTCTCCAGCACCTGGGGCAGGCTGTCGGTGCGCTTCACCACCAGCAAGGCTTCCTTGATGCTCAGGGCCTTGATCACACACTGCTGGTTGCCGCTGGACAGCCGCAGCTGGCCCTGGCCACGACCACCACCGGCCGCTGCCGCAGGCGCCGGGGCCTTGACCGGAGGGCTGTTGAGCAAACCGCGGGCCGGCGCTGCTGCCGCTGGAGCTGGAGCCGGGGCGGCAGCCGCCGGTTTGGCGAAAGGATTGACCGGAGCCGAAGCCGCCCCCACCACCGCCGGCTTGCCGCCGGTCAGGGCGCTCAGGGAGTCGTTGCCAAAGGCCGAGTTCATCTTGGTCGGCGCGCTGTTCATCAAGGTGTCGAGCTTGCCGACCTTGTTCAGCGCCTGCTTGACCTTGGTCAGCAGCTGTTCGTTGGTAAAAGGCTTGCTCACATAACCGGAAACCCCGGCCTGGATCGCCTGCACCACGTTTTCCTTGTCGCCCCGGCTGGTGACCATGATGAACGGCATGGCCTTCAGCGCATCTTGCTCACGGCACCAGGTCAGCAGCTCAAGGCCGGACATTTCCGGCATTTCCCAGTCGCACAGGACCAGGTCGAAGGCTTCACGGGCGAGCATCGCCTGGGCCTTCTTGCCATTGATCGCGTCTTCGATCTTGATGCCAGGGAAGTAGTTGCGCAGGCACTTCTTCACCAGGTCACGAATGAACGAAGCGTCATCCACCACCAACACACTTACCTTACTCATCGACCACCCCTTTAAAAATCCCGGCAAGCATAACGCTGGCTGATGGCACTTTGCCAAAACTCTTCAGTCACGCCGGGACTTTTCGTTCGCGGGTGCTGCTTTTCAATTTTGAGGCGCCCAAACAAAAACGCCCGGCCAAAGGGCCGGGCGCTCTTCTAGGGCACTCTTACTTATCGTCAGCTTGATCCGGAACATTAGCGGATTCGCCACTTGTGCCTTCAACTTCTTCCTTCATGCGCTTGAGTCCCAGATGGCGCACATCGGTGCCGCGCACCAGGTAAATCACCAGCTCGGAAATGTTGCGCGCGTGATCGCCGATCCGCTCCAGCGAGCGCAGCACCCAGATAATGCTCAGAACCCGCGAGATAGAGCGCGGGTCTTCCATCATGTAGGTGGCCAGCTCGCGCAGCGCGGTCTTGTATTCGCGATCGATGATCTTGTCGTACTGGGCCACCGAAAGCGCCAGGTCGGCATCGAAGCGGGCAAAGGCGTCCAGGGCATCGCGCACCATGTTGCGCACCTGATCGCCGATATGCCGCACTTCCACGTAGCCACGCGGGGCCTCGCCCTCTTCGCAGAGCTGGATGGCCCGGCGGGCGATCTTGGTGGCTTCGTCGCCGATGCGCTCCAGGTCGATCACCGACTTGGAGATGCTGATGATCAAACGCAGGTCCGAGGCCGCCGGTTGGCGACGGGCGAGAATGCGCAGGCATTCCTCGTCGATATTGCGCTCCATCTGGTTGATCTGGTCGTCGATCTCGCGCACCTGCTGGGCCAGGCCGGAGTCGGCCTCGATCAGCGCGGTGACCGCGTCATTGACTTGCTTCTCCACCAGCCCGCCCATGGCCAGCAGATGGCTGCGTACTTCTTCCAGCTCGGCATTGAACTGCTGGGAGATGTGGTGGGTTAAGCCTTCCTTCGAAATCATCGTGTTCGCTCCGCGAAAGTTGCAAGCTTCAAGCCGCAAGCTTCAAGCAGTTAAATAGTGATCCGGATGTCGCGCACCGCCTCTGTTGCGCCGCGTTAAACCTGCGGCTGGCAGCTGCCTTCTAGCCATAGCGCCCGGTAATGTAGTCTTCGGTCTGCTTCTTCGCCGGGTTGGTGAACAGCGTGTCGGTGTCGCCGAACTCCACCAGTTTGCCCATGTACATGAAGGCGGTGTAGTCGGAAACCCGCGCCGCCTGCTGCATGTTGTGGGTCACGATGACGATGGTGAACTTGGACTTGAGCTCATAGATCAGCTCCTCGACCTTCAGGGTCGAGATCGGGTCCAGGGCCGAGCAGGGCTCGTCCAGCAGCAGCACTTCCGGTTCCACGGCGATGGTCCGGGCGATCACCAGACGCTGTTGCTGACCGCCGGACAGGCCCAGGGCCGAATCGTGCAGGCGGTCCTTGACCTCGTCCCACAGCGCCGCGCCCTTGAGGGCCCACTCCACGGCTTCGTCGAGCACGCGCTTCTTGTTGATGCCCTGGATGCGCAGGCCGTAGACCACGTTTTCATAGATGGTCTTGGGGAACGGGTTGGGCTTCTGGAACACCATGCCGACCCGGCGACGCAGCTCGGCCACGTCTTCGCCCTTGCGATAGATGTTGTTGCCGTAGAGGTTGATCGCACCCTCTACGCGGCAGCCGTCCACCAGGTCGTTCATGCGGTTGAAAGTGCGCAGCAGGGTCGACTTGCCGCAACCGGACGGGCCGATGAAGGCGGTCACGCGCTGCTTGGGGATGTTCATGCTGACGTCGAACAGCGCCTGTTTCTCGCCGTAGTACAGGCTCAGGCCGGGCACTTCGATGGCCACGGTTTCCTGTTCCAGGCTCAGGCTCTGCTTGTCGCGGCCCAGGGCGGACATGTTGATGCCATGAGTGTGTGCTTCGTGTTGCATGGGATGCTCCCTGTGCTACCAATTCGTTTGTCGTGAACCGCAGGCATCGGGCCTGCGGCGACATCATTCTGTTCCGTAGGAGCCGGCTTGCCGGCGAAGAGGCCTTGAAGCCCTGCGTCGCCCTTGCGGGCGCCTTCGCTGGCAAGCCAGCTCCTACACAAGCCAGCCGATCAGCTGTCCAGTGCCTTGTATTTCTCGCGCAGGTGGTTACGGATCCACACCGCCGACAGGTTCAGGGTGGCGATCACCAGCACCAGCAGCAGCGCGGTGGCGTACACCAGCGGCCGCGCCGCCTCGACGTTGGGGCTCTGGAAGCCGACGTCGTAGATGTGGAAGCCCAGGTGCATGATCTTCTGGTCCAGGTGCAGGTACGGGTAGTTGCCGTCCAGCGGCAGCGACGGCGCCAGCTTCACCACGCCCACCAGCATCAGCGGCGCTACTTCACCGGCAGCGCGGGCCACCGCGAGGATCATCCCGGTCATCATCGCCGGGCTGGCCATGGGCAGGACGATCTTCCACAGGGTCTCGGCCTTGGTCGCACCCAGGGCCAGGGACCCTTCGCGCACGGTGCGGGGAATCCGCGCCAGGCCTTCTTCGGTGGCCACGATCACCACCGGCACCGCCAGCAGCGCCAGGGTCAGGGAAGCCCAGAGCAGGCCCGGGGTGCCGAAGGTCGGCGCCGGCAAGGCTTCGGGGAAGAACAGGCGGTCCACGGAGCCGCCCAGAACGTAGACGAAGAAGCCCAGGCCGAACACGCCGTAGACGATGGCCGGAACCCCCGCCAGGTTGTTCACCGCAATGCGGATCACCCGGGTCAGGGTGTTCTGCTTGGCATATTCACGCAGGTAGACCGCTGCCAGCACGCCGAACGGGGTGACGATCATGGCCATGATCAGGGTCATCATCACGGTGCCGAAAATGGCCGGGAAAATGCCGCCCTCGGTGTTGGCTTCGCGCGGGTCATCGCTGAGGAACTCCCAGACCTTGCTGAAGTAGAAGCCGATCTTGGTGAAGGTGCCCATGGCGTTCGGCTGGTAGGCGTGCACCACCTTGCCCAGGCCGATCTCCACTTCCTTGCCGTTGGCATCACGGGCGGTCAGGCTGTCGCGGTTGAACTGGGCGTGCAGGTCGCTCAGGCGCGCCTCGATGTCCTGGTAGCGGGCGTTGAGCTCGGCGCGCTCGGCATCCATGTCGGCCTGGGCCGCGGCATCCAGCTTGCCGTCCAGCTCCAGCTTGCGGCCGTGCAGGCGGATGCGTTCCAGGCCGGCGTTGATGGCGCCGATGTCGGATTTCTCCAGGGTCTTGAGCTGGGCGGCCAGCTTGTTCACCCGGTCGATCCGCGCTTGCAGCTCGGGCCAGGCGGCTTCGCCTTCGGCGATCACCTTGCCGCTTTCCTTCACGTTGACCAGGTAGCCGTAGAAGTTGCCCCACTCACGGCGCTCGATGGCCATCAGCTCTTTGGGGTAGCTCTGGTTGGTCAGCCACTCGCCGACGATCCAGGTGAAGTCGTTGCCGTTCAGGTCACGGTTACCGACCTTGATCAGCTCGCGGGTCATGAACTCCGGGCCCTGGTCGGGCACCGGCAGGCCGGCACTCTTCAGGCGCGCCCGGGGCACTTCTTCCTTCTGCACCACTTCACCGATGACCAGGTGGTTGGCCTGGCCCGGAACGTCGTAGTTGGCGTGCACCAGGTCGGCCGGCCAGAAGTGGCCGAGGCCACGCACAGCGATCACCGCCAGCAGGCCAATGGTCATGATGACCGCGATGGACACCGCGCCACCGCTGATCCAGACGCCGGGGGCGCCGCTCTTGAACCAGTCTTTTAGGGAGTTCTGTTTCACAGACTTCTACCTTTCTTAAAGCGACGAGTATTTCTTGCGCAGACGCTGACGGATCAGCTCGGCGAGGGTGTTCATGATGAAGGTGAACAGCAGCAGCACCAGCGCCGAGAGGAACAGCACGCGGTAGTGGCTGCCGCCGACTTCCGATTCGGGCATTTCCACCGCGACGTTGGCGGCCAGGGTGCGCAGGCCTTCGAACAGGTTCATTTCCATGACCGGGGTGTTGCCGGTGGCCATCAGCACGATCATGGTCTCGCCCACGGCGCGGCCCATGCCGATCATCAGCGCCGAGAAGATCCCCGGGCTGGCGGTGAGGATCACCACCCGCGTCATGGTCTGCCACGGCGTGGCGCCCAGGGCCAGGGAGCCCAGGGTCAAGCCCCGCGGCACGCTGAACACGGCGTCTTCGGCGATCGAGTAGATGTTCGGGATCACCGCAAAGCCCATGGCCAGACCCACTACCAGGGCGTTGCGCTGGTCGTAGGTGATCCCCAGGTCGTGGGAGATCCACATGCGCATGTCACCGCCGAAGAACCAGTTCTCCATGAACGGGCTCATGTACAGCGAGAGGAAGCCGACGAAAATGATCACCGGGATCAGGATCGCGCTTTCCCAGCCTTCCGGCACTTTAAGGCGCAACGACTCGGGCAAACGACTCCAGGCGAAACCCGCCACCAGGATGCCGATCGGCAGCAGGAGCAGCAGGCTGAAGATGCCCGGCAAGTGGCCTTCGACATAAGGCGCGAGGAACAGGCCGGCGAAGAAACCGAGGATCACCGTCGGCATCGCTTCCATCAGCTCGATCACCGGCTTGACCTTGCGGCGCATGCCCGGGGCCATGAAGTAGGCGGTGTAGATCGCCGCCGCCACCGCCAATGGCGCCGCCAGCAGCATGGCGTAGAACGCCGCCTTCAGGGTGCCGAAGGTCAGGGGCGAGAGGCTCAGCTTGGGTTCGAAATCGGTGTTGGCCGCGGTGGATTGCCAGACGTATTTAGGCTCGTCGTAGTTCTCGTACCAGACCTTGCTCCACAGCGCGCTCCAGGACACTTCCGGGTGCGGGTTGTCGAGCACCAGGGGCTGCAGCTTGCCGCCGGCCTCGACGATCACCCGGTTGGCCCGTGGCGACAGGCCGAACAGGCCCTGGCCGTCTACCACCTGGTCCACCAGCAGGGTGCGGTGGGCGGTGCTGTGGAACACCCCGAGCTTGCCGGCGGCGTCCAGGGCAACGAAGCCCTTGCGACGCTCTTCGGCGGTGATTTCAACAATGGGCGCGGTGCCCATCTGGAAGGTGCGGATCTGCTTCAGGCGCAGCTCGCCGTCCGGGTCGCGGGCCATGAACCACTGGGCCAGGCCGCCCTTGGAGGTACCGATGATCAGCGAGATGCCGCCCACCAGCTGGGTACTGGCGGTGACTTCGGTATCGGCGTCTTCCAGCAGTTTGTAGCGACCGTTGAGGCTCTTGTCCCGCAGGCTGAAAACGTCGGCCTGGGCGCGCCCATTGACCACGTACAGCCACTGCTGGCGCGGGTCGATGTACATGGCCTTGACCGGCTCGGTCATCTGCGGCAGCTCGATGCGGCTCTGCTCGCTGGTGACCTCGCCGGTCATCATGTTCTCTTCGCGAGTCAGTTTCAGCACATGCAGTTGCGCACCGGTGGAACCGGCGACGATCAGCGACGAATCGGTGGCATTGAGGTTGACGTGCTCCAGCACGCCACCCTGCTCGTTGAGGGTGATGGGGGTTTCGCCGTAAGGGTACTCGATGGCCGGCGAGATGGTCTTCTTGCCGTCCGGGTAGCTGACCTTGTAGGTGTGGCGGAACACCAGGGCCTGGCCGTTGGACAGGCCGACCACCACCAGCGGGTTGCCGGGCTGGTCCTTGCCGATGGAGGTGACGCTGGCGCCCGCCGGGATCGGCAGGTCGACCTTGCGCAGCTCGGCGCCACTGTCGATGTCGAAGAACAGCGCCTGGCCCTTGTCGGAGACGCGCATGCCGACCTGGTTCTGCTCTTCGAGGGAGAACATCAGCGGCTTGCCGGCGTCCTGCATCCAGGCGGGCGTCAGAGGGTCCTTGGCGGTCAGCTCGGCGCCCTGGAACAGCGGCGCGACGACGTAGGCAAGGAAGAAGAAGATCAGGGTGATAGCACCCAGTACCGCGAGGCCGCCGACAAGGACGTACCAACGGGTCAGGCGGTCTTTGAGCGCGCGGATGCGGCGCTTGCGTTGCAGTTCAGGCGTATTGAAGTCAATGCGCTTGGGGGGAGAAGTCGTAGTCATGGTGGAGTTGGCCAGATCATTCATGCGCACACCCTAGCGATCCTGTATGACAGAAAGATGACAATGCAGTGACGCAACAAATCCGCCGCATAGCAGGGCTGGCAGCGGACAGAAAAATGAGGTTGCAGGAGCCGGCTGGCCGGCGCACCGGCCTTGAGCCTGGGTCGCCCTTTCGGGCGCTTACGCCGCCCGGCCAACTCCTACGAAAACGAGAAGGTCCGGGGAACCCGGACCTTCGGCGGCGGCTTATGCGCCTTCTTTCAAGCCCAGGTCAGCCAGGGCCTTGGCGGCCACCTTGGCTGGCAGTGGGATGTAGCCGTCTTTGACCACCACTTCCTGGCCTTGTTTGGACAGGACCAGTTTCACGAACTCGGCTTCCAGCGGGGCCAGAGGCTTGTTCGGGGCCTTGTTGACGTAAACGTAGAGGAAGCGCGACAGCGGGTACTTGCCGTTCAGAGCGTTTTCTTCGGTGTCTTCGATGAAGTCGCTGCTGCCTTTCTTGGCCAGGGCCACGGTCTTCACGCTGGCGGTCTTGTAGCCGATGCCCGAGTAGCCGATGCCGTTCAGCGAGGAGCTGATGGATTGCACCACCGACGCCGAACCAGGTTGTTCGTTGACGTTAGGCTTGTAGTCGCCTTTGCACAGGGCTTCTTCCTTGAAGTAGCCGTAGGTGCCGGATACCGAGTTGCGACCGAACAGCTGAACCGGCTTGTTGGCCAGGTCGCCCTTCACGCCCAGGTCGCCCCAGGTCTTCACTTCTTCCTTGGCGCCGCACAGACGAGTCGAGGAGAAGATCGCATCGACCTGTTCCATGGTCAGGTGCTGGATCGGGTTGTCCTTGTGCACGAACACGGCCAGGGCGTCCACGGCCACCGGGATAGCGGTTGGCTTGTAGCCGTACTTCTGCTCGAAGGCCGCCAGTTCGGTGTCCTTCATCTTGCGGCTCATAGGGCCCAGGTTGGAGGTGCCTTCGGTCAGCGCGGGTGGCGCGGTGGCGGAGCCGGCGGCCTGAATCTGAATGTTGACGTTCGGGTATTCCTTTTTGTAGTTCTCGGCCCACAGGGTCATCAGGTTCGCCAAGGTATCGGAACCGACGCTGGACAGGTTGCCCGACACACCAGTGGTCTTGGTGTAGCTCGGGATAGCAGGGTCAACAGCGGCAACCGCGTGGGCAGTCGCAACGCCAGCGGCGACAAAGGTCATTGCCGCCATCAAACGCTTCAGTTTCATGCCTTACTCCTAGCAGATAGGGTGTGTTAAGTCGGGGCCAAGTATCTGTAGGCCGTGTGAACACTCTATGTCCGGAATATGACAATTAGATGAAAGGCCAGCATTCCTGAACGGAAGCTGGCCTTTCTTTGTTCGGCGATAAAAACCTCTGTAGCCGCTGCCGCAGGCTGCAATCGACCCGCAGGGTCGCGGCGCCCTTCAGCGCACAGCAGGGCCTGCGGCAGCGATTACAGGGTGGTGGTCAGCGGCCCTTGGCCCACAGGTACAGCCCCACCAGCAGGCCGATGCCGCAAATAATTGCAACATAATAGGCCGGGCCCATGGGGCTTTCCTTGAGCAGCCAGGTCACCACCATCGGCGTCAGGCCACCGAAGATCGCGTACGCCAGGTTGTAGGAAAACGACAGGCCGCTGAAGCGCACCACCGCCGGGAACGCCTTGACCATTACATAAGGCACCGCACCGATGGTGCCGACGAACAGGCCGGTCAAGGCATACAGCGGGAACAGCCACTGCGGGTTGTCCAGCAGGCCGTGGTAGAAGGTCCAGGAAGTGGCCAGCAACAAGGCGCTGCCGAACACGAACACCTTGCCCGCACCGAATCGGTCCGCCAGGGCACCCGAGGCCACGCAGCCCAGGCTCAGGAAGATAATGGCCAGGCTGTTGGCTTCCAGGGCGGTAATGGCCGGGAATTTATAGACGGTCTGCAGCACGGTGGGGGTCATCAGGATCACCACGATGATCCCGGCGGACAGCAGCCAGGTCAGCAGCATGGAAATCACGATCGCCCCGCGGTGATCGCGCAGCACCGTGCGCAGCGGCAGTTCTTCGGCCAGGGCCTTGCGCAGTTGCAGTTCGGCGAACACCGGGGTTTCGTGGAGCAGGCGGCGCAGGTACACCGAGAACAGGCCGAACACCCCACCCAGCAGGAACGGGATCCGCCAGGCGTAATCCGCCACTTCCACCGGGGTATAGATGCTGTTGATCGCAGTGGCCACCAGCGACCCCAGGAGAATCCCGGCAGTCAGGCCCGAGGTCAGGGTGCCGCAGGCATAGCCGATATGCCGCTGGGGCACGTGTTCGGAAACGAACACCCAGGCCCCGGGCACTTCACCACCGATGGCCGCCCCCTGGATCACCCGCATCAGCAACAGCAGGATCGGCGCCCACAGGCCGATCTGCGCGTAGGTCGGCAACAGGCCCATGATCAGGGTCGGCACCGCCATCATGAAGATGCTCAGGGTGAACATCTTCTTGCGCCCCAGCAGGTCGCCAAAGTGGGCCATGACGATCCCGCCCAGGGGCCGCGCCAGGTAACCGGCCGCGAAGATCCCGAAGGTCTGCATCAGGCGCAGCCACTCGGGCATGTCCGCCGGGAAGAACAGCTTGCCGACCACGGTGGCAAAGAACACGAAGATGATGAAGTCGTAGAACTCCAGCGCCCCGCCCAGGGCAGACAGGGACAATGTCTTGTAGTCACTACGGGTCAGCGGACGGGCGGGTTGCGCAGGCTGCGCGGCGCTCGAAGGCACAGTGGTCATGGCAAGGGCTTCTCTTATTAGTCGGTTCTGGAAGCCGCAACAGCGCTGGTTGGGGCCTGGCAGGTTCGGCACGATAGCAAATTGTTCGAATGCGTACACAGCGGCGCACAAATGACTCACAAATTTGCGAACTGGACGGGTCGTCGCGGAGTCTATCGACCGATATACTCGCAGACCTCGAAGCGCAAAGCCGCTTCTGGCAAGGGTTGCTGTGCGAAAACGCTGCTGCGCGCCCCTGGCCCTGGCCAGCGCCAGTCGATTTCGCAGAGTTTCCCTTTAGCACGCCTTAGAAAGAACGTGACGAACGTAGTATGTTCGGGCTGAATCGTTTTTCCTGAAGACGGCTATTCACCTGAAGTACCCATGAAGCGTCACGGGTCAGAGGCCCCCCGGCATGATAGAACTCGAACAAGAAGATCCAATCCCGCAAGGCGACCTGGCCTTGCAAATCACCGCACTGCCCCGTGAAACCAACGGCTTTGGCGATATTTTCGGCGGCTGGCTGGTCGCGCAGATGGACCTGGCGGGCACCGCCATGGCCAGCCGCGTGGCCGGCGGCCGGGTGGCCACGGTGGCCATCGACCGCATGGCGTTCCTGGTGCCGGTGGCGGTGGGCGCGCAGCTGTCCTTCTATACCCAGACCCTGGAAATCGGCCGCAGCTCGATCCAGATGATGGTCGAAGTGTGGAGCGACGACCCGCTGTCCAGCGAATGGCGCAAGGTCACCGAGGCGGTGTTCGTGTTCGTCGCCATCGACGGCAGCGGCCGCACCCGCTCGGTTCCACCCCGCGCACGTTAAACCTGGAGGCGGTCATGCGCGCCATGACCGCCCACACCTTGCGAACGAGAACAGCAGCATGCCTACGCCCCAGGTCGAAACGCTCAAACTGGATGAATTGAACTGCTGGCGCATCCGCCACGGTGACGCCGAACTGCTGGTGGCCCAGCAGGGCGCGCACATCCTCAGTTATCAAGTGGCCGGGCAACAGCCGCTGATCTGGCTCAACGACGAGGCCGTGTTCAAGCGCGGCAAGAGCATCCGCGCCGGGGTGCCGGTGTGCTGGCCCTGGTTCGGCAACTTTGCCCGCAACCCGCAGGCGGTGCAGGCCATGCGCCAAGGCACTGACCCGGCGCCGGCCCACGGCCTGGTGCGGGCCACCGACTGGGAACTGCTGGGCATCGAAAGCCAGGGCGACAGCCTGCTGGTGGAGCTGCGCCTGCCCTGCCCCGCGGGTGGTTTTCCCGGCTGGCCCCATCCAGTGGAACCGCGCCTGAGCATCCGCCTCGACCAGCAACTGCACATCAGCCTCACCAGCCACAACCTGGGTACTGAAAGCGTGAGCATCAGCCAGGCGCTGCACAGCTACTTCGCGGTCAGCGATGTGCGCAACGTGCAGGTGGAGGGCGTGGACGGGCTGAACTACATCGAGACCCTGGAAGACTGGAAGACCAAGGTCCAAAGCGGCGCCCTGCGCTTTAGCGGCGAGACCGACCGCATCTACCTGAATGCTCCGACGCAGTTGGAGATCGTCGACCCCGAGTGGCAACGGCGGATCCGCCTGAGCAGCGAAGGCTCGCGCACCGCGGTGATCTGGAACCCCTGGGTCGACCGCGCCGCCCAATTCAGCGACATGGCCGACGACGGCTGGCAGCGCATGCTGTGCATCGAGACCGCCAACGTGATGGACGACATCGTCACCCTGGCACCGGGCGCCAGCCACACCCTGAGCGTCAGCATCAGCGCCGCCCCGCTCTGAGCCCACCTGCCCCGTAGGAGCTGGCTTGCCAGCGAAGAGGCCCTCAAGACCGCTTTCGCCGGCAAGCCGGCTCCTACCGTTCAGCGGCGTTCAAATGCGCCGCTTCAGAGATCCGATTCCTTGACCACCCGCACCTTCGCCGCATCCAGGGCGTAGGCGGCGTCGGCCAGGTCGTTGCTGACCTTCTCGATCTTCAGGGTGCCGGTCACCCACAGCGGCGTGTAGATGTCATCGAGCTTCAAGCCCTTGGGAAAGCGCACCAGCACCAGCTGGTTGGGCGGCGGCGGCGGCACGTGGATACAAGCGCCCGGGTACGGCACCAGGAAGAACAGCGTGCTACGCCCCTTGGCATCGGCTTCCAGCGGCACCGGATAACCGCCGATGCGAATCTGCTTGTCATTCATGGCCGGCACGGTCTTGGTGGAATACATCACCGCCGGCAACCCCTTGCTCTGCTTCAGGCCGCCCTTTTCGGTGAAGGTGCCATTGGCTTCCGGGGAGTTGTGGTCGATTTCCGGCATCTGCTCCAGGGCTTTCTGGTCCGACTTGGGCATCAGTTCCAGCCAATCGGTTTCCGGCAGTTCGCCAGCCTGGGCCAGGCCGCAGCCCAGCAGAACAAAGGTCAATAGAAGACGGCGCATGTGAGGGTAGCTCGGTCAAAAGGGAAGGACGGGAAAACCCGGGCATTCTAGTGCCCAGACCGTCAGATGCGTTGAAGTTTCAGATGAAGAAAAAGGCTCCCCTCCGCGCGAACGGCAGAGGGGGCTTGCAGCGTGGTTCAGCTCTTCTTGACGAAGCCGTAGATCACCAGCAGAACGATCGCGCCCACCAGTGCACCGATGAAACCGGCGCCCTGGCCCGCATGGTAGATACCCAGGGCCTGACCGCCATAAGTGGCGGCGAAGGAGCCGGCGATACCCAGCAGGATGGTCATGATCCAGCCCATGCTGTCGTCTCCCGGCTTGAGGAAACGCGCCAGCAGACCAACGATCAAGCCGATGAAAATGGTTCCGATAATGCCCATGGCTGTTCCTCTGTAAGGGGGGATCAAGCCAAAGCCTAGCCAGCACTTTGGCATCCTGCTATCAGAGAACGGCGGGAAACGAAGGTTCCCGCCCGCCGGTGGATTTGTTACTCGGCGATCAGTGCTTGCACCTTGAGGATCTGCGCTTGCAGGGTCGCCTGATCGGCGCAGCGCAGGTTGGCGTGGCCGACCTTGCGCCCGACCTTGAAGGCCTTGCCGTAGTGATGCAGGTGGCAGTCGTCGATGGCGATGACTTGGTCCACCGGTGGCACTTCGCCGATGAAGTTGATCATCGCGCTCTCACCGACCTTGGCCGTGGAGCCCAGGGGCAGGCCGGCCACCGCCCGCAGGTGGTTTTCGAACTGGCTGCACTCGGCGCCTTCGGTGGTCCAGTGCCCGGAGTTGTGCACCCGCGGAGCGATCTCGTTGGCCTTGAGGCCGCCGTCCACTTCGAAGAACTCGAAAGCCATGACGCCCACGTAATCCAACTGCTTGAGCACGCGGCTGGAGTAGTCCTCGGCCAGGGCCTGCAACGGGTGGTCGCTGCTGGCCACCGACAGGCGCAGGATGCCGCTGTCGTGGGTGTTGTGCACCAGCGGGTAGAAACGGGTTTCACCGTCACGGGCACGCACGGCGATCAGCGAGACTTCGCCGGTGAAGGGCACGAAGCCTTCCAGCAGGCAAGGCACGCTGCCCAGTTCGGCGAAGGTGCCTGCGACGTCGGCGGCGCTGCGCAGGACCTTCTGGCCCTTGCCGTCGTAACCCAGGGTGCGGGTCTTGAGCACGGCTGGCAGGCCGATGCGCGCCACGGCGGCGTCGAGATCCACCTGGGACTGGATGTCGGCGAACTCCGGGGTAGGAATCCCCAGGTCCTTGAACATGCTCTTCTCGAACCAGCGATCGCGGGCGATGCGCAGGGCTTCGGCGCTCGGGTAGACCGGCACGAACTGCGAGAGGAAGGCCACGGTTTCCGCTGGCACGCTCTCGAATTCGAAGGTCACCAGGTCCACTTCATCGGCCAGCTGGCGCAGATGGTCCTGGTCGCCGTAGTCGGCCCGCAGGTGTTCGCCCAGAGGGGCGGCACAGGCATCCGGCGCCGGGTCGAGGAAAGCGAAGTTCATTCCCAGCGGAGTCCCCGCCAGGGCCAACATGCGGCCCAGCTGGCCGCCACCGATTACACCGATCTTCATCGTCAACAACCTCAGGCGACGCGCGGGTCTGGATTGTCCAGGACGCTGTCTGTCTGTTCAGCACGGAATTTTTTCAGCACCGCGTGGAACTGCGGGTGCTTGGCGCCCAGGATGCTCGCCGAGAGCAGCGCCGCGTTGATCGCGCCAGCCTTGCCGATGGCCAGGGTGGCCACGGGGATGCCAGCGGGCATCTGCACGATGGACAGCAGCGAATCCACGCCCGAGAGCATCGACGACTGCACCGGCACGCCCAGCACCGGCAGGTGGGTCTTGGCCGCGCACATGCCCGGCAAGTGCGCCGCGCCGCCGGCCCCGGCGATGATCACCTCGATGCCACGCGCCTCAGCCTCTTCGGCGTACTGGAACAGCAGGTCCGGGGTGCGGTGTGCAGACACCACCTTCACCTCGTAAGGGATGCCGAGCTTTTCCAGCATATCGGCGGTGTGGCTAAGGGTGGACCAATCGGACTTGGAGCCCATGATCACGCCAACCAGTGCACTCATCGTCGTGCCTCTTCTCTCTGGGCGCCCGCAGGCGCGTCAAAAACAACAAGCCACGCGAAATGCGTGGCTTAAATTGTACGAATTATGGCCAGGCGAACCGGCCGAAGGCCGCGCAGTATACCGAAAAAGGCGCGTTAAACGCACTTTCGCCGACCATCTGCAAAACAAAGTATTTGCGGCGCAAAACCCCGGTTTTATTGACCCCAAGGTCAATCCCGCCCCCCTCGCAGGCGCTGGCTTGCCAGCGAAGAGGCCAGCCCTGCGATCACCACCCTCCCGGTCGACGCTTTCGCCGGCAAGCCGGCTCCTACAAAAAAACCTGCGCCTATCTCCCATAAGAGCGGGCTTGCCAGCGAAGAGGCCAGCCCTGCGATCACCACCTTCCCGGTCGACGCTTTCGCCGGCAAGCCGGCTCCTACGTGGCCGCAGCTTGCGCGGCAGCACCTTCCAGCTTGCGCCACAGCAAGCGCACGTTGGCCTTGCGCACCAGGGCGCAGCGGTACAGGCGAATCTCCAGCGGGACATGCCATTGCGCCCCGCCGCACACCACCAGCTCGCCCCGGGCCAGTTCGGCGCGCACGCTCAACTGCGGCACCCAGGCAATGCCCAGCCCTTCCAGGGCCATGCTCTTGAGGCTGTCGGCCATGGCGGTTTCATAGACGGTGGTGAAACGCAGGTTGCGCTGGCGCAGCAGCAGGTTCACCGAACGCCCGAGGAAAGCCCCGGCGCTGTAGGCCAGCAACGGCACGCTGGCCTCGCCTTCCAGGTCGAACAGCGGCTTGCCCTGGGCATCGGCGGCGCACACCGGGAGCATCTCGGTGTGCCCCAGGTGCAGCGAGGGGAAGATTTCCGAGTCCATCTGCAAGGCCGCGTCCGGGTCATAGAAGGCCAGCATCAGGTCGCAGCCGCCTTCGCGCAGGGCATGCACCGCATCACCGACGTTGGTGGCCACCAGCCGCGTGGCGATGTTCAGCCCTTCGTTGCGCAATTGCGCGATCCAGCGCGGGAAGAAGCCCAGCGCCAGGGAGTGGGCGGCCGCCACCTGCATCACCTCGCCCTGCCCGCCTTCCAGGTGGTGCAGGTGACGCACCACCTCGCCAAGCTGTTCGACCACGGTGCGCGCGGTGACCAGGAACAGCTGCCCCGCCGCCGTCAGCTCCACTGGCGTGCGCGAGCGGTTGACCAGGGTCAGGCCCAGGGCCGCTTCCAGGCTGCGGATCCGCCGGCTGAAGGCCGGCTGGGTCACGAAACGTCGCTCGGCCGCCTGGGAAAAGCTGCGGGTGGCGGCCAGGGCACTGAAGTCCTCGAGCCATTTGCTTTCCAGATTCATCACGTCCTCCCGGACACGCACCATTTTAGGTCACACGTTCGCCGGCAACCCGGCGTCACACCGGCATTATGCCGAATATGCATAGCCCAGTGTTTAACAGCATTGGCCCAAAAATTCCCTTCGGCCTAGGATTCGCAGCGTTCCCGGCACAGACCGGGTCCCTATCGAGATGATCTCCGTCATGTCCTCCGCTGCATCTTTCCGCACAGAAAAAGACCTGCTTGGCGTACTCGAAGTACCGGCTCAAGCGTATTACGGCATCCAGACCCTGCGAGCGGTGAACAACTTCCGTCTCTCCGGCGTTCCGATTTCGCACTACCCAAAACTGGTCGTGGCCCTGGCAATGGTCAAGCAGGCAGCTGCTGACGCCAACCGCGAACTGGGTCATCTGAGCGAAGCCAAGCATGCCGCCATCAGCGAGGCCTGTGCCCGCCTGATCCGCGGCGACTTCCACGAAGAGTTCGTGGTGGACATGATTCAAGGCGGCGCTGGCACTTCGACCAACATGAATGCCAACGAAGTCATCGCCAACATCGCGCTGGAGGCCATGGGCCACAGCAAGGGCGAATACCAGTACCTGCACCCGAACAACGACGTGAACATGGCGCAGTCCACCAACGACGCCTACCCGACCGCGATCCGCCTGGGTCTGCTGCTGGGTCACGACGCCCTGCTGGCCAGCCTCGACAGCCTGATCCAGTCGTTCGCCGCCAAGGGTGAAGAATTCAGCCACGTCCTGAAAATGGGCCGTACCCAGCTGCAAGACGCCGTGCCGATGACCCTCGGCCAGGAATTCCACGCCTTCGCCACCACCCTGGGTGAAGACCTGGCTCGCCTGAAGACCCTGGCGCCGGAAGTGCTGACCGAAGTCAACCTGGGCGGCACCGCCATCGGCACCGGCATCAACGCCGACCCGCGCTACCAGCACCTGGCCGTACAGCGCCTGGCCACCATCAGCGGCCAGCCGCTGGTACCGGCGGCCGACCTGATCGAGGCCACCTCCGACATGGGCGCCTTCGTGCTGTTCTCCGGCATGCTCAAGCGCACCGCGGTCAAGCTGTCGAAGATCTGCAACGACCTGCGCCTGCTGTCCAGCGGCCCACGCACCGGCATCAACGAAATCAACCTGCCAGCGCGTCAGCCCGGCAGCTCGATCATGCCCGGCAAGGTCAACCCGGTCATCCCGGAAGCGGTCAACCAAGTGGCGTTCCAGATCATCGGCAACGACCTGGCCCTGACCATCGCGGCCGAAGGCGGCCAGTTGCAACTGAACGTGATGGAGCCGCTGATCGCCTTCAAGATCTTCGACTCGATCCGCCTGCTGCAACGCGCCATGGACATGCTGCGCGAGCACTGCATCACCGGCATCACCGCCAACGAAACCCGTTGCCGCGAACTGGTGGAGCACTCCATCGGCCTGGTCACCGCGCTGAACCCGTACATCGGCTATGAAAACGCCACCCGTATCGCCCGCATCGCCCTGGAAAGTGGCCGTGGCGTACTGGAACTGGTGCGCGAAGAAGGCCTGCTGGACGACGCCATGCTCGACGACATCCTGCGTCCGGAAAACATGATTGCCCCGCGACTGGTTCCGCTGAAAGCCTAACCGCCGCGCCCCCGAAACATGCAACACCGCTCACCAGGTTGAGGGACTAGACACCTCTCACCTTTTGAGGGCTTGGAGCTTCGTCTCCAGGCCCTTTTTTTTGTCTGGAGAAAAGCAGAGTTTGTAAGGGGATGCCGCCCGGCATCGAAGCGGATTCGCTTTGTTTTGTAGGGCAAATCCGAGAGAATCCCCCACGCCTTTGAGCGCCTTGTACCCCTTCGAACGATCAGGCAGTCTCCCGGTGCCGCTGCCAAATCAGCGGCCCGGATGTGGAAGTCTGGGATAAAGGACGTGCAGTCGTCTCATTCGAACATCCTTGCCGATCCGGCTTGGGTGAACTCGATCTATGGCGGCTGTGCGTAGGGCACCTTCGGGTGCGCCGGTTCCTTTAGCCCGGTCTTCCACACCTGCGCACGGCTGCCACCCTCTCATGTGGAAGTGAGATCCGGCGGTTTCTTAAACGCTAAAGGAACCAGTCTCATGAAAAAGCTCGTCCCCGATCCACCCTTGCCCACCGCTCATCCGCGCCGCGACCCGGAGCTGGACCGCAGCAACGCCAACCTGCTGGCCGCCTTGCATGGCACCCGCCATCGCCCCTTCGGCCTGCGCGACGCCCAGGGCCACCCACTGTTCGCCGTACAGCCCCAGGTGAATGCCGAAGACGCCCTGATGCACGTTTCCTTGCTGCTCAAGTGCGCCGAAGAGGTGTCCGATGAAATCACCGAACGGGCCAGCGGCATCGAGCGTGGGCTGATCTGGTCCATGGTGCATTCCGTGGAAATGGCCCGCGCCGTGGTGGACGCCCTGCTCGACGGCGCCCGCCCCGGCCCCGCCTAAAACACCGCCCCGTAGGAGCTGGCTTGCCAGCGAAGAGGCTTGCCCTGCCTTCACCGGCATCCCGGCCGACGCCTTCGCCGGCAAGCCGGCTCCTACAGGTCTTGCGAACGTCATGGGGCCCTTGTTTTAAACCAGCACAATCCATCGCCCAAGGTGGATAATCGCTCCTCCCAAACATCCGCCATCCCCGAGGCACCGCAGTCGATGGACCCGACGCACACCCAAGCCCTGCAACAGCTACGCAAGCTGATCCCCATCGGCCTGCGCCATGCCCAGGCCCTGCTGGAACGCTGCGCAGGCGATCCGCAGCAAGCCGCCGAGCTCTACAAAGGCGAGCTGTTGCAGGTGCTGGTAGACAAATCCGGCCTGCCCCCCGAGCAAGCACGAGAACACTTGCTCAACGCCGGTTACGACCTGAACCGCGCCCTGCACGCTATAGAAGAAGCGCGCTTCAGCCTGACCCAGCGCATCCTGCGCAAGCATCACCGGGACAAGGGCCAGGCCCTGGACCTGATCGCCCAGGCCATCGAAACCGCCGAGCAACTGCCGCGCCAGTACTGGCTGGATTTCCAGCGTCTGGAACAACTGCCCACGGTGCTGCGCTGCTTCATGGTGCTCCACGAGTGGCTGGCCTTCGAGGACTGGGAGGGTTTCGACAGCGCCCTGCACTTTCACCTGCCCCAGGCCATCGCTCAGTTCAGGCACCTGCAACTGGACGCCCTGGCGCACACCCTGGAACAGGCCGATCAGCGCCAGCAACAGGTGCGGGCCGCCCATGCTGCAAGCGACAGTGCCACCGAGCTGGCGGCTCGGGTCAACCAGGACCCGCTCTTCAACCGTTGCCAGGACAGTTATCGCCAACATCGAGCCCAGCTCGACGAGCGTCTGTTGGAGTGGGTGGAACAGCATCTGCCAGCATTTCCCGCCTGAGCGGCGCTGTCGCCGCTCACGCCACTCCTCGTCACACCCCAGAAGCCGGTAGACTGCCGCCCTCACCGAACACGGACCTCGGATTCAGCCCCCATGGAATTGCACTACCGCATCACCCCCGCCCACACCGAAGCCTGGATTGCCGAACCGCTGAAGCAGGAACTGCTCAAGGGTGATCAGCAGCATGTCCGGGTCATGACCTCATTTGCCCGTTGGCAAAGCCGCTTGATCGGTCCAGTGATGTTCACCCTGTGCCTGATCGGCGGCTGCCTGTCGATCTACTTCCCCGAGCGGACCTTCACCCCGGAGAAGGTCATCGCCATGGTGGCGTTCGCCTTGATCTTCATCCCCCTGTGGTGGCGTTTTTCCGGACGCTGGATCAAGCACCTGCAAGCCCGGATTGCCGCCACCCCGATCAAACCCCAAGCGCCGTTGCGCGGGTTGAGTCAGCGCCTGATCGAAACCCGGTTGCGGGCCGTCGAAGGCACCTATTACCTGAACTTCGACGACCAGGGCTTCACCCTGCTCAACGCTCGCGGAGGTCAGAGCAGCCTGGCCTGGAAGCAGATCGCAAGCATGCAGGAAATACCCGACTTCTACCTCGTGGCAGACGCCGATATGGAGCGTCAGGGCAAGGCCTATTTCATCGCCAAACACAGTGACCTGATGCCGATCGAGGAGTACCAGCAAAGGCTGCAGGCGTTTCTAAGCAAATGCCCAGTGGCACCGCCAGCCCACTGAGCGCGCCTCGCCTCCCCTCGACGCCCCACCAACGGACTTTGCATGCACACATCAGCGTTCTCCCCCCGCCCGGCCCGCGCGCTGGCCATCCTCGGCACCGGCCACGCCCTGCCGCAGCGGGTGGTCACCAGTGCCGAGCTGGACCGCCAGCTCGGCCTGGAAGCCGGCAGCGTGGCGCGCATCAGCGGAGTGCAGCAGCGCCATGTCGCCGACCCTGCGGATACCGCCGCCAGCCTCGGCGCCAGCGCCGCGCGCCGGGCCCTGCACGCGGCGGGCCTGGCGCTTGGCCAACTGGACCTGATCGTCTGCGCCAGCGGCACCCAGGACCAAGGCATGCCCTGCAACGCCGCGCTGCTGCAACGGGAATTGGGCCTGGGGCAGTCGGGCATCCCGGCCATGGACATCAACGCCAGCTGCCTGGGCTTTATTGCCGCCCTGGATACCTTGTCCTGGCCGATCCAGGCCGGGCATTACCGGCGCGTGCTGCTGGTGTGCGCCGACATCGCCTCCTGCGGCCTGGACTGGCAGCAGGTGGAAGTCTGCGGCATCTTCGGCGACGGTGCGGCAGCGGTGGTGCTGGGGGCGGGCAATGCCGGGCAGAATATCCTCGCCTCGCGCCTCAGGACCTACGCCGAGGGCGCTGCGCTGTGCCAGATCCCCGCCGGCGGTTCGCGCTTTCATCCACGGCGCATCGAGGTGCCGTTCGAGCCCCTGACCAGTTTCACCATGCAGGGCAAGGGCGTGTTCCGCCTCGCCGCCAAGCACCTGCCCGAACTGATGGACGATTTGCTGCAGCAAGCCGCACTGTCCCTTGCGCAGATCGACTGGATCATCCCCCATCAGGCCAGCCAACAGGCCATGCAGCATGCGACCAAACGCCTGAGCCTGGGGCCGGAGAAAGTCATCGATATCTTTGCCCGGCATGGCAATCAGGTGGCGGCCTCGCTGCCCACCGCTCTGGACATCGCGGTGCGCGACGGGCGCATTCAACGCGGGCAGACCCTGATGCTGATCGGCACCGGCGCGGGCCTGTCCCTCGGCGGCCTGATCCTGGAGTTCTGATGAAGATCCTGGTCACCGGCGGCACCGGTTTTATCGGTCGGCATCTGGTCTGGAAGCTGGCCGCCGAAGGCTGCGAGGTGCAGTTCAGCGGGCGCAACCCCGAGGCGGCGGCGCAAGTCATTGCCCACAGCCCGGCGCCCGTGCGTTGGCTGCCCCTGGAGCACGGCAGCCGCCATGCCAAGCGCCTGATGGCCGACGCTACCCGGGGGTATGACGCCATCGTCCATTGCGCGGCGCTGTCCTCGCCCTGGGGTTCGCCCCAAGCATTTGCCCAGGCCAACCTCGATTCCACCGCCGAGGTGATCCACGCCTGCGGCAAGAACCGCATCCCGCGGCTGGTGCATATCTCCACCCCGAGCCTGTATTTCAACTTCAGCGACCGCCTGGGCATCCGCGAGGACCAGCCGCTGCCACCACCGGTGAACGACTACGCCCGCAGCAAGGCCCAGGCCGAAACCCTGCTGGCAGACGCCAAGCTGCCCGAATGCGTGATCCTGCGGCCCCGGGCGGTGTTCGGCCCCTGGGACGCAACCCTGATGCCGCGCCTGCTGCGGGTGATGCAACGCGGGGCGATTCCGCTGATGCGCGGCGGCCAGGCGCAGCTGGACCTGACCTGCGTCGACAATCTGGTGCACGCGGTGTGGCTGGCCCTGACCCGGCCCCTACCGCGACCGCTGTGCGTCTACAACCTGAGCAACGCCACGCCGCTGGCCTTCAAGGACCTGCTGCAACAGATGGCCGAGCACTTCCAACTGCCGCTGCGCACCCGTCGCCTGCCCTGGCCCCTGGTGCATGGCGTGGCGCGCCTGCTGGAGCTCAAGGCACGGCTGGGCAACGGCGCCGAACCCTTGATCACCCGCTATGGCGCCGGCGTCCTGGCCTTCAGCCAGACCCTGGACATCAGCGCCATCCAGCGCGAGCTGGGCTACCACCCGGTGATCAGCCAGGACCAGGGCATCGCCCAGCACGCCCAATGGTGGCTGGCCCAGCAGAGGCAACGAGCATGAGCCGCCGTGTGAGCTTGAAGATCCTCCGGGCCGGCTGGTGCCAGCATCTGGAATGCATGGCCGACCGTGGCGGGCGCCTGGCGCCGGTGCAATTTCCGGCACTGTGCGGACTGATCCAGCACCCGGAGCACGGCTGGATTTTGTACGACACTGGCTACGCCGAACACTTCTTCCAGGCCACACGCACCCTGCCCGAGCGCCTGTACCGCAGCGCGGTGCCGGTGCAGCTGCCGGTGGCCGAGCAGTTGGGCGCGCAATTGCATGAGCTGGGCATCGGCCCGGGGGATATCCGCCATGTGATCATTTCCCACTTCCACGCCGACCACATCGCCGGGCTGCGGGATTTTGCCAATGCCCGTTTCATCGCCCTGGAAGCCGATTACCGGCATATCCACAGCCTGCGCGGCCAGCGTTGGCGCGCCACCTTGGGCGGCCATCTGCCGGGCCTGCTGCCGGACGATTTCAGCGCCCGCCTGCGCCTGGCCGAAGCCAGCCCCAGCTGTGCGCTGCCAAGCTGGATGGCGCCCTTCGAGCAAGGCCTGGACCTGTTTGGCGATGGCAGCCTGATCGGCGTGCCGCTGCCGGGGCACAGTGCCGGCCAGCTGGGCCTGTTCATCCCCGACGCCCAGGGCCGGCCGGTGTTCCTGGTGGCCGACGCCTGCTGGTCGGTGCCGGCCTGCCGCGCCGAGCGCCTGCCCGCTGCACCGGCACTGTGGTTTGCCAGCGCCGACCGTCAGCAATACGTGCGCACCTACAGCGGCCTGGGCCAGCTGATTCGCCGCGAACCAGCGGTGGCGGTGCTGCCGTCCCATTGCACCCACGCCTGGGAGGCCTTCGTTAATGAACAGTGAACGCCTACTGGGCACCCTGCGCAGCATCGGCGCCTTCGTGTTCAGCCGCTACGCCCTGCGCTTTCGCCGCCGCGAGCGGTTGGAAGCCTGGCAGGCCCGGCGCCTGCGGCACTTCATGACCAAAGTCCTGCCCCGTGGCCAGCGCTTCAACGGGCTGACCCAAGACGGCCTGCACAGCTTGCCGCTCATGGACAAAGCCGCCCTGATGAGCGACTTCGCCGGCTTCAACACCCGCGCCCTGAGCCTGGAACAAGTGTTGCCGATGGCCCTGCAGGCCGAGCGTTCCCGGGACTTCAGCCCGACCCTGGGGGACATCACCGTGGGCCTGTCCAGCGGCACCTCGGGGGCCCAGGGGGTGTTCCTGGTCAGCAGCGTGGAGCGCCAACGCTGGGCCGGCATCCTGCTGGCGCGCACCCTGCCCCGGGCCCTGTTGCCCCGGCTGCTGTGCCCCTGGCTGGCGCCGCTGCGCATCGCCTTTTTCCTGCGGGCCAACAGCCGCCTGTACACCACCCTGGCCAGCCGCCGCATCGACTTCGCCTTTCATGACCTGACCCTGGGCCTGGCCGCCTCCCTGCAACGCCTCAACCAGCAGAACCCGGACGTGCTGGTGGCCCCGGCCACGGTGCTGCGCGGGCTGGCCCAGGCGGCCCTGGCCGGGCAGCTGACGATCCGCCCACGGCATATCCTGTCGGTGGCCGAAGTGCTGGAAAGCACCGACGCCGAGCGGGTGCAGCAAGCCTTCGGGCGCCAGCCGCAGCAGATCTATCAGGCCAGCGAAGGCTTCCTCGGCTACACCTGCGAGGCCGGCACCCTGCACCTGAATGAAAGCCACCTGCACATCGAGCCGCAATGGCTGGACCCTGAGCGCACGCGCTTCCAGCCGATCATCACCGACTTTTCCCGGCGTACGCAGTTGATCGTGCGTTATCGCCTCAACGACATCCTGCGGGTGGCCAGCGCGCCCTGCCCCTGTGGCCGTGCGGAGCGGGCCATCGCCGCCGTGGAAGGCCGCGCCGACGAAATACTCTGGCTGCCGCGGCTCGACGGCCAGCAGCTGGCACCGCTCTATCCCGATGTGTTGCGCCGGGCCCTGCTGATGCTGGGGGCGGAACTGGAGGAATACCAGATCCAGCAGCGCGGGCTGCTCTGGCAGGCCAGCCTGCATACCTCGGGCGACTACCACGGGCTGTGCCAGCGCTTGAGCGAAGCCCTGGCCGAACTCTGCGCGCAACAAGGGCTGCAGGCGCCGCAGTTGAGCTTCGGCCACTGGCAGGCAGCGCCGCCACAAGCGAAAAGACGCCGCCTGCTGATGCTGCAACTACCCGAGGGACTGCCATGCGTGTACTGATTCTCGGCGCCCGGGCCCCGGCCTGCCTGGAGTGGGCCCGGGCCTTTGGCCAAGCCGGCTGGACGGTGACCGTGGCCGACTCCCTGGCCCAACCCCTGAGCCGCTTCAGCCGCGCCGCCGAGCACTTCGTGCGCCTGCCGGAGCCGCGCCACGACCCGGATGCCTGGATCGAAGCCCTGGCCGGGGTCATCCGCCAACAGGCCATCGACCTGCTGCTGCCGACCTGCGAAGAGGTGTTCTACCTGGCCCACGGTCTGGAGCGCCTGCGGCCTTTGTGCCGGGTGTTCACCAGCGACTTCGAGCTGCTGCACCGCCTGCATCACAAGGGCGATTTTGCGGCCATGACCCAGGGCTGGGATGTGGCCGCGCCGCCAACCCGGGTGCTGCATGATCCGGCTGCGCTGCAAGCGCTGGCCGCCGAGCACGACGCCCTGGTGTTCAAGCCGGCCTATTCGCGCTTCGCCTCACAGACCCTGATCCGCCCGAGCCCGGCGCAACTGGCCAAGGTCCGGCCCAGCGCCGAGGCCCCCTGGGTGGCCCAGCAGTTCGTCCCCGGCCAGGAATACTGCAGCTTCAGCGTGCTGGTGGGCGGCCAGTTGCGTGCCCACAGCAGCTACCAGCCGCGCTACCGGGTCGGACGCGGCTCGGGGATCTACTTCCACAGCTGCGCCCCGGCGCCGATCCGCGCCTTTCTTGAGCAGTTCGGCCAGGCCACCGGCTACACCGGGCAGGTGGGTTTCGACTTCATCGAAGACCACCAGGGCCGCTTCCATGTCCTGGAGTGCAACCCCAGGGCCACCAGCGGCGTGCACCTGTTCGACGACCAGCGCGCGCAATTGGTAGCGGCGCTGGGCAGCGAAGCCGACGAAACGCTGGAGGCGACCCTGGAACCGCGGATGATCGCCCTGGCCATGCTGCTTCTGGCGGCGCCGCAACGGGCCTTGAGCCGGGCGTTCTGGCACGACTACCAACAAGCCCGGGACGTGATAGTGCAGGACGGCGATCGCGGCCCGCTGACCGCCCAGCTGCTGAGCCTGAGCGAGATCATCGGCCGCGCCCTGACCCGCCGCTGCGGGCTGCTGGCTGCCTCCACCGCCGATATCGAGTGGAACGGCCAGCCCCTGGGGGCACCGCGCCGATGAAGCTGCTGCTGCCCGAACAACTGGCCCTGGAGCCTCCGAGCGCTGGCGACAGCCACGCCCGGCAGTACGTGCGCACCTGCGCCGGCGGCGCGCTGATCGGCAACGTCAGCACCACCCTGGCCCTGCTGGACACCGGCCGCCAGCAGTTCCCGGTGAGCATCAACCACAGCCACGACCCTGTGGATAACTGTTACGTGGTGTCGCCGCAGACCGCCTACAGCGGCTATGCCCGGGAAGAACTGCAGCGTCTGCGCCGGCCCTGGCTGGCCTGGCCCTTGAAGCTGCTGACCCAAGGTGTGGACCGGCTGCTGAGCGCGGCCAAGGTCGACCGCCTGGTGCAGGTCAACAACTGGCTGCTGTCGACCAACCTCTACCCCGCCGATTGGGATGGTTCGGATTTGCCGGCGATCACCGAACTGCTGCGCCGGCAGTTTCCCGACCACGGCTTTGGCTTTCGCTCCCTCAACGACTTCAGTAACCGCGCACTGCGCAAGCGCCTGCAAGCCCTGGGCTACCTGGCGATTCCCAGCCGTCAGGTGTACCTGTTCGACGGCCGCGAGGGCGAAAATTCAGCCTTCCTGCGCCACCACAACACCCGCCTGGACGCCACCCTGCTGCGCCGCAGCCCATATACGGTGGTGCCCGGCAGCGAGCTGAACGAGGCCGACTTCCAGCGCATCGAGCAGCTATACAACCTGCTGTACCTGGACAAATACAGCCACCTCAACCCCCACTACAGCGCCCAATGGCTGCAACGCGGGCAGGCCGAAGGCTGGCTGGAGGTGCGCGCCCTGCGCAACGCCGAAGGGCGCATCGACGGCGCCTTGGGCTGGTTCGCCAACAGCGCGCTGATCAGCACCCCCATCGTCGGCTACGACACCGCCCTGCCCCAGCGCGCCGGCCTGTACCGGCAACTGACCAGGCTGTGCCTGCAAGAGGCGGTGAACCGCCGTCAGGTGCTCAACTTCAGCTCCGGCGCCGCCGCCTTCAAGCGCCTGCGCGGCGGTGAGCCAGAGATCGAATACAGCCTGATCCACGTCGCCCACCTGCCCTGGCCACGGCGCCTGGTGTGGCAACTGATGGGCCTGCTGCTGCAACGGATCGGCGTGCCCCTGATGAGGAAGCTCAAATTGTGAACAGTCACGCGGGCTGGTGGCCCGTCGCCCTGAGCCGGCAGCTGCACAAGCAGCCCCTGGCCTGCACCCTGCACGGCGTACCGCTGGTGCTGTTTCGCGATGCCGACGGCGCCGCCGTGCTGCCGGACCGCTGCCCCCACCGCTTTGCGCCGCTGAGCGCCGGGCGGGTGCGCGACGGGCAGCTCCAGTGCCCCTACCACGGCTGGCGCTTCGACCCCCAGGGCCGCTGCACCCAGTTGCCCGGCCAGGAGCAGCAGCGGTGCAGCCAGCCCTTGCTGCAACCCGTGCACAGCTGCGAAGCCCAGGGGCTGGTGTGGGCCAGCCTCGCCAGCGAGCGGCCGAATGCCCCGCCGGTGGCCGCCGCCGAGCAAGCGCAGGCGCTGGATGTGTTCTGGATCAGCGACCGAGTGCAGTGCAGCTTGCAGGACGCCGCGGAGAACTTCCTCGACGGTTTCCACACCCATTTCGTGCATGCCGGCTGGATTCGCCACGATCGCCAGCGCCAGCGCATTCGCGCCTGGGTGCATCAGCTCGAAGACGGGGTTGAAGCGCAGTACAGCGAAGAAGGCACCCAGTCCGGGCTGATATCGCGGCTGTTCGAAGGCGAACGCGGCCTCAGCATGGGGCGCTTTCGCCTGCCGGGGCTGGCGGAAATCGAATACCGCGACCGCCAGGGCCGGCTCAACCTGCTGGTCAGCGCCTGGCTCAGCCCGGCCGCCGAGGGCGAACTGCGCCTGTTCGCGCGCATCGCCACGGCCCGCGGGCGCTTGCCGGGCTGGCTCAAGCGCGGCGTGCTGCAACCCTTGTTCAAGGTGATCCTCAAGCAGGACCGGCAGATCCTGGAAACAGTCAGCGCCAACCAACAGCGCTTCGCCCAGGTGCCGCTACGCTGGCAGCGGCCCACCCCTCTGGACAGCTCGCTGGATCTGCTGGGGCCGTGGATTCGCCAGTTGCTGGAGCAGGGTGAACTGAAGGACTTCCAAGAGCGCCGAGAGCAATTCTGGCTGTAATCCCGTAGGAGCCGGCTTGCCAGCGCCTACGGCTTGGCAGCGAGATCAAAGGGATGCTGCAGGCCTCTGTTCGCGGGGTTTTGCGGGGCCTCGCAAGAACCGATTCAGCCCCCCGTACAGCCTGCCGTTCCTCGGCTCGACGCGCTATATGCAGACGGCGAGCCCGCGCACCGGTATAGTGCGCCCCCTCTTCACGTGGACAGCCGTCGGTAACGAGGCTCAAACCCACGGGAAACCCGAACTAATAACAACCCGCGAATAGAGAACCGGGACGAACAATCGCCCCACCGCTTTGCCGTGCGTGCAATCAGCGGTGTAACAGAATGTTTCCGTCTGCTCTGCTTTTGCCTACACAAAAAACAGCGAGGAATAATCCATGCTCGAAGTCATCAACGACTTCCTCTCAGGGAAAGTGCTGATCGTGCTCATTGTCGGGCTCGGCAGCTACTTCACGATCCGCTCGCGTTTCGTTCAATTGCGCCACTTCCTCCACATGTTCGCGGTGTTCCGCGACAGCCTGAAAAGCAGCGGCGGCCAGCTCAGCTCGTTCCAGGCGCTGATGCTCAGCCTCGCCGGCCGAGTGGGCGCAGGTAACATCGCTGGCGTCGGCATCGCCGTGACCCTGGGTGGCCCGGGCGCAGTGTTCTGGATGTGGGTGACCGCACTGGTCGGCATGTCCAGCAGCTTCTTCGAATGCACCCTGGCCCAGGTCTACAAACGCGCCGACGGCGACGGCCTGTACCGCGGCGGCCCGGCCTACTACATCGAGCACGGCCTGAAGCGCAAAGGCATGGCGGTGGTGTTCTCCATCCTGCTGCTGGTCACCTACGGCTTTGCCTTCATCGGCCTGCAGTCCTACACCGTGACGCACTCGCTGCAGGACGCCTTTGCCTTCGACCCAAGCCACACCGGCATCGTCCTGGCGGTGCTGCTGGCCATCACCTTCATCGGCGGCATCAAGCGCATCGCCGCGGTGTCCGACCTGCTGGTCCCGATCAAGACCCTGGCCTACATCGCCGTGACCCTGTACGTGATCGGCACCCAGATCGAACAAGTGCCGGCCATGCTGGAGACCATCATCAAGAGCGCCTTCGGCCTCGACCCGGCCTTCGGCGGCCTGCTCGGCAGCGCCATCGTCATGGGCGTGAAGCGTGGCGTGTTCGCCAACGAAGCGGGCCTGGGCAGTGCGCCCAACGTCGCCGCCGTGGCCGCCGTGAAGCACCCGGGCGCCCAGGGCGTGGTCCAGGCCTTCAGCGTGTTCCTCGACACCTTCGTGATCTGCACCTGCACCGCACTGCTGATCCTGCTGTCGGGCTTCTACACCCCGGGCTTCGAAGGCGACGGCATCGTCCTGACCCAGAACTCGCTGGCCGCCGTGGTCGGTGACTGGGGTCGCCTGTTCGTCAGCGTCGCGCTGTCGCTGTTCGTCTTCACCTGCATCCTCTACAACTACTACCTGGGCGAGAACAGCCTGCAGTTCCTCACCCGCAACCGCACCGTGCTGATGCTGTTCCGCGGCCTGGTGCTGGCGCTGGTGGTATGGGGTTCGATGCAGGACCTTTCGACCGTGTTCGCCTTCGCCGACATCACCATGACCTGCCTGGCCTTCGTCAACCTGGTGGCCCTGGCCATGCTGTTCAAGGTCGGCCTGCGCGTGATGCGCGACTACGACGAGCAGCGCCGCGCCGGCGTCGCCCAGCCGGTGTTCGACTCGCGCAAGTTCGCCGATCTGGACCTGGACCTGAAGGCCTGGCCCGCCGAACCTTCGGCCACCGCCCAAGCCGAGCCGCAAGGCGTGCCCGCAGCGCAACGCTGACGGGTGAACGACGGGCGCATCCTCTGCACCCGTCGGTTACAGTGCGATAAATGTGCGAGCGGGCTTGCCCGCTCCCACAGGTACTCACCGTTTCGGAGAATCCCATGACCCCTTCGACCTACCCTGGCGCCCAGCACGTCATGGTGCTCTACACCGGCGGCACCATCGGCATGCAGGCCAGCGCCGACGGCCTGGCCCCGGCCTCGGGCTTCGACGTGCGTATGCGCGCCTACCTCGACAGCCAGCCCGGGCTGGTGGTGCCGGCCTGGCGCTTTCGCGAGATGGCGCCGCTGATCGACAGCGCCAATATGACCCCCGACTACTGGCAGCGCCTGCGTGAAGCGGTGGTCGAAGCCGTGGACCAAGGCTGCGACAGCGTGCTGATCCTCCATGGCACCGATACCCTGGCCTACAGCGCCGCCGCCATGAGTTTCCAGTTACTGGGCCTGCCGGCGCCGGTGCTGTTCACCGGCTCGATGCTGCCAGCGGGTGTGCCCGACAGCGATGCCTGGGAAAACCTCAGCGGCGCCCTGTCGGCCCTGGGCCAGGGCCTGGCCCAGGGGGTGCACCTGTACTTCCACGGCGAGCTGCTGGCACCGACCCGATGCGCGAAAATCCGCAGCTTCGGCCGGCACCCGTTCGCCGCCCTGAAGCGCAATGGCGGCGGCACCAGGGCCGAGGTGATTCCCGCCGGGCTGGATTACCGCCAAGCCAGGCAACTGGCCAAGGTCGGCGTGCTGCCCCTGTTCCCCGGCATCGGCGCCGAGCTGCTGGACGGTGTGCTCGACAGCGGCATCCAGGCCCTGGTCCTGGAATGCTTCGGCAGTGGCACCGGGCCCAGCGACAACCCGGCATTCCTCGCCAGCCTCAAGCGCGCGCAGGAACAAGGCATCGTCGTGGTGGCGGTGACCCAGTGCCATGAAGGCGGTGTCGAGCTGGATATCTACGAAGCCGGCAGCCGCCTGCGCGGCGTGGGCGTGCTCTCCGGTGGCGGCATGACCCGCGAAGCGGCGTTCGGCAAGCTCAATGCGCTGCTCGGCGCCGGGCTGGAAACCGCCGAAGTGCGGCGCCTGGTGGAACTGGACCTGTGTGGCGAACTGGCCTGAACACTCTGTAGGAGCCGGCTTGCCGGCGAAGGCGGTCTTGAGGGCCCCTTCGCTGGCAAGCCAGCTCCTACACAGGCAGGGCGGCATGCAACTTGCTCCGGTTAAGGGTCTTTCCCAGGCTGGAATCTGCGCATGCTGCACTCGCACCTCACCACCCTCAATGCGGTTTCCCTGATCCTCAACACCTTCAAGGGACAGGGCCAGGACGGCAGCGCGCTGTTGGCCGGCAGCGGTATAAACCCCGCCGACCTGAGCCGCGCCGACACTCGCATCACCACCAACCAGGAAATGCTGGTGTGCGCCAACGCCGTGGCCCTGCAACGGGACATCGGCCTGGAACTGGGCCGGCGCATGCACGTTTCTTCCTACGGCATGCTCGGCTACGCCCTGCTCACCAGTGCCACCTTAGGTGACGCTTTGCGCCTGGCGCTGCGCTATCCGGCGCTGATGGGAACACTTTTCGAACTGAGCCTGGAAACCGACGGTTCGCGCATCTGGTTCACTGCAGCCGGCTATAGCGAAAGCCCGGCCCTGGCCGCGTTCAATACCGAGTTCTGCCTGGTGTCGCTGAAAGTCATCTGCGACGACCTGCTGGGCCACACCCTGCCGCTGCTGGGCGCGCGCTTCGACTACCCCGCCCCGGACTATCAGCAACGCTACCGCGAACCCTTCGACTGCCCGCTGCAATTCAACGCCCGCAGCAACGCCTTCGCCTTCGAGCAGCGCTGGCTGGATCAGCCCCTGCCCCTGGCGGATGCCATCACCCACCAGGCCATGGCCGAACGCTGCCGCAAGCAGAACACCGAGTTCACCGGGCGCCAGGCCTGGCTGGGGCGCATCCGCCAGTTGCTGGCGGCGCAGCTGGATGCCGCACCGGGCCTGGATGGGCTGGCGGAACAGATGAACTGCTCGGCCCGGACCCTGCGCCGCCACTTGCGCGACCTGGGGTGCAGCTATCAGGAACTGCTCGACGAGCTGCGCTTCGAGCGCGCCAAGCAGATGCTCTGCGAAGACCAGATGCCCATCTACCGGATTGCCGAGGCCCTGGGCTTCAGCGAAACCGCGAGCTTTCGCCATGCCTTCGTCCGCTGGAGCGGCGTGGCGCCGAGCCAGTTCCGGCCCTGACAAAAACCCCGGCACAACGCTGGCGATTGCATTACATTGCCGACCTTTCTACCGGCAAGGGACTGCACGCTTGAACCTATTCACAGACGCCATCGGCATTCGCAGGCTTTGCCTGACACTGGTGCTGCTGGCTGGCGTCCCCGTCGCCCAGGCGTTCGACCTGTCGAAGATCCGCTGGTGGGAGATGCAGAACGGCATCCTCCTGGACGATCCGGAAACCGCCACGCTGCAACTCGAACCCTTCCCCCTGCCCGGGCTGGCCCAAGCGCCAGCCCGAGTGATCCTCAGCCAATACCACGGCCTGTTCTATCTCAACGGCTATGCGGATGGGCAGTACCGGCAGCGGGTCTACAAGTCGCCGCCCCTGCCGCTGTTCAATGCCCAGGAACTACAGGCCTGCGTGCCCGAGCAGCAACCCGTTGGGGCCTCGGACAACTGGCCGTCGAGCAAGCAGCTGGAAGCCGCCCTGAGCCTGACCAAACTGAGTTTCGACTGCCAGAGCCCAGGCTGGGAGTTGAGCAATCGCTATCTGCTGGTGGACAGCCGCGATCCCCAGCGGCCGTTGCTGGCCATCGGTCAGCGCCAGGGCGAGGCACGGATCGACTTCACCCCGCAGCAACCCATCAGCGCCGAGGTCCAGCAGCAATGGCTGCAAGCCCTGCAGAAGTATCCAAAGCTGCTGGAGCCCTTCGACGCCAGCAGCGGCCAGCTGAGCGTCAAGCCCTATGCGCTGCCGCCCAGCGCGGAGCAGGTCTGGACAGAATTTCGCCAACTGCACGCGCAATTGCGCGACGCCAAGGACAAGGCTCCGGGCATATCCCGGATGCAAGTCTTCTTCACCCGCCATGACTTTCGCGCTATCGCCCCCGAGCGCAGCACCTACCCCGGCCTGCTCAACGACATCGCCTATTGGGCCACCGAGGCCGGCCAGTTGCAGAGCGCCCGGCCCTGGCTGGCCTATGTACTGAGCCGCGACCCCAACCGCATGCCTGCCTACCTCAATCTGGCGGACCTGGACTGGCGCCTGTACGAACAGGAGCCAGCGGACACCCGGCACCTGGGCCGGGCCATGGAAAACTATCGGCTGTACTGCGGGCTGCGTCTGCAACGCCAGCTCGGGGTGCCCGCCAGGGTTAGCCAACGTCTGGGCCTGGAGGTTGCCAGCGAGCAGGCCTGCCAGAGCTCCTGGCCACTGGTGACGGCAGTGGACCAGGGTGACCAGGCCGAAGTCCGGCGCCTGCTGCACAATGGCCTGCGCGGCGACGTCATCGCCGCCGATGGGCGCCCGGCGCTGTTGCACGCGCTGGACAAACCCGACCTCGACATTGCCCGGCTGTTGCTGGCCCATGGCGCCCGCCCCCAGGGCCAATACAACGGCCGCACCCAGGTGGTCCTGGCCATGCGCCGCGACCTCAAGGACAACCCGGACCTGAGCCAGGCCAAGCGCCTTGGGTTCCTGTTGCAGGCCGGTGCCGCGATCGATGAGCAGGATGCCCAGGGCGGCACTGCACTTCAGCAAATGGCCAAGGAACGCGACGACATCGAGCGCTTCAACTGGTTGCTGCAACACCCGCAAGACCTCGACAGGCGCAGCGGGCCAGACGGCGAAACCGCACTGTTTCTGGCGCTCAGGGGCGGCAACTACGCCGCTGCCAGAGAACTGATAGAGGCCGGTGCCAACCTCAACCTGAGCTACGGCCGCGATTTCTGCGCACAGCAGCCGATTCGCCAAAGCCTGCTGATGATCGTCGCCGAACAGGGCTCGCCCGAGGTCATCAATCCCTGGGTCAGCCAGCAAGAGAGCCTGGACATGTTCACCCTGCTGCTACAACGTGGCGCCGACCCCAACGTCGGCCGCTACTGCAAGAACAACGGCTACACCTGGCTGTTGGAGATCATGGCCCGGCGCAAGCGCGACGACATGCTCAAGGTGCTGCAAGGCTTTGCGCCGCCACCGCCGGCGACGGCGTTTCGTCTGTGAGGCGTGGCGCCGAGCCCGCTGCGCTCCAGAAACAAAGCCCGACACAACGGCGCCGATTGCATTACATTGCCGGGCTTTCTACCGGCAAGGGACTGCACACGTGAACCTATTGACCGCCATCGCCCGGCGCAACGGCATTCGCGGGCTTGGCCTGGCGCTGGCACTGCTGGTTGCCGCCCCCGTGGCCCAGGCCTTCGACGTGGACCTGGCCTGGTTCAAATGGTCGGGAATGCGCCGCAACTTCGTCCTCGACTCCCCGGAAACCGCCACCCTGGAGCTCAAGCCTTTCCCCCTGCCGGGCCTGGCGCGAATGCCGCTGCGGATTGTCCTGAGCCAGTACCGCGGGCTGTTCTACTTCAATGGCTATCAAGACCTGCAGTACCGACAGCGGGTCTACAAGTCGCCGCCGATGGTCCTGTTCAGCCCTGAAGAGCTGCGGGCCTGTGTGAGCCCGGGCGATGACATCCAGGTCAGCGACATCTGGCCCACGAGCAACAGCCTGGCCCCCGGCATCACCCTGACGCCCCTGAGCTTTCAGTGCAAGGAGCCATCCGAGTGGCAACTTAGCGGGCGCTACCTGCTGATCGACCAGCGCGATCCGCAGCACCCGCTGCTGGCCATCAGTCACCGCCAGGACCTTAGCCAAATGGAATTCACCCCCTTGCAACCCATCAGCGAGGAAACCGGGCGGCAGTGGTTGCAGGCCCTGGAGACCTTCCCGCCGTGGTTCCGTCCCTTTACCCAAGGCCGCGGGCCGATCACCGTCAACGCCTTTGTGCCAGCGCCAGCCTCGACCCCAGACAGCCTCTGGAAAGAGTTCCGCGCGCTGCACGAACAACTGCGCACGGCCAAGGACAAACTGCCGGGCATCCGCAAAGTGGAAGACTTTTTCGTCACCCATGACTTTCGCAGCATCGCCACCGAGCGCCGCGAATACGCCGGCCTGCTCAACGACATCGCCTTCTGGGCCAGCCAGGCCGGGCAGCTGCAAACGGCTCGCCCCTGGCTCCAGGAAGTGCTGCGCCGCGACCCTGGGCGCATGCCGACCTACCTCAACCTGGCGGACCTGGACTGGGCGCTATTCGAACAGCGGCCGCTGGACAACGCCCACCAGGGCCGGGCCATCGAGGGCTACCGGGTGTATTGCGGCCTGCGCCTGAAGCGCCAGATGAGCATCCCGCCCCGAGTGCTGCAGCGCTTGGGCCTGAGCGCCGCCAACCCCCAGGCGTGCCAAGCCTTCTGGCCGCTGGTGGCCGCCGCGGATGCCGGCGACCTGGGCGAAGTGCAGCGCCTGCTGGCCAGTGGCATCAGCGGCGAGGTCATGGCCGACGATGGCCGCAGCGCGCTGTTGCACGCCCTGGACGCACCGCACCTGGACATCGCCCGGCTGCTGCTGGAGCACGGCGCCCACACCAGCGGCCTGTACAACTGGACCACGCTGGCGACCCTGGCCATGCGCCGCGACCTGGGCGACAGCCCCGACCTGAGCCAGGGCGGGCGCCTGAAGTTCCTCATCGAGGCTGGCGTGGCCATCGACGAACCCGACAGCCAGGGCGTGACGCCACTGATGCAGATGGCCGAGAACAAGCGCAGCCTGCAAGGCTTCAGCTGGCTGCTGCAGTACCCGCAGAACCTCGACCTGCGCAACAAGAATGACGGCGAAACCGCACTGTACCGGGCCTTCTCGGGCAACAACTACGTGGCCTTGAAGCAGTTGATAGCGGCCGGCGCCAACCTCAACCTGAGCTACGGCCGTGCCGTTTGCAATAACCAGCCCGTGGGCGAAAGCCTGCTGACCCTGGTCGCCGACAAGACCTCCGCCGACGCCCAGTCACCCTCCGTCAGCCAGCAGGACACCCTGGAGCTGTTCACCCTGCTGCTGGAGAAAGGCGCCGACCCGAATGTCGGCCAGCGCTGCGAGAAAAAGGGCTACGCACTATTGCTGGAAGCCATTGCCCGGAAAAAACGCGAGGACATGCTCAAGGTCCTGCAGCGCTACGCCCCTACCCCGCCTGCCAGCTGAATCCGGATGGCGCCCCGCAACGGGGCGCCCTGCCTCTTTAAGGGGCGAATTTCGGTCAAACACTTTGGCCACATCAATCCCCTTTTGGCCGCTCCTGCCGTTCTCCCAAACCCCGCACCCCGCAAGACTGTGATCCACCGAATCAGCCTGCGGAGAACAAGAAAATGCTGACGATCTACTCGGACGATCACCACCTGCACCACGGCCGTTGCGAACTCATCGACGGGCAACTGATGCCCTGCTTCGAAATGCCTTCCCGGGCCGACCACGTGCTGGATCGGGTGAAACATCAAAACCTGGGGCCGGTGCAGGCGCCCAAGGACTTCGGCCTGGAGCCTATCGAGCGCATCCACAGCCGGGCCTACCTGGACTTCTTCAAGGGCGCCTGGGCGCGCTGGGCGGCCCAGGGCATCGACGGCGACCTGCTGCCCTACACCTGGCCGGCGCGTACCCTGCGCAGCGTGATGCCCACCAGCCTCCACGGCCAGCTCGGCTACTACAGCTTCGACGGCGGCGCGCCGATCACCGCCGGCACCTGGCAGGCGGCCTATAGCGCGGCGCAGGTGGCGCTGACCGCCCAGGCCCATATCCAGAATGGCGCCCACAGTGCCTTCGCGCTGTGCCGGCCACCGGGACACCACGCCGCCGGCGACCTGATGGGCGGCTACTGCTACCTGAACAACGCCGCCATCGCTGCCCAGGCGTTCCTCGACCAGGGCCACAGGAAAGTCGCGATCCTCGACGTCGACTACCACCACGGCAACGGTACCCAGTCGATCTTCTATGAGCGCAGCGACGTGCTCTTCACCTCGATCCACGGCCACCCGGAAGCCGAGTTCCCGTTCTTCCTGGGCTATGCCGACGAATGCGGCGAAGGCGCCGGGGAAGGCTTCAACTTCAACTACCCACTGGCCGCCGGTAGCGGCTGGGATGCGTGGAGCGCGGCCCTGGAACAGGCCTGCAACGAAATCCAGCGCTATGACGCCGACATCATCGTGGTGTCCCTGGGCGTGGATACCTTCAAGGACGATCCGATCTCGCAATTCAAACTCGACAGCCCGGACTACCTGGCCATGGGCAAGCGCATCGCCGCCCTCGGCAAGCCGACGCTGTTCGTCATGGAAGGCGGTTACGCGGTAGAGGAAATCGGCATCAACGCCGTCAACGTTCTCGAAGGCTTCCAAAGCGCCCAGTGAGGGATTCGCATCATGCAAAGACTCAAACGCTTAATGATTCCCGCCCTGTGCGCCAGCCTGTTGGGGACCGCCGCCCACGCTGAAGAACGCACCCTGCGGGTGTACAACTGGTTCGACTACATCACCCCCAAGGCCCTGGAAGACTTCAAGGCCCAGAACAGCCAGGTGAAGCTGGTCTACGACATCTTCGACACCAACGAAGCCCTGGAGGCCAAGCTGCTCACCGGCAACTCCGGGTATGACGTGGTGGTGCCGTCCAACGTGTTCCTGGCCAAGCAGATCGAGGCCGGGGTGTTCCAGCCCCTGGACCGCAGCAAGCTGCCCAACTGGAACCACCTGGACCCCAAGTTGATGAAGCTGATCGAAGCCAACGACCCGGGCAACAAGTTCGCCGTGCCCTACATGTACGGCACCATCCTGATCGGCTTCAACCCGGACAAGGTCAAGGCCGCCCTCGGCGACAAGGCGCCGGTGGACAGCTGGGACCTGATCTTCAAGGAAGAGAACATCAGCAAGCTCAAGCAGTGCGGCGTGGCCCTGCTGGATTCGCCGTCGGAAATCCTGCCCCTGGCCCTGCAGCACCTGGGCCTGGACCCCAACAGCAAGAAACCGGCGGACTACGAGAAGGCTGAAGCGCTGCTGATGAAGATCCGGCCGTACATCACCTACTTCCACTCGTCCAAGTACATGGCCGACATCGCCAATGGCGATATCTGCGTGGCGGTGGGCTATTCGGGGAGCTTCTCCCAGGCCGCCAACCGCGCCAAGGAAGCCAAGAACGGCGTGACCGTGGACATGCGCCTGCCCAAGGAAGGCGCACCGATCTGGTTCGACATGCTGGCGGTCCCCAAGGGCGCGAAGAACCCGGAAGATGCCTACACCTTCATCAACTACCTGCTGCAACCCCAGGTGATTGCCCCGGTCAGCGACTTTGTCGGTTACCCGAACCCGAACAAGGACGCCACCGGACTGGTGGACCCTTCGATCCGCAACAACCCCAACCTGTATCCGACAGAAGCGGCCATGAGCACCCTGTACACGCTGCAGCCGTTGCCCCGTGATGTAGAGCGGGCGCGGACCCGGGCCTGGACCAAGATCAAGTCCGGGACCTGATCCGGCGGGCGATGGGCGCGCGGTCAGGGATAGACCGCGTCGCCGCTGTTCGCCGGCAAGCCGGCTCCTACACAGTGGCGTTTAGCAGCCGGTAAGGCCTTGGGCGCTGCCCTCTTCGGCGAAGAACCAGGGCCGCAGGCGCACGCCCACGCCGTTGCCGATGAAGGCCGCCACCAGCCACAGCCAGCCATGCAGGCTGCCGGAGGCGATGCCGCTGAAGTAGGCGCCGATGTTGCAGCCATAGGCCAGGCGCGAACCGTAGCCCAGCAGCAGCCCGCCAATCACCGCCGCCACCAGGGAACGGGTGGGGATTCTCAGGTTGGGGGCAAAACGTCCCGCCAGCCCTGCCGCCAGCAAGGCACCCAGGACGATGCCGATGTCCATGACACTGGTGATGTCCTGCCACACCGGTGCCGCCAGCGCCTTGGCATTCGCCGCGCCCTGCCAGAACACCCAGCTGCCCACGTCCACCCCCAGCCCGCTGGCGACCTTGGCGCCCCACAGGGCGAACGCCGAGGTAATGCCCCATGGGCGCCCCGCCAGGGCCAGGGTGGCGAAGTTCAGCAGGGCCAGGGCCACCGCGCCCCAGACCAGCGGCCAGGGGCCGCGCAGCAGCCGGCGCCAGCCCTGGTGCTGGCTGGTGACCGGAGCTTCAAGGCTGCCATGACGGCGCTTTTCCAGGGTCTGGGTGAGCACCGCGATCAGCGCGAACAGGCACAGGCTCAGGCCCAGCGCCGGGCCCACGCCAAAACTCTGGACGATGGAGATGGGCGGCAGCGACGGCAGCGCAAACCACCAGTCCACATGATGGGTGGCGATCAGCGAACCGCAGATGAAGAACGCCAGGGTCACCAGCATCCGCGCATTGCCACCGCCCACGGTGAACAGAGTGCCCGAGGCGCAACCGCCGCCCAACTGCATGCCGATGCCGAAGATAAAGGCACCGACAATCACCGAGACGCCGGCCGGCGCCACCAGCCCCACCACCGGCTGGCCGAACAGGCTGCCCGCCCCCAGCGCGGGGAAGAACAGCAGCACCGCCAGGGCCAGCATGACCATCTGCGCTCGCAGGCCGGCGCCACGCCGGTCGCGGATGAACACCCGCCAGGCCGAGGTGAAGCCGAAAGCCGCGTGGTACAGGGTCAGCCCCAGGGCAGCGCCCAGCAGCAACAGCAGCACCTGCCGGGCACCCACCTGGGCTTGCAGGAACAGGGCACCGGCCACCAGCAGCAGCAAGGCGAACAGCGGGGCGCCGAACTTGCGTTCAGGCGCCAGGAAGAGGGTCTGGCTCATGGGAGGGGCTCGCGCGGGAAATGCTCGCGAGTATACCGCCTCAGGCCCGCCAGGCCTGGCGCAAACGGCTTACCGCAGCCTGGATATCGGCTTCCGGCACCGCCGCGAAGCCCAGCACCAGCCCGGCCCGCTGGTCCTCGGGCAAGGTGGTTTGCGGCAGCCAGTAGCTGCTCAGGCCGGCGACCTCGACCTCAACGCTGGCGGCCTGGGCCAGCAGTTCCTGTTCCCGCGCCAGGCTGTCGACCCGCACCGTCAGGTGCAGCCCCGCCGCCACGCCGGGCAGCGGCCCGACGCCGCCGATCGCCTGCGGCCAGGCCGCCAGCAAGGTGTTGCGCCGGCTCAGGGCCGCCCGGCGCATACGCCGGATATGCCGCTGGAAGTGCCCGGCGGCCATGAACTCGGCCATCACCGCCTGGGTACTGACCTCGGAATGGCGCACGTCCACCGCCCGGCGCTGGGCGAAGGCCTGGACCAGGGTCGGCGGCAGCACCAGGTAGCCCAGGCGCAGGGCCGGAAAGGCGACCTTGCCGAAGGTACCGACGTAGATCACTCGGCCCTGGCGGTCCAACGCCGCCAGGGGGGCCAGGGGCGCACCGCTGTAGCGGTACTCGCCGTCGTAGTCGTCCTCGATGATCCAGCCCTGGCTGCGTTGGGCCCAGGCCAGCAGCTCCAGGCGCCGGGCCAGGCTCATGATCACCCCGGTGGGGTACTGGTGGGACGGCGTGACATAGGCCAGGCGGCAGCTGTCCAGCTGCTCCAGCTGGCGGCAGTCGATGCCCTCCTGGTCCACCGCCACGCCCTGCAACTGCGCACCCGCCAGCGCGAAGGCATGCCCCGCGGCGCGGTAGCCGGGGTTTTCCACAGCCACCTGGTCGCCGGGCTCCACCAGCAGCTGTGCACAAAGGCTGATGCCCTGCTGCGCGCCACTGGTGATCACAATTTGTTCAGCCGTGCAGTGCAGGCCCCGAGCGCTGCGCAGGTAAGCGGCGATCAGGCTGCGCAGCCGCGGATCGCCCGCCGAATCGCCATAGCACAATTGCCCGAGGTCGGGCCTGCGCCAGAAAGCCGCATTCAGCTTGGCCCAGACCTCGAACGGGAACAGATCGAAGGCTGGCACGCCAACCCGAAAAGCCCGTGGCGGCCCCTTGGGCGGGGTACTCAAATGATGGGTTTGCAGGCGCTGCCAGCCGCTGCTGTGGATAACTTTACTGGATAAATCACCAGCCATTTCCGTCTGTTTTGTGGATAAACCTGTGGGTAAGCCTGTTGAAAACCCTGTGGATACTTTTGTGGATAGTTTTTTGATCGGCAATCGGGTTTCCGGCAATTGCGCCACATAGGTGCCGTCACCGACCCGCCCTTCGATAAAACCCTCGGCGTACAGCTGGTCATAGGCCCGCACCACGCTGTTGCGGGAAATCCCCAGGGCGGCGGCCAGGTCGCGGCTGGCTGGCAGGCGCGTACCACTGGCCAGGCGCCCGTCCAGCACCCGCTGTCGCAAGGCCTGGTACAGCTGGCGGCTGAGGCCCTGGCGGCGGTCCAGCTCAATGCCGGCCGGATTGAAGGACAACGGGGGTACGGCACTGTTCATCGAGGTTCACCCGGGCAATTGGACCCACAAAATAGACCAGAGATGGCTCTTACAACGAACCATTAGCCTGCCTAGGATGCAGCCACTCGCCAAGGATTTTTTTACATGTACCTACCCCGCGCTTTCGTCGATGAAGACCTCGCCCGCCTGCAGCAACTGATTCTGGGCAGCCGCCTGGCGACCCTGGTGACCTGGGGCGCCCTGGGCCTGCAGGCCAGCCACCTGCCCCTGCTGCTGGACCCCGGACAGGGGGCCAATGGCACCCTCTACGGGCACCTGGCCAAGGCCAACCCGCAATGCGCCGAACTGGCCGCTGGCGCCGAGGCGCTGGTGATCTTCACGGGCGAGGATGCCTACGTCAGCCCCTCGTTCTATCCAAGCAAGGCCGAGCACGGCAAAGTGGTGCCGACCTGGAACTACGTGGCAGTGCACGCCTATGGCCAGCCTGAGGTATTCAGCGACCCGGAGCGACTGCTCAAGGTGGTGGGGGGCCTGACCGAGCGTCACGAAGCCGGCCGCCCCCAACCCTGGCAAGTGACCGATGCCCCCGCCGACTACCTGGAGGGCATGCTCCGGGCAATCGTCGGCTTTGCCTTGCCGATCCAGCGGCTGGAAGGCAAGCGCAAGCTCAGCCAGAACCGCAGCGCCGAGGATATCGCCGGGGTGCGCGAAGGCCTCGCGGCCAGCGCCGACCTGCGCGACCAACAACTGTCCCGACTGATGGGCTGAGTGCCCGCCCAGAACAATAAAGGAGCTTTCATGCGCCAGATCCAGATCCGCCCCGTTACCGCCGCCGACCACAGCGCCTGGCTACCCCTGTGGCAGACCTACCTGCGCTTCTACGAGACCGAGCTGGCGGATGCCGTGACCCAGAGCACCTGGCAGCGCTTTCTCGACCCCAGCGAACCCACCCACGCGGCCCTGGCCTGGGACGGCGAGCGCGCCGTGGGCCTGGTGCATTTCATCTACCACCGCTCCAACTGGAGCATCGAGAATTCCTGCTACCTGCAGGACCTGCTGGTGACCCCGGACCAACGCGGGACTGGCGTGGGCCGCCAGCTGATCGAGTTCGTCTACGCCCAGGCCAAGCAGGACGGCTGTGCCAAGGTGCATTGGCTGACCCACGAAACCAATGCCACGGCCATCCAGTTATATGAGCGCATCGCCGAGCGCCCGGGTTTCATCCAGTTCCGCAAACCCCTCTGAGTTGCCAAGGAGCCACTGCATGTCGATTTCACTCGCCGATTGGAAAGGCGTTCCCGCCCCCTCGGCCACCCTGCTTGATGGGCGCTTCATCCGTTTGGAAAGGCTCGACCCGGCGCGCCATGGCGACGATCTGTTCCAGGTGCTGCAAGGCCCGGGCGCCGATCCGGTGCTGTGGAACTACCTGCCCTACGGCCCCTTCCCCGAGCGCGCGGCGTTCGATACCTGGCTCAATGGCCATGCCGCCGCCAGCGACCCGTATTTCTTTACCGTGATCGACCGCGCCAGCGGCCAGGCCCAGGGCATCATCAGCCTGATGTCCATCGTCCCGGCCCAGGGCCGCATCGAGATCGGCCACGTGACCTTCGGCTCCCCCATGCAACGTTCGCCAAAGAGCACGGAAGCGGTGTACCTGCTGGCCAAGGAAGCTTTCGCCCTGGGTTACCGGCGGCTGGAGTGGAAGTGCAACAACGCCAATGAGCGCTCGCGCTATGCCGCGCAGCGCTTGGGTTTCAGCTTCGAAGGGGTGTTTCGCCAGCACATGGTGGCCAAGGGACAGAACCGCGATACCGCGTGGTTCTCGATCCTGGACGGGGAGTGGCCGGCAATCGCCAGGGGCTTCGAGCAGTGGCTCAGCGATGAGAACCAGAGCGGCTCGGGGCAGCTCAAGTCCCTGGCGGAGTGTCGCGGCTAAGCGGGATTTTCGCCGGCAAGCCGGCTCCTACAGAAATTGCGGTGAACCCGAACCTTGTAGGAGCTGGCTTGCCAGCGAAGGACTCAACCGAGCTTCTGCGCCAGCACCGCAATATGCTCTGGCCCGATGCCGCAGCAGCCGCCCACATGGCTGGCACCACGCTGGTGCCAGTCCGCCACCCATTGCAGATAACCCGGTGGGTCCAGGTCCTCGCGCAGCGGGCACAGGCCGTCGTTGGCGGTGGCATCCTCGGGCTGCGGCGGGAAGGCATTGGCATACACGCCAATGTGAATCTGCACGCCCAGGCGCTCGAAGGTCTCGCGAGCCGCATCCACCGCCGCCCCAATCACTTCCGGCTGGCTGCAGTTGAACAGCAGGGTCTGCACCCCCAACTGCGCCGCCACGGCTGCCGCTTCGGCCACCGTCTCGCCTGAACGCAGGCGCGGCACTTCGTCGACCTCTTCGTCCTTCAGGGTGAAGGACAGCCAGAACGGCTTGCCGTCCTTGGGCAGGCCGGCGTGGATAGCTCGCGCTTCGACGATCGAGCTCTGGGTTTCCGCCAACCATAGGTCCACATGGGGCGCCAGGCCCTTGACCAGCGGGCTGAGGATTTCCTCGACCCGCGCAGCGTCGAACAGGTCCGGGCGATAGGAGCCGAACAGCGGCGGCAACGACCCCGCCACCCGCACCGGCTTGCCGGAGGCCTCGACCGCGCGGCGCGCCAGCTCGCCCGCCAGGGCAGCCAGGGCCTGGCCTTCAGCAGCGAAGCGCTCTTCGCCGATATGAAAAGGCACCACCGCGTAGCTGTTGCTGGTGATCACATCAGCGCCGCTGTCGATGTAGGCCGCGTGCACCGCCTCCACCGCCCGGGGGTCTTCGCTCAATGCCAGTGCCGACCACTCGGGTTGCCGGAACGGCGCACCACGGCGCTGCAACTCGCGACCCATACCGCCATCCAGAATTACCGTGCTACCTGCGCCCATATGCTTTTCACTCATAAGCTTATGAAAATAACTCACTATCAGAGTCGTTCTTATAACTATTTAATACGCACCATTCAGTTAATAACAACTCTTTTTCAGTCAGGTTTTCGATGAATTTCAAACCGCTGCTGGCCCTCGGCCTGACCCTTCTCGCCGCCTCCTCCCAAGTCTTCGCCGGCGCCACCCTGGACCGTATCGAGCAGAAAAAGGAACTGGTCGGGGTGCTGATGGAAAGCTACCCGCCCTTCTCTTTCCTCAATGAGCAGAACCAGCTGGACGGCTTCGACGTCGACGTGGCCAAGGCCGTGGCCGACAAGCTCGGGGTCAGGCTGCGCCTGGAAACCCCGTCCTGGGATGTGATCGCCGCCGGGCGCTGGAGCGGGCGCTACGACATCTGCATCTGCTCCATGACCCCGAGCAAGGCCCGCGCCGAGGTCTTCGACTTCCCGGTGCAGTACTACGCCTCGCCGGCGGTGATCGTGGTCAACGCCAAGGACGAACGGATCCACGGCGCCCAGGACCTGAGCGACAAGAAGGTCGGCCTCACCGCCGCCTCCAGCTACGAGGGCTACCTGAACAAGAACCTGGTGATCGAAGGCGCCGAGGACACCCACCTGCAATACCCCTTCGAGAATGTGCAGATCGCCCCCTATGACACTGACAACGTGGCCTTCCAGGACCTTGGCCTGGGCCCGGGTGTACGCCTGGATGCGATCCTCACCAACCTGGTCACCGCCCAGCCGCGCCTGACCCAGGACTCGCGCTTCAAGCTGGCCGGCGAGCCGCTGTACGCCGAGCCCAACTCGGTGGCCATCGAGAAAGGCGATGCCCAGTGGAATGCCAAGGTGCGTGAAGTCTTCGCCCAGCTGAAGCAGGACGGCACCCTGAGCAAGCTGTCGCAGAAATGGATCGGCGCCGACATCAGCCAATGACCGCCTACACGCCCCCGCCTCAGCCACCGCAACCGGTGGCCGAGCCGCTGCTCAAGCGCCTGCTGGGCTTTCGCACCCGCCTGTACCTGACCTGGGCCGCGTTGCTGGTGCTGTTCGCCAGTTTCTTCCTGAGCTTCGAGCTGAAGTTCTCGATCATCCTCGACAAGCTGCCGAACCTGCTGGGCCTGCACCTGTCCCCCAGTGGTTTCCTCCAGGGCGCCGCGCTGACCCTGTTCCTCTGCGCCTGCTCCATCGTCGCCTCGTCGCTGCTGGGCTTTGTCACCGCCCTGGCGCGCCTGTCGTCCAGCGCCGTGGCCTTCGGCATCGCCAGCTTCTACGCCTCGTTCTTTCGCGGCACACCGCTGCTGATCCAGATCCTGCTGATCTACCTCGGCCTGCCGCAACTGGGGGTGGTGCCAGGCGCCATCACCGCCGGGATCATCGCCCTGTCGCTGAACTACGGCGCCTACCTCAGCGAGATCTTCCGCGCCGGCATCCTCGGCGTGCCCCACGGCCAACGCCAGGCCGCCCTGGCCCTGGGCATGAGCGACAGCGTGATCTTCTGGCAGGTGACCCTGCCCCAGGCCATGCGCACCATCATCCCGCCGGCCACCAACCAGTTCATCTCGATGCTCAAGGACTCGTCACTGATCTCGGTGATGGGAGTCTGGGAAGTGATGTTCCTGGCCCAGTCCTACGGCCGTTCCAGCTACCGCTACATCGAGATGCTCAGCACCGCAGCGCTGATCTACTGGCTGCTGTCCATCGGCCTGGAACTGATCCAGGCGCGGATGGAAAGGCATTACGGCAAGGGTTACGCCAAGCGCGGGTGAGGCTCAAGGGCGCAGGGAAACCACGCCCATCTGCAGGCCGAAAGGCTTGAACACCGCGTTCAGCGACTTGAGGGTCGGGTTGCCGTCGCCGTGTTCGATATGGATCAGGGTACGCAGGGAAATCCGGCACATCCTGGCGAACTGGCTCTGATGCAACCCGGTGACTTCAGTGCGCAGGCGCTTGACCGCATCGCCAATCGACAAACGCCCAGCGGCCAGTTCCTGGCGGATGTTATCGATCAGCAGGCCGCGCTGTTCCAGGGTCGTAGTCATCGCAAACCCCACTCCTGCAGGCGTCGATCCAGGTCACGCAGGTAAATGCGCGGGTGATTCAGGGTGGCCTCGGGCAAGCCCCCGGCACTGAGCAGGTCCGGCAGGGCCCGTAGCCGTTCGGCATCTTCGCGCAGGCGCGTCAGCGCAGCATCGGGATCGATCAGCGGCTTGAGGCTGGCACACACCTGGCGCCAGTCGATATCACCCGCCACTTCCATCCGGCCGGGCCATTTGGTGCTGCGGGTTATGCCCTTGTCATCCATCACTCGCGGCGCCAGATCGTGGATCGGCGCCAACTGCACCTGACCCTCCTGGCGGATGATCCAGGTGTTGCGCCCATGGTTGGCCGAGTTGCCAAGGATCTTGTTGAGCAGGTCCCGACGCAGGTAGTCGGCCACCAGCTCCGGGATCGCCGAGGCCTGCCCGGCGGTGCGCCAGAGTTCGGCCAGCAGCCCCAGGACCTTGGTGTGCCGCATGCCCAGGCTCTGGCCGGGCAACCCCGCCAGGGAATAGATGGACTCCAGCGCCAGCCGTTCCACACCCTGCCCGTGCAGGCGACGATCAAAGCGTCGCATCCACAGGCTTGGCTGCCGCTCCTCTTCCAGGGCCAGGCCCTGGGCGGAAACCGTATCGATGCCCAGCTGCTGCAGCGCCCGGTAGTAGTGGAACTCGCTTCTGAGCATGTCGCCGTCATTTGGCGTCGCCTGCTCTGGAAGGCATTTCACCAGCCAGTGGCACGCCGCCAACCTGTCTTGCAGCAGCGCATCGGGGTACAGCAACCCGTCGCGAGCCTGGGTCAGCAGCAGCTTCGGTGCCTCGCCAGCGGCACCTGTGGCACCGCTCATTGCCGCTCCCTGTTCATGGGCGTATTCAAGAAAGCGGTTGTCGCGGGCGCTCACCTCGGCCCGGGAGAACCCCAGCAGCGGCCGTTCATTCATGCCGGAAAGGGATTCCTTGATCCGCAGATTGCCCATGGGGGCCGCGCTGGATCGGGCCAGCAGGAACAGGTCAGGGGCAATGCCGGCGGGGCGCGCGCCCACCGAGCGCTCGGCCAAAAAACGCTGCATGGTGAGCGTCGGCGCAATGTCATACAGGAACGCCGGGGCGCCGGGGCTTCGCAGCAGTTCCCAGGTCAGCGGCAAACGCACACTCACCGATCCCGCCAGCGGCGTGGCAAAGGCTTCCAGATTGCCTGCCAGGTACGATTGCTCATAACCCAGACGGCAAGGGCTGGTGAAGCCCTGCTCGGGATGCTCGAAAATCAGGGTCATCGCATCGCTCCACGTACCGGCGCGATGGACCTGTAAAGTCAGCTGCAGCATTCATTACCTGCAATTTAATACACTCTAGGTGCGTCATTACCTCTGCGAAATGCATTGTAATGCAGATACAGCCGTTTTTTGCAGACAATAAGTGCACCAAAATGCACTCAGGCAAATCGTGGACAAAAAAAGGGAGGCCGTAGCCTCCCCGAGGTAAAGCGTTGCAGATGAAGGCCTGAACTCAGCCTTCGATCTCGATCAGGATCTCGCCCGGGTTGACCCGGTCGCCCTTGGCCACATGGATCGCCACGACCTTGCCGGCAACCGCTGCCTGGACTTCGGTCTCCATCTTCATGGCTTCGGTGATCAGTACCGCCTGGCCGGCCTTGACCGTGTCGCCTTCCTTGACCAGCACATCGACGATGTTGCCCGGCATGGTGGTGCTGACATGGCCCGGGGCGCTGGCCTGCTTGCGCTTGCTGCCACCGCCGCCGACGAATTCGTTGAGCGGCTCGAACACCACCTCTTCCGGCATGCCGTCGATGGACAGGTAGAAGTGACGCTTGCCTTCGGCCTTGACCCCGACGCCGGTGATGTCGACGCGGTAGGTTTCGCCGTGGACGTCGATGACGAACTCGGTGGGCACGCCTTCGCCGCCCGGCTTGCTCACGCCGCCCGCCTCGGGAATCGGCAGAAGCACTTCCGGAACCAGGGTGCCGGCCTCACGCTCTTCAAGGAACTTGCGCCCGATGTCCGGGAACATGGCGTAGGTCAGCACGTCTTCTTCGGAATGCGCCAGGGCGCCGATTTCGCCACGCAGCTTGGTCATTTCCGGCTTCAGCAGGTCGGCGGGACGTACATCGATCACCTCCTCGCTGCCGATCGCCTGGCGCCGCAGTTTCTCGTCAACTTCACCCGGAGCCTTGCCGTACCCGCCTTGCAGGTAGAGCTTCACTTCGTTGGTGATGGTCTTGTAGCGCTCGCCAGCCAGGACGTTGAAGAACGCCTGGGTACCGACGATCTGCGAGGTCGGGGTCACCAGCGGCGGGTAGCCCAGGTCGTGACGGACCCGTGGAATCTCGGCCAGCACTTCGTTCATGCGGTTCAGGGCGCCCTGCTCTTTGAGCTGGTTGGCCAGGTTGGAAATCATCCCGCCCGGCACCTGGTTGACCTGCACCCGGGTGTCCACCGCGGTGAATTCGCTTTCGAACTGGTGGTACTTCTTGCGCACGGCGTAGAAGTACAGGCCGATTTCCTGCAGCAGTTCCAGATCCAGGCCGGTGTCGAACTCGCTGCCTTTGAGGGCCGCGACCATGGATTCGGTACCCGGGTGGCTGGTGCCCCAGGCGAAGCTGGAAATAGCGGTATCGATATGATCCGCGCCGTTCTCGATGGCCTTGAGCTGGCACATCGCGGCCAGGCCGGCGGTGTCGTGGGAGTGGATGAACACCGGCAGCGACTGCTCGGCCTTCAGCGCCTTGACCAGCTCGCCGGTGGCATAGGGGGTCAACAGGCCGGCCATGTCCTTGATCGCCACCGAGTCGCAACCCATGGCCTCCATCTGCTTGGCCTGGGCCACGAAGGCCTCGATGGTGTGCACCGGGCTGGTGGTATAGGCGATGGTGCCCTGGGCGTGCTTGCCGGCGGCTTTCACCGCTTCGATGGCGACCCGCAGGTTACGCACGTCGTTCATGGCGTCGAAGATGCGGAACACGTCGATGCCATTGACCGCCGCCTTGGCCACGAAGGCTTTGACCACGTCATCGCTGTAATGGCGGTAGCCCAGCAGGTTCTGGCCGCGCAGGAGCATCTGCAGGCGGGTGTTGGGCAGCGCGGCGCGCAGTTTGCGCAGGCGCTCCCAGGGGTCTTCCTTGAGGAAGCGCACGCAGGCATCGAAGGTGGCGCCGCCCCAGACTTCCAGGGACCAGTAGCCGACTTTGTCGAGCTTGTCGCAGATCGGCAGCATGTCGTCGGTGCGCATGCGGGTCGCCAGCAGCGATTGGTGGGCGTCGCGCAGGATGGTGTCGGTTACATGAATCTTCTTGGACATTGTTTTATTCCTCACAGGCCTGCGTGGGCGGCAATGGCGGCGGCGATGGCCAGGGCCAGCTCTTCGGGTTTGCGCTTGATCGAGTAGTTGGTCAGTTCCGGGTGGCTCTCAACGAAGCTGGTGTTGAACTGGCCGCTGCGGAATTCCGGGTTACGCAGGATTTCCTGGTAATAGGCGGCGGTGGTCTTGACCCCTTGCAGGCGCATGTCGTCCAGGGCGCGCAGGCCCCGGTCCATCGCTTCTTCCCAGGTCAGGGCCCAGACCACGAGTTTCAGGCACATGGAGTCGTAGAACGGCGGAATGGTGTAGCCGGTGTAGATCGCCGTGTCGGTGCGCACGCCCGGGCCGCCGGGGGCGTAGTAGCGGGTGATCTTGCCGAAGCTGGGCAGGAAGTTGTTCTTCGGGTCCTCGGCATTGATCCGGAACTGCAGGGCAAAGCCGCGGTGCTGGATGTCTTCCTGTTTCACCGAGAGCGGCAGGCCGGAAGCAATGCGGATCTGCTCGCGCACGATGTCGATGCCGGTGATTTCTTCGGTGATGGTGTGTTCCACCTGCACCCGGGTGTTCATCTCCATGAAGTACACCTCGCCCTCGGCGAGCAGGAACTCCACGGTGCCGGCGTTCTCGTAGCCCACGGCCTTGGCCGCGCGCACCGACAGGTCGCCGATGTAGGCGCGCTGTTCCGGGGTCAGCTGCGGGCTCGGGGCGATCTCGATGAGCTTCTGGTTGCGGCGCTGGATCGAGCAGTCGCGCTCGAACAGGTGCACCACGTTGCCAAAGCTGTCACCGAGGATCTGCGCTTCGATGTGCTTGGGATTGACGATGCACTTTTCCAGGAACACTTCCGCCGAACCGAAGGCCTTGGTGGCTTCGGAAATGACCCGGGGGAAAGCCTGCTCCAGCTCTTCACGGCTGTTGCAACGACGGATGCCGCGCCCGCCACCACCGGAGGTGGCCTTGAGCATCACCGGGTAGCCGATGCGGTCGCCTTCGGACAGGGCTTCGTGGATATCGGCCACGTTGCCTTCGGTGCCCGGAGTCACCGGCACGCCCGCCTTGATCATGCTGCGGCGGGCTTCGGTCTTGTCGCCCATGCGGCGGATCACTTCCGCCGACGGGCCAATGAACTTGATGCCACGTTCGGCGCAGATGTCCGCCAGTTCGGCGTTCTCCGAGAGAAACCCATAGCCGGGATGCAGCGCATCACAGCCGGTTTCCACCGCCAGATTCACCAGTTTGCGTGGGTTCAGGTAGCCGGCCAGCGGCTCGGCGCCAATGCTGTGGGCCTCATCCGCGCGCTTTACATGCAAGGCATGGCGATCGGCGTCGGAGAAGATCGCTACCGAACGGATGCCCATTTCCGCGCAGGCACGCACGATTCGTACGGCAATCTCACCACGGTTGGCGATCAGGATCTTTTTTATCACTTGGAGGTTCCCTTGAGCCGTTGAAACAGACGACCCGCTAGACCGAGTCGGCGCGTGACCAAATGTTTCAAGTCAGTCGCAGCGACACACTAGCTCTGCAGAGGGATTAACAAAAATCAATAATTATTGGGTTGGCCATAAGTAAAGACTTATAGTCATGCCACCAGCCCTTGGCGCGAGCCCTCAAGAAATGCGCAAGTCCTTGATGAGACTGACATTGCGTCAGTTGCAGATTTTCAATGAAGTCTGCGATCTACGCTCCTACAGCCGCGCCGCCGATGAAATGTCCCTCACCCAGCCCGCGGTCAGCCTGCAGATTCGCCAGTTGGAGGAGCTGATCGGCCAGCCTCTGTTCGACTATGTGGGCAAGAAGCTCTACATGACCGAAGCCGCCGAAGCGCTGCAACGGGCCAGCCGGGACATCTTCGGGCGCCTGGAGAACCTGGACATGCAGCTCTCGGACATGCAGGGTTCGCTGCAGGGCCAGCTCAAGCTGGCCATCGAATCCAGCGCCAAGTACTTCGTGCCGCACCTGTTCGCCGCCTTCAAGCGCCAGCACCCGGAAGTGCACCTGCAACTGACGGTGGTCAACCGCTCCCAGGTGATCCGCCGCCTCTCGGACAATCGCGACGACCTGGTGATCATGTCCATGGTGCCCCAGGACATGGAGCTGGAGTTCCTGCCCTTTCTCAACAACCCGATCGTCGCGGTGGCCCCGCCGGAGCACCCCTTGAGCCACATGGGCCCGCTGCGCCTGCAGGACCTGGAGCCCTACACGCTGGTGCTGCGCGAACAAGGCTCAGGCACACGCCTGGCATGCGAGGAGTATTTCAAGGAGAAGCGCGTGCACTTCACCCAGATCCTCGAAGTGTCGTCGGCCGAGGCTCAGCGCGAGTGCGTGCGGGCGGGTCTGGGCGTGGCCTTGTTGACGCGCCACGCCCTGAACCTTGAGTTGGCGACCGGCGGGTTGGTCGAGTTGCCGGTCGAAGAGCTGCCATTGCTGCGCAGCTGGTGCCTGGTGCAGGCCAAAGCCAAGCGCCTGTCACCGGTAGCGCATGCGTTCCTGGGATTCATCCGCAGCGAACGGGTGCAGATCAGCGGCTTGGTTGAACGCTTCGACGGGAAGCCGCGGGTGCCGCCTGCCAGTAATTGACGGCTTCAAGCTCGGGGTAATCGTTGATTTGCTGCTGCAACTGACGCAGCTCGAAGCGGTGTTCGATCGCACGACGAAATTCCATGCGGCGCTGGTCTTCCTGCTGACGACGGGTCTTGACTGCGCTGTTGCTCTCTTCGTAAGGCCGGGCCATTTCGAGTCTCCCAATGCGAGTACGGAAGCTTCACGATGGACGTCGGCGGTTACGGTTTGGCTGCGGGTCGGTTACAGGACGATGAACATTCACAGCGCCTAGCTCTCTGTAGGAGCTGGCTTGCCAGCGAAGGCGTCCTTAAAACCCAGAGGCCACATCACCGGCCAGAGAGACTCAGTCGTCCAGGGCTTTGACCGACTTGGGCGACAGGCGCAGGCTGCGCAAGCTGCGCTTGACGCTCTTGAGGTGGTTCACCAGGCTCGGGCCGCGGGCCATGGCCACGCCCATGGCCAGCACGTCGATCACCACCAGGTGGGCGATACGCGAGGTCAGCGGGGTGTAGATCTCGGTGTCTTCATGCACGTCGATGGCCAGGTTGACCGTGGACAGCTCGGCCAAGGGCGTCTGGCTCGGGCACAGGGTGATCAGCGAGGCGCCGCTTTCACGCACCAGGTTGGCGGTGATCAGCAGGTCCTTGGAACGCCCGGACTGGGAGATGCAGATGGCCACGTCGGTGGGCTTGAGGGTCACCGCCGACATCGCCTGCATGTGCGGGTCGGAATAGGCCGCTGCGGTCAGCAGCAAGCGGAAGAACTTGTGCTGGGCATCCGCCGCTACCGCGCCCGAGGCACCAAAGCCGTAGAACTCCACGCGCTGGGCCTGGGACATGGCGGTTACCGCCTGCTGCAGGGCCACCGGGTCGAGCTTCTCGCGCACCTCCATCAGGGTATGCAGGGTGGTGTCGAAGATCTTCAGGCTGTAGTCGGCGACCGAATCGTCTTCATGAATCGCGAACTGGCCGAAGCTGGCCCCGGCGGCAAGGCTCTGCGCCAGCTTGAGCTTGAGGTCCTGGAAGCCGGAGCAGCCGATGGCCCGGCAGAAGCGCACGATGGTCGGCTCACTGATGCCCACGCTGTGGGCCAGGTCCGCCATGGAACTGTGCATCACGGCCGCAGGATCAAGGAGCACGTGATCGGCGACCTTGAGTTCCGATTTGCGTAACAAATGACGTGACTGGGCGATGTGCTGCAACAGGTTCAAAGGGCTGGACTCATTGTTATTGGCTGACGCCGGGGATGTAGCAAGCTTGTAGTTATACTACAGGAATCGGCTTTTTGCCCGCCCAATGCATCACGAAGTTGCCTGCCTGCCCCCCATTTTCAGCCGGGTACGACTTATGTAGCCGTTGTGGCAGGCAGCTCTGGCGGCTACTGGCTCTGGGCCCGCAACAGCAGTGCGAGGCCTTCGGCGGCCACCGGGCGGCTGATCAGGTAGCCCTGCACCTCGTCGCAGTGTTCCGCCTTGAGGAAGGCCAGTTGCGCCGGGTCTTCCACACCCTCGGCCACCACTTTCAACGACAGCCCGTGAGCCATGGCGATGATCGCCCGGGTGATGGCCGCGTCCTCGCCGCCCTCGGCCAGGCCGCGAATGAAGGCCTGGTCGATCTTCACGTAATCCACCGGGATCCGTTTCAGGTAACTCAGGGACGAATAGCCAGTGCCGAAGTCGTCGATGGCCAGCTTGACCCCCAGGCCCCGCAGTTGCTGGAAGGTCGCGATGATGTGCTCGACGCTGTCCAGCAATTGGCTTTCGGTCAGTTCCAGTTCGAGAAAATGCGGCTCCAGGCCGGTTTCTTCCAGCACCTGGCGCACCAGGCTCACCAGCTTGCCCTGGCGCAGTTGATACACCGATAGGTTGACCGACACGCGAATCGGCTCCAGGCCCTGGCGTTGCCATTCACAGGCTTGCCGGCACGCCTGGCGCAACACGAACTCACCAATGGGGCCGATGAGCCCGGTCTCTTCCGCCAGGCCGATGAAATCCCCCGGCGGTACCCGACCCATGACGGGGTGATCCCAGCGCACCAGGGCCTCGGCGGCATTCAGGCGGCCGCTGGCCAGGCACAGCTTGGGTTGGTAGAAGACCGTCAACTGGCCCTCCTCTATGGCCTTGCGCAGCTGGTTTTCCAGCTGCAGGCGCTCCAGGGTGCTGGCTTGCAGGCTCTCGGTGTAGAACTGGAAATTGTTGCCGCCCAGGTGCTTGGCATGGGCCATGGCCATGTTCGCCTGGCTGATCAGGGCTGCGATCTCCCGGGCGCTGTCGGGCAGCATGCTGATGCCCATGGACGCGCTGACCACCAGTTCATGGCCCTCGACGGTGATCGGCAGGCGCAGCTTGCTCAGCAGCCGGGTAGCGACCCGGGTCAGGCTCGACAGGCTGCCGTATGCGTCGAACAGCACGGCGAACTCGTCCCCGGAAAGCCGGGCGATGGTGTCGGCTTCCGGCAAGGCATTGACCAGCCGCCGGGCCATCTTTTGCAGCAGTTGGTCGGCCACTTCATGGCCAAGGCTGTCGTTGAGCAGTTTGAAACGGTCCAGGTTGATGTGCAGCAAGGCCAGGCTGCGGCCACCCTGGCGCACCCGCTGATGGGCCTCGCGCAGGCGCTCGCGAAACAGCGAACGATTGGCCAACCCGGTGAGCTCGTCGTAATGGGTGAGGTAGCGCATGCGCTCCTCGGATTCACGCCGTGCCGAAAGATCGGCGAAGAAGCCCACGATATGCCGGACTTTTCCTCGCTTATCACGCACTACATTCAATTGCAGCCATTGCGGGTAGAGCTCGCCGTTCTTGCGTGTCTCCACCAACTCGCCCTGCCAGCTGCCGTACTGTTCCAGGGCCTGGTGGATCAACGGGTAGTGCCGGCGCGCATCGCGGCTGCACGACAGCTCCACTACATTGCGCCCGAGCATGTCTTCGATCTGGTAGCCGGTGACCTGGCTGAAGGCATGATTGGCGGCGATCAAGGCGTAATCGGGGTCAAGGATGACGATGCCTTCGCTGGCTGCCTCGAACACCGTGGCCGCCAGGTTGCGCTGGACCTCCAGCTCCTTGTCGGCGCTGATGTCGCGACGGGTGCCGGCCATGCGCAGCACCCGGCCACTGGGGCTGCGCTCCACGGCCCGGCCACGGTCTTCGATCCACACCCAGTGGCCGGCGCCATGGCGTACCCGGTACTCCACCTGGTAATCGTCGCTGCGGCCCTTGAGGTGCTCCACCAGGGCGCGCTTGAGCAGGGGCAGGTCTTCCGGATGCAGGCGTGGCTTGAGATGGCTGAGCATGGCCGTGACATCTTCCGGCTCCAGGCCGAACAGCTCCTTGATCTGGGTGTGATGGACCTCGTCGGTCTGCAGGTTCCAGTCCCACAGCCCCAGCTCGCTGGCGTTCAGGGCCAGGGCCAGGCGCGCCTCGCTCTTGCTCAGGGCCTGGTTGGCGGCGTCCAGCTCCAGGCTGCGCTGGGCCACCCGCTGCTCCAGCCCGGCCTGGGCTTGGCGCAGCTGCTCCTCGGCACGGCGGCGCTGCTCCACTTCCCGGGCCAGCTCGCGGTTGAGCTGATCGCTGCGGCCCTGGGCATTCTGCAGGTGCTCGATCAGGGCCTGGTTCTGAAAGCGCCGCAGCAGGCCGCGCTGGATCAGGCGATTGACCTGCCAGGCCACCACACTCAGGGAAACCAGCAGTATCAGCCCGAGCCAGCCCCAGCCACGCTGCTGGTCGTCGCCGCCCCAGAACAGGTAGGCGATGGCCGGCAACAGACATGGCAAGGTGAATGAAAGGAAGGCCTGCAGGCTCACCGCGTAGGCCACGCTGGCGGAAAGGATGGCCGCACCGATCAGGCCGAAGACCCAGGCCTGCTGCAAAAAACTGTCGGTAGGCATCAGGGCGATGCCGGCGCAGGCCAGGGTCAGGCCACTGACCGCCGAGCCCAGGAGAAACATGCGTTGCCACACCGGCTGTGCCTGGCGGCTGGGAATCGCCGAATCGAAGGCCGCCACCTGGATCACCCGCAAGGCCACCAGGGCCAGCAGCCAGACCATCCACACACTGAGCAATAGATAGCGCGTCGGGTTCCATAACAGCCAGGTGCACACCAGGCCGTTGAGCAACATGAACAAGGTAGGCAGCAACGAACCCTGGTACAGCAGGCGCGTACGCTCCACTGCCATCTCCACGGCATAGTGCTGGCGGATGACCCGGGGCTCCACAAAGGGCCCGGACAGGTCGGGGTTAGGTGTCATAGGCAGTGTTCTTATAATGGTTGAGCCCGAAACGTCGCCGGAGCATACACAAGCAAAGCCCCGAGCCAAACTGCTCTAGGTCATAAAATAGATAAAACCGGATGGCCCGGCTTGCACCCTGAAAGCGCCCGGGCGAGAAGCGCCAATGGCTGGGGCCTGTGACCAACCGGTCGTCATCGGCGGCTGTTTTATCGGCTAATGCAAAGCCGGGTTTGCCCGGGGTGGCGCCGCCCCCTAGAATGCCCCGATGCGCGATGATCTCTCCCTCCTGTTGAACTCCCTCAACGACGCCCAACGCCAGGCCGTAGCCGCCTCCGTGGGTCGTCAGTTGGTCCTGGCCGGTGCTGGCTCCGGCAAAACCCGTGTGCTGGTGCACCGTATCGCCTGGTTGATCCAGGTCGAGAACGCCTCACCCCACTCGATCCTGTCGGTGACCTTCACCAACAAGGCCGCCGCCGAGATGCGCCACCGCATCGAACAACTGCTGGGCATCAACCCGGCAGGCATGTGGGTCGGCACCTTCCACGGCCTGGCCCACCGCCTGTTGCGGGCCCACTGGCAGGAAGCCGGGCTGAGCCAGACCTTCCAGATCCTCGACAGCGACGACCAGCAGCGCCTGGTCAAGCGGGTGATCCGCGAGCTGGGCCTGGACGAGCAGCGCTGGCCGGCCCGCCAGGCCCAGTGGTTCATCAACGGGCAGAAGGACGAAGGCCTGCGCCCGCAACATATCCAGGCCAGTGGCGACCTGTTCCTGGCCACCATGCGCGGCATCTATGAGGCCTACGAGGCCGCCTGCCAGCGCGCCGGGGTCATCGACTTCTCCGAACTGCTGCTGCGGGCCCTGGACCTGTGGCGCGACCACCCGGGTTTGCTGGCGCACTACCAGAAGCGTTTCCGCCATGTGCTGGTGGACGAGTTCCAGGACACCAACGCCGTGCAATACGCCTGGCTGCGATTGCTGGCCCAAGGTGGCGACAGCCTGATGGTGGTGGGCGACGACGACCAGTCGATCTACGGCTGGCGCGGGGCGAAAATCGAGAACATCCACCAGTACTCCGCCGACTTCCCGGACACCGAAGTGATCCGCCTGGAGCAGAACTACCGCTCTACTGCCGGCATCCTCAAGGCTGCCAACGCCCTGATCGCCAACAACACCGGGCGCCTGGGCAAGGAGCTGTGGACCGACGGCGGCGACGGCGAAGCCATCAACCTGTATGCCGCCTTCAACGAGCACGATGAAGCCCGCTATGTGGTGGAAACCATCGAGAGCGCGCTGAAGACCGGCCTGGCCCGCAGCGACATCGCCATTCTCTACCGCTCCAACGCCCAGTCCCGGGTGCTGGAAGAAGCCTTGTTGCGCGAACGCATTCCGTACCGCATCTATGGCGGCCAGCGCTTCTTCGAGCGGGCGGAAATCAAGAACGCCATGGCTTACCTGCGCCTCCTGGAAGGCCGTGGCAACGACGCAGCCCTGGAGCGGGTGATCAACGTGCCAGCTCGGGGCATCGGCGAGAAGACCGTCGAAGCCATCCGCGAGCATGCGCGCCACAGCGATGTATCGATGTGGGAAGCCATGCGCCAGCTGGTGGCCAATAAAGGCCTGACCGGGCGCGCTGCAGGTGCGCTGGGGGCCTTTATCGAACTGATCGAAAACCTCGCCGCCAAGACCCTGGAAATGCCCCTGCACCTGATGACCCAGACCGTCATCGAGCAGTCGGGGCTGATTGCCTACCACGAAGCGGAAAAAGGCGAAAAAGGCCAGGCCCGGGTGGAAAACCTCGAGGAACTGGTGAGCGCCGCGCGCAACTTCGAGAACACCGAAGAGGATGAAGACCTGACGCCCCTGGCGGCATTCCTCGGCCACGCTTCCCTGGAAGCCGGCGATACCCAGGCCGACGAGCATGAAGACAGCGTGCAACTGATGACCCTGCACAGCGCCAAGGGTCTGGAGTTCCCCTACGTGTTCCTGGTGGGCATGGAAGAAGGCCTGTTCCCCCACAAGATGAGCCTGGAAGAACCCGGCCGCCTTGAGGAAGAACGCCGGCTGGCGTATGTGGGCATTACCCGGGCCATGCAGAACCTGGTGATGACCTACGCGGAAACCCGACGCTTGTACGGCAGCGAAACCTACAACAAGGTGTCGCGTTTCGTGCGCGAGGTGCCCAAGGGGCTGATTCAGGAAGTGCGGCTATCCAACAGCGTCAGCCGGCCTTTCGGCGGCGGCCAGTCACAAAGTACCAGCAGCCTGTTCGGCGGCAGCGAAATCCCGGACACCGGACTGAGCCTCGGCCAGGCGGTACGGCACTCGGTGTTCGGCGACGGGGTGATCCTCAATTTCGAGGGCGCCGGCGCCCAGGCCCGGGTCCAGGTCAACTTCAGCGAAGGCAGCAAGTGGCTGATGCTGGGCTACGCCAAGCTGGAAGCCATCTAACCCCACCCGACCTTAGGAGCCGGCGTGCCGGCGAATCTCACTGGCGAAGGCCGGCACCAAGGCCTCTTCGCCGGCAAGCCGGCTCCTACAGCTCAGTGCAGAAAGGGAAGCGCGAACATGGGCTCAGGCTTTTTTTCCTCTTGGACATTCTGGGCCTTGTTGTCGGCAACTTTCGCCGCTTTGACGGCGATCTTCGCCAAAGTCGGGATAGAAAACGTCAATTCAGACTTCGCCACCCTGCTGCGCACCGTGGTGGTACTGGTCAGCCTGGCCTTGATTTTGTACGCAACGGGCCAATATCAGTCCCTGGGATCGATTTCTCCCAAAAGCTACCTGTTCCTGCTGCTGTCCGGGCTGGCCACGGGCGCCTCCTGGCTATGTTATTTCCGCGCCTTGAAACTCGGCCCCGCTTCATTGGTGGCGCCGGTGGACAAGCTCAGCGTGGTGTTCGTCGCGATCATCGGCGTGTGCCTGCTGGGAGAGAAGCTCGACCTGCGGCAGTGGAGCGGAATCGGCTTGATCACCGCAGGTGTGGTGCTACTGGCACTGCGCCGCTAACGGCTTTCGGGTTGAACCAGAGCCAGGTCTGCGGGGACCAAAAACCTATCGGCGAGCATGACGCCTGGCGAAGCTGAACCGAGGCTGTCAGGCAAAAGCCCGAAACATTATGCCGCTCGCCACTGACACTTCACCTGTGCAATATGGCGCGCGTGCCATCCACAAATGGGAACCCCCTTTATGAAACGTTTTCTTAGCATCGCCATGGCGCTGTGCATCGGCCTGACGATGAGCCTCGACGCCAACGCCAAGCGCTTTGGTGGCGGCAAAAGCGTCGGCGCTGCCCCGACCCACCAAACCCGCCAGGCGGCGCCAACCGCTCCGGGCGCTCCCGCCGCTGCAGCCACCGCGGGCGCAGCCGGTGCCGCGGGCGCTGCTGCCAAGGCCGGCGGTGCTTCGCGCTGGCTCGGCCCTCTGGCCGGCATCGCTGCCGGTGGCCTGCTGGCCTCCATGTTCATGGGCGGCGGCTTCCAGGGCATGCAGATCTTCGACATCCTGATCATGGCGGTCATCGCCTTCGTGATCTTCCGCTTCATTGCCGCTCGTCGCCGCAAGCAGCAGGAGCAATACGCTCCAGCCGGCCACGCGCCGATGCAGCGCGAAGCCTTCGAGCCTCAGCAGCCTGCCGGCGGTTCGATCTTCGGTGGTTCGCCAGCGCCTGCCGCGCGTCCGGTAATCAACGCACCGGCCTGGTTCAATGAAGAGCGCTTCATTGAAGCGGCGCGCAACCACTTCCAGTCCCTGCAGCAACACTGGGACGCCAACGAAATGGACAAGATCGCCGAGTTCGTGACCCCACAGATGCTGCAGTTCCTCAAGCAGGAACGTGCCGATCTGGGCGACGGCTTCCAGTCGACCTACATCGACAACCTGCAGGTGCAGCTCGAAGGTGTGGATGACCGTGCCGACAAGACCATCGCCACACTGACCTTCAGCGGTGTGTCGAAGACCTCGCGCTTCGACCAGGGCGAAGTGTTCAGCGAAAGCTGGAACATGGAACGCGCCCAGGGCGACAACCAGCCATGGCTGGTAGCAGGTATCCGCCAGAACGGCTGATTCATTCTGCTGTCACAGCTGTAAGGCAAAACCCCGACTCAGGTCGGGGTTTTGCATTTCACGATTGCACTTATAGCGAGCTACTGTATAAACCGCCGTCAAACAACCGCGCCATAGAGCTAAGAGGACCCAGGCCGTGGAAGAAGTCATCGAACAACTCCGGGAAGCCAACGAACCGGTACCCGTCCCCCTGGAACTGCCGGACGAAGACCAACTGGTGGAAATTGAAGAACAGCTGTTCATCAATATCCCGTTCGTCTTCAAGGAGTTCCTGTTGACGGTCAGCGACGTGGTTTACGGCAGCCTGGAACCTGTGACCGTCACCGATCCGCAATCCCATACCTACCTGCCGGAAGTGGCTGCGACCGCCTGGGACATGGGCGTGCCGCGCGAGCTGATCCCGATCTGCCAGGACGGCGACGATTACTACTGCGTCGAGGAAGACGGCACCGTGGTGCTGTGGTCCGGCGAAGAAGAGCTGATCACCGAAGAATCCTGGGAATCGGTGTGGCACTGGGCGCGGGACGTCTGGCTGGAAAGCTGAGACGCCGCCGCGGCTGCGTGCACCGCGGCGACTGAAACAGCTCGCCGGCGCCCTGCCGGCGAGCGGCAAGGTCAATGCCCACTGTTGTCCTTGCTGTGGTCGAAGGTTTCGATCAGCGCCACCTGCATTCGCGTATGCACACGGATGAACCAGCGCCACAGGACCGCGGCCACCGCCGCCGCCACTACGGCGATCAACACCAGCAGTTCCAGGGTCGGCAGGATGCTCGACGAGAGCGCCGCCAGCAGCAGGAAAATCACCAGCAGCGACAGGATCGGGATCACCTCGGCGATCACCCGACGCACTCGCTGGGTATGGCGCCCGGCCATTTCCGGCTTGACCCCCATCTCCGCCAGCAACATCGACAGTGCCTTGAGCTTGCGATAGGCAGCTATCAGGAACGGCAGCGAAAGCAGCAGTGCCCCGCCCCAGATCAAGGCTTTCTGCCAGCTCGGCTCACTGACCCAATCTTCCAGATAGGTGCCAATACGCTTGGCGAAATAGCCACCGGAAAAGAAGATCGCCACCACCAGCGCCAGGTTCACCCCCACTTGCAGCAGGATCTTGCGGATCATCGTCGCCAGCAGCGCGCCCTGGCCCTGGGGCTGGATGCTGCGCAACCACTCGCCATACATGCCCAGTACCCGGCTCAGGCGCTTGGGCAGGGCCCCTGCCAGCTTCAGCGATAGTGGGTCCGCGGCACGGATCAGGTAGGGCGTAAGCAAGGTGGTGATGGCGGACACCGCCACCGCTACCGGGTAAAGGAAGTCGCTGGTGACCTGCAGGGTCATGCCCAGTGCGGCGATGATGAAGGAAAATTCGCCAATCTGTGACAGGCCCATGCCTACCCGCAGTGAGGTGCGTCCATCATTGCCGGCGATAAAGGCCCCCATGCCGCAGGACAGCATCTTGCCCAGCACCACCGCCACCGTGATCACGGCAATCGGCCAGGCGTATTGCAGGAGGATCTGCGGGTCGATCATCAGGCCGATGGCGACGAAGAAGATTGCGCTGAACAGGTCGCGAACCGGTTCGATCAGCCGCTCGATCTTCAGCAACTGGCGGGACTCGGCCATGATCGCACCGATCAGGAAGGCCCCCAGGACCATGCTGTACTCCAGCTTGACCACCAGCAGGCAGAAGCCGAAACACAGCCCCAGCACGGTGATCAGCAGCATCTCGTTGCTGTCGAACCTGGCCACGTAGGCCAGCAGGCGCGGCACCAGCAGGATACCGATCACCAGCGCCACGATCATGAACAGCGAAAGCTTGCCGACCGTGGAGAACACCTCGCCGGAACTCACCGTACCGCTGACCGCGATGCTCGACAGCAAGGCGATGATGCCGATACCGAGGATGTCCTCGACGATCAGTACGCCGAAGATCAGCTGGGCGAAGCGCTCGTTCTTCATCTTCAGGTCATTGAGCGCCTTGACGATGATGGTGGTGGAGGAAATGGCCAGGATCGCCCCGAGAAACAGCGAGTCCATGGTGCTCCAGCCGAACCAGCGGCCGATTTCGTAGCCGATCCAGATCATCAGGACGATTTCCAGGAACGCCGCGATAAAGGCCGTGGCCCCGACCTTGAACAGTTTGCGCAGGCTGAATTCCAGCCCCAGGCAGAACATCAGGAAAATCACCCCCAGCTCGGCCAGGGTCTTGATGGTCTGTTCGTCGTGGATCAGCCCGAAAGGCGGAGTGTGAGGGCCGATGATGAAGCCGGCGACGATGTAGCCCAGCACGACGGGCTGCTTGAGGCGATGGAAGAGGATGGTCACCACGCCTGCGACCAGCATGATCACGGCCAGGTCCTGAATGAAGCTGATGGCATGCATGGCCGGGGCTCTCCTTGGAATGCTGGGCGGGGGCAATCGCCTAAAAAGAATGCTCTGATCAGTAGAAGGAAATATCCAAAATAGAAGCGGAAAATGCCCTGGAACGGGTGTTTTGCAGGTTAACACCGCGACTTCCGGCAGGAAGGCGGTGCAATATTAGGAAACAGATCCACCAGGGCGTGACGACGTGGCCCGGCCCGGCGTCCCGTTATCGATGGTTTGAAAACCCTTGGAGCCAGCACCCGCAGAGGTGCTCCAGCAACCCCTGCCCAGAACCGTGAGCGTGCTATGGAACCCGGAAACGCCCAACTGTCGATGACGGTATTGATGACCCCTGACATGGCCAATTTCTCTGGCAATGTCCACGGCGGCACCTTGCTCAAGTACCTCGATGAAGTCGCCTATGCCTGCGCCAGCCGTTACGCCGGCCGCTACGTGGTGACCCTGTCGGTGGACCAGGTGATCTTCCGCGAGCCGATCCACGTCGGCGAGCTGGTGACCTTCCTGGCCTCGGTCAACTACACCGGCAACACCTCCATGGAGGTGGGTATCAAGGTGGTCACCGAGAATATCCGCGAGCGTTCGGTGCGCCACACCAACAGCTGCTTCTTCACCATGGTGGCGGTGGACGACCAGCGCAAGCCGGCCCAGGTACCGCCGCTGCAGCCGGAAACCGCCGATGGCAAGCGACGCTTTATCCAGGCCCGGCAGCGCCGTCAGATCCGCCAGGAACTGGAACAGCGCTACCGGGAAATCAAGGCCGACGGCCCTTGAAGCTCAAGCTGCACCGCTGATTCAGCAGGACCACGGACGGTCCTCCCCCCTCCAGAGCCGCAAGCGCTCCGCCGCCACACTCCAACACCCGCCAGCAGGCTTCTGCGGTCATCCCCAATGGCCAGATCCATCCCTTTTTGACCACATCGAGAGTTATGTCCCCCAGGGCACCGCTGCCAGAATCGAAGGGCAAGGCACAAACGCACTCCCCGCCCGGGGAGCCTTCGAGCCAACGAACGCGTGAGAACAATAAAAATGCCCAGCACCAATGCTCTATCCTCCAGCCCCCCTGCGTCCTCCAGCCTTGATGGCGGCTTCACCCACAGCGCCCAGGGCACCTCGCTGCGGCGCATCCTCGGCCTGCCGGCCCTGGTGTTCTTCGGCCTGGTGTACATGGTCCCGCTGACCGTCTTCACCACCTACGGCGTGGTCACCCAGCTCACCGGCGGGCGCACCGCCGCAGCCTATGTGATCACCCTGCTGGCGATGATCTTCACCGCCCTGTCCTACAGCGTAATGGTCAAGAAATACCCGATTGCCGGCTCAGCCTATTCCTACGCCAGCCTCAGTTTCGGCCCAGGCATCGGCTTTCTTGCCGGCTGGTCGCTGCTGCTGGATTACCTGTTCCTGCCGATGATCAATTACCTGGTGATCGGCCTGTTCCTCAACCTGGCCTTCCCCGCCGTGCCGGCCTGGGTCTTCGTGGTGGCGACCATCAGCCTGGTGACACTGCTGAACATCCGCGGCATCGGCTCGGTATCGAGCATGAGCAACCTGATCGTTTGCGCGCAGATGGTCTTCGTGGTGGTGTTCGTGGCCCTGGTGGTCCGCCAGTTGGCAGGGGCCGAGAGCCTGGACCTGAGCGCACCCTGGGTCGGCGATGGCAGCCAGGATGGGTTGTTGCCGCTGATGGCCGGGGCCGCGGTACTGTGCCTGTCGTTCCTGGGCTTTGACGCGGTGTCGACCCTGGCCGAGGAAACCCGCGACCCGCGCCGGGACATCCCCCGGGCAATCGTCATCACCACCCTGGGCGCCGGCCTGCTGTTCATCCTGCTGGCCATGACCAGCCAGTTGGCGTTCCCCGGCAGCAGTTTCAAGGACGCCGACGCGGCGGCCAGCGAGGTCATGCTGCACGCCGGCGGACGCTTCCTGGAGATGTTCTTCACCGCCACCTATGTCGCCGGCGCCGCCGGTTCGGCCCTGGCCTCCCAGGCTTCGGTGTCGCGCATCCTGTTCAGCATGGGCCGCGACGGCATCCTGCCACGTCGGGTGTTCGGCACCCTGTCCGAGCGCTACAAGACCCCGGTGGTGGCCATTGCCCTGGTGTCGCTGGTGTCCTTGCTGGCGGTGGTCATCGACCTCACCACCCTGGCGTCGATGATCAGCTTCGGTGCACTGGTGGCGTTCTCGGTGGTCAACCTGGCGGTGATCAAGAGTCACCTGGGCCAGGGCCAGCCGCGCACCGGGGCACGACTGCTGCAATACGGCCTGCTGCCGTTGATCGGCTTTGGCCTGATTGCCTGGCTGTGGACCAGCCTTTCGGCCCTGACCCTGGGCATCGGCCTGGCCTGGTTCGCCCTGGGCCTGCTGTATCTGGGCATACACACCCGGGGCTTTCGCCAGCCCGCGCCGACCGTGCAGTTCTCCGAGCAGGCCTGAGCCCGCCTCAGAAGCCGATCGGCGTGGCCTCGAAGCGCACCCGTGGGTGGGCGATGCGGTCCTGGGCCCGCACCAGCTCCAGCTCGTAACTGGCGCAGGCCTGGGTTTCCAGCAGTACTTCATGCACCGCCGCGGCGGTGAATTCGAAGGCTGCCACCAGGCTGTCCCCCAACAGTACCCGGGCCAGGAACAGGCCCGAGGTCAGGTCGCCCACCCCCACCGGCTGGCGCGGGAACGCCAGCAACGGACGGCGCAGGTGCCAGCTGCCGTCAGCGGTCACCAGCAGCATCTCGAAGCCGTCCGCCAGCTTGCCCGGGTAGTCCAGGTGCTTGACCAGCACCGCCCTGGGGCCCTTGTCCAGCAGCGAGCGAGCCATGCCCAGGCAGTCGAACAGCGATTGCGGCTTGCGCCCGCAGAAGCTGTCCAGCTCCAGCTGATTGGGGCAGAGAAAATCCACCATGGCCACGGCCTCGTCCAGAAGGAAGTCGCTGACTTCAGCCGGCACGCTGCAGCCCTTCTCCGGGTGGCCCATCACCGGGTCACACAGGTACAGGGCCTTGGGATTGACCGCCTTGATCCGCGCCACACCGCTGAGGATCGCCCGGCCCTGGGCCGCGCTGCCCAGGTAGCCGGACAGCACCGCGTCGCAGTTGCCCAGCTCGCCGATGGCGGCAATGCCTTCCACCAGCTCGGGAATCTGCTGTGGCGCCAGCACTTCCCCGGCCCAATGACCATACTGAGTGTGGTTGGAGAACTGCACCGTATTCAGCGGCCAGACATTCACCCCGACCCGCTGCATGGGGAATACCGCGGCACTGTTGCCGGCGTGGCCGAAAACCACATGGGACTGGATCGCAAGCAGGTGGGGCGTACGTTTCATGCAGGATTTTCCATAAAACCGGTGGAATTCAAGCCGCGCAGTATGCGACTAAACGCAGCCTGTACGACAGACCGGAGTCGCAGTTAAGCTGACGCCACCTCGTTGGAGCAAACCTTCATGCTGACCCTTGGAAACATCTTTGTGCTGATGCTGCTGGCAACCGCTGCTGCCTGGCTGTGGCACAACCACGGCCTGCGCGAACGAGCCCTGGAGCGGGTCAAGCAGCACTGCGCGCGGCTCGACATCGAGCTGCTGGACGGCAACGTGGCGCTCAAGCGCATCGGTCTGGTCAAGGATGGCAATGGCCGGCGGCGCCTGGCGCGGGTCTACAACTTCGAGTTCACCGTGACCGGCGAAACCCGCCATGCCGGGACCATCACCCAGTTCGGCGCCCACAGCGCCCATATCGAGCTGGCGCCCTACCCGTTCGAAGCCAAGGAACCCCTGCCCAGTGCCGAGGTGATCGAGCTGAGCCAGTGGCGCGAGGAACATCGCAAGTTCAAGCCATAGAAATGGCTGGCACGCCGTTTTTCCTACAGGCGACAGGCATCGAGGCTGGCCTGCAGGGCGGCAATATCCTGAGGGCTACTGAAGATCAGTTCCAGGCGCGAATCCCGGCGCCATTCGCTGGGCAGCCAGTTGAGCGGTGAATTATCCAGCCCGTTGCCCGACCGCCAGCCTTGATCACTGTGGAGCACCAGCTTGGCCCGGCGCCAGTCGAGGTTCTGCAACCAGTGCTCGACCCGGACCAGATCGAACTGCTGGCTGGGGTGCCAGCGCCAGCCGATGCTCCAGCCATCCTCCTGGGACTGGCTGAGGCAGATCGGCAGCGCCGGATCGCTCCACACGGCCGGCAACTGGGCCAGGCCCTGGGGGATGTCCGACTGCTCCAGGGCTACTTCGGCGCTGGCTCCCAGGCCCGGCAGTTCGGCCAGGGGCAAGGCGGCATGGCGGGTCCAGAACAAGGGAAGGTCCGGCAATTGCTCCAGCACCCGCAACCTGTCGCTGTCGCTGAGCAACTCGTCCTTGTTCAGTACCAGCAGGCCGGCGCTGGACAGCGCATCCTGCTGCGCCCGGGGCAACGGCTTGCCAGCGGCCAGCGCCTGGGCATCCAGGACCAGCACGCAGGGTTGCACCGCCAGCACGCCCTTCCAGGGCGCCTCATTCAACTGCTTGAGCAATTGGGCCGGGTGGCCGAGGCCCGAGGGCTCGATAAACAACCGGTCCGGCCGGGCCTTGTGCAACAGGCGGCCCAGGCCCACCTGGAACGGTGCACCGTTGACGCAGCACAGGCAGCCGCCGGCCACTTCGCCCAGGGCGATGCCATCTTCGTCGCGGGTCAGCAGGGCCGCGTCCAGGCCGATCTGGCCAAACTCGTTGATCAGCACCGCCCAGCGCTCGGTAGCCGGGCGCTGGCTCAGCAGATGGCGGATCAGGCTGGTCTTGCCGGCGCCCAGGGGGCCGGCGATCACGTGGGTGGGGATGTTCTGCAGCATGGGAAAGGGTCCGGGAAACCTGTGAGGTGATGCTACGCCCTTCCCGCCCTGGGCGAAAATCCGCTCGATTCGACGCCGCTCTTCAGAGCGCTGAAGGTCCTGCGGACCTTTGCCCAGGCTCGGCAAGCGGCTACACGGGCCTAGGTCAACCCAGCCAATCGAGGGTGAGGATCAGCCGGCGTTCCCCTGGCGCTGGCTGCGGCGAGCGGTGAATCAGGCCGAAGCCTTCGTTGCCGTGCCATTTCTCGCCCTTGAACAGTGCCACGTCGCCGCTGGCGATCTGCTGGATCTGCGCCGGGTCCCGTGGTTCACCCTCGGCCTGCCCCAGTTTCCTGCGGTCCATGGCGCCTTCGCGTAGCCATTGGCTGCCGACTCCGGCGTAGGTGGTAATCAGCCGCACCGGTACATGGTCCACGTGAAACCGCGGGCACATGGCCTTGTCCAGGACCCGCAGGCGCAACCCGACGCGCCTGGCCCCGAGCAGGCAGGCAAAAGCGCTGACCAGCCAGGCAACGTCGGCGATAAAGCCTTCATAACCCTGCAAATCACTGAACCCCGATGCCAGGCCGCGCAGATTGGGTTGCACGTCTTCGTCGGGCAGCTCCAGGGACAGGGATTCGGCCAGCGGCTGGTCCAGGGACAGCAGCAACTCGGCGAAATCGGCGATGTGGGCCGGCAACTGGCGCTGCCAGAGGCCGAGGTTGACCTCATCCTCCAGCACCTGGGCGAGCACCGCCGGGGTGCTGCCGATGGCCTGGCGACGAGAAACCGGCGCAGTCACGCTCGGCCACAGCAGCCACCTGGGCGGATGGGCCAGTGGTGTCACCGGCAAGTTCAGGGTCAGCATCAGGCCGCTTCCTCGTCATGCCAGGGGCCAAAGGGGTCGTTCAGCAGGCTCCAGCCCTCGACGCCAAGGGCCATTTCATCGTCATCCAGCAGGCACAGGTCGAGCTCCGCGCAAAGCCGGGTGAAGTCGATGTTCTGGCCGATGAACACCAGCTCCTGGCGGCAATCGCCGGTGGCCGCGGTCCAGTTTTGCATGATCGCCGCGGTGCTTTCTTCGTCCTGGGGCCAGTGCTGCTTGGGCACAAAGCGCCACCAGCGCCCAGCAAAGCCATGGCGCATCAGGCCACCGGCCTGGGACCAACTGCCGGCTTCCTGGTACTTGCTGGCCAGCCAGAAGAAGCCCTTGGAGCGCAGCAGCTTGCCGTTGACCCAGGGCTGGTGGATGAAGTCGAAGAAGCGCTGGGGATGGAACGGTCGCCGCGCCCGGTAGGCGGTGGAAGCGATGCCGTACTCCTCGGTTTCCGGCACATGCTCGCCGCGCAACTCCCGCAGCCAGCCCGGTGCCTGGGCCGCGCGCTCGAAATCGAAGCGCCCGGTATTGAGGATCTTCGCCAGCGGCACCTGGCCCATGACCATGGGCACGATCTCGGCCTGGGCATTGAGGCTCTTGAGGATGGCCAGCAGTTCCTGGCGTTGGTCGCTGCTGATCAGGTCGATCTTGCTGACCAGGATCACGTCGGCGAACTCCACCTGTTCGATCAGCAGGTCGCTGATGGAACGTTCATCGTCTTCGCCCAGGGTTTCGCCCCGGGAAGCCAGGCTGTGCGCGGCCTGGTAGTCCAGCAGGAAGTTCATGCCGTCGACCACCGTGACCATGGTGTCGAGCCGGGCGATATCCGCCAGGCTCTGGCCGGATTCATCGCGAAAGGTGAAGGTTTCCGCCACCGGCAGCGGCTCGGAAATCCCGGTGGACTCGATCAGCAGGTAGTCGAAGCGCCCGTCGCGGGCCAGCTTGCCCACTTCCTCCAGCAGGTCTTCGCGCAGGGTGCAGCAGATGCAGCCGTTGCTCATTTCCACCAGTTTTTCTTCGGCGCGGTTGAGGCTGACATCGCGCTGCACTTCGCTGCCATCGATGTTGATTTCGCTCATGTCGTTGACGATCACCGCCACCCGCAGGTGGTCGCGGTTGCGCAGGATGTGATTGAGCAAGGTGCTTTTACCGGCGCCGAGAAAGCCGGACAGCACGGTAACGGGGAGACGGTCGGTCATGGGTTGTTCCTCATCAGGATCGCGGCTGGGTCAAAGCGCCCGTTGATGGCGTTCGCGCAGCTCTTGGCGTTCTTTGGCTTCGATACACAAGGTGGCGGTGGGCCGCAGCAGCAGGCGCTTGAGGCCGATGGGCTCGCCGGTGTCGCGGCACCAGCCGTATTCGCCACGGGCCAGGCGCTCCAGGGCTTCGTCGATCTTGTCCAGGAGCTTCTTTTCCCGCTCCAGCAGGCGCAGTTGCCACTGGCGCTGTTCTTCGGCGCTGCCGATGTCGGCGGGGTCGCTGTGGGGTTCCTGTTCGCGCAGTTGGTCGAACTCGCCGGCAATGCGCTCCTGCAGATCACTGCGCTGGGCCAGCAGCAGTTGGCGAAAGAAGCCCTGCTGGGCTTCGTTCATGTAGTGCGTCTCGGGTTGGGCGAAAGGTCTTGTTCAGTCATGGCGAGTCACGGGTCAGGCTGTGTTTTTATGTTATATTATAACAACACAAATTAGCCAACCTTCCCTTGCTGTCCACGACGAAGGGCGCGATGCTGCGCCCCTGTCGTCACGAGAATCGCCATGCGCCCTGTCCTGCCCACCCTGTTTTCAGGCCTGTTGCTGCTGGCTGGTCACGCCAGCGCTGCGGTGCCCAGTACCCTGGCCACCTGCACCCGCAGCGCCACCCTGCTGGCCTGCGTCGACCCGCTGGGCAACGCCTACAGCGTCGCCACGGCCGGCAGCACCACCTACCTGCGCGGCTTCGAGGTGATCGGCAAGCGCTATTGGGCGCAGACCAACAGCCGCTACGGGCAGCTGACGTTCTTCACCGGCCTGGCCTCTGACGGCGAGGCCTGGGTGGGCTACAGCCAGCGCGTGGGCTGGACCACGCGCAACCGCTTTTCCAGCTCCGGCGGCAGCCGCGGGCAGTTCACCTGCAGCCGCATCAGCGGCTGCTAGCTCCCTTTCCCCTACCGCCTGCGTAGGAACTGGCTTGCCAGCCACCACACTCACCGCCCTCTTCGCCGGCAAGCCGGCGTTCAGGCGGGGCGGTTGTTCTTGGTTTCCTGGAGCCAGGCCATGTAACTGTTAACCGGTGGGTTTTTCTCGAAGTAGCGCTGCAGGCCGTTGAACAGGCCATCGGCAATCGCCTGTTGGTGGCGCGCGTTAACCAGGCGCTGGCTGTCGCGGCTGTTGGAGATAAAGCCGGTTTCCACCAGGATCGACGGCACGTCCGGTGACTTGAGCACTGCAAAACCGGCCTGTTCCACACGCTTCTGATGCAGGGTGGTAATGCCCGACAGGCTCTGCAGCACAGTCCCGCCCAATTGCAGGCTGGCGGCGATGGTGGCGTTCATCGACATGTCGACAATCACCCCCGCCAGCATCGGGTCCTTGTCCTTGAGGTTGAGCAGGGTGGTCGCCCCCAGCAGGTCGGCGCCGTTTTCCCGCTGGGCCATCAAGCGCGCGGTGGCCGAGGTGGCGCCACCTTCGGACAGGGCGTACACCGATGCACCGGATGCCGTCAGCCGCGGCGCGGCATCGGCATGCACCGAAATGAACATGTCGGCCTGGTGCTTGCGGGCAATCTCCACACGTTTGCGCAGCGGCACGAAGAAATCATCGTTGCGCACCAGCTTCACGTCGAAACCCTTCTCGCGCTTGAGCCGCTTGGCCAGCAGGCGGGCGATGGCCAGCACCACATCCTTCTCCCGTTCGCCCTTGGCCCCCACGGCGCCCGGGTCCTTGCCGCCATGGCCGGGGTCTACTACCACGATGATGTCGCGCTTGGGATGGGGCTTGCCTGTCATGGCCTCGGGCCTGGCCAGCGGCGCGGCGCCCGCAGCGATCGGCGGAGGCAGCTTGGCGGCATTGGACAGATCCAGCACCAGCCGATGGCCCTGGCCATCCTGGGGCGGCAGGAGAAAACTGTGGAGCTGCACCGGCTCGCGCAGGTCGAGGACGATCCGCGTATCGCCCTGGCCGAAGTGCCCGGAGCGAATGGCGCGGATCACCGTGTTGGCCAGGGCCAGCTGGCTGAAATCACCGCTCAGGCGCGCGCCGTTCAAGTCGATGATCAAGCGCTCCGGGGCACTCAAGCTGAAGGTCTTGTATTGCACCGGGCCGCTCAGATCGAGCACCAGCCGCAACTTTTCTGCGTCCTTCCACAATCGTGCGTTGCGGATCTGCGCGGCGCGGACACTCCAGGGAAACATCAGGGCCGTACCGGCCAACAGCAGGTTGAGCAATTGACGTCTGTGCATGGCAAATACCGCGAAAAAAGGAGCGTCCCTACTCACAAGACAAGATGAACAACCGTCGAGGAAAAATTTCCCATCGAACGTATTGTTATAATATAACATGTGAAATCACTTCCCACGACGGACCTGTTCATGAACGCGCTGACTCTGCCGGATATCGCCGCGCAGGCCTCACGCCAAGCCTTGCCCCTGGAATGGGTGGGCATGTGCGGCATTGCCTTACCTGTAGTGATCAACAACCAGCCAAGTGCAGCCAAGGCCGATGCCGGTGTCAGCCTCGACGATGGCGAGGCTCGGGGCATTCACATGTCACGCCTGTATCTGGCCCTGGAAATGCTGGAACAGGAGAACCTCACCCCCGCTCTGCTACGGCGGGTCTTGCAGCGTTTTCTCGATAGCCATGATGGCCTGGCCCACAGCGCCTACCTGCGCATTGAGTTGGATCTGCTGTTGAAACGCCCGGCCTTGGTCAGCCCGTTGGCCGGCTGGAAAAGCTACCCGCTGAGTATCGAAGCGCGGTTGAAAAACGCGATGTTCCACGTGGAACTAAAAATCGACGTGCCTTATTCCTCCACTTGCCCCTGTTCCGCGGCGCTGGCGCGACAGTTGATCCAGCAGCAATTCATCGAAGATTTTGCCAACCGGCCATTGCAACACGCCGACGTCCTGGCCTGGCTGGGCTCGCCCCAGGGCATCGTCGCCACGCCCCATAGCCAGCGCAGCAACGCAGCATTGCACCTGCGCCTGGATGATTTCATCGACGAACTGCCGTTGATTGCCCTGATCAACGATGCGGAAAACGCCCTGGGCACCGCCGTGCAAACCGCGGTCAAACGTGCCGACGAGCAGGCCTTCGCCCTGGCCAATGGGCAGAACCTGATGTTCTGCGAAGACGCCGCTCGCCGCTTGAACCTGGCCTTGCGCCGCTCCCCCGGAATCAACGCCTTTCAATTGCGGGTGGTGCATGCCGAAAGCCTGCATGCCCATGACGCCGTGGCCGAAAGCCGCTGGAACTGGGAGGCCTGATGATCCGCTGCGAACACCTGCGTTGGGGCGCTCCGGGGCAACCCCTGACTCCAGCCCTGGATCTGCACCTGCCCAGGGCCAGCCTGAGCGCGATCATTGGCGCCAACGGGTCGGGCAAGAGCAGCTTGTTGAAAGTCATCGCCGGGCTGCAGAAACCACTCGCGGGCAAGGTCCACCTCGGTACTGCGCGAGGCGGCTTGTCCTTCTTGCCGCAACAGCAACACCTGGATCGACAGTTCCCCATCAGCCTGGAAGAACTGGTGGCCGGCGGCTTCTGGGGCAAGCGTGAACCGGCCAGGGTCCGGGCAGAAAAGCTGCGCGCGGTCCTCGAAGACTGGTGCCTGGGCGGCCTGGAAAAACGCCCATTGATGGCCCTTTCCGGTGGTGAATTGCAACGTGCCCTGCTCGCCCGATTGAGCCTGACCGAAGCCCCCTTGCTGCTCTTGGACGAGCCCCACGCCGCCCTCGACGAAACCGGCCAGGCCCTGCTCTGGCGCCACTTGTACAACTGGCACGCTCAGGGCCGGACCCTGGTGGTGGTCTGCCATGACCTGGCCGCCGTGCGTCAGCACATCCCCCATACCCTGCTGGTAAAAAGCAGTGGCTGCGTGTTCGGCCCCAGCCTCGATCTGATCACCCCCCAACCTTGCGCGCAGGTGGCTTGATGCACTTCGCCGCACATTTCTGGCAGCCGTTCAGCGAATTCCTGTTCATGCGCCGGGCCCTGCTGGGCGGCCTGCTGCTGGCCTGCAGCACTGCGCCCCTGGGGGTGTTCCTGATCCTGCGGCGCATGAGCCTGATCGGTGACGCCGTGGCCCACGGCATTCTCCCAGGCGCCGCCCTGGGCTTCTGGTTCGCCGGGCTCAGCCTGCCGGCGCTGACCCTGGGCGGCCTCGGGGCCGGATTGGGCATGGCCGGGCTGGCCGCCTGGATCACCCGGCGCACCGGCCTGCGGGAAGACGCCAGCATGGCCGCCATCTACCCCATTTCCCTGGCCAGCGGCGTGCTGCTCCTCGGGCTGGCGGGCAAGCGCCTGGACCTCTTGCACCTGCTGTTCGGCTCGGCCCTGGCGGTGGATGCCCCGACCCTGAACGGCATGCTGCTGGTCTCGCTCTGCAGCCTGCTGGCCATGGCGCTGATCTACAAGGCCCTGCTGCTGGACACCCTCGACCCGCTGTTCCTGCACAGCGTCAGCCGCCTTGGCCCCCTGGCCCACGGCCTGTTCCTGACCCTGGTGGTGCTCAACCTGGTGATAGGTTTCCAGGCCATCGGCGCGTTGATGGTGGTGGGCCTGATGATGCTGCCGGCCGCTGCTTCGCGTTTCTGGAGCCGACGCCTGCCCGCACTGATCGGCATCGCCGCGCTGTTTGGCTGCCTCTCGGTGTGGCTTGGCCTGCTGCTGTCGTTCCACTACTCGCTGCCCAGCGGCCCGGCCATCGTGCTGGTGGCCGGCGGCCTGTACCTGCTGTCCGTGGTGTTCGGCCCGGTGCACGGCTTGCTGCACCGCCCACCTTTGCTCACATCCCCATGAGGTGTTTCCCGATGCGCGCTCTACTCGTGCTGTTCAGCCTGCTGTTGCCCTTGTCGCTGCCTACTGCCCAGGCGGCGGACAAGCTAGCGGTGGTCACCAGCTTCAGCATCCTCGCCGACATGACCCGCCAGGTCGGCGGTGAGCATGTGCACATCACCAACCTGGTGGGTGCCGACGAGGATGCCCACACCTACGAGCCGAGCCCGGATGACGCCAAGGCCCTGCTCAAGGCCCGGCTGATCATCAAGAATGGCCTGGGTTTCGAACCCTGGCTGGATCGCCTGGTGGCCAGCACCGCCACCCAGGCCCAGGTCGTCACTGCCAGCCGCGGGGTTATTCCACGCACCCTGGAGGAAGACGGCGAAAGCCTTCCCGACCCTCATGCCTGGCACAACCTGGCCAACAGCGAGCTCTATGTGAGCAACATCACCAAGGCGCTGATCGCTGCCGACCCGGCCCACCAGGCCGACTACCAGCGCAACAGCCAGGCCTACCTGAAACAGATCTATCGCCTGCTGGCCGAGGCCAAGGCCAAGCTCGGCTCCCTGCCCCCGGGCAACCGCAAGATCGTCACCTCCCACGACGCCTTCGGCTACCTGGGCCAGGCCTACGGTATCGACTTCATGGCGCCCCAGGGCCTGTCCACCGAGCGTGAACCTTCCGCCGCCGAAGTGGCTGCGCTGATCACCCAGATCCGTAACGCCAAGGTCAAGGCAGTGTTCATGGAGAACATCAAGGACGCCCGCCTGCTCAAGCAGATCGCCGACGAAAGCGGCGCCCATATCGGCGGCACCCTGTACTCCGATGCGCTCTCGGCCAGCGGCCCGGCCAGTACCTTTACCGGCCTGTTCGAATACAACCTCGACACCCTGTACCAGGCCCTGAGCCGACCATGATCCGCCCCCCGCCACTGTCGCTGCTGGATCTGGAAGCCGCGCCCCAGGGCAGCCGCTGGGCCTTGACTGAGGTGCTCGACGCCCTGCCCTGGAACAGCGACGGCCTGATCGCCGCCATTGCCCAGCAGCACGCCAGCGGCGAGGTGCTGATGCTGGCCTGGATGAACCGCCAGGCCCTGGCCGAAACCCTGGCCAGCGGCCAGGTCTGTTACTGGTCGCGCTCGCGCCGGTGCCTGTGGCGCAAGGGCGAAAGCTCCGGGCATCGCCAGCGCCTGATCGAAGCGCGCCTGGACTGCGACGGCGATGCTGTGCTGCTGCTAGTGGATCAGCAAGGACCGGCCTGCCACACCGGGCGACCCAACTGTTTCTACAACGCCATTCGCGATGGCGCGGTGGAAGTCATCAGTTCCCCCTTGGAAGGACTCGCGCCATGATTCGTAAAAACCCCTCCGGCGATCTGCCCGTGATCGCCGAATCCGCCTACGTCGACAAGACGGCCATCATCTGCGGCAAGGTGGTGATCGGCGACAACGTCTTCGTCGGCCCCTATGCGGTGATCCGCGCCGACGAAGTGGACGCCAGCGGCCAGATGCAAGCCATCACCATCGGCGCCAACTCGAACATCCAGGATGGCGTGGTGATCCACTCCAAATCCGGCGCGGCGGTGACCATCGGCCAGCACACTTCCATCGCCCACCGCTCCATCGTCCATGGCCCCTGCGTGGTCGGCGACCGAGTGTTCATCGGTTTCAACAGCGTGCTGTTCAACTGCGAAGTGGGCGACGGCAGCGTGGTTCGACACAACTCCGTGGTGGATGGCCGCGACCTGCCGCCGGGTTTCTACGTGCCCTCCACCACCCGCATCGGGCCCAAGACCGACCTGGCGCAGTTCCCTCCCGTGAGTGTCAGCGCCTCTGAATTTTCCGAAGACGTGGCGCGCACCAACGTCGACCTGGTGCGTGGCTACAAGGCCCTGCAGAACGAGTTTTGAGCATGAGCCGAATCCTCATCCGCAACGCCCGCCTGGTGAACGAAGGGCGCGAATTCGACGCCGACGTGCTGGTGGCGCACGGGCGCATCGACACCATCGGCAGCCTGGACCACCTCAGCGCCGAAATCGAAATCGACGCCCGCGGCCAGTGGCTGCTGCCGGGCATGATCGACGACCAGGTGCACTTTCGCGACCCCGGCGCGCCGGACAAGGGCAGCCTGTACAGCGAGTCGCGGGCGGCGGTGGCCGGTGGCATCACCAGCTTCATGGACATGCCCAACACCTCGCCGGCGACCCTGGACCTTGCCGCCCTGAACGACAAGAAGCGCCGCGCGGCGAGCGTTTCGGTGGCCAACTATGGCTTTCACTTCGGGGTCAGCAACGACAACCTCGACCTCGTCGCCGCCCTGGACCCCACGCAGGTGGCCGGGGTCAAGGTGTTCATGGGCGCCTCCACCGGCAATATGCTGGTGGACGATCCCGAGGTGCTGGACCGGCTGTTCCGCCAGGTGCCGACCCTGCTCCTGGCCCACTGCGAACACACCCCGAGCATCCAGGCCCGACAACAGCGCTGGCTGCAGCTCTATGGCGAGCAGATTCCCGCCGCCGCCCACCCGCACATCCGCGATGCCGAGGCCTGCTTTCGCTCCTCGTCCCTGGCAGTGGAACTGGCGAAGAAACACGGCACCCGCCTGCACGTACTGCACCTGACCAGCGCCCGGGAACTGGCGCTGTTCGACGACCTGCCCCTGGCGCAGAAGCGCATCACCGCCGAGGTCTGCGTGCATCACCTGCTGTTCGATGACCGCGACTACCCACGCCTCGGCCACCTGATCAAGTGCAACCCCGCGATCAAGACCCAGGCCGATCGCGATGCCCTGCGCCAAGCCCTGAACAGCCAGCGCCTGGATGTCATCGGCACCGACCACGCGCCCCATACCTGGGAGCAGAAACAGCTGCCTTACAGCCGCGCGCCCTCCGGCCTGCCGCTGGTGCAGCATGCCTTGCCAGCGCTGCTGGAACTGGTGGCCGACCGGGTGCTGCCCCTGACCACCCTGGTGGAAAAAACCAGCCACCGAGTCGCCGACCTGTTCGCCATTCCCGATCGCGGCTACCTGCGCGAAGGCTACTGGGCCGACCTGGTGCTGGTCCGCGCCGAGCCCACAGGCCTGGCCGTGGACAGCCAGCCGATCCTCGCCCACTGCGGCTGGACGCCCTTTGCCGGCCAGCGCTTTCGCCACAGCGTCAGCAGCACCCTGGTGTCGGGCCAGCTCGCCTGGCACCAGGGCCGCCTGTACGACGACTGCCAGGGCCTGCCCCTGCGTTTCACCCGTTAATAGCCCGACACCAAGGACCACCGAAGATGATCCGCATCACCCTGCCTGATGGCGCGTGCCGTGAGTACGACCAGCCGTTGTCCGTTTTCGAAGTGGCCGCCAGCATCGGCAGCGGCCTGGCCAAGGCCGCCGTAGCCGGGCGAGTGAACGGCCAACTGGTGGACTGTGACTACCTGTTGCACAGCGACGCCCGCTTGAGCATCGTCACCGCCCGCGACCCCGAGGGCCTGGAAGTACTGCGCCACTCCTGCGCGCACCTGCTGGCGATGGCGGTGAAACAGCTGTTCCCCTCGGCGCAGGTGGCCATCGGCCCGGTGATCGAAGAGGGCTTCTTCTACGACTTCGCCCATGAGCGCCCCTTCACCCCCGAGGACCTGGAACTGATCGAGGCGCGCATGCATAGCCTGGCCGCCACCAATCATTCGGTGCACCGCCGGGAATTGTCCCGGGAGCAGGCCCTTCAGCATTTCGCCGACCAGGGCGAGCACTACAAGGTCGAGCTGATCCGCGACTTGCCGGCAGAGGCCGTGCTGTCGCTGTACCGCCAGGGGGATTTCGAAGATTTGTGCCGTGGGCCACACCTGCGTTCCACTGGCCAACTGCGCGCCTTCAAGCTGACCAAGGTGGCCGGTGCCTACTGGCGCGGCGATGCCCGCAACGCACCGCTGCAGCGGATCTACGGCACCTGCTGGGCCACCCGCCCGGAACTGGAGGCTTACCTGTTGCGCCTGGACCAGGCGCAACAGCGCGACCACCGCAAGCTCGGCCAGCACCTGGATCTGTTCCATTTCGACGACTGCGCACCGGGCTCGGTGTTCTGGCACGCCAAGGGCTGGACCCTGTTCCAGGAGCTGATCGGCTACATGCGCAGGCGCCAGGAACAGGCCGGCTACCAGGAAGTGAACACCCCCGACGTGATGGACCGCGGCCTCTGGGAAACCTCCGGGCACTGGCAGAACTACCGCGACCACATGTTCACCACCACCACGCAAGACCAGCGCACCTTCGCGCTCAAGCCGATGAACTGCCCCGGCGCGGTGGCGATCTTCGGTCATGGCCGCAAGAGTTACCGCGACCTGCCGCTGCGCATCGCCGAGTTCGGCAAAGTCCACCGCTACGAACCTTCAGGGGCCCTGCACGGCCTGTTGCGAGTGCGCCATTTCACCCAGGACGACGCCCACATCTTCTGCACCCCGCAACAGATGCAAAGCGAATGCGCCGCCACCATTGCCCTGGTATTCGACATCTACAAGGAGTTCGGTTTCGACCAGGTGGCGGTGAAGCTCTCGACCCGCCCCGACCATCGCATCGGCAGCGATGAGGTCTGGGACCAACTGGAAGAGGCCCTGGTCGGCGCCTTGCAAAGCATGCACATCGACTACCGGATCAACCCCGGGGAAGGCGCCTTCTACGGCCCCAAGCTGGAGTTCGTGCTGCGCGACGCCATCGGTCGCGACTGGCAGTGCGGCACCCTGCAGGCAGACCTCAACCTGCCCGAACGCTTCGCCATCAGCTACATCGACGAGCGCGGCGAACGTTGCCAGCCGGTGATGCTGCACCGGGCACTGTTTGGTTCCCTGGAACGCTTCATCGGCATTCTCCTGGAGCACCATGGCGGCGCCCTGCCCCTGTGGCTGGCGCCGCAACAAGCGATGGTGCTGAACATCAGCGAAGCCCAGGCTGACTATGCCCAGGCGATCAGCGACAGCTTGCGCCGTCACGGGCTACGGGCCAGCGCCGACCTGCGCAACGAAAAGATCGGCTACAAGATTCGCGAGCACAGCCTGCAGAAAGTGCCTTACCTGCTGGTGGTCGGGGAAAAGGAAAAGGACGGGGGCTACGTCAGCCTGCGCAGCAGAAATGGCGAAGACCTGGGCCGCCTGAGCCTGGAGCAGGCCCTGGCCCGGATACGCTAGGCGCTGCCCGGGGCACGGGCAGCGCCAGCGTCAGGCAAAAGTCAGGAAGCGCGGGGCTTGACCGTGCCGCAGTCCTGGCCCAGCCACACGGCGCGGGTATCCATGCTGCCCTTCTGCTGCAGACCGGTGGCGTTGAAGGTACCCATCACGTTGGTGGTGAACTCACGATCGCTGATGAACGTGGCCACTCCATTACCCTGGGCCTTGGGGCAACTGAAGCGGAACTTCCATTGATTGCCGCTGCGCTCGGTCACCTGCTGCTGGCAACCCGATTGCGGGTCCTGCAGCGGGATGGTGTCCGACTGCACCTGGGCCGGTGTCAGGCACACGCGAATCCCCTTGCCGCCCATGGTCACACCCTGTTTCTCCAGCATCGCCCGCTGCTGCGGGGTCATCTGCTGCTGCAATTGGCCGAGAATCAGCGACAGGTCCGGCATGTTCTGGTCGTCGATCTTCATGTTGCTGCTGGTCAGCTCCCACAACCCCGGCTGCAGCATCTGCGCCTGCGCCACCACCGGAAGCGCCAACCCCGCCGCCAAGGCCCAACCCAGTAAACGAAGTTTCATCGAATGACTCCTAGACAATAGTGGCCGTTAGACTTCAGCCGAGGCACGGCGTTGCATGCAGAATAAAATAGCGACATTCGCCGTGGAACATGGTCTGTTAGGCATTGAATCTTCAGGAGCAAGGCTGCCCCATGGATTATTTTGGCCCGCACATCTTCGGCTATCTCATCGCACTGCTGCATTTTCTCGGGTTGATCGCCGCGATCCACGCGGTACTCACCGTCAGGACCGCCCAGGGCGCTATCGCCTGGGCCCTGTCGCTGCTGTTCATGCCCTACCTGACCCTGATTCCCTACCTGGTGTTTGGTCGCAGTACCTTCGACGCCTACATCCAGGCCCGGCGCCAGGCCAACGTGGAAATGCACAAGGCCATCAATGAGCTGAACTGGCGTCCCTGGGTGGAAGAAGCCCTCACCGCCCGCGCCTCCAAGGCCTACGCCTCGCTGCGGGCCATGCCCAAGCTGGGGCGCATGCCGTGCCTGGCCAACAATCAGGTGCGCCTGCTGGTCAATGGCGACGCCACCTTCGAAGCGATCTTCAACGCCATCCGCCGTTCCCACAAGGCGGTGCTGATCCAGTTCTTCATCATTCACGACGATGACCTGGGCCGGCGCCTGCAACGCCTGCTACTGGAAAAGGCTGCCGAGGGCGTGTCGATCCACCTGCTCTACGACCGCATCGGCAGCCACTCCCTGCCCGCCAGCTACGTACAGACCCTGCGCGACGCCGGGGTCCAGGTGCACGCCTTCGCCACCCGCAGTGGCTGGCTCAACCGCTTCCAGGTGAACTTCCGCAATCACCGCAAGATCGTGGTGGTGGACGGCATGCTGGGGTTCGTCGGCGGGCATAACGTCGGTGACGAATACCTGGGCAAGAAGCCGCCCCTGGCGCCCTGGCGTGATACCCACGTGCAGGTCAGCGGCCCGGTGGTGGCCTGCCTGCAGGAGTCCTTTGCCGAAGACTGGTTCTGGGCGGCCCGGGAACTGCCACCGCTGATCCTCCCGGACACCTACCCGGACGACGGCGTGCTCTGCCAACTGCTGGCCAGCGGCCCGGCCGATGCCTACGAAACCTGCTCGCTGTTCTTTGTCGAGGCCATCCACGCAGCCACCGAGCGGGTATGGATCACCAGCCCGTACTTCATTCCCGATGAGGCGGTGTTCGCCGCCCTGCGCCTGGCGGTGCTGCGGGACGTGGACGTGCGCATCCTGCTGCCGGCGCGCCCGGACCACCGCATCGTCTATGCCGCCTCCAGCCTGTACGCCTTCGAAGCGGTGCGCGCCGGGGTGCGGGTATTCCGCTATCAGCCGGGGTTCCTGCACCAGAAGGTGGTGCTGATCGACAACGAAATCAGCGCCATTGGCAGCGCCAACCTGGACAACCGTTCGTTCCGCCTGAATTTCGAAGTGATGCTGCTGACAGTGGACGACGACTTCGCCACCGAAGTGGAATACATGCTGGAAGCCGACTTCGCCAGAGCCCGAGAGATCGCCAAGGAAGAAAGCCGCCAGACCCACCGCCTGCAACAACTGGGCATGCGGGTCGCGCGGCTGATTTCCCCGATCCTTTAAGGGCCGGGCTTATGGCTGGTAGAGGTCATCCCGGGTCCAGGGCAGTTCATGGCTGCCATCGGCATGGGGCTTGACCGCCAGGATCTGGTGCAGGTTGATCCAGCCCTTGGCAAAGGCATAGGCGCAGCCCGCCAGGTACAGCCGCCAGATCCGTAGCGCCTGCTCCGGAACCTGCCTGGCGGCGGCTTCCAGGTTGTCTTCCAGGCGTTCGCTCCAGTGATCCAGCGTCCGCGCGTAATGCATGCGCAGGCTCTCGACATCGACAATTTCCAGCCCCGCCTCGCTGATGAAGGCCGAGATCATTGCCAGGTGCGGCAGCTCGCCATTGGGAAACACATAGCGCTCGATGAAATCCCCGGCCCCACGGCCCACCGGGCGGCCGTCGGTATGCTTGGCGGTGATGCCGTGGTTCATCACCAACCCGCCCTCGCGCACGGCCTTGAACAGGGTCTGGCAGTACTCCGGCAGGTTGGCGTGGCCGACATGCTCGAACATGCCGACACTGACCACCTTGTCGAAGCGGCCGTCCTGGGGCAGGTCGCGGTAGTCCAGCAGTTGCAGTTCCACCAGGTCGTCGAGGCCTTCGGCGGTCACCCGCTCGCGGGCCAGGGCCAGCTGTTCCTTGCTCAAGGTGATGCCGAACACCTTGGCGCCGAACTCACGGGCGGCGTAGCGGGCCAGCCCGCCCCAGCCGCACCCGACATCCAGCAGGTAGTCCCCCGGTTGCAGGCGCAGCTTGCGGCACAGGTGGCGGAATTTGGCTTGCTGGGCCTGTTCCAGAGACTCGCTGCCCGTCTCGAAATAGGCGCAGGAATAGGCCATGTCGCTGTCGAGCCACAGCTGGTAGAAGGCGTTGGAAAGGTCGTAGTGGTAGGAAATCGCGGCAGCGTCGGTCGCCTTGTCGTGCAGCGAACGCACCGGCTGGTTGCCCTCGTCATCGTCGAGCAAGGCCTGGCTCAGTTCGTCGCAGACCCGGATGACTTCGCTGATGGAACCTTCCAGTTCCAGTTTGCCCTCGACAAAGGCGCCCCCCAAGGCGTCCAGGCTAGGGTGAGTCAGCTGCGCCACCAACTGCGGGTCCTTGACCACGATCGTGACGTTGGGCTCCGGCCCCAGATTGAATTCATGGCCGTCCCAGAGCCGCAGGCGTAGAGGCAAATGCAGATTCTGTAAGGCCGGTGGAAGTTGCGCGAGCATGGAAAATCCCCCCTTGTTTCAGACGTCTGAAATGAGGGTAGACCATCCTAGAAAATAGCAGGCTATCGATTTGATAGTGGTTTTCTATGATTCGCTGCGCATCACCAGGCCATCCTCGACCCACTGTTTCAACCAGGTAACCGCCTGCAGCGGGGCCCCCTCGGCATAAGTGACGGCCAGCTCGGCGCAGAGTTCCGCAAAATTCCACCGCTGCTCGATCATGCCCCGCAGTGCTGTGGCCTCATCGGCCAGCAGGCTGCGATAACGGCAGACCCGGTCCGCTCGCCAGACCAGGCACAGCTGTTGCTGATCGAGTAAAGCACTGCGGGGGAAATCCGCCTGCTCCTTGACCGCGCGCCACTGGGCCACGCTGTTGTAGCGACAGTCGAGCCATTGCACACAGGGCGCCAGGCACAGTTGCAGCTGCGGCCATTGTTCGGCATCCAGCCCGGCCATGGCGGCCACCGTGAGCACTTGGGCGTCGGCAGCGTCGAAGGCCAGGGTGAAGGCCCACTCCAGGCGCGCCAGTTCCGCCAGGGGGGCGCCCTGCTCCGGCACCAGATGGCCCAGGATGAATTCGGCAAAGCCCTGCCCCAGCCAGCGCAGGCTGAAATGCCGGGACGGGCACTGGCGAATATAGGCCTGCGTCAGGGCCTGGAATTCTGCGTCCCCCAGCCAGTACCAGATGGCCGGGAAGTCGCTGCCCATGACCTCCTGCAACCGGGCCATGTAGGCGTTGTGATAAATCGCCAGGCCGGTCTCGACATCCAGGGTCGGGCCACCGATCAGGCTGTCTTGCAGGACGGCGCGGGCCTGGGCCTGTTCGCCCAACAGATAGGCTTCAAAAGCCAGTTGCCAGTCGTTCAGGCGCATTGCTGCCTCCCGGCCAGGGTCTGTTGCCCGAGATCTCGGGCCTTGTGCAGTTCGCTGAGCAGCTCTTCCAGGGGCGGAAAATGATCGTCGCGCTCCAGCAAGGTGGCCACCGGCCCCAGGTGCTCAAGGGTGCGTTGATACAGCGCCCAGACGGGATCGCAGACCGGATGATCGTGGGTGTCGATCACGTAGTCGCCATAATCCTGGTGCCCGGCCAGGTGCAGTTGCCGCACGCGCTGGGCCGGCAACGCCTGGATAAAGTGCCAGGGATCGAAACCATGGTTGCGCGAACTGACGTAGACGTTGTTCACATCCAGCAGCAGTTCGCAGCCGCTGAGCTGGCTCAAGGCGGCGAGAAATTCCCATTCGCTGAACTCGTCGGCCGCCGCCCGCACATAACTGGAGACGTTCTCCAGCACCAGGGGGCGCTCCAGAATGTCCTGCACCTGACGCACTCGCCCTGCCACGTAGTACAGGCTCTCCTCGGTGTAGGGCAGCGGCAGCAGGTCGTGCAGTTGATGGGCGTTGCCCCGGCTCCAGCACAGGTGGTCGGAGATCCACGCCGGAGTGACCCGGCTGGCCAGTTGCCTGAGCCGCAGCAGGTAATCCTGGTCCAGGGCATGGGGGCCGCCGATGGACAGCGACACCCCGTGCATCACGATGGGGTAGCGCTCGGCGATTGCATCCAGGTAATACAGCGCCTTGCCGCCCTGCACCATGAAGTTCTCGGACACCACTTCAAACCAGTCGACGTCCGGCGCCTCGTCGAGAATCTGCTGGTAGTAGGCACTGCGCAAACCCAGGCCATAGCCCAGGCTGGAAGAAGATTCAGACATCGCCAACTCCTTGCCAAGTGGCCGCAGTGGTTGCCAACCCCACTGCGGCAGCACTCGAACGCCGCTTACTCGCCGACTTTGCCGCCCGCCTTGTCGCACGCGGCCTGGGTCATGGCCTTGAAGCCCTGGCCTTTGCAGGCGCCCATGCCCTTGCAGGCGTGGTCCTTGGTCTTGCAGTCGTTCTGTCCTTTGCAGGCGTTGACGCCGTAGCAGTGCACCTGGGCATCGGCAGCGGACGCTTGAGTCACGACACCGGCAAACATAGTGGCGGCAGCGAAGGCCAGGGCAGCGCCGGCAGCGGTTTTCTTCATGTTCATTTTTGTTTCCTCAATAGTCGCAGGGGATCGGCGGGTGCTTGTGCAATCCCGTCATAGCACTAGAGAGAGGGCACATCCCGGCGTTACAGCCGGGATGAAAAAAATCTGCACAAAGCGTTTCACCGGCAAGCCAGCGCCTACAGCTTGAGCAGCGGCTCCTGGAAACGCAGCAGGCGCCCGGCATTGCCCAGCACCAGCAAGGTGCTCAGGTTGTGCAGCACCGCAGCGATCATCGCCCCCGCCGCCCCCAGCCAGCCGAACGCGGCAAAGGCGACGATGGCCAGGGTCCAGCCCAGGCCGATGATCACGTTGACCTGCAAGGTGCGCCGGCATTCACGGCTCAGGCGTACACAGGTGCCCAGGCGTCGCAGGTCGCTGCCGATCAGCACCACATCCGCCGAAGCCAGGGCGATGTCCGCACCACCGGCGCCCATGGCCACCCCCACCACCCCGGCCTTCAAAGCCAGGGAGTCGTTGATGCCGTCGCCGACTACCATCGGCCGGAAGCCCTTGTCGATCTCCCCCAGTACCCGCTCAAGCTTGTCTTGCGGCAGGGCCTGGGCCTCGACGTCGGCAATTCCCACTTCCAGCGCCAGGCCGTCGGCCACACTCTGGCGGTCGCCGGTGAGCAGCAACTGCCGGCCCAACCCCAGTTCGCGCAACTCGCCCAGGGCCTGCCGGGCCTCGGGTTTGACACTGTCGGCCAGCAACAGCCAACCAAGAAATTCACCATCAAGCGCCAGGCCGGCAATCGGCCCGTCGTGCCCCGGCACCGGGCTGGTGTCGATACCCAGCTGGCGGAACAGCTCCGGGCGGCCGAGCGCCGCTTCGCCTTCAGCGGTACGGGCTACCACGCCCAGGCCCTGGCGTTCATGAATGTCCCCCAATGGCCATTGCTCTTCCTGGGGCACCAGCCCCGCCAGGGCCCGGCTGACCGGGTGGCTGCTGGCCGAGCCGAGGCTGGCGGCCAGAGTGAGCAGGCTTCGCTGGTCTTCCCGGGGGGTGTCGATGGCCTGTAGGCGCAAGGTGCCGTACGTCAGGGTGCCGGTCTTGTCCACTATCAGAGAGGTCAGGTCCGCCAGCTCCTCAAGAAAGGCCGAACTGCGAATCAGGATACCGTGGCGCGCGGCCACAGCGATTCCGGCGATGGCGGTGGCCGGTGCCGACAGCACCAACGCGCAGGGACAGGCCGCCACCAGCACCGCAAGCATGGCTTGGGCATCGTTGGTGATGAACCAGGTCACCGCCGCCAACAGCAGCACCAGCACCATGTAACTGCCGGCATAGCGCTCCAGCAAACGGGTGATGGGCGGCTTGGCGCGCTCGGCGCTTTGCATCAGGGCAATCACCTTGCCCAAGGTCGACTCCTCGCCGGTACGGGTGACCTGTACACGCAACAACCCATCGAGATTGATCGCGCCGCCAAATATCTGCATGCCCTGAACCGCTTCCAGGGGGATCGATTCGCCAGTGATCGGCGCGGTGTCCAGGCTCGCCTGGCCGGACACCACCACCCCGTCGGCGGGCACCCGATCGCCGGCGCGCACTTCCACCAGGTCGCCGGCCTTGAGACTGGCGTTGTCCACTTCCACGACGCTGCCATCGGCCCGTACCTGTCGCGCCAGGCTGCGGGTCAAGCGGCCCAGGGCGTCGATGGCCTCCTGGGAGCCGATCACGCTGCGCTCTTCCAGTACGTGGCCGAAGATCATGATGATCGGCAACAGGGCCGCGGTCAGCAGGTCGCCAGTAGCCCAGGCGCCGAGCATGGCCAGGGCGATCAGTTGGTCGGTAATGCCATGCAGGCTCGGGTAACGCAGGCTGAACCAGGCCGAACGCATCACCGGCACCGCCACCAGCAGCGAGGCAACACCCAACAACAACTGGCTGACGCCTACCTGCTCAGGGGCCAGCCAGCGCCAGATCAGGCCAAGGGCCAGAAGCCCCAGGGCGAGCATGGCCAGGGTCAGTTGGCGGGCAGCGCTGCGCTGCTCGGCCGAGGTCAGCATGCTGGCGGGGGGCGCGGCATGGGGGGTGGCAGTCATTGTTCGGCTCCCTGAATGATCAGGTGTGAATCGTCTTGGGGATTGACCGTGGTCACCGAACCGGCCTGCCCGAGAATCTTCGGCAGGCGTTCACGGTAGATACGCAGCAGCATTTCCGGGTCGGTGCCATTGCGCTGCGCCTGGGCCAGGCTCTGCACCGTGGCAGTCTGGGCCCGGGCCAGGGCCAGCCGTTCGCTGGCCTGGGCATGGGCCACTTGCAGGCTGCGGTCCGCCTGCTGGTTGGCGCCCTGGGTCAGTTTTTCCGCTTCGGTGCGGGCGTTGGCGACCGCCTTGTCGGCTTGCTGGCTGGCAGTGAGCACCGCGTTGAAAGCGCTGACCGCCGGGCCGGGCAGGCTCGATTGCACATCCACCCGCGTTACCTCGACGCCAATGCCCTGACCGCGGGCGGTCAACTGCTCCAGGCGCTGGTTGACGCTTTGCAGCAGATCGCCCCGCAGCCGCTCTCGACGCTCGGCGGCCTGGTTGTCGCTGCCGATCAGTTCCGGGCGAGCCACCAGGATGGTGTCCAGGTCGCGGGCGGCGGTCAGCGCCACGGCACTGCGGGTCACCAACCGATCCAGGGCCGGCAGCACATGGTCAGCCTGGAGTACATAGGCGTAGGGATCACTGACTTTGTAGAACACCCGCACGTCCAGCTGTACCACACCGGCATCGCCGGTCAGCAGGTAACCGGACCCGGCCAGGGTATCGTTCAAAGGGGTGGCCAGCGTAGCAACCCGATCCCCTTCCAGAGCCGCCTCGGAACGCAGCAAACCCTCCACCCGCCGCTCCAGTACCCGGTCAGCGGCGGGCAGCAGCACCACCTGCTCAAAAGGCTGGGGCCAGGCCAAGAGCAATCCGGCACTCTGCACCCTTTCCAATTTGCCAAAGTGCAAGACCATGGCCCGGTTCTGCGGGTCGATCTGCCGCACATTGGAGAAGGCCCAGGCCAGCGCCGCCAGTACCGTCACCCCGTACAAGGCGATGAATGCCAGACGTCCGGCCTGGATCCACGGGCTGCTCAGCTCATTTGTTCCACGTGGAACCTTATTCATGGTTGCGAACCAGCGGCTTTGCCCGGCAGGTTCGGCGGGCCATCCACCAGCACCCGAAACGGCGCCGCGTCGGTGCGCAGGATCAGCTTGGTGCCCGGAGTGACCACGGTGCCCAGGGTGTCCAGTGAGCGCAGCAGGTTGTACAGCTGTGGGGAACTGGCGTAGGCGCGGCCATAAATCTGCGCCGCCTCAACCCGGGATTGCGCCTCGATATCCGCGGCCTTCACCGTGGCATCGGCCTGGACGATTCGCGCATCGCGTTCGGCGCCGGAGCGGATCTGCGCCGCTTCGCGCTTGCCGATGGCCGTGCGTTCCGTGGCGATGGTTTCACGCTCGGCGCGCATGCGGTCCACCGTGGCGGTCAAGGTCACCGAGGGCAGGGTCAGGCGTTCCACTCCCACCTGCACCACTCGCACTCCATAAGTGGAAAGCAATTGCTGTTCGATCTGCTTGCGCAGTTGCGCTTCGAAGTCGGCGATGCGCACCTGGCTGGCATCGGTATTCACCAGGTTGGCCAGATCGAAGCTGCTGGCGGTGGTTTCCAGGGCCGAGCCGACAAAGGTGCGGATCTGCCGCGCCGCTTCGTCCGGCTGGTTCTGCACCGCGCGCATGAAGCGCTGCACATTGTCCGCGTCGCCCTGGACCCGCCAGGCCACGTAGGCCTGGACGATAATCCGCAAACCGTCGCGGGTGCCCACATCCTGCAAGCCACTGGACGTGGTGCGCAGGCGCAGGTCCACCGGGATCGCCGCTTCAAAGGGTGCCGGCCAGCGCCAGTTCAGGCCCGGCTCCAGCAGCACCCGCGCCGGGTTGCCGAAGCGGGTGATCACCGTGGCCTCGCCGGAACGCACTTGCACCAGGCTCGCCGCGGCCACGGCAAACAGTACCAGTAGCACGGCCCAGCCCATGCGCCGCCAGGGAAAAGGCCCGGCCTCGGCCGGCGCCCCATGATGATGGTGGTGATGCCCGTGGTGGTGGTGATGGCCGTGCCCGTGGTCGTGGCCGGCGTGATCGTGGGAATGGGAGGACTGGCTCAATGGACGGCTCCTGGCTGAGCGGCTTTACGCGGCGCCGAAGGGTCGGCCGGTAAGGTGAACGTACGCAGATCGAGGGTCGGCGCGCTGCCGCCCCCCAGACGATGATCAAGAATCAGCAGCTTGGCCTGGCTCAGCCCCTGGCTCAGCTGGCTCAGGTACTGCTCTAGAACGAAGGCCTGCCCCGCGCTGGCGTAGGCTTTCTGTTCGGCGGCAAAGCGCAGGTCGGCAGCCTGGGCCGCCGCCTGCACCTCGCGCGCATCGGCCTGGGCCTGGTCGCGGGCCACGCTGGCTTGCAACTGCGCCTGGTTGGTCTGCTCGGCAGCCGCTCCACGTTCCCGGGAAATCAGCGCCTGGGCGCCAATCTGCGCCGCTTGCACACCGTGGTAGGCATTGGCCGCGCCAGCCGGTGGATGGATGGCCTCGACTACCGTGGCGAGAATCTCCACCCCGCTGTCGAGCCGGTCCAGATCGCCCTGCACGGCCCTGCCGATGTCATCGGCCAGCCCGGTGCGGTCCTGCCCCAGCAGGCCGTCGAGGGTGCGCGAGGCAAAGTCGTGCACCAGCACCCGGCTGGCGGTGCTGCGGATCAGCGTCGGCACATCGCTGCTGTTATAAGTGGCGGCCAGCGCGGCAGCGTCGCCCAGGCCGATACGGTAGACGAAGCGCACGTCCATGTTGACGATCTGGAAGCTCTGTTGCTGGGCATTGCCGCTGGCGATCACCTGGGATTTGTCATTCATGTGGCTGGCATCCCACAGGCGGTTGGCAATGGCGGGGGCCGGGCCTTCGGCGGGGGCCGGTTGAAGCGGCTGCGCGCTTTCGCCCACGCTGGTGGCCAGCTCATGGACCACGCCGTTTTCCACCGTCAGTACCCGCCCCAGGGGCCAGGGCAGGCTCAGGTGCAGGCCCGGGCCAAAGACCTGTACCGGCTTGCCGAAACGCTCGTAAATGCCGCGATTCTGCATGGAAAGTTCATGAACGCCGGTCAACAGCCAACCTATCGCCAACACCACCAGCAACACCGGTACAAAGGCCCGGCGCATATAGGCGAAGGCCCAGATCTGCCGCAGATCGATGCCAAAACGGTTGTGCAATTCATGCTGCAGGCTGAGCAGGGGTTGGGGCGGCCAACGCAGCATGTCGGCAACAAAACTGTGGGCCATAAGCCGTGGCTCCAGCTGTTCGCGCTGTGGGCTGAACAACGACAGCACCGCGCGCAACAATAACTCGCCGGCCACCAATGCCGGCAACAGCCCCGTCAGCACCGCCAGCCGTACTGGCCACAAGGCCGTGTCGCTGCTGAACAACAGGCACAGGGCGCTCACCAGCAAACAGATAATCGCCACCCGCAGCAGCTGCGCCAGGGCGCCGGCTTCCGGCCATTCCCCTGAGGGCTCCTGGGCCAGTTGGCGTTCCAGCACCAGCAGGGCAAACGCCAGCAGCAGAGCCAGCACCGCCACCACGCTGGCACCCAGGCCCAGGGCGGTGGCGGGCAACGACAGGTTGAACACCTGCACCACGCTGTACAGGATCAGCAGCGACCAGCCACCCAGCCACAGGGTAGGCGCGCCGATCTGCTGCAACAGACGCCGCCCGCGCACGGCCAGGGCAGCCGCCAGCCGGCCCTGGGGCTGCCGATCTTCCTCGGCCTCGGGCGCGACAACCGGCGCCGGGGTGATCACCTCTTCGCGCCAGCGGCTCACCCAGCACGCCGATTGCAGCCCGGCCACCCCTACCAGCAAGGCACACGAAAGGTTCACCAGCAGTGCCGGCCAGAGGGTCAGCGCCGCAAACAGGTCGACAAACACCGCCGCCACCAGCCCCAGCACCGCCAGGCCCAGCAAAGCGGCGCCCCAGCGCTGCAAACGCGCCGCATGGGACGCCGCCTGCTGAAACCGTGGCAAGGCAGCCACCTCGCCCCCTTGCGTCTCAAGATCGACTTGCATACCACCCCGCCGCTCTGGTCCGGCCCTGTGGATAAACCCACGGGCCGAAGAAATTCGAAACAATTCGTTACTATATAACGAGCTGAGTGAAATTTTTGTCCCCTTCCATGCCTTTTCATCTATTGCGTACGTCGTAGACACAGAGACAGCTGTTTGCTCATGACAAAAGTTCTGATGTCAGCCCCCTGGCATTTAAGGCAATAATCCAGCCCTGCTCACCGCGTGCGACAAGGAACCGTCCCATCATGCTCTCGATTTACCAGCTCAAACCGCGCTTTCAGAACCTGCTGCGGCCGTTGGTGCAGCGCCTGTACGACAACGGCACCACGGCCAACCAGATCACTGTCCTGGCCGCCGTCATCTCGGTCCTGGTCGGCACCGTCATCGCCCTGTTCCCCAGCCATGCCTGGCTGTTCGCCCTGATTCCCCTGTGGATGATCCTGCGCATGGCGCTCAATGCCATCGACGGCATGCTGGCCCGGGAATTCGGCCAGCAATCGCGCCTGGGGGCCTACCTCAACGAACTCTGCGACGTGGTCGCCGACAGCGCCCTGATCCTGCCTTTCGCCCTGTTGCCCGGGGCCAGCCTGCTGCTGGTGCTGGCCGTGACCCTGCTGGCGCTGTTCAGTGAATACGCCGGGGTGCTCGGTCCCATGGTCGGGGCCTCGCGGCGCTACGACGGGCCCATGGGCAAGAGCGACCGCGCCTTCATCCTCGGCGTGCTGGCCACCGGCATCGCCCTGGGCTGGCTCAGCGCCCTGTGGATAAACGGCGTGCTGGCACTGGTCGCCGCACTGCTGGTCTACACCCTGATCAATCGGGTCCGCCAGGGCCTCAAAGAAGTTCAGCACAATGCTCCCTCTGCATAAGGAAATGGCTATGCGCGACGCTCAACACCAGACGTTCCGAACCCATGACGGTGTCGAACTGTTCTACCGCCACTGGCCAGCCACTGAAGTGGCCCCTGGCGAACCGCGGCAAGCGGTGATGCTGTTCCACCGCGGTCACGAACACTCCGGGCGCATTGCCCACCTGGTGGAAGAGCTGAACCTGCCCCAGTTCGATTTCTTCGCCTGGGATGCCCGTGGCCATGGCCAGTCGCCGGGCGCCCGTGGCGACAGCCCGAGCTTCGCTACCAGCGTGCGCGACGTGCAGACCTTCTGTGATCACCTGGGCAGCACCCACGGGATCGCCGAGGAAAACATCGCCGTGGTGGCCCAGAGCGTGGGCGCGGTGATCGCGTCCACCTGGGTCCACGACTACGCGCCGCGCATCCGCTCCCTGGTGCTGGCCTCGCCGGCGTTCAAGGTCAAGCTGTACGTGCCCTTCGCCCGGCCCGGCCTGGCCCTGATGCGGCGCTTTCGTGGCAACTTCTTCGTCAACAGCTACGTCAAGGCGCGCTTCCTGAGCCACGACCCGGAACGGGTCCGCAGCTATGACAGCGACCCGCTGATCACCAAGGCGATCTCGGTGAATGTGCTGCTGGGCCTGTATGAAGCGGCAGACCGGGTGGTGGCCGACGCCCAGGCGATCCAGGTGCCGACCCAGTTGCTGATCTCCGGCTCCGACTTCGTGGTGCATCGCAAGCCCCAGGAGCAGTTCTTCGACCGCCTGGGTAGCCTGCACAAGGAAAAGCACATCCTCCCCGGCTTCTTCCACGACACCCTGGGGGAAAAGAACCGGGCGCCGGCCATGGCCAGCATCCGCCGCTTCATCCTGCAGAACTTCGCGCGCCCGCTGAACCGCCCTGCCCTGCTGGACGCCGACCGCCTGGGCGTTACCTGCGCCGAGTCCGAAGCCCTGGCCGCGCCGCTGCCGCACAACTCCCTGCGCGACCTGTACTGGCGCGCCACCCGCGCCAGCATGCGCCTGGGCAGCCAGCTGTCGGCGGGGGTCAAGCTGGGCTTCGACACCGGTTTCGACTCCGGCAGCACCCTGGACTACGTCTACCGCAACCGCCCCACCGGGCATTCCGCCCTGGGCCGGATGATCGACCAGAACTACCTGAACTCCATCGGCTGGCGCGGCATCCGCCAGCGCAAGCTGCATGTGGAAGAACTGCTGCGCCTGGCCATGGAAAAACTCCGTGAGCAAAGCAGCGAAGTGCGCATCGTCGATATCGCCGCCGGCCACGGCCGCTACATCCTCGAAGCCCTGCAAGGGGTCAGCCCGCTGCCCGAATCGATCCTGCTGCGCGACTACAGCGATATCAACGTGCGCGACGGCAGTGCGCTGATCCAGGAGAAAGGCCTGGGGGACATCGCCCGCTTCGTCAAAGGCAACGCCTTCGATCGCGAGGACCTCGCAGCCCTGGACCCGAAACCCACCCTGGCGGTGGTCTCCGGGCTCTATGAGCTGTTCGCCGACAACCAGATGGTCGGCGGCTCCCTGGCGGGCCTGGCCAGTGCCGTGGAGCCCGGCGGCTACCTGGTGTACACCGGCCAGCCATGGCACCCGCAGTTGGAACTGATCGCCCGCGCCCTGACCAGCCACCGCGAAGGCCAGGCCTGGGTCATGCGCCGCCGTACCCAGGCGGAGATGGACCAACTGGTGGAGGCCGCCGGCTTTCGCAAGGTCACCATGCGTGTGGATGAATGGGGGATCTTCAGCGTATCCCTGGCGCAACGGGTGCAATGATGGCCGCAGGCGCCTTGCCGGCCCGGGAGCCGGGCCTGCTGAAACCCGCGGTGCTCTGGCTGCTGTTGCTGGCACCGCTGTTCTTCAGCACCTACGGCTTCGCCACTTGGGTCACCGCCCAGCGCGACGACGTCGGCAGCATGGTCTTCGACTGGGAACGGCACATGCCGTTCTGGGCCTGGACCATCGTGCCCTACTGGTCCATCGACCTGCTCTACGGCTTCTCCCTGCTGTTGCCGCGCAGCCGTGACGAGCTCAAGCGCCACGCCCTGCGCCTGCTCACCGCCCAGGTGATCGCGGTCAGTTGCTTCCTGATCTGGCCATTGAGCTTCACCTTCTCCCGGCCGGAACTGGACGGGGTTTTCGGCTGGCTGTTCGGGGTGCTGGCCGGCTTCGACAAGCCCTTCAACCAGGCGCCGTCGCTGCACATCGCCCTGCTGGTGGTCCTGTGGGTCTGCTACGCCCGGCATACCCAGGGCTTCTGGCGCTGGCTGGTGCATGGCTGGTTCGCGCTGATCGGGGTCTCGGTGCTGAGCACTTATCAACACCACTTCATCGATGTACCCACAGGCGCCCTGGCCGGCTGGCTGTGCGTCTGGCTATGGCCGCTGGACCGTCCCAGCCCGCTGTTCAGTGCCCGTGCGGCCCAGGACCCGAAGCGCCGCCAGCTGGCCCTGCGCTATGGCCTGGGTGCGGCGCTGTTCGCCGGGGCAGCCCTTGCCTGGGGCGGCGCCGCGCTGTGGCTGTTCTGGCCCGCCGTGGCGCTGTTGCTGGTGGCCTTTAACTACGCCCTGCTGGGTGCCGAGGGTTTCCAGAAGCGCCAGGACGGCAGCCTCAGCCCCGCTGCACGCTGGTTGCTGGCGCCTTACCTGGCGGCGGCCTGGATCAACTCGCGGCTGTGGACAAGAAAACATCCACAGCCGGACCCGGTTGTGGATAACGTCTGGCTCGGGCGCCTGCCGACACCGGCCGAGCTCAAGGACAGCCCGTTCGGCGCCGTGCTCGACCTGTGCGCCGAGCTGTCCCTGGACAGCCGCGGGCTGCGGGCCTACCAGAGCCTGCCGGTGCTGGACCTGTGCGCCCCCAGTGCCGAGCAGTGCCTGGCCGCCGCCCAAGCCATCGAACGCCTGCGCCAGCAAGGGCCGCTGCTGGTGTGCTGCGCCCTGGGTTATTCGCGCAGCGCCACGGCGATTGCCGCCTGGCTGCTGCACAGCGGCCGCGCAGCCACGGTGGATGCCGCCATCGTGCAGATCCAGCGGACCCGCCCGCAGATCGTCCTGCACCCCGCCCACCGCCAGGCGCTGCAAGCCTTGAGCAGCGCCGGGAGAACGGCCCATGTCCACTGAAATGCAGCTCTACAGCGTGGCCAGCCTGCTGCGCCGAGGCCGCGCCCTGGATCAGTTATCCACAGGCCTGACCCTGCTCGGCGCAATGTATGGCCTGGGCCAGTACCTGCTGACCAGCGTCACCCTGGGTGGGCTGCTGGTCAGCCTGGCCCTGGTCCTGCTGGGGCTTGTGGAAAAGTACCTGGCGCTGCGCGTGGCCTTCGACGCCGACCTGTTTCAACGCGTGGCCGACGCCCCCACTACCCTGGAACACAGTACCCAGGCCCTGGACCAGGCCCTGAGCGCCCTTGGCCTGCAACCCGCGCAGCGCGGCGGCCGGCCCTGGGACCAACGCAGCCGTGGGGCCCTGGGCCTGCTGCGCCGCCAGGCATTGCTGCTGGCCGCACAAGTGCTGGTGATACTGAGCGTGATCCTGGTCAGCCCCTGGCTGACCTTTGCCGGATAAGGAATGCCCATGTTCGAACCCCTGGTCGCCAATCTCATCACCTCCGCCGCCCGCAGCATCACCGGCGCTCGCAGCCTGTGGCTGGGCTCGGCACCGCGCGCGGTGCAGCGGATCTACTTCGCCAACCACAGCAGCCACGGCGACTTCGTACTGCTCTGGGCCTCCCTGCCGCCGGCCCTGCGCAAACTGACGCGGCCCGTGGCCGGCGCCGACTACTGGCAGAAAAGCAACCTGCGCCGCTACATCATCAACCGGGTGTTCAACGGCGTGCTGATCGACCGCGAGCGCAAGGAGGCTGTGGATAACAACCCCCTGCAACCCATGATCGATGCCCTGGAGAACGGCGACTCCCTGATCATCTTCCCGGAAGGCACGCGCAACCTCGAAGACGGCCTGCTGCCGTTCAAGAGCGGGATTTACCACCTGGCCAAACGTTATCCACAGGTGGAAGTGATCCCGGTGTGGATCGCCAACCTCAACCGGGTCATGCCCAAGGGCCGCTTCCTGCCCCTGCCGCTGCTGTGCACCACCAGTTTCGGCGCACCCCTGACCCTGGAAGAAGACGAAACCAAGGAACATTTCCTCGAACGCAGCCGCGCCGCGCTGCTGGCCCTGGCCCCGGAGCACGCCTGAGATGGATAAGCAGACCCTGATGTTATTCGGCGGCATTGGCGCCATTCTGGTGCTGGCCTCGCTGATCGGCTTCATCCTCCAGTGGCGCACCCGTGGCACGCCCAACCCGGTGATCGACAACCTCAATGCGCGGATCAATGCCTGGTGGGTGATGGTGCTGGTGATCGGCATCGCCTTCTGGCTCGGCACCGCGGCGGTCATCCTGCTGTTCTATGCGGTGTCGTTCTACGCCCTGCGGGAATTCCTCACCCTGACCCCGACCCGGCGCAGCGACTACCCGGCCCTGGTGGCGGCCTTCTACCTGGCCCTGCCCCTGCAATACCTGCTGATCTACTCCGACTGGTACGGGCTGTTCTCGATCTTCATTCCGGTCTACGTGTTCCTGCTGCTGCCGATCCTCGCGTCGCTCGGTGGCGACAGCACGCACTTCCTGGAGCGTGCCTCCAAGGTGCAGTGGGGGCTGATGATCGCGGTGTTCTGCGTATCCTTCGTGCCCGCCCTGCTGACTTTGGACATCGCCGGCTATGAAGGCCGCAACCTGCTGCTGATCGCCTACCTGGTGATCGTGGTGCAGCTCTCGGACGTGCTGCAGTACGTCTGTGGAAAACTCTTTGGCAAGCGCAAGATCGCCCCCAACCTGTCGCCGTCCAAGACCGTGGAAGGCTTTGTCGGCGGCATCCTGCTGGCCTCGCTGATCGGCGGCGCGCTGTTCTGGATCACCCCGTTCAATGTCTGGCAGTCGTTCCTCATCGCCCTGCTGATCAACCTGCTGGGCTTTGCCGGCGGCATCGTCATGTCGGCGATCAAGCGCGACCGCGGGGTCAAGGACTGGGGGCACATGATCGAGGGCCACGGCGGCATGCTCGATCGCCTGGATTCGGTGTGCTTCGCCGCGCCGATCTTCTTTCACCTGGTGCGCTACTGGTGGACCTGAGCCCTTCAGCCCGGTAGATGCCCCAGGGGCAAGGGCCCCGGGGTTTTCACCGTGTGAATGGCGAAGTTGCTGCGGATGTCGCTGACCCCGGGGATCTTCAGCAAGTGGCCGGTCAGGAACCGGTCATAGCCCCGCAGGTCCGGGACCACCACTTGCAGCAGGAAATCCGATTCACCCGACACCAGGAATGCCGAGATCACCTCCGGCAACTGCAATACCGCCTGGCGGAAGGCTTCTGCCTCGGCATCGTTGTGTCGCTCCACCTTGACCCCGACGAACACGGTCAGCCCCAGGCCCACCTCGTCGCGGTCCAGGGTGGCCTGGTAGCCACGGATCACCCCGGCCTCTTCCAGCATGCGCACCCGACGCAGGCAGGGTGACGGCGACAGGCCGATCTCTTCGGCCAGTTGCACGTTGCTCAGGCGGCCATCGCGCTGCAGCGCGGCGAGGATCTTGCGGTCATAGGCATCAAGTTTCATGTTTGGCATATCCAGATGGTGATTCCGTTCATTAGTGGAACATTATGCCAATTTCAGCTTTCCCGCTGGTTGATTACGCAAGCACCTGCCCCGGCCTGTGGCCCTAAACTGGGCGCACCGACTCGACAACGAAGGGGGTGCAAGGTGGCGCAACTGTGGATGTATTTCCTGGCTCTGGCGGTGGTCTATCTGCTGCCCGGCCCCGACATGATCCTGCTGCTGCAAACCGGCGCCCGCCAGGGCAAGGCCCAGGCTCTGGCCACGGCCCTGGGGCTGGCCATCTCCCGGGGCTGCCACGTGGTCCTGGCCGCCTTGGGCCTGGCGGCGCTGTTCAAGGCCGCGCCCTGGACCTTCGACCTGGTGCGCCTGGCGGGCGCCGCCTACCTGCTGTGGATTGGTATCCAGTGCCTGCGGGCCAACCTGTTGCCCAACCTTGAGCCCGGCACCGCCGCAGCCACGCCCCTGCGCTGGCGCGAGGCGATCCAGCGTGGCCTGTTGACCAACCTGCTGAACCCCAAGGCATTGCTGTTCTGTTCGGTACTGCTGCCGCAGTTCATCGATCCCCAGGCCGGTGCGGTGGCCCCGCAATTCATGCCCCTGGGGGTGCTGCTGGTGGCCGTGGGCGGCCTGTTCGACTGCTGCTACGCCCTGGCCGGTGCCGGGCTGGGCCGCTGGATGCAGCGCAGCCCGTCGGCGCAACGGGTGCAGCAATGGCTGTTCGGCAGCCTGCTGATCGGCTTTGCCCTGCGCCTGACGTTCGTCCAGCAGGCCTGACGGCACCTGTAGCCGCTGCCGAGCCTCGGCGAAGCTGCGCGAAGGTCCGCAGGACCTTGCCTGGCGATCCCCGTCAAAATGTTCGCCCCAGAGATCGCCGCGACCGCTGCGTCGGAGTGCCGCCCAGCTCGTACGCAGCCTGCGGCAGCGGCTACAGGATCCTGGGCACGCTTTTATGTCGCCTTGTGCGAGGACACCGCGCGGCGGCGTCGGAACAGGTAGGCCGCCCCCAACAGCAGCACGCCGGCACCGGCGCCGGCAGCCAGCCTGTGCTCGGCCACCGCGGAACGGGATGCGTCCAGCCACTGGGTCAGGTAGCGCTTGTTGGCGCTGCCGAAGTCCGGTTCCTCACAGTTCATGCCGAAGTTGCCGGCCCATTCCACAAAGGGTCCGTTCTGCACATAGCGCTGGTAGTAGTCGATCTCGGCATCGCTGCCCCGGGTCCAGCGCGCGGCCTTGCACAACACCGCGGCATAGGCCTGGCTGGTGTGGGGCAGGAAATCCGCCGCCCGGTTGCCCAGTTCCCCGGCCACGTAGCGGTAGTGGTAGCGCACGTCGGGCTCGGCGGTGGTGGCCTGCTGGCGCTGCACTTCATCGGCACTGATCAAGGGCCCGGCCTGCACCGGCGGGATCTCCAGGCTGTAGCTGCCCCAGAGGCTGTGGTAGTCCGGGCCCATCTCGTAGCCGAGGATCTCCATCCCCGACGCCCGCGCCAGCTTGCCGGCCTGGTAATAGGCCTCGGCTCGCCGGGTGGGCAGCCACGCCGACTCGGCGCGGCGTCGGTACTCGCCGTAGGCCTTGGCGATGGCCTGGCGCTCGGGGCTGTCGAAGTAGCTCCAGCCCTCTTCGTAGCGGCCCTCGCGCAACAGCCGCCGGCCCAGCAGTTCGCGCAACTGGGCGGCAATCGGCAGGCTCTCGTAGTAGGCATCGGGTTGCTTGGGCGTCGGCGGCGGCGCGGGCACCTGGGTGTCAACGAAATGCTTGAGCTCATCCAGGGTCAACACCCGCTCCGCCACGGTCGCCGCGTCGTGCCAGTAGATGTCGCCACTGCGGTAGAGCAGCTCGAATGCCTGCACGTAGTCACCCCGATCCAGGGCCAGCACGGCACTTTCGCCGTCTACCCGGCAGCCCGGCTTGAGGTCTTCATAGTTGCCGTCGTAGTCACCGCGAAAGCCCCAGCTCTCGTCCCGCGGGAAGGCCGCGGCGGCCTTGGCGTAAGCGGCTGCGGCCGCCGCCTTGTCGCCATCGCGCACGGCCAGTTTGGCCCGCAGCCACCAGGCCAGGCCGCCGTCGCCGGCATGCTCGAGCAGCATCCGGGTGGTGGCGAAATCGCCGTTCTGGTAATTCAGCGCCGCCAGCCGGTCGGCGTTGTCGAAACTGCCGGCAGTGCCCTGGCTCAGCAGCTTGATCAGTTTCACCTCGGACTCAGGACGCTCGCCGAAGGACCAGCCCTGGTGCGAGATCAACGAAGCCGTGAGCAAGCGCGCCACCGAAGGTTGCTTGAGCTGCTCCAGCAATTGCGCGTCCGACAGGCCGCCCAACTCGCCCACCACCTGCTTCAGCGAGCTGTAGCCGACCTCCGAACCCGCCAGGTTCTGGCTGGCATACAGGTCGATGGCCTCACTCCAGTGGTTCTGGTTCTTCAGGATGCGCGCCTCTTCGCCGAGGCTGGCGACGCCCAGTGCCAGGGGGTCGCTGAAGCCGTCGATGCTCAGTTGACGGGTCTGGACGAAGGCCTGGCGCGCCGCCAGTAGGGTGTCGCTGCGCCCCTGGTCGTCCAGCTCGTTGGCTTCTTCACTGATGGCCTGCAGGGCCCGGCCCAGGGAATAGGCGGCCCAGGTGCTGCGCAGGGCGCGCTGCTCGGCGGGCAGCGCCAGCACCTTGCGGAAGTACTCCGCCGCCAGCTCATGATCCCCGGCGCTGAAGGCCACGGCGCCCGCGGTGTAGAGGTTGATCTCCGGCGGCAGGCTGGCGCCTTGTTGTTCCGCCACGCGCGCGTCACTGAGTTTGCGCAGTTGGCCGACCAGGGTTTGCTGGGCCTGGTCCAGCCCTTGCTGTTCGGCCCAGTTACGCTCTTGCACCTCGTAGCTGTCAGGCAGGTTGTAATCGCGGGTGAAGTCGTTATTGACGACTGGCTTGAGCCCGACAATGGGCTTGCCCAGGCGGCTGATTTCGAACTGGAAGCTGCCTTCGGGCAACTGCGCCAGGGTCTGCGGGCGGTCCCCCAGCAGGCGCATGGGGAAGGTCGGACCGCAGGCCAGGGCCGGGGCCAAGGGCAGGCACAGGCTCAGGCACAGCAGGTAGCGGGATCTAGGGACGAACATGTGCAGCTCCTTGGTCAATTTTTGTACAGCGGGCCCAGCCCACGGCCCGGGTACCGCCCGCCGCCAGCCGGCCGGCCTGCTGGCGGGTCAATAACAGCTGGCCGTCACGCAGCTCGGCGGAATAACCGCCCAGCCCGTCGAATCCGTCGCATTGGGCAACGGCCAGGGTCAGTTGTTCAGGCAGCGGGCGGTCGAGATTGCCCGGGTTGTCCAAGCGGATGTCGAAGAGACCGTCCTGCTCCTGCAGGCTGATGCCCAAGCGGCTGTCCAGCACGTCTCCACGGGCCACCGCGCGCAGGGTCTCCAGGCTCCAGGCGCGGACATCGCCCTTGAGCGGCAGGCGAAACCAGATCAGCCCGGCCAGGTGGGCCGGCGGATCATTGCGCAGGGTCTTGGCCAGTTGGCTCAGTTGCTCGGGGTTGGCCATCAGCTCCCGGCGCTGGCCCCGGCGCGCAATGGGCGCCTCGCTTTCCACCACTGGAGCCTGGGCGGTGCCGGGCAGCAAGGCCACGCCGTAGGCAGGCAGGGCCAGGTAGAACGGCTTGTCGCTGACCCCAGCCCAGCGCCTGGCCCATTGTTCAGCCTGGTGCGGGTCGAACAGCCCGCGCCGGGGATCGCTGACCGCATGCACCTGGAGCACGCTGCTATCGACCTGAGCCAGCAGCCCGGGCAACTCGCGACTGTCGAGCCAGGCGGGCAGCGCGGTGATGCTCAGGGCCAACTGCGGTGGCAGCGCCTCGCGCAGCCGCCGCAGGAGCCCGGCATAGGCCGGCAGCCGGGCGCTGCCGGCATCGTGGTCGATCTCCAGGCCGGCCAGGGTCAGGCCCTGCCCTTGCCAGTCGGCCAGCAGTTGCTGCACCTGCTGGAGGATGTCGTCCTGGTTCAGGGATGGCAGTTGACCGTCCAGGCGCACCACCGCAATCAACGGGCGGCCGTCTTGCTTGAGCAAGGCGGCGTCTATCCGCGCCCGGCTCCAGCCGGCCTGTGGAAAAGCCTGCAGGGCCAGCACCCGGACTGTGGAAAAGTCCACCCGCGAGCCCGCCAGGGCGTCGGCGTGGGCCGGGGTCCACTGGCGTTGCCAGATATAGAGCTGCTGATCCAGCGGCGGCCCCTCTTCATGGCGACAGGCATTGAGCAGCAGCCCGCAGACCAGCACGGCGCAAAGACGGAGCAAAACCCGGGGGAGCATGAATCGTTGATTCCCTTTAACGCAAAAGCCCCGGAATACCGGGCGCCATACACCTGATCGACATCGCGTGTAGCCGCTGCCACCGCGACAAAACAGCCGCCAGCCTACGCAGCAGCGCGGTTGGCAGCAATCGCCGCAAGGAGTTTTTTCCCGCGTCTACAGGTCCAGCACCAACGCTGGCACCAGGTTATCCACAGCCGCCGGCACCGCGCAGCAGATCAGCACCTGCCCCGGTTCCGGCAACTGTGCAGGCACCTGTGGATAATTCACCTGACCGCTGATCAACCGGGTCTGGCAAGTGCCGCATGAGCCGCCACGGCAACTGAATGGCGGATGCAGGCCGGCGCTTTCCGCCAATTGCAGCAGGCTGCCGCTGGCCGGCTCCCAGGACAGCTCCCGGCCGGCCTGCTGGAACCGCACCGCCACGGCCCGGGTGGCGGCAGGCGGTTGGGCAAAGGGCACGGCCTCGGGGTCCGGCCGGCGGCGCAGGGTCGAAGGGCCGAAGGTTTCGGCATGGATCTGCCGGTCGTCGATATCCAGGTCCCGCAGGCTGTCGTACAGGCCCTGGGTAAAGGCCCCGGGGCCGCAGAGCACGAAGTCTGCGCGATCAAGATCCAGGTCCGGTTGCGCCAGCAGCAGTTGCACATCGATACGCCCGCAATGATCGAAGCCAGCACCCGGCCGGGCCCCGGCTTCCGGCTGGCTGAGCAGGCGCAGCAGCCGCACTGAATCCCCAGCCTGCGCCAGCAGGGTTTGCAGCTCCTTGGCAAAGGGTTGCTCGGCAAGCGTGCGCGAACCCTGGATCAACCAGGTGGGCCGGGTATGCCGGGTGCGCAGGCCCTGGTACAGCACCTCCCGCAGCATCGACAGCAACGGTGTGATGCCGACCCCGGCCGCCAGCAGCACCAGTGGCTGTGACGACAGCGCATCGGCAGTGAAACGCCCCTGTGGGGCGCGGGCCTGCAACAGGTCGCCGACCTTGAGCGCCTGATGCAGGTGGCGGGAAACCTGGCCCTCGCGCTTGACGCTGATACGCAGAAAATCATCGGAAGGCGCGCTGGACAGGCTGTAGGTGCGAATCAGCGGCAGGCCGTCGAGCACGACCTGCACGGGCAGGTGCTGGCCGGGCACAAAGCTCGGGGCGCCGGCTGCATCCGCCGGCTCCAGGTAGAAGGAGCGAATGCTGCTGCTTTCGTCCTCGATCCGGGTCACCCGCAATGGCCGCCACTGCTGGCCCAGGGCGGTGGCGCGCAGCCGAGCCTCGGCATGCGGCCAACTGCCGGTCAGCAGGCTGTTGGGGGAAAAACCCCGCAACTGCCAACGCAGGGACAGCGCCGCCGGGCGTCGTACCAGCCGTTCCACGGTAAAGCGCCACAACCGCTCGGCGCCCTGGAAGGCCTTGACCAGTGGCCCGTCGTGGATGATTTCGGTGCGGCCACTGAGCTGCAGCAGCTCACCGCTGTGAAAGTCGATGAACAGCAAGCCGGCCCGGGGGTTGAGCAGCAGGTTGCCCAGGGTGTTGAAGTGCAGGTTGCCGGCAAAATCCGGGATGGTCAGGCAATTGCCCTCGACCCGGACGAACCCGGCCTGGCCGCCACGGTGAGAAACATCCACCGAGCGCTGGCCGTCCAGGTCGACATAGCTGGCAACAAAGAAAGTGTCGGCGCCGCCGATCAGGGCCCGAGCCTCAGGATCCAGGCCGTCGCGATACTGTGCCGGCCGGCTGGCGGGGTCGCTCAAGGGCACCTGCTGCAGCTCGCGCTGCTGGATGTATTGCGGGCAATTGCCGAACGCCTGTTGCACCGTCACGCTGAAGCCGTGGCGGTCCACCGCACTGACCCGGCCATTGAGGCGGTTGCGCCGCCGGGTGTGCAGTTCAATGCCCAGCAAGCCCAGGGCCGCACCTTCCTGCAACTGCACGGGGTCTTCGGCGGCAGGCAGGCGGCCCAGGCGCAGCCGGGTCGCCTCGGGGGCCTGGGCGAAACCGGGCGGGCCTTCAAGAAGGCTCGCCCAGGGGTTGCCCTGGGCATCCACCGCGCCCACCAGGATGAACGGCAGCTGCCCGTAGAACTGCCGGTGCTGATCCGGCATCGCCTGGCGGATCACCTGGGTGCCAAAGGCCTCCATGCGCTGGGCCACTCCGGCCCGGGCCTGCAACTGCCGTTCGCCGGCATGCCAGGGGGAACTGCTGCTCATGGTGCTGCCTCCGCAGGTGCGCCTCAGGCGCTTTTGAGCCCCGCCGCCGTGGACGGCATGGGCACGAAGCCCGGCAAGGCCTCGATCCGCTCCAGCCAGGCCCGTACGTTGGGATAATCGGCCAGGGACACGTTGCCCTCCGGCGCGTGGGCGATGTAGCTGTAGCCGGCGACGTCGGCGATGGTCGCCTGTTCACCCACCAGGAACGGCCGGCTCGCCAGTTCCTGGTCCATGACCTTGAGCAGGCCGTGGGCGCGGGCAATGACCTCCTCGGCATTGAAGGTGGCGCCGAACACGGTGATCAGTCGCGCCGCCGCCGGACCGAAGGCGATGGGCCCCGCCGCCACCGACAACCAGCGCTGTACCTGCGCCGCGCCCACCGGGTCGGTGGGCAACCAGCGGCCACGGCCATAGCGTTGCGCCAGGTACACCAGGATCGCGTTGGAGTCCGCCAGCACCGTGCCCTGGTCATCGATCACCGGTACTTGGCCAAAGGCATTGAGGGCCAGGAACTCGGGCTGCTTGTGGGCACCCTGGGCCAGGTCGACAAAGATGGTTTCGGTGGGCAGGTCCAGCAACGACAGCATCAGCTCGACGCGGTGAGCGTGGCCGGACCGGGGAAAGTTGTAGAACTTGATGGGAAGCTGGGACATGCTCGACTCCGCTGGCTGGGACGCGGTCGAAGGGCCGCGCTGGCAGGGCCATCTTGGTCCATGACGCAAAACAACAGAATCACCAGAAATCGCAATCCGGCATTTCAGCCAGCGCAATAAAGCTGATCAAGTATTGAGCGATGGATGCTCGCGCAGGGCCTGCACGGCGAAATCGACAAAGCTGCGTACCCGCGCCGGCGCCTTGCGACCGCCCTGGTACACCACGTGGATCGGCAAGGGCGGCAGCTCGAAATCCGCCAGCACGATCTGCAACTGGCCGGCAGCGACCTGATCGGCCACCTGATAGGACAGCACCCTGGTCAGGCCCAGCCCCAGGCAGGCGGCACTGATGGCAGCCTGGTTGGCGCTCACCAGCAGCCGCGGTTCCGGGCGCAGGCTCAGAGCGCGCCCGGCGTCGTTGAATTGCCAGTGGCGCGCCTGGCCGGTGGAGGATGGCGCAATCAGCGGAGCCTGGCGCAGGTCATCAGGGTGCTGGGGGCAACCATGGGCCGCCAGGAATCCGGGGGCCGCACAGACCACCCGGCGCACCTGGCCTACGCGGATGCTGTGCTGGCCACTGTCCGGCAATTCGCCGATGCGCACCGCCACATCGATGCCTTCATCCACCATGTTCGCCACTCGGTCCACCAGCAAGGCGTTGATGCTGACCTGTGGATAACGTTGCAGGTAGCGCACCAGCAGCGGGGTGACGAACAGATCGCCGAACAGCACCGGCGCAGTCAGGCTCAGTTGCCCCCGTGGCTGGGCGTGGATGCCGGCGGCCGAGGCCTCGGCATCCTGGACCTCGGCGAGAATGCGTCGGCAGTCCTCCAGATAACGTTGCCCAGCTTCGCTCAGGTGCACCTTGCGGGTGGTGCGCACCAGCAACTGGGTGCCGATGCGCTGTTCGAGGGCTGCCACGGCCCGGGTGACGCTGGCCGCCGACAGGTTAAGGCGCCGCGCAGCCGCGGCGAACCCCTGCTCCTGGGCGACACAGACGAACACCTGCATTTCCTGAAACCTGTCCATGTCTTATCTCACCTGGCAGCGCCCACCCGACAGGCGCCCCGCACGCGCAGCATAATCCACAGCCACCACGTCAGGGAGCGCACCAGGTCTGCACCTCGTGCTTGTCGAATCCGGGGCAACGGTTGGTTTTGGCAATCAGCCGGTAAGGTTGGTCTTGGGCGTAGGAAAAATAGAAGTAGTACTGCTGATCTTCACCGTATAGCCAATAGGAAGAGGAACCTTGGTTGATCAGGGTCGGTTCAAAGGTCCAGATGGACGATTCAGCAGGAATGAAATTGGCTCGGTCCATCAGCAGCAAGAGGCTGTTGGAGAGCACTGGGGTCAGGACTCCCAGCCCCAGGACAGCCACTATCAGAACGATTATCCATCCATGAATCAGGCGAAGTGTCATTGGTTTTCCATTAGCGCGATAAAAAATTCCGGCCTGTGCACAAGTCGGGATTCCAAAACTGTCGCACAAAAATAACGCTCTGATTTCAATTGTTTTTCGAAGCGCCAACGCGCGCAGGCGAGCAAGGACAACGCTGCACCCCAGCCGCTGGGATCCTTCCCGCCGGCGGCGTGAAGCGCGAGTGGTCCCCCCGTGACAACAGACTGCCTTTGAGCTCTTGCCGCGTCCCTGATTACTCTTTGATAATCCGCCGCTCGGGCCACCCACTGGCCCCAGGGAAGATGCGTATCGCATCGCAGGCGGAGTTTCAGCATGGATGTACAGGCCGCAGCGCGGTTGGGCGACGACATCGCCCATGGATTCGGAGTTGCTGCCATGCTCGCCGGCGCGGTCGCGGGCGCTCTCATAGGCGCGGCCATCATCGCGGCTACCGCGGCAACGGGCGGCCTGGCGGCGGTGATCCTGGCGGGTTCGGTCGCCGCCGGCGGCTTGTCGATGTTCCAGCTGGTAAAGGGACTTTCGACCATCTTCGATCTGCCCGAGCCAACCACCGGTGAACTCATAAGGGGCAGCCCCAACGTATTCGTCAACTTGCGCAATGCCATGCGTGCCGGCGAGGACGTGTCCAGTTCCTGTACCGGCTTTCCCGTGGCGCATCCCCCCTGGCCCTTCCCGGTCACCATCGCCGAAGGCAGCGCTACCGTTTACATCAACGGCAAGCCGGCGGCGCGACTGAGCAGCAAGATGACCTGCGGCGCGCATATCAAGTCCGGTAGCCCGAACACCTTCATCGGCGGTCCGACGCTGCAGGTGGAGTTCGTGCTGGATATCGAGGGCTGGCTGCATACCGGCCTGGAGGCGCTGGGCCTGGTCGCCGCCGCTGGCGCGCTGGTGCTGGCCGCCATGGCCGGCCTCGCGGCCCTGCTGACCACCGTGGCGGTGGGGGCCGCGATCTATGGCGGCATGGAGTTGCTGGGCCAGCTCGGCGATCGGCTCGGCCCGGGCTACCGTGACCTGCTGCAAGGTATCGCCGGCCTGGCGCTGCTCGGCGCCGGGCCGAAAATGGCCAAGTTGAGCGCCGAACGCAATGCCGCGCGACTGGCCAACCAGTCGCAGGTGCTCGAGGTCCGCACGGCCGCCCAGGTCAACGAGGCGATGATCGCCGAGGGCAACCTGCCGGCGTGGCTGGAAGGCACCCAGGTCAAGACCGAAATAGTGCCGCCGGGAACGCAATACCAGATGGTCGTCGCCAAGGGCCAGGCCGAAGCCATCATGCAGGGCAAGCCAGCCTTCGGAGGTTTCGCCGCCCCCGAGCCGATTCCCAGCCAGGCCTATGCTCGGGATAAACTGGTGATCCTCGATCGATTCAAGACAGACGTATCCCATGTGATCACCGTCGAAACCACCGCACCGCAAAAGATTCACAGTGGTATCACCGGCCCGCTGGAGAACTACAAGGGCGGCGTGCAGCAGGTGGAGTTCGTCGGTGACAGGAATCTGAAAATTGTCGGCACGCCTGGTGTGCTGCCTGTGGAGTGAAAGTTGTGATTAGTGATTTCGAGCGGATCCGCGAAGACGGCAAGGTCATCGACGAAAACATGACGGTGGACCAGATGATCGCCCTGGGGTGGTCTCCTTGCCGGGTCGTCGAGGCTCGCTGGCGCTGGCAGGAACAGCCCCTGAGCGTGGTCAACAGCCGCGGCCTGCTGGCGATTGTGGTGCCGGATCGGCAACACCTGGCCATCCTGTGGAACGATGACGATACGGGCGTGGCCGCAACCCTCTACGTGGTCTCCGGCGATCGCCAGCAACAGATCAGGATTGCCGACCAGTTGCTGATCAATGGTCAGCTCGAGTCAGGTATCTACAGCTGGTTCGAACAGTTCCCGCAGGTTTCGCCCAGCATCTTTACCTGCATGTTCAGCCGTCAGCGTGACCAGGCAATGTTCAGGGTGGATATCGACGCGTCCACTGGCGACATTGTTTCGATACAGCACTCACGCTGAGCGCTGTTCAGCACCGCTACACCTGAGCGACGAAGGCTGCAGGCAGGCAAAGGGAAATGGCAAAGAGGGGAGCCTGGCTGGGCTCCCCTCGTGCTGTGTCAGCTTCGATGATCCAGGACCATCACTTGAGTGATGGTGAAGATTAAAGATCTGTCTCGCCAGCCCAATGAAATATCACCCCGAATGCTTTCGCGGAATTGTTTCCTGCTGATGCTGGCAGCGGCATGACGCTGAGATGGGCTTGCCAGTTTGGCAACCCATCACAGTAGAGAGAGGCCTGATATGCCCACTTTGAATCCTGCAATCACGCTGGTCGGCAACCTTAACCAATTCAACCATGATGGTTTCGAGATCGAAGCCATGAATTTCCTCTTCGATCGCCTTGACCGTGGCAACCTGACGGTGGATGGCGACGCCCTGTACATTGGCAATCAAGCCGTCCATCACTACACCTGGCGCGACAAACAACGTAATCGCACCTGCTCAATGTTCTACACGTATGGCAACACCCCGAGCAGTCATCTTTCGGTTTATGGCCTGGGCAAACACGTTGGTGACAACGACAAGGAATACGCGCTCTACACCTGGATCGACAAGAAAGAACAGTTGTACACCCTGGCCCCAACCCGCAGCGATTCACGCTTTCGCTCACTGCTAGCGCCCAACTGAGTCGGCGCCATGTGAACCAGCCCCATGCAACAAGGCGCTCATCTGGAGCGCCTTGTTGCAAGAGCGAGCACCTGGGCGGTCACTGTGGATAACTCACTCCACGGTCACCGACTTGGCGAGGTTGCGCGGCTGGTCGACGTCGGTGCCCTTGAGTACGGCCACGTAGTAGGACAGCAGCTGCAGCGGGATGGTGTAGAGGATCGGCGAGAGGATGTCGTGGATGTGCGGCATCTGGATCACGTGGGTGCCTTCGCCATTGGTCATGCCGGACTGCTCGTCGGCAAACACGATCAGCTCGCCGCCACGGGCGCGCACTTCCTGCAGGTTGGACTTGAGCTTTTCCAGCAGTTCGTTGTTCGGCGCCACGGTAACCACCGGCATGTCGTTATCCACAAGCGCCAGCGGGCCGTGCTTGAGCTCGCCGGCCGGGTAGGCCTCGGCGTGGATGTAGGAAATCTCCTTGAGCTTGAGCGAGCCTTCCATCGCCACCGGGTACTGGGCACCACGGCCAAGGAACAGGGTGTGGTGCTTGTCGGCGAACAGTTCGGCGGTCTTTTCCACCACGCTGTCCATGGCCAGGGCCTCGCCCAGGCGGATCGGCAGGCGACGCAACTCTTCCACCAGCTCGGCTTCGACGCCGGCGGCCAGGGTGCCGCGCACCTGACCCAGGGACAGGGTCAGCAACAGCAGGCCCACCAGTTGGGTGGTGAAGGCCTTGGTGGAGGCCACGCCGATCTCGCGCCCGGCCTGGGTCAGCAGGGTCAGGTCCGATTCACGCACCAGCGAGCTGATGCCGACGTTGCAGATCGCCAGGCTGGCCAGGAAACCCAGCTCCTTGGCGTTGCGCAGAGCGGCCAAAGTGTCGGCGGTTTCACCGGACTGGGAGATGGTCACGAACAGGGTATCGGGCTGTACCACCACCTTGCGGTAGCGGAACTCGCTGGCCACTTCCACCTGGCAGGGGATGCCGGCCAGTTCTTCCAGCCAGTAACGGGCGACCATGCCAGCGTGGTAGCTGGTGCCGCAGGCGACGATCTGCACATTGCGCACCTTGGCGAACAGCTCGGCGGCTTGCGGACCGAAGGCCTGGACCAGTACCTGGTTGGCGCTCAGGCGGCCTTCCAGGGTGCGCTGCACCACGGATGGCTGCTCGTGGATTTCCTTGAGCATGAAGTGGCGGAACTCGCCCTTCTCTGCCGCTTCGGCGCCATCGCGGTACTGCACTGCTTCGCGTTCCACGGCCTTGCCGTTGATGTCCCAGATCTGCACGCTGTCGCGGCGGATTTCGGCGATATCACCTTCTTCCAGGTACATGAAGCGGTCGGTGACCTGGCGCAGGGCCAACTGGTCGGAGGCGAGGAAGTTTTCCCCGAGGCCCAGGCCGATCACCAGCGGGCTGCCGCTGCGGGCCGCAACCAGGCGGTCCGGCTGGCTGGCGCTGATCACGGCCAGGCCGTAGGCGCCATGCAGCTCCTTGACGGTGGCCTTGAGGGCCTTGGTGAGGTCTCCCAGGTCCTTGAGCTTGTGGTTCAGCAGGTGGGCGATGACTTCGGTGTCGGTGTCCGAAGTGAACTCGTAACCCAGGGCGCCGAGCTGAGCGCGCAAGGCTTCGTGGTTCTCGATGATGCCGTTGTGCACGATCGCCAGGTCGCCGGAGAAATGCGGGTGGGCATTACGTTCGCATGGCGCACCGTGGGTAGCCCAGCGGGTGTGGGCGATGCCCAGGCGGCCCACCAGCGGCTCGCCAGCCAGGGCCAGCTCCAGTTCGCTGACCTTGCCCGGGCGCCGCATGCGCTCCAGCTTGCCGGCATTGGTATAGACCGCCACACCGGCGCTGTCGTAGCCGCGGTATTCGAGGCGCTTGAGGCCTTCCAGCAAAATGGCGGTGATATTGCGTTCAGCAACGGCGCCAACAATTCCACACATGGTTTCTCTCCTAGCTGACAGCCGCGCAAATCAGAGTTATGCCGCGGGCCTGGATCTGGTCGCGGACCTCTAAGGGCAGGCGATCATCGGTAATAAGGGTATGGACGCTGCTCCACGGCAGCTCCAGGTTGGGAATCTTGCGGCCGATCTTGTCGGATTCGACCATCACCACCACTTCCCGGGCCACTTCGGCCATGACCCGGCTCAAACCCAGCAGTTCGTTGAAGGTGGTAGTGCCACGGGCCAGGTCGATGCCATCGGCCCCGATAAACAGCTGGTCGAAGTCGTATGAGCGTAGAACCTGCTCGGCCACCTGGCCCTGGAAGGACTCGGAATGCGGGTCCCAGGTGCCACCGGTCATCAACAGCACCGGCTCATGCTCCAGTTCGCTCAGGGCGTTGGCCACATTCAGCGAGTTGGTCATGACCACCAGGCCAGGCTGCAGGCCCAGCTCGGGGATCATCGCGGCGGTGGTGCTGCCACTGTCGATGATGATCCGGGCATGCTCGCGAATACGCTGCACCGCAGCGCGGGCAATGGCCTGCTTGTAGAGGGATACGGGCTGGCCAATATCGCTGACCAGTTCCTGGGGCATGGTGATCGCTCCACCGTAGCGGCGCAGCAGCAAGCCATTGCTCTCCAGGGCGGCCAGGTCCTTTCGAATCGTAACTTCAGAGGTTTCGAAACGCTTGGCCAGCTCGTCGACGCTCACTTCGCCCTGTTCATTGAGCAAGGCAAGGATATTGTGGCGACGTTGAGGTGTGTTGCGTTTTGACATGATGGCTTTAAGTTTCGATTCGAAAGATAAAGGAAGCAATAAAAACCCAAGATCGAAACTTCGTCAAGCGCGCAGGTGAAAAAAAATCGCCGGCAAGCCGGCTCCTACAGATGGGTGTAAGAGCCAGCTTGCCGGCGAACAGGGTTCCGCGGTTGTGGATAACCTCAATCCTTCTTGATCTTCTCGGGCCGTTTCCAGCCATCGATGTTCTTCTGCCGGGCGCGGCCGACCGCCAGTTGAGCCGGGGCCACATCCTGGGTGATGGTGGAGCCGGCAGCCGTGGTGGCGCCGGAGGAGATATCCACAGGCGCTACCAGAGAGTTGTTGGAGCCGATGAACACGTCTTCGCCCATCACCGTCTTGTGCTTGTTCACCCCGTCGTAGTTGCAGGTGATGGTGCCAGCGCCGATGTTGGTGCGCGCGCCGATCACCGCATCGCCCAGGTAGGTCAGGTGGCCGGCCTTGGCACCCTGGCCCAGGTGGGCGTTCTTCAGCTCGACGAAGTTACCCACATGGGCACGAGCCTCCAGCACGGTACCGGGACGCAGGCGGGCGAACGGGCCGGCATCGCTGCCCTCGCCCATCACCGCGCCATCGAGATGGCTGTTGGCCTTGATCACCGCGCCCTTGCGCAGGGTGCTGTCCTTGATCACGCAGTTGGGGCCGATCACCACGTCGTCCTCGATCACCACCCGGCCTTCGAGAATCACGTTGATGTCGATCAGCACGTCGCGGCCCACCGTGACTTCACCGCGTACGTCGAAGCGTGCCGGGTCGCGCAAGGTCACGCCCTGGGCCATCAACCGGCGGCCGGCACGCAACTGGTAGTGGCGCTCCAGCTCGGCCAGTTGCTTGCGGTCGTTGGCGCCCTGCACTTCCATGGCGTCGTGAGGCTGCTCGGTGGCGACGATCAGGCCGTCGCTGACCGCCATGGCGATCACGTCGGTGAGGTAGTACTCGCCCTGGGCGTTATTGTTGGACAGGCGGCCGGTCCAGTCGCCCAGGCGCTTGCCGGGCACTGCGAGAATGCCGGTGTTGCCTTCGGTGATGGCACGGGTGGCTTCGTCAGCATCCTTCTGCTCGACGATGGCGACGACTTTGCCGTCGGCATCCCGGACGATGCGCCCGTAGCCGGTCGGGTCGTCCAGCTCGACGGTGAGCAGGCCCAGTTGCTCCGGCCCCACCTGCTTGAGCAGGCGCTGCAGGGTCTCGACTTCGATCAGCGGCACGTCGCCATAGAGGATCAGTACGGTGTCTGCAGTAATGAAGGGCACCGCCTGGGCCACGGCATGGCCGGTACCCAGTTGCTTGTCCTGCAGCACGAAATTCAGGTCCTCGGCGGCCAGCCGCTCGCGCACCGCATCGGCACCGTGGCCGATCACCACATGGATGCGTTGTGGATCGAGTTGCCGGGCGCTGTGGATAACATGCCCGAGCATGGAATTGCCGGCGACCGGGTGAAGAACCTTGGGCAGCGCCGAACGCATGCGGGTGCCCTGGCCTGCGGCGAGGATAACGATTTCGAGAGACATGACTGGCTACCAATCCTGGAAGGTCAGACTGCGACCAAGAGGGGGGTGAATGGCGGAAAATAAAAAGGGTAGCCGAGGCTACCCTTTTTAATCAATCACACAGAAAGCCTGCGACTTAGCCGCCGAACTTCTTGCGGATCTGCTGGACGGTACGCAGCTGAGCTGCGGCCTCGGCCAGACGTGCAGCAGCAGAACCGTAGTCGAAATCTGCGCCTTTTTCATTCAGGGCCTTCTCAGCAGCCTTGACGGCTTCCTGAGCGGAGGCTTCGTCCAGGTCGGCAGCACGTTGCACGGTGTCGGCAAGAACCTTGACCATGTTCGGCTGAACCTCGAGGAAACCACCGGAGATGTAGAACACCTCGGCTTCCCCGCCCTGCTTGATCAAGCGGATCGGACCTGGCTTCAGGTTGGTGATCAGCGGTGCGTGACCCAGAGCGATACCAAGATCACCCAGTTCACCGTGCGCAACCACCATCTCCACCAGACCGGAGAAGATTTCCCCTTCCGCGCTGACGATATCGCAATGGACTGTCATAGCCATCTGCTTGCCTCAACCTAAATTAGCGCCCGTTGCCGGGCGCCGGGATTACAGTTTCTTGGCTTTCTCGATCGCTTCGTCGATGCCGCCGACCATGTAGAACGCTTGTTCTGGCAGGTGGTCGTAGTCACCGTTGAGGATGCCTTTGAAGCCAGCGATGGTGTCTTTCAGGGAAACGTATTTGCCTGGAGAACCAGTGAAGACTTCAGCCACGAAGAACGGCTGCGACAAGAAGCGCTGGATCTTACGAGCACGGGATACCAACTGCTTGTCGGCTTCCGACAGCTCGTCCATACCCAGGATCGCAATGATGTCCTTCAGCTCTTTGTAACGCTGCAGTACGTACTGAACGCCGCGAGCGGTCTCGTAGTGCTCGTTGCCGATCACGTTCGGGTCCAGCTGACGGGAAGTCGAGTCCAGTGGGTCTACCGCCGGGTAGATACCCAGGGAAGCGATGTCACGGGACAGAACGACGGTGGCGTCCAAGTGGGCGAAGGTGGTCGCTGGCGACGGGTCGGTCAAGTCGTCCGCAGGTACGTATACCGCTTGGATCGAGGTGATCGAGCCTTGCTTGGTCGAAGTGATACGTTCTTGCAGAACGCCCATCTCTTCAGCCAGGGTCGGCTGGTAGCCTACTGCGGAAGGCATACGGCCCAGCAGTGCGGATACTTCGGTACCGGCCAGGGTGTAACGGTAGATGTTGTCGACGAACAGCAGAACGTCGTTACCTTCGTCACGGAACTTCTCGGCCATGGTCAGGCCGGTCAGCGCTACGCGCAGACGGTTTCCTGGTGGCTCGTTCATCTGGCCGTAGACCAGAGCAACCTTGTCCAGAACGTTGGAATCCTTCATCTCGTGGTAGAAGTCGTTACCCTCACGAGTACGCTCACCCACACCGGCGAACACGGAATAACCGCTGTGCTCGATGGCGATGTTACGGATCAGTTCCATCATGTTTACGGTCTTGCCTACACCGGCACCACCGAACAGACCGACTTTACCGCCCTTGGCGAACGGGCAAACCAGGTCAATTACCTTGATCCCGGTTTCCAGCAGGTCGTTGCCGCCTGCCTGTTCTGCGAAGGAAGGAGCAGCGCGGTGGATACCCCAACGCTCTTCTTCACCGATAGGACCGGCTTCGTCGATTGGGTTGCCCAGTACGTCCATGATCCGGCCCAGGGTCGCTTTACCGACCGGTACGGAGATGGCTGCGCCAGTGTTGTTGACGTCCAGACCGCGCTTCAAGCCTTCGGTGGAGCCCATCGCAATGGTACGCACCACGCCGTCGCCCAGCTGCTGCTGAACTTCCAGAGTGGTTTCGGCGCCTTGAACCTTCAAGGCGTCGTAGATGCTCGGTACGCTGTCGCGTGGAAATTCCACGTCGATAACGGCGCCGATGATTTGAACGATACGTCCGCTACTCATAGCTGGATCCTCTGAATATTTGAACCGTTAAACCGCGGCAGCGCCGCCGACGATTTCCGAGATCTCTTGGGTGATCGCAGCCTGACGCGCCTTGTTGTAGATCAGCTGCAAATCGCTGATCAAATCACCGGCGTTGTCGGTAGCGTTCTTCATTGCGATCATCCGCGCCGCTTGTTCAGCTGCGTTGTTCTCGACCACCGCCTGGTACACCTGCGACTCCACGTAACGGACCATCAAGCCGTCCAGCAGCTCCTTGGCATCCGGTTCGTAGAGATAGTCCCAGTGGTGCTTGAGTTCTTGATCCGGGGTTGCCTCCAGTGGAATCAACTGCTCCACGGTCGGCTGCTGGGTCATGGTGTTGATGAACTTGTTGGATACCACGGACAGGCGGTCAATCCGGCCTTCCAGGTACGCATCCAGCATCACCTTGACGCTGCCGATCAGGTCATTGATCGACGGCTCTTCACCCAGATGGCTGATAGCTGCAACGACGTTACCGCCGAAGTTGCGGAAGAAGGCCGCACCCTTGCTACCGACCACACACAGATCGATCTCGACGCCTTGTTCGCGGTTTACCGCCATGTCCTTGACCAGGGCCTTGAACAGGTTGGTGTTCAAGCCACCACACAGACCACGGTCACTGCTCACCACAACGTAACCGACGCGCTTGATAGCACGGTCGATCATGAACGGGTGACGATATTCCGGGTTGGCGTTGGCCAGATGACCAATAACCTGGCGGATGCGCTCCGCATAAGGACGGCTAGCAGCCATGCGCATTTGTGCCTTGCGCATTTTGCTGACCGCCACTTTTTCCATGGCGCTGGTAATTTTTTGCGTGCTTTTGATGCTCGCAATCTTACTGCGAATCTCTTTTGCGCCTGCCATGTAACACCTATCAGGTTAGCAAGCGGGAGCCTTGCGGCTCCCGCTGCGGCTTACCAGGTTTGGGTGGCTTTGAACTTCTCGATACCGGCTTTGAGGCCAGCGTCGATTTCGTCATTGAAGTCACCCTTCACGTTGATCTTCGCCATCAAATCGGCGTGATCGCGGTTGAAGTAAGCAATCATGGTCTGTTCGAAGCTACCAACTTTGGCAATCTCGACGTCCGTCAGGAAGCCACGTTCAGCGGCATACAGGGACAAGGACATGTCGGCGATGGACATCGGCGCATATTGCTTCTGCTTCATCAGCTCGGTAACGCGCTGACCATGCTCAAGTTGCTTACGGGTCGCTTCGTCCAGGTCAGAAGCGAACTGGGCGAATGCCGCCAGTTCACGGTACTGAGCCAGAGCGGTACGGATACCACCGGACAGCTTCTTGATGATCTTGGTCTGAGCGGCACCACCCACACGGGATACCGAAACACCGGCGTTCACAGCCGGACGGATGCCGGAGTTGAACATGGCCGATTCCAGGAAGATCTGACCGTCGGTGATGGAAATCACGTTGGTCGGAACGAACGCGGAAACGTCGCCAGCCTGGGTTTCGATGATCGGCAGAGCGGTCAGGGAACCGGTCTTGCCAGTCACTGCGCCGTTGGTGAACTTCTCTACGTACTCTTCGGAAACGCGAGATGCGCGCTCCAGCAGACGGGAGTGGAGATAGAACACGTCACCTGGGTAGGCTTCACGGCCTGGTGGACGGCGCAGCAGCAGGGAAATCTGGCGGTAGGCCACTGCTTGCTTGGACAGATCGTCATAAACGATCAGCGCGTCTTCACCGCGGTCGCGGAAGTATTCGCCCATGGTGCAACCGGAGTACGGAGCCAGGAACTGCAGTGCTGCAGATTCCGAAGCGCTCGCTGCAACGATGATGGTGTTAGCCAGTGCACCGTTTTCTTCCAGCTTGCGAACCACGTTGGCGATGGTCGATTGCTTCTGACCGATAGCCACGTAGACGCAGAAAATGCCGCTGTCTTTCTGGTTGATGATCGCGTCGATCGCCAGAGCGGTCTTACCGATCTGACGGTCACCGATGATCAGCTCACGCTGGCCACGGCCGACTGGGATCATGGCATCGACAGCCTTGTAGCCAGTCTGTACAGGCTGGTCTACCGACTTACGCCAGATCACGCCTGGAGCAACTTTCTCGACCGCGTCGGTCTCGGTGTTGTTCAGCGGACCTTTGCCGTCAACTGGGTTACCCAGTGCGTCGACTACGCGACCCAGCAGTTCCTTACCAACCGGAACCTCCAGGATGCGGCCAGTGCACTTGGCGCTCATGCCTTCAGCCAGACTGGTGTACGCGCCCAATACAACGGCACCTACGGAGTCTTGCTCCAGGTTGAGGGCCATACCGTAGACGCCGCCCGGAAACTCGATCATCTCGCCGTACATAACGTCGGCCAGACCGTGAATCCGCACGATGCCGTCAGATACGCTGACGACAGTGCCTTCGTTACGGGCTTGGGAGGTCACATCGAGCTTTTCGATGCGGCCCTTGATAATTTCACTTATTTCGGAAGGATTGAGTTGCTGCATTGCTCTGCTGCCCCTTCAAACTCAAGATTTCAATGCTTCGGCAAGGTTCGCGAGTTTGCCGCGAATCGAGCCATCGATAACCAGGTCGCCGGCGCGGATTACGACGCCACCAATAAGGCTGGCATCCTCCGCAGCGTGCAGTCGCACTTCCCGGCCGAGCCGTGCACTGAGAACCTTGGCGAGTTTGTCTTGCTGTTCTTGGTTCAATGCGAACGCACTGGTCACATCCACATCCACCGATTTCTCTTGCTCGGCCTTGTACAGGTCGAACAGAGCGGAGATCTCCGGCAACAGCAGGAGACGGTCGTTTTCGGCGGCAACGTGAATGAAATTCTGTGCCTGTGCATCAAACTTGTCGCCACACACTTCGATAAAAGTGCTGGCCTTTTCTGCGCTCGTCAGTCGCGGGGCCTTAAGCACGCGCTGCATGGTGTCATCTTGTGACACCGCTGCAGCCAGGCCGAGCATGGCTGACCAAGAGGCCAGCTGCTGGTGGGCCTGAGCGTGCTCGAAGGCCGCCTTAGCGTAAGGTCGGGCCAACGTGGTCAGTTCTGCCATGATCGCCCTCGCTTAAATTTCAGCAGCCAGTTTGTTAACCAGCTCTGCGTGCGCGTTTTGATCGATTGTGGCACCCAGGATCTTCTCTGCGCCGTTGACTGCCAGGCTGCCCAGTTGGGCGCGCAGCGCGTCTTTGACGCCGTTCAGTTCCTGTTCGATCTCGGCCTGAGCCTGAGCCTTCACACGTTCAGCTTCGACACGAGCCTGTTCACGGGCTTCGTCGACGATCTGAGAACCGCGCTTCTTGGCTTGCTCAATGATTTCAGCTGCCTGAGCTTTAGCTTCGCGCAGTTGCTGACCCGCTTTATCTTGGGCCAGTTCCAGGTCACGAGCTGCTCGGCTGGCAGCGTCCAGTCCATCCGCGATCTTCTTTTGACGTTCGTGCAGAGCTGCAATGACCGGAGGCCAAATGAACTTCATGCAGAACAATACAAAAATTAAGAACGCAACGGACTGGCCAATCAGGGTTGCATTAATGTTCACGCCAACACCTCGCTCGTTCGTTGTCCGTCACACCAATCAACTCGAAGAATCGAGTGATTAGCCAGCGAGTTGACCAACGAAGGGGTTTGCGAAGGTGAAGAACAGAGCGATACCAACACCGATCATGGTTACGGCGTCGAGCAGACCGGCAACGATGAACATTTTAACTTGCAGCATTGGAACCATTTCTGGCTGACGCGCAGCGCCTTCCAGGAACTTGCCGCCCAGCAGGCCGAAACCAATTGCGGTACCCAGTGCGCCCAGGCCGATCAACAGTGCAACAGCGATAGCGGTTAGACCAACTACAGTTTCCATCTTTCCTCCCGACTTTTACGTCGTATGGTTTAGGTTTTTTAGATTAAAGCGGTAAAACAAATCGTTTCATTGACCCGAGACGGGCCCCCTCTCGCCGCAACGAGAGGGACATCAGACTAGTCTGGGACTGGTCTTAATGGTTCTCTTCGTGCGCCATCGACAGGTAGACGATGGTCAGCATCATGAAGATAAAGGCCTGCAGGGTGATGATCAGGATGTGGAACACAGCCCACGCCCATTGCAGAACCACACCCATGCCGCTGAGCCACAGCAGGCCGCTGCCGAACATCACAGCGATCAGGATGAACACCAGCTCGCCGGCATACATGTTGCCGAACAGACGCAGTGCCAACGAGATTGGCTTGGCAACCAGGGTCACGAATTCAAGCAGGAAGTTCACCGGAATCAGCAGTGCCTGAACCAGGATGTTCTTGCTGCCGAACGGGTGCAGGGTCAGCTCGCCGATGAAGCCGCCGATGCCCTTGACCTTGATGCTGTAGAAAATGATCAGCGCAAACACCGACAGGGCCATGCCCAGGGTGGCGTTCGGGTCAGTGGTGGATACGGCACGGAACGGAATGTGCTGGTCGCCGGAGATCAACATGGCCAGTTGTGGAATCCAGTCCACCGGTACCAGGTCGATGGCGTTCATCAGGAACACCCAGACGAAAATGGTCAGTGCCAACGGTGCGATCACCGGGCTGCGGCCGTGGAAGCTGTCCTTCACGCTGCCATCGACGAAGCCAACCATGACCTCAACGAAGTTCTGCAAAGCGCCCGGCACGCCGGAAGTCGCCTTCTTGGCCGCCATGCGGAACAGAAGAATGAAGATCACACCCAGTGCGACAGACCAGCCGAGGGTATCGACGTGGAATGCCCAGAAGCCCATTTCCTTGGCTTCTGCTGCGGAGTGGGCAAAGCCCCAGCTCCCATTGGGTAGCTGACCGAAGGTCAGGTTCTGCAAGTGGTGCTGGATATAGCCCGAAGCGGTTGTTTCTGCTGACATGGTTGCCTCAAACGCCCTAAGGTCTCGAAAGTCTTGTTCTCATTAGCAGGGGAGCGAACCAGCTGACCAGTTGGGTCAGCACGAAGACGCCGAATACAGCCAGCGGCGCCAATGGCTTCACACCTGCAAACGTCAGTGCAAACAGCACCGCCGTCAAAATCAGTTTGCCCGCCTCACCGGCATAAAAAGACCGGACGATGGCTTGGGCCGCTCGGGCGCCGGAAAACCGAAATGCCCTGTGAGCGAAATACACATTGGGTAGCAAGGCTATCAGTCCTCCGCAAAGGCCTGAGTATCCGGCTACGACTCCACGCCATTGCCAGAGCGCCAGAGCGGCTATCAGTAAAATGATCAACTGAGCCAGTAAAACCGGAAAAACCGCCAAGCGATGAAACGGCAAGCGGTTTGGCGTGCGGGTTTCCATCGCTCTTGCTCCTCAAGGGTCGGCTGCCAGAATTCATTAACTTGGCATAATTTGTGCCGACAAAATGCGCGCAGAGTATAGGGGCGGTTCAGCCCCTATTCAACTGCCGGGTAGTGATTTCCGACTGCGCGCTACATAAGGAAATGTTTCAGCGGATGTGAGCGAGGACGCCTTGCAGCTCATCTAGGGAGTTGTAGCCGATCACCAGCTGACCTTTACCCTTCTTGCCGTGGCGGATCTGCACCGCAGAGCCCAGGCGCTCGGCCAGGCGCTGCTCGAGACGGGCGATATCCGGGTCTGGCTTGACCGGTTCAGCAGGTTCCTGTTTGCCGCTCAGCCACTGGCGAACCAGGGCCTCGGTCTGGCGCACGGTGAGGCCTCGTGCGACAACGTGTCGCGCCCCTTCAACCTGTTGATTTTCCGGCAATCCGAGCAATGCACGGGCATGACCCATTTCCAGGTCGCCGTGGGACAGCATGGTCTTGATCACCTCAGGCAGGGCGATCAGGCGCAGCAGGTTGGCCACGCTGACGCGGGACTTGCCCACCGCTTCGGCGACCTGTTGCTGAGTCAGCTGGAATTCCTGCTGCAGGCGCTGCAGGGCCACCGCTTCCTCGATGGGATTGAGATCTTCACGCTGGATGTTTTCGATCAGTGCCATGGCGATGGCGGTTTCATCCGGCACATCGCGAACCATCGCCGGGATGGTTTCCTGGCCAGCCTGCTGGCTGGCGCGCCAGCGGCGTTCACCGGCAATGATCTCGAAACGACCGCCACCGATGGGCCGGACCACGATCGGCTGCATCACGCCCTGGCTCTTGATCGAATTCGCCAGTTCTTCCAGCGCTTGCGGGTCCATGTCCCGACGCGGCTGGTACTTGCCGCGCTGGATCAGGTCCAGGGGCAGGTGTTGCAGCTCACGCTGGTCGGCCTGCACCGCTTGCTCTTCCAGTGCGCTGACAGTCGGACCACTCAACAGTGCATCCAGTCCACGTCCGAGACCTCTTTTCTTGACGGCCATGGGGATTCCTTAAGTTGGCTGGGCGGCTGCGACGCGCGATTGTTTACGTTGCCGGCGAACCATCTCGCCCGCCAGGGCCAGGTAGGCCAGCGCGCCACGGGATTGTTTGTCGTACGCCAACGCCGGCATACCGTAGCTCGGCGCTTCGGCCAAACGGATGTTGCGCGGAATCACGGTGTCATACAGCTGATCGCCGAAGTGTTCCTTGAGCTGCGCGGAAACATCGTTCATCAGGCTCAGGCGCGGGTCGAACATGGTGCGCAGCAAGCCTTCGATCTTCAGCTCCGGGTTGAGCAGTTCGCCGATGCGCTTGATGTTATCCACAAGGTCGCTCAAACCTTCCAGCGCGTAGTACTCGCACTGCATGGGGATAATGACCCCATCGGCGGCGACCAGGGCATTGAGGGTGAGCATCGACAGCGACGGCGGGCAGTCGATCAGGATGTAGTCATAGTTTTCACGGATTGGCGCCAGGGCGCTGCGCAGACGGCTTTCCTTCATCTGCATTTCCAGCAGCACCACCTCCGCGGCCGTCAGGTCGCGGTTGGCCGGCAGCAACTGGTAACCGCCGTGCTCGGAAAAATGCATGGCCTGGGCCAGGTCGCACTCACCGATCAGCAAGTCATAGACCGAGTTTTCCAAACCGTGTTTATCCACACCGCTACCCATGGTGGCGTTGCCCTGTGGATCAAGATCGATCAACAGCACCCGGCGCTTGGTCGCTACCAGGGATGCTGCGAGGTTGATGCAGGTGGTGGTCTTGCCCACGCCACCTTTCTGGTTCGCTATCGCGAATACCTTAGCCATTCTTGCTTGTGTTCCCAATCATGCCGTGCGGCGCAGTATCAGCAGATGGCGTTGGCCTTGGCAACCGGGTACGGCCAAGGCGTGTTCGCTATCGAGGTGGAAGTCCGCCGGCAATGCTAACAGCTCATCCGAGGGATGGACGCCCTTCATTGCCAGCCAGCGTGTATCGCGGTCGCCCAGGTGGCGGGTCCAGTTGGTGAAGTTCTCCATGCTGCTGAACGCCCGGGAAATGATCCCGTTGAAAGGCTGCTCAGGGGTGAAGGCTTCGACCCGACTGTGGATAACTTGCAGGTTGTCGAGCTTGAGTTCGAGTTTGACCTGGGTCAGGAAGCGGGTTTTCTTGCCGTTGCTGTCCAGACAGGTGACTTGCGACTCGGGAAACAGGATCGCCAGCGGGATGCCGGGCATGCCACCACCGCTGCCGACGTCCAGCCAACGGCCGTTTTCGATGAACGACATCACGCTCAGGCTATCGAGCAAATGGCGGGAGACCATTTCATCGGGATCGCGCACCGCGGTCAGGTTGTAGGCCTTGTTCCACTTGATCAACAGGGCCAGGTAACCCAGCAGCAATTCATGCTGGGCCGGGCTCAGCTCGACGCCGAGCTGGCGAGCGCCTGTGGATAACTCATCCGCGTGTTGTGGGGTGACCATAGAACTCAAGCGCTTTGCTCCAACTGACGGCCCGCGCCGCGTTTTTTCAAGTGAATCATCAACAGGGAGATCGCTGCCGGGGTTACACCGGGAATCCGCGAGGCCTGGCCCAGGGTTTCCGGGCGGGTCGCGCCGAGCTTGCTCTGGATTTCCTTCGACAGGCCGGAAATACCGCTGTAATCGATATCCACAGGCAATTTGGTGTCTTCACTGGCGCGCAGGCGAGCAATTTCGTCCTGTTGGCGATCGATGTAGCCGGCGTACTTGGTCTTGATCTCGACCTGTTCCGCGACTTGTGGATCTTCAGCGCCCTGCCCGGTCACTTCGACCAGACCAGCGTAGTCGATTTCCGGACGGCTCAGCAGGTTCAGCAGGTTGTATTCGTGGGTCAGCGGCGTGCCGAATTTTTGTGCAATGGCATCACCCTGCTCGGTACCCGGACGAACCCAGGTGGACTTCAAACGTTGTTCTTCCTGGGCAATACCTTCGCGTTTCTTGCAGAAAGCGGCCCAGCGCACGTCATCCACCAGCCCCAGTTCGCGACCTTTTTCGGTCAGACGCAGGTCGGCGTTGTCTTCACGCAGAATCAGGCGGTATTCGGCCCGGGAAGTGAACATCCGGTACGGTTCCTGGGTACCCAGGGTAATCAGGTCATCCACCAATACACCGATATAGGCCTCATCGCGACGCGGGCACCAGCTGTCTTTGCCCTGGGCGCGCAAGGCGGCGTTGGCTCCGGCCAGCAGACCTTGGGCTCCGGCCTCTTCGTAACCGGTGGTGCCGTTGATCTGGCCAGCGAAGAACAGACCGCCAATAACCTTGGTTTCCAGGCTGTACTTGAGGTCGCGGGGATCGAAATAGTCGTACTCGATGGCATAGCCGGGACGCACGATATGGGCGTTTTCCATGCCGCGGATCGATTGCACGATCTGCAGTTGCACATCGAATGGCAGGGAGGTGGATATCCCGTTCGGGTACAGCTCGTGGGTAGTCAGGCCTTCGGGTTCGATGAAGACCTGGTGGCTTTCCTTGTCGGCAAAGCGATGGATCTTGTCTTCGATCGACGGGCAGTAGCGCGGGCCAATGCCTTCGATCACCCCGGAGTACATCGGCGAACGGTCGAGGTTCGAAGCAATGATTTCGTGGGTGCGGGCGTTGGTGTGGGTAATCCAGCAGCTGACTTGCGGTGGATGCTGCTCTTTCGAACCCAGGAACGACATCACGGGAATCGGGGTATCGCCGGGTTGCTCGGTCATTACCGAGAAATCCACAGAACGGCCATCAATACGCGGCGGTGTTCCGGTTTTCAGCCGGCCGACACGCAGAGGCAGTTCCCGAAGACGGTGCGCCAGGGCAATCGAGGGTGGATCACCAGCACGGCCGCCGGAATAGTTCTGCATACCGATGTGGATAAGTCCACCAAGGAAGGTCCCGGTGGTCAACACCACGGATTCGGCGAAGAAACGCAGGCCCATTTGGGTCACAACACCACGGACCTGATCCTGTTCAACGATCAGGTCGTCAGCCGCCTGTTGAAATATCCACAGGTTGGGCTGGTTTTCCAGAATCTCGCGAACCGCAGCCTTATACAGAATGCGGTCGGCCTGGGCGCGGGTAGCGCGCACGGCTGGGCCTTTGCGGCTGTTCAACACGCGAAACTGGATGCCGCCCTTATCAGTAGCCATGGCCATCGCGCCGCCTAGGGCATCGATTTCCTTGACCAAATGGCTCTTGCCAATGCCGCCGATCGCGGGATTGCAGCTCATGGCACCGAGGGTTTCCACGTTATGCGTCAGCAACAGGGTTTTTGCCCCCATGCGTGCTGATGCAAGTGCTGCCTCGGTACCGGCATGACCGCCGCCGATGACGATCACTTCAAAACGGGAAGGGAAATCCACCACGCACCTCGTGCCTGCTTCAAGTAGGAGTAATTAGGAGTAGTTGTCGGGTTGGTTTTTGGACCAAGGCGGCAAGTATAGGGACTTCGACCTTTCTAAAGAACCCTTTGCACAAAATTTAACCAGCTGTGGATGACTGGCGGACAATAGAAATTAAAAGAGAGAGATTTATTAAAACCTTGTTTTTATGTTTATTCTTATGCAGCACCCTATCTGTGGATAGATTGCTGTAGCCCTTTATTTACAATGTGTACAGAGATTTTAAAGTCTGTGGTTAGGTGACAATGAGGCCCTTGGATAACCGGTTTAAGCCTGTGGATGAATGGGGTGGTTATCCACAGATGGGGTTTTCCTCAGTTTTGGAGGCCGGTTATCAACCGAGCTGAAGGGCAGTTATTCACAGGGCTTAATCCACAGAAAAACCTGCTTTCCACTGATAGGCGCCCACAGCTCCCCCCTTCGCCCAGGGCAAAGAACGAAAAGGGAAGCTGGATAACGTGAAAAGACAGGCCGCGAGCCTGACCTGCCGGTGGATAAATGACCGTTCAGATCAGGTCGCGAGGCCACAAACGTGGAAACAGCTCGTGTTCCAGAGCAGCGCCGGCGGCCAACTGTTGGACCAGGCCGGGGAATTCCGGTGAGGTTCGCCACGCTCTCGGGGCATGACGCATGTCTTCTCCCAGAAAACGCAGGGAAAACGCCCGCCGCCGTCTATTTCCGCCTACACCGCCGGCCCCATGCAGGGTCAGCATGTGGAAAAACACCGCGTCGCCGGGCTGCAGTTCCCAGCCCAGAATGTTCCACGCTGAACGATCGGCCTCGATGTCCGGAAGATCCGCCAGGCTGCCCTCCGGGAACCACTTGGCCTGGTTGTCGAGAAAGGTCCGCGGCATCAGCCAGGGCCCCAGGTGCGAGCCGGCAACGAACTCCAGGGTCGATTCCCTGGCCACCGGGTCTACCGGCATCCACATGCTGCAGTTCTGCCGGCCTTCGACGTTGTAGTACGGCTGGTCCTGATGCCAGGGTGTGCGTTGCCGGGTATTGGGTTCCTTGACCAGCAAGTGGTCGTGATACAGGCGAGCCTGATCGCTGCCCATCAGTTGCGCAGCCACATGGCCAACCCGGCTCTGGAAGATGAACTGCCGATAGGCCGGGTTCTCTTGCCAGTTGCAGAAGTCCTCGAAGAACCAGCCAGGGTCGTCCGGGCGGCTGGCGACCTTGGCCCGTTCGCTGGGAAACGCCAGGTTGTGCTCGATCCCCCGCTCCAGCAGGCCGACTTCATCGCTGCTGAACAGTTGGCGAATGCACACAGCGCCATCGCGCTGAAAGGCTTCAATGGTTGTACGCGGCAACTCGAACGATCCCATGGGTTATCCCTTTTTCTGAGTTCCGATACCGGGCTCGACGGCGGCCGCGCCGGTGGTATCCGGTTTGATCCATATCCAATAGGCCAGAGACAGCAGCGCCAACCAGCCCAGCCCCACATACAGTGCCAGGCGCGTATCGGCAAATGCGCCCAGCACACCGAAGATGAACAACATGAAAACCACGGCACAGGCCTGACCCGCTGCGCCCAGGGGTACCGGAAACTTCAGTTCGTCGATTTCCTGGGCACTCATGCCACGACGCATGGCCATTTGTGACAGCAGGATCATCAGCCAGACCCAGACCACGGAAAAGGTCACCAGCGAGGCAAAGATCAGGAACAGTTCCTGCGGGATCCAGTAGTTGAGCAGCACCCCCAGCAGCAACGCCACCGACATGACCAACACCGTCATCCAGGGCACGCCGAAGCGGGAGGTCCTGGCGAACACTGCCGGCGCCTGCCCGATCGCCGCCATGCCATACATCATTCGCCCGGCACTGAAGATATCGCTGTTGATGGCCGAGACCACGGCGGAAATCACTACGATATTCAGCACCGTGGCCGCCGAACTGATCCCCAGGCTGCTGAAGATCTGCACGAACGGGCTGCCATGGCTACCGATGCTCGACCAGGGCGCCAGGGTCAACAGAATCAGCAAGGTCAATACGTAGAAGATCAGGATCCGCAGTGGTACCGAATTGATGGCCTTGGGGATCATCCGCTGCGGGTCCTTGGCCTCGCCGGCGGTGATGCCGATGACTTCGATTCCACCAAAGGCGAACATGACGATGGTGAAGGAGGCGATCATGCCCTCCACGCCATTGGGGAAAAAACCGCCGTACTCCCAGAGATTGGCCAGCCCTCCCTGGCTTTGTTCCTCCCCCAGCTGGATGCCGAAGAACAGCAGGGTAAAGCCGCCGACGATCATGGCCACAATGGCGCCAACCTTGAGCAACGACAGCCAGAATTCCAGCTCGCCGAACACCTTTACGCTGCACAGGTTCAAGGCGCCAATGCCCAGGACAATGCTCAACACCCAGATCCAGCGGGGAGTATCGGGAAACCACAGGCCCATGTAGACGCCGAATGCGGTGACATCAGCCAGGCAGACCATGAGCATGGAAAAGGCGTAGCTCCAACCAGTGAGAAACCCCGCAAAACGTCCCAGATAACTGCTGGCGTAATGTCCGAAAGAGCCTGAAACAGGAGTCCTGACTGCCATCTCTCCCAGGGCGCGCATGGTCAGGTAGATGGCTGCGCCGCCAATCAGATAGGCCAGCAGGACCGAAGGCCCTGCCCGTTGAATGGCGGCCGCAGAACCGTAGAACAAGCCTGTGCCGATGGCAGAGCCCAGGGCGATGAAGCGGATGTGCCGGGTGCTCAGGCCACGCTGTAGAACAGTGCCCGCGTCAGCCATTTCAACTCCTTGAATGCAGGTTCATGAAGACCAGGCGGCTTCCAACCGTCGGCCCAGGCGCCACATGCCGGGGGATTACCCGAGATGTATAAACCTGTACAAAAAAAGGATGCAAATAGGGAACCAAGTCGGCGTTTACGCGAACTTCTGCGATATGACGGCTATTGGCGGATTAACTGGGGGATAAAGCGGGGATTTTCAGGTGGGCGCTGTTACTCAATGTCGCAGCGGGCTTGCATGGGGGATAAAGGTAACGCCCGCAGACGGTATCCCGGAGGGAGTTGTCCACAGGCGCTTGTTCGTCAGGATGATTACTTGCCGATGCAGAAGCTGGAGAAGATCCGCCCCAGCAGGTCATCGGAACTGAAGGCCCCGGTGATTTCACCCAGCGATTGCTGGGCCTGGCGCAAGTCCTCGGCCAGCAATTCGCCGGCACCGGCCAGGGTCAACTGGGCCCGGCCATGTTCCAGGGCGGCACTGGCGTAGCGCAATGCTTCGAGGTGCCGGCGGCGGGCACTGAAGCTGCTTTCGGACGTCTGTTCATAACCCATGCAGGCTTTCAAGTGGTCACGCAGCAGTTCCAGCCCGCTACCCGCGGCCATGGCACTGAGGCTGATGGTGACGTGGCCGTCATCACAGGTTTCCAGGGCAATGGGTTCACCGGTCAGATCGGCCTTGTTGCGAATCAGCGTGACTTTGGCCGGGTCTGGCCGCTGTTCAAGAAACTCCGGCCACAGGGCAAAGGGGTCCGCGGCTTCCGCTGCGGTAGCATCCACCACCAGCAACACCCGATCGGCTTCGCTGATGGCCTTGAGGGCCCGTTCGACACCGATCTTTTCCACCTGGTCCTCGGTGTCCCGCAGCCCTGCGGTGTCCACCACGTGCAATGGCATGCCGTCGATGTGGATATGTTCGCGCAGAATGTCCCGAGTGGTGCCGGCGATATCGGTGACAATGGCAGCCTCGCGCCCAGCCAGGGCGTTGAGCAGGCTGGATTTGCCGGCATTCGGGCGCCCGGCGATCACCACGGTCATGCCATCGCGCAGCAAGGCGCCCTGCCCGGCCTCACGCAGTACTGTGGATAACTCGTCACGCACTGCATCGAGCATGCTCAGCACATGGCCATCGGCAAGGAAGTCGATTTCTTCCTCAGGAAAATCGATCGCCGCTTCGACATAGATCCGCAGGGCGATCAATTGCTCGGTCAAGTTATGCACGCGCTGGGAGAACGCCCCCTGCAACGAACGCAGGGCGTTGCGCGCAGCCTGTGCCGAACTGGCTTCGATCAGGTCTGCAATGGCTTCGGCCTGGGCCAGGTCGAGTTTGTCGTTGAGGAACGCACGCTCGCTGAATTCCCCCGGCCGAGCCAGGCGGCAACCCAGCTCCAGGCAGCGCTGCAGGAGCATGTCGAGAACGATCGGGCCGCCGTGCCCCTGCAGCTCCAGCACATCTTCACCGGTGAAGGAGTTCGGCCCCGGGAAATACAGGGCAATGCCTTCATCCAGGACTTCTTCTTGCTCACTGAGGAACGGCCCGTAATGGGCAAACCGCGGCTTCAACTCACGACCGCTGATGGCTTTGGCCGCCGCGCCCGCCAGGGGCCCGGAAATCCGTACGATACCCACGCCGCCGCGGCCCTGGGCGGTAGCAATGGCAGCGATGGTTTCACGAGGGACATTCATAACCCGACATCCAGACAAAAGTGACAGATAGCAAAACGCCCCACTAGGGGGCGTCTTGTGTGGTTATCCACAGCGTAGGTCAGGCAGCTGCTTTCTTGGTAGCCGCTTCGATCTTACGAGTGATGTACCACTGTTGAGCGATCGACAGGCAGTTGTTCACTACCCAGTACAGCACCAGACCGGCCGGGAACCACAGGAAGAAGAAGGTGAAGATGATCGGCATCATTTTCATCACCTTGGCCTGCATCGGATCCGGAGGCGTCGGGTTCAGCTGCTGCTGGATAAACATGGTGGCGCCCATGATGATCGGCAGGATGAAGAACGGATCCTTGATCGACAGGTCGGTAATCCACAGCATGAACGGTGCCTGGCGCATTTCCACGCTTTCCAGGAGAACCCAGTACAAGGACAGGAAGACCGGCATCTGCACCAGGATCGGCAAGCAGCCACCCAGCGGATTGATCTTCTCTTTCTTGTACAGCTCCATCATCGCCTGGGACATTTTCTGACGATCGTCGCCGAATTTTTCCTTCAGCGCGGCCAGTTTCGGAGCCACTGCACGCATGCGTGCCATGGACTTGTAGCTGGCAGCCGACAGTGGGAAGAAGATCCCCTTGATCAGCATGGTCAGGAAGATGATCGACCAGCCCCAGTTACCCACCAGGCTGTGGATATGTTGCAGCAGCCAGAAGATCGGCTGGGCAATGAACCACAGGAAGCCGTAGTCCACGGTCAGTTCCAGGCCTGGGGACAACTCTTTCAGCACGGCCTGGCTTTTCGGGCCGGCGTACAGAATGGCGCTGGTTTCAGCCTTGGCCCCCGGAGCAACAGTCATCGAAGGGCCGGTGTAGCCGATGATGTAGTTGCCTTTGCTGTCCTTGCGTGCCAGAACCTGGTTGTTCTCGCCTTTTGGCGGGATCCAGGCGGTCACGAAGTAGTGTTGCAGCCAGGCAACCCAACCACCCTGAACGCTCTCAGTGATCGGAGCCTTGGTTTTGTCCTCGTTCACCTTGTCCATGTCTTTCATGGACACTTTTTTGTACGGCTCGGAACTTGTCCACAGGGCGGCGCCCAGGTAAGTCGCAGTGCCGGTGGCGGTGCTGGAGGAAGGATCGGAACTGGCGTCGCGCTTGAGCTGGGCGAACATCGCACCGGTCCATGGCTGCGCGCTTTCGTTGTCGATCAGGTAGGAAACGGTGATGTCATACAGGCCACGCTTCAGGGTGAAGCGCTTGATGTAGTTGACACCGTCCTTGCTGAACTTCAGGTCGACCACCAATTGGTCCTGACCGTCAGCCAGTTGATAACTTTTCTTCTCGGCCGAGTAGATCGGGCGACCGGCCGGGCTTGCGTCCGGGCCGTTGCTGCCAATCAGGCCACTTTGTGCCAGATAAGTCCGTTCGTTGCCGTTATCGAACAGCTGGAACGGGATTTCCGGGTGGTCCTGACGACGTGGATACAGTGGCAAGCGCAGTTGCGCGATATCCCCACCTTGTGGATCGACAGCCAGGTCGAGCACATCCGTTTTGATCTGAATGAGATCTTTGCTTGCCGCTACAGGCGCTTCAGCGGGTGCGGTGGTGTCGCTTGCCGCGCGCGGAATGTCGTCGTTGGCAGCGGAAGTGCCTGTTGGCGCATCCGGCAAGCCCGGGGCGGTCGTGCTGGAAGCAACATTCTGAGTCGGCAAGGCAGCTTGGCCATAATCCTGGTTCCATTTAAGAACCATGACATAGGACACGATTGCCAGGGCGACGATCAGGATCGTGCGTTTGATATCCATGATTACTCGGCCATCGAAGAAGAACGGGAGGTAGGGATAGGTGGAACCGGGTCATAACCACCGGGATTCCACGGATGACAGCGACCTAAACGACGAAAGGTCAGCCAGCCACCGCGCAGAAGGCCATGATTTTCGATGGCTTCCAACGCGTAGCAGGAACAACTGGGGTAGAAACGACAGTGATTGGCCATCAGAGGACTAATGGCATAGCGGTAAAACTGGATCGGAACGAGTGCCAGTTTACGCATCGGGACTGTCTACCCCTACAGCTTCGGAGTTGGCTGCTGGTACCGGCTTGTTGCGTGCCAGGCGTTTCCAGAGTTTGCCGAAATGCTGAATCAATTCGGGGTTTTCTACATCGCCCAAACCTTTGCGCGCGACGATAACGATATCCCATCCGACCAGTGAGTCCTGGTGGAGACGAAACGATTCGCGCATCAGACGCTTGAGGCGATTGCGCTCAACGGAGAGTTTTACGCTCTTTTTCCCGATCACGAGCCCCAGACGGGGATGATCAAGATCGTTATTGCGCGCAAGGAGCAGGAGATTTTTCCCCGGAACCTTGCCGGTAGGGGAGTCAAAGACCGCCTTGAAGTGCCGGGGAGTAAGCAGACGCTTTTCCCGACTGAAGTCCTGACTCACCTCCAGTGCCGGATTATCAAACTGCCAGACGCGCACGACCTTTGGCGCGACGACGCGACAGGACGGCACGACCGTTCTTGGTAGCCATGCGAGCACGGAAACCGTGGGTACGAGCGCGTTTGATAGTGCTTGGTTGGAAAGTACGTTTCATGTCGTGTTACCTGGTTCGTCCACAACGGGCCGGAATGGCCCCCGTTTTAAGAGATCGGCGATTCTAGAGAAAGCAAGCCTCTAGGTCAATTTCCAACCAGCTTTTCCTTTATCTATGTATGTCCGGGTACGGGGTTGTGAGCCAGGGTCGGCTAGATATAAAAATAAAGAAGGAAAGTATTTAAAGCTTTTCTGTAAAGCTTATAAAGGCTAGGGACGGCCTCATCTGTGGATAACTGACTCAAGCCCTTCTAGTCCGTACTGTACAGAGAATGACAACACGGTTGAGAAACGGTGTCCTGCCTGTGCTGCGCCATCGGAAAACCTGTGCGTGGAACGGTAGGTTATCCACAGGCGAGTTACCCACAGAGTTTCGCCCCGAGTTGTGCAATGGCCTCAAGTGGGGTTATCCACAGAGCTTATGCACATACCGCTGGTCGTGTTTATTCGGGGTAAGGCGTTGATTCTTAGTGTCCTGAGGACACGCTACATGTGGATAAGTGGGCGGCTGATCGCTACAATGGCCGCTTGTTTTTGCCTCACCGGCTTTCAACTTAGGGGATATCCGTGTCAGTGGAACTTTGGCAGCAGTGCGTGGAGCTTCTGCGTGATGAGCTGCCTGCCCAGCAATTCAACACTTGGATCCGTCCGCTACAGGTCGAAGCCGAAGGCGACGAGTTGCGTGTATACGCACCGAATCGTTTTGTTCTCGATTGGGTCAATGAAAAGTACCTGGGGCGCGTGCTCGAGCTGCTGGATGAACACGGCAACGGCATGGCACCGGTTCTTTCCTTATTAATAGGCAGCAAACGCAGTTCAGCGCCTCGCGCCGCACCTAACGCGCCACTGGCCGCTGCCGCTTCGCAAGCCCTGCAAGCCGCTGCAGCGAATGCTGCCCCGGCTGCTGCTCCCGCGCCCACTCCGGCACCCACTTCTGCCCCGGCCAAAAAAGCCGCCGCACAGAAGGCTGCCGAAGTCAGCGAAGAACCCTCTCGTGACAGCTTCGACCCGATGGCGGGCGCCAGCTCGCAGCAGGCACCGGTACGCGCCGAGCAGCGTACCGTCCAGGTAGAGGGCGCGCTCAAGCACACCAGCTACCTGAACCGCACTTTTACCTTTGAGAATTTCGTCGAGGGTAAATCCAACCAGCTGGCCCGCGCGGCGGCCTGGCAGGTGGCGGACAACCCCAAGCACGGCTACAACCCGCTGTTCCTTTATGGCGGCGTCGGCCTGGGTAAGACCCACTTGATGCACGCTGTGGGTAACCACCTATTAAAGAAGAACCCGAATGCCAAGGTCGTGTACCTGCATTCCGAGCGCTTCGTGGCGGACATGGTCAAGGCGTTGCAGCTCAACGCCATCAACGAATTCAAGCGTTTCTACCGTTCGGTCGATGCGCTGCTGATCGATGACATTCAATTCTTCGCCCGCAAGGAGCGTTCCCAGGAAGAGTTCTTCCACACCTTCAACGCCCTCCTAGAAGGCGGCCAGCAGGTGATCCTCACCAGCGACCGCTACCCGAAAGAGATCGAAGGCCTGGAAGAGCGCCTCAAGTCGCGCTTCGGCTGGGGCCTGACGGTGGCCGTCGAACCGCCTGAGCTGGAAACCCGGGTGGCGATCCTGATGAAGAAGGCCGACCAGGCCAAGGTCGAACTGCCTCACGATGCGGCGTTCTTCATTGCCCAGCGCATCCGCTCCAACGTCCGTGAACTGGAAGGTGCCCTGAAACGGGTCATCGCCCACTCGCACTTCATGGGGCGCGATATCACCATCGAGCTGATTCGCGAATCCTTGAAGGACCTGCTGGCGCTGCAGGACAAGCTGGTGTCTGTGGATAACATCCAGCGCACCGTCGCCGAGTACTACAAGATCAAGATTTCCGATCTGCTGTCCAAGCGGCGTTCCCGTTCGGTGGCCCGTCCGCGCCAGGTGGCCATGGCCCTGTCCAAGGAACTGACCAACCACAGCCTGCCGGAAATCGGCGATGTGTTCGGCGGTCGCGACCACACCACGGTTCTGCACGCCTGCCGCAAGATCAATGAACTTAAGGAATCCGACGCGGACATCCGCGAGGACTACAAGAACCTGCTGCGTACTCTGACCACTTGATGACTCCAACGCAGCTTATTAAGGCAAGGGACTAGACCATGCATTTCACCATTCAACGCGAAGCCCTGTTGAAACCCCTGCAACTGGTCGCCGGCGTCGTCGAACGCCGCCAGACCTTGCCGGTGCTTTCCAACGTGCTGCTGGTTGTCGAAGGCCAGCAACTGTCGCTGACCGGTACCGACCTGGAAGTCGAGCTGGTCGGTCGTGTGCAACTCGAAGAGCCAGCCGAGCCGGGGGAAATCACCGTTCCCGCGCGCAAGCTGATGGACATCTGCAAGAGTCTGCCCAACGATGCCCTGATCGACATCAAGGTCGACGAGCAGAAGCTGGTGGTGAAGGCCGGGCGTAGCCGCTTTACCCTGTCGACCCTGCCGGCCAACGACTTCCCGACTGTAGAAGAAGGCCCGGGCTCGCTGACCTGCCAGCTTGAGCAGAGCCGCCTGCGCCGCCTGATCGAGCGCACCAGCTTCGCCATGGCCCAGCAGGATGTGCGCTACTACCTCAATGGCATGCTGCTGGAGGTGTCCGCCGGGATCATCCGCGCCGTGGCCACCGACGGTCACCGTCTGGCCATGTGCTCGATGCAGGCGGACATCGGCCAGCCGGATCGCCATCAGGTGATCGTGCCGCGCAAAGGCATCCTGGAACTGGCGCGCCTGCTCACCGAGCCCGATGGCAACGTCAGCATCGTCCTGGGCCAGCACCACATTCGTGCCACCACCGGCGAATTCACCTTCACCTCCAAGCTGGTGGACGGCAAGTTCCCGGATTACGAGCGCGTGCTGCCCAAAGGCGGTGACAAGCTGGTACTGGGGGATCGCCAGGCGCTGCGCGAAGCCTTCAGCCGCACCGCGATCCTGTCCAACGAGAAGTACCGCGGCATCCGCCTGCAACTGGCCAATGGTCAGTTGAAGATCCAGGCCAACAACCCGGAGCAGGAAGAAGCGGAAGAAGAAGTGGGCGTGGAATACAACGGCGGTTCCCTGGAAATCGGCTTCAACGTCAGCTACCTGCTGGACGTGCTGGGCGTGATGACCACCGAACAGGTTCGCCTGATCCTGTCCGATTCCAACAGCAGTGCGCTGGTGCAGGAATCCGACAACGACGACTCGGCTTACGTTGTCATGCCGATGCGCCTGTAATCATGCTCAGCAGAAGCTAGATGTCCCTCAGTCGCGTCTCGGTCACCGCGGTGCGCAATCTGCACCCGGTGACCTTCTCCCCCTCCCCCCGCATCAACCTTCTCTACGGCGCCAACGGCAGTGGCAAGACCAGCGTGCTGGAAGCCATCCACCTGCTGGGGCTTGCCCGCTCGTTCCGCAGTGCCCGCCTGTTGCCGGTGATCCAGTACGAGCAACTGGCCTGCACGGTGTTCGGCCAGGTGGAGTTGGCCCAGGGCGGCCATAGTAGCCTGGGGATATCCCGTGATCGCCAGGGGGAATTCCAGATCCGTATCGACGGTCAGAATGCCCGCAGCGCGGCGCAGTTGGCCGAGATCCTGCCGCTGCAGTTGATCAACCCGGACAGCTTCCGCCTGCTGGAGGGCGCACCGAAGATCCGTCGGCAGTTCCTGGATTGGGGAGTGTTCCATGTGGAACCACGCTTCATGTCCACCTGGCAGCGCTTGCAGAAGGCCCTGCGGCAGCGGAACTCATGGCTGCGGCATGGTACACTTGACGCCGCTTCGCAAGCGGCCTGGGACCGGGAACTGTGTCAGGCCAGCGCTGAAATCGATGAATACCGCCGCGCTTATATCAAAGCCTTGAAACCAGTCTTTGAGCGGACCTTGGGCGAACTGTTGCAGCTCGAGGGCCTGACGCTTAGCTATTACCGTGGTTGGGACAAGGACCGGGAGCTCAGTGAAGTGCTCGCGACCGCCCTCCACCGTGACCAGCAAATGGGTCATACCCAGGCCGGGCCACAACGTGCTGATTTGCGTCTGCGCTTAGGCGGACACAACGCCGCGGACATCTTGTCCCGTGGCCAGCAGAAGTTGGTGGTCTGTGCCTTGCGCATTGCCCAGGGGCATCTGGTGAGCCAGGCCCGCCGCGGTCAGTGTATTTATCTGGTGGATGACTTGCCGTCCGAGCTGGACGAGCAGCACCGCCGCGCACTTTGTCGCTTGTTGGAAGACTTACGCTGCCAGGTGTTTATCACCTGTGTAGACCACGAATTATTGAGGGAAGGCTGGCAGACGGAAACGCCAGTCGCTTTGTTCCACGTGGAACAAGGCCGTATCACCCAGACCCACGACCATCGGGAGTGAAGGCATGAGCGAAGAAAATACGTACGACTCGACCAGCATCAAGGTGCTGAAAGGTTTGGATGCCGTACGCAAACGTCCCGGTATGTACATTGGCGACACCGATGACGGCAGCGGTCTGCACCACATGGTGTTCGAGGTGGTCGATAACTCCATCGACGAAGCGCTGGCCGGCCATTGCGACGACATCAGCATCATCATCCACCCGGATGAATCCATCACCGTGCGCGACAACGGTCGCGGCATCCCGGTAGATGTGCATAAAGAAGAAGGCGTCTCGGCGGCAGAGGTCATCATGACCGTGCTCCACGCCGGCGGTAAGTTCGACGATAACTCCTACAAGGTCTCCGGCGGTCTGCACGGCGTAGGTGTGTCGGTAGTGAACGCCCTGTCCGAAGAGCTGATCCTCACCGTGCGCCGTAGCGGCAAGATCTGGGAACAGACCTATGTCCACGGTGTTCCGCAAGAGCGGATGAAGATCGTTGGCGACAGCGAAACCACCGGTACCCAGATCCACTTCAAGCCTTCGGCTGAAACCTTCAAGAACATCCACTTCAGCTGGGACGTCCTGGCCAAGCGGATTCGTGAACTGTCCTTCCTCAACTCCGGTGTCGGCATCGTCCTCAAGGACGAGCGCAGCGGCAAGGAAGAGCTGTTCAAGTACGAAGGCGGCCTGCGGGCCTTCGTTGAATACCTGAACACCAACAAGACTGCGGTCAACCAGGTGTTCCACTTCAACATCCAGCGTGAAGACGGCATCGGCGTGGAAATCGCCTTGCAGTGGAACGACAGCTTCAACGAGAACCTGTTGTGCTTCACCAACAACATTCCTCAGCGCGACGGCGGTACCCACCTGGTGGGCTTCCGTTCGGCCCTGACCCGTAACCTGAACAACTACATCGAGCAGGAAGGCCTGGCCAAGAAACACAAGGTCGCCACCACTGGTGACGACGCTCGTGAAGGCCTGACCGCGATCATCTCGGTGAAGGTGCCGGATCCGAAGTTCAGCTCCCAGACCAAGGACAAGCTGGTGTCTTCCGAAGTGAAGACCGCGGTCGAACAGGAAATGGGCAAGTACTTCTCCGACTTCCTGCTGGAAAACCCCAACGAAGCCAAGTTGGTGGTGGGCAAGATGATCGACGCTGCCCGTGCTCGTGAAGCGGCGCGTAAAGCCCGTGAAATGACTCGCCGCAAAGGCGCGCTGGATATCGCCGGCCTGCCGGGCAAACTGGCGGACTGCCAGGAAAAGGACCCGGCGCTGTCCGAACTCTACCTGGTGGAAGGTGACTCTGCTGGCGGTTCCGCCAAGCAGGGCCGTAACCGCAAGACCCAGGCGATCCTGCCGCTCAAGGGCAAGATCCTCAACGTCGAGAAGGCGCGCTTCGACAAGATGATCTCCTCGCAAGAGGTGGGCACCCTGATCACCGCGCTGGGCTGCGGCATCGGCCGCGAAGAGTACAACATCGACAAGCTGCGTTATCACAACATCATCATCATGACCGATGCTGACGTCGACGGTTCGCACATCCGTACCCTGCTGCTGACCTTCTTCTTCCGTCAGTTGCCGGAGCTGATCGAGCGCGGCTACATCTACATCGCCCAGCCGCCGCTGTACAAGGTCAAGAAAGGCAAGCAAGAGCAATACATCAAAGACGACGACGCCATGGAAGACTACATGACCCAGTCGGCTCTGGAAGATGCCAGCCTGCACTTGAACGAAGAAGCCCCGGGGATCTCCGGCGAGGCGCTGGAGCGCCTGGTCAACGACTTCCGCATGGTGATGAAGACCCTCAAGCGCCTGTCGCGCCTGTACCCGCAGGAGCTGACCGAGCACTTCATCTACCTGCCGGCCGTGACCATGGAGCAACTGTCCGACCACGCCGCCATGCAGGATTGGCTGGCCAAGTACGACGCCCGCCTGCGCACGTCCGAGAAGTCCGGCCTGGTCTACAAGGCCAGCCTGCGCGAAGACCGTGAACGCAACGTGTGGCTGCCAGAGGTCGAGCTGATCTCCCACGGCCTGTCCAACTACGTCACCTTCAACCGCGACTTCTTCGGCAGCAACGACTACAAGACTGTCGTCTCCCTCGGCGCTCAACTGAGCACCCTGCTGGACGAAGGCGCGTATGTTCAGCGCGGCGAACGCAAGAAAGCCGTCACCGAGTTCAAGGAGGCCCTGGACTGGCTGATGGCGGAAAGCACCAAGCGCCACACCATCCAGCGATACAAAGGTCTGGGCGAGATGAACCCTGACCAGCTGTGGGAAACCACCATGGACCCAAGCATGCGCCGCATGCTCAAGGTGACCATTGAAGACGCCATCGGCGCCGACCAGATCTTCAACACCCTGATGGGTGATGCGGTCGAGCCGCGTCGCGACTTCATCGAAAGCAACGCCTTGGCGGTGTCCAACCTGGACTTCTGATCCGGGGGCACAGCTGGAAATAAAAAGGCCGACGCTTAGCGTTGGCCTTTTTATTGGATGGAGTAAATAAGGATGTTGACCTTCGCGGGTACAAACAGCCACCTATTCGATGAAGCACCCTACCCCATCGCCTGGCGTTTCAACGCCGTGGACTGTGGCCTGAGTGCTGACGACAAACAGCAAGTCGTACGTCGTACTGTTTGATCAGGTAGCGTCAAAGGCGCTATGGGACTGGTTCATTCCAGTGCCCAGCCTTATCACAGCGCAGAGGTCATATTTTCCTTCGAGGAAAACTTCTTTTACGTGCAGTTTATGAGGCCCATGGTGGCGCCTCGGTGAGATGGAATGGATACCTCGACAGCACAGTTTCACAAGATCATTTTCAAGCTCACCGCCGATGCCGATGGTTACCCTCCGGTGGGGTATGAATCGATGTGGGGCATTCAACGAGGCGCAGGTGTCTATGAGTTGGATAACACGCCCTGCTATCTCTACGGTGTGAGCAAGGGGGACTGGGTGCTGACTCGCGCCGATGCCCATGAGCTGATCGCGACCGGCGTGGTGCGGCAATCCGGGCACTCGACGCTGCGGGTTTTTGCCGAGCGCGAGTCAGAGCGCTCGGAGATTGTGCAGCACCTGCGCAGCCTCGGTGCCCGGTGCACGGTTACCCGGGGCCTGTCGCTGTTCACCGTGGATATCGCGCCCGAGGTCAGTTTTTGCGCCATCGACCAATACCTGGCCTCCATCTCCGACGACCAACATGTCGCCTATGAAGATGCCTGTTTACAGCACGAGGCCATTGAGCCTGCGCGCCTGAGTGAGTGCTCTTCACTGGCCTCACTTGAGTGCGTCACCTGGCGGGATCACTAGGTGCTGTGCTGGCACCTGAGCTGCGAGACGATCCGGCCATCGAACAGGCGCGTTCGAGATGTGTTTATCGATCAGACCCCGCTACGCCGCTGAGCCGTTTCGGCTCATTTCACCTTTAGTAAAAACAGCCATCGCACGGAAATGGGTTATGGATGATGAAAACCAGGAAATATCGATCCGGGTTGTTGCGGGGCAGAACAGCCGTGGCCCGGTCTATGAGCCGCTGCATGTACGGCGGATCGATGAGGACAGTTATGAGATTCTCTATTCACCGGGGCTGACGCTGAACCTGGCCAAGGGCGACATTATCTCGATCAAGGACCCGCAAGCTCCCGCCGTAGTGCTCAAGCGTGGCGGCAACTTCTGCATCCACATGTATTCGGATCACATCCCTGAAGAACACATCGCTGCCCTGGCGGCGGAGGTGGCGAGCGAATTGGGTGGCATGCTCGACGGGCGCTATAAGGGCAATCTGACATTGTCGGTGCCGGCGCGAAACGGCATGGACAACATCGCCCTGTTCTTCAACCGTTTTCGCGAGACCACGGGCATCGAGTGGTACTACGCCAACATCTATAAAAACCTCGATGACACCGATGACGAGACCTTGCTCGATTGGTGGCTGGAGCAATGAACGAAAGACAGCAGCTTATCTGTGAACGCTACGACCTCGCTCCCCAGGCACCGGAGCCGATGATTGCACTGGCCATCGGTTCCCTGGCGCAGTCGCCCATCTATGGCACCCGGATCGAGTTGCCGGAGAACGGCACGGTCAGTTGGTTTATCCATTGCGGCGAACATTCCGCCGCCGTGGATTTCTACCAGCCGCTGTGCGCCGAGCATCTGCTCGAGCTGTTGCCGGAGGTGATCGATTACCTGTATCTGCCGAGCGGGACACGTTTCATCATCGACCGCGCCGGCTATGAAGATGTCTGGCGGGACCCGGAATGATATCGAGCCGCTTTTGAAGGCAAGCGGTCAGCTGCCCTGTTCTTCAGGCGAGGCGACACTTTCCAGGCGGTAGCCATAGCCGTAGATCGTCAACAGCTGCCAGCCGCGATCCGCGGTCAGCCCCAGCTTGTTGCGCAGGCGGTAGATGTGGGTATCCAGGGGCCGTGAGGACACGATTTCCTCATGGGTCCAGAACCGTTCGTACAGGTATTCCCGGGACAGCGGCCGGCCCAGGTTGGCGAACAGGCAGCGGGCCAGGCGGTACTCGCGCTCGGTCAGGCTGATGGGCGCGCCGGCGCGGGTGACGGTCAGTTCGGCATCATCGAAGCTCAGGTCGTTGAAGCTCTGCACTTCTTCGCTGTGGTTGCGCTGCAAGCCATGGCGGCGTAGTACCGCGTTGACCCGTGCCTTGAGTTCGTTGGGCCGGAAGGGCTTGCTCAGGTAGTCGTCGGCACCGGTGTTCAGGGCCTGGACGATATCGCTCTCGGCATCGCGGCTGGTGAGCATGATGGCTGCCGGCGGCACATCCATGTGTTCCCGGGTCCAGCGCAACAGGGACAGGCCGCTGAGGTCCGGCACTTGCCAGTCGAGGATCAGCAGGTCGAAGGTTTCCCGGCGCAACTGGCGCAGCAGGTCTTCTCCGCGCTCGAAGCTGTGCAAGGTCCAGGGCTGTTCGCCGGGGCCGGGAATCTCTCGCAGTGTCTGTTCCACCCGCGCCAGTTCCGCAGGTTCGTCATCCAGTATCGCGACACGCATGCGAGGCAGTTCCTTATGGTTCCAAGAGCGCCCGAGGCCGTGGCTGCCGGGCTCGGACTGAGGGGAAGTTTAGGCACCTGACCTGAATCTGAACAATTGTGGCGAATTGCTCTTGAGCCCCGGGTCCCTCGGTACGCTGATATCAAATAGCCGGTAAGGCGCCCGGAGCACGGGCCGTCGGGCTATTGAGCAGCACGATACCGGCTCGTACAAACAAGGAAAAGAACCATGGGGAACCTGCTCAGGAAAGGCCAGGTCGCGCTTGTCAGAATATTCAGCGGCGATGATCCGGTGCGTCTTCTCAGTTTGATGCTGGCGGCTTATCTGGGAATCAGTGCCTGTACCGTGCCAGCGTCCACAGCGGGCTGCTGTCAGCCCTCCGGCATCGGGCAATACCCGGGATCGGCCCTGCCCGCCGGCAGTGACTCCAACCTGACCCTGGACGCCGAGCCCGTGATTGGGCGGACAGCGCTACCCACGAACCTGCAGCCACCGGCCCCGCGCTGGGTGTTCTAGAGGCCGCGGCAATGATTCTGAACAAATATTGCAAATTCGTCGCAGCTTTGCGGCCAGCGTTACATTGCTTCTTGCTGAGTGGCACACGGGGGCACCTGGAAGTGCTCCGACACAGGGAGTGTCAACCGCCAGGCTGGCGGGACAGCGCGCGCTCGCGTGCGTCGTTGAAGGGGAATACAGGGAGTGCCTCCTCAGGACTTTGGGCCGGGCGACCTGTCGCCCCGGTTCCGACACAGGGACGTGTCACTTTCTTCTCGCCCTGCCCTGTTTCCGCCCTCGCCCGACCGGGTTCCTGTCTTTGGGCGACATCCCGCAGCGTTCGGCTTTCTGCCAACGATCTGCCTCAGGTATGGTGCGTAGGATTTCGCCGCGGTTTTCCCAAAGGCTCTAAGCACATCCATGAATGACCTCTGCCTTTTTCCGTCCACCGGCCGGCCTCAGGTCGCGCGTGTCGCCCTGCTGTTGGCCGGGCTGATTCTGCCGCTGTGTGCGGCACAGGCGGCTGCGCCACGGCTGCCCTATATCGATGACAACCAGCAGTGCCGTGGCCAGCCCCTGCCGGCCACGGTGGAACACCTGACCGGCGAAGCCTGGAAACTGGATGCCAAGGGACGTGAAGTGCTCCTGCAGGAAGGCATGAGCATCGATGAGAAGGAAGGGGTCAGGACCTCGCCGTCGGCCTTTGTCAGCCTGTCCCTGGGAGACGGTTCGCGGGTGGTGCTGCCTTCCAGTTCCCAGGTCACCCTGCAACTCAATAACCAGTACGCCATCCCTCAGGTTGTGCTGGAGCAGGGCCAGATCGAGTCCTACGTGATCAAGCGCACCAGTGATCACGACCGCTTCCAGATCGTTACGCCGGTGGGCGTGCTGGGGGTTCGCGGTACTCACTTTCGGGTACGCAATGACGATCAGCAATCCCTGGTGGAGGTGCTCAATGGCCAGGTGGCGGTGAATCGCGAAGAGGATGTGCCGCAGCCTGCACCGCGGCATAAACGTCAGCGCCCTGTGGATAAACCGGCAGGCCCGGTGCCGGGTGAAGTCCAGGTCATGGCGCGCCAGGGGCTGCGGATCCAGAAACAGGGCGAGCTCAAGCCGGTGGAACTGCTGGCCGCGCCGAGGCTGCTGGGGCAGGCCGGGCGGACCGGTGCCCTGCCCGTCTGGCAACTGATCCTGCAACCTTTGCCCGGGGCCAGCCGCTACCGGGCCCAGGTCGCCACCGACAAGGACTTCCTGAACATCAAGCAGGAGCAGTTCTCCAGCACCCCGCAGGTCAACTTCACCGGCTTGCAGGCATTTTTTTATCACGTGCGTCTTTCGGCGTTCGATGAGCACGGCCTGGAAGGCGAAACCGGGGTCTATGACATCTTTTATTACCCCAGGACCACCCGTGTTGAATAACGCTCCGGTGGGCCGTCCATGAGCCTGTGGCGCCGTCGGGTCGAAGGCCGTGAACCGACCCAGGCTCAGCGCCTGTTCCGCGGGCTGGTGCGGGAGTGGCTGTGGGTCAGCCTGATTCTTCTGCCGCTGACGGCGGTGTTGTCCCTGAGCCACGGCCTGGCCCTGAACAATCTGTTCTACGACAACCTGCGGCGCTTCACCCCGCTACCGGTGGACCCACGCATCCTGCTGGTGACCATCGACGATTACAGCCTGCAGCAACTGGGGCGCTGGCCCTGGCCGCGGGCCATTCATGGCCAACTGCTGGACCGGCTGAGCGCCGCCGAGGCCAAAGGGGTGCTGTTCGATGTGATCCTCAGTGAACCCGGCAGCACGGTGGAAAACGACACCCGCCTGGCTGCCGCTCTGTGCCGGGCCGGCAATGTGTTCCTGCCGGTGCTGCGCCAGGGCGTTGCCCGCTATGGCCAGGACATTGAGGAAATCCCGCCGGTGCCGCTGCTGCGCAATTGCGCCCGCGGCCTGGGCCATATCAATGCCGAGGCGGATGCCGATGGCACGGTGCGCAGCGTCTACCTGCGCGAAGGCCCGGTGCTGGCTCCCCGGGCGCAACTGACGTGGCTGCTGTACCAGCTGACCGAAGCCGAGCCGGCATTTCCCCGTATGCCCGGGCCCGGTGAACCTCGCGTGGCCCAGGGGTGGCTGCGGTCCAACCCGGTGCGCATTCCCTTTATCAGTGCCGACGCCGGCTTTCCCAGCGTGCCCTATGTCAGCGTGCTGCGGGGCGAAGTGCCGCCGGAGCTGCTGCGCGACCGGTTGATCCTGGTGGGCTCCACGGCCCCGGGGCTGGGGGACCGCTACGTGACCCCGCAATCCGGCAGCCAGGGCACCACCCCGGGGGTGGAGATCCAGGCCAACCTGCTCAATGGCCTGCTCCAGCATCGCAGCGTGGTTGCCCTGGGCCAGTGGTCGGGGATGCTGCTGGCCATGGCCCTGACCGCTGTGTTGCTCGGGCTGTTGCTGTGGCGGCCGCGCCACGCGCTGTGGATAACCCTGGGTTGCATGGGGCTGGGCCTGGCGGGCTCGGTACTGATGCTGCGGCTGGGCTACTGGTGGTCGCCGGTGGCCAGCCTGCTGGGCATGCTGCTGGCCTACCTGATCTGGAACTGGCGCCGGCTGAGTGTGATCCTGGCCTACTTCGGCTGGGAACTGGCGCGCCTGGACAGCGAGCCCAAGGTGTTGCCGGAACGCCGGCGCAGCCAGGCCCCGGCCGGGGATGTGCTGCAGGGGCAGATCGTCGCTCTGGAGCAGGCCCTGAGCCGTACCCGGGACACCCGGCGTTTTATCGCCGATGGCCTGGAGTACCTGCCGGTGGCGACCCTGATCAGTGACCCCGACGGCAAGATCCTGCTGGCCAACCGCAACGCACGGGAAGTGTTTGCCCATTCCCTGGTGGGCGAAGGGCTGATTGCCCAGCTGGCCGCCCTGGGTTACCCGGGCTTGACGGAGCCGGCCTTGTACCCCCGGCTGGAACAACTGCCGGCGGTGGAGTTCCGGGATGTTCAGCAGCGCAGCCTGCGCATGGAACTGGCGCCGCTGCTGCCGGTGGACTGCGATACCGCCATCGGCTGGCTGCTGAGCCTTACCGACCTCAGCGTCGAGCGCGACGCCGAACAACAACGCAGCGTGCTGTTGCGCTTTCTGTCCCATGATCTGCGTGCGCCCCATTCGGCGATCCTGGCCTTGCTGGATGTGCAGCGTCGTCAGCCGGAGACGCCCCGGCTGGTGTACGGCCAGATCGAACAGCAGGTACGCCGGGCCCTGGCTCTGACCGAGGCCTTCGTGCAGTTGGCCAAGGCCGAGTCGGAGGCCTACCAGTTCGAACCGAGCATGTTCGCCATGCTGGTGCTGGACGCCTTCGATCAGGCCACGACCCTGGCCCAGTTGAAGGACATCCACCTGGAGCATGACCTGGACGACGAGGCCGAAGGCCTGGTGCTGGCGGACCAGTCGCTACTGACCCGGGCGCTGTTCAACCTGCTGGAAAACGCCATCAAGTACAGCCCGGTGGAGTCCAGGGTGAGTGTGCGGGTCAGTTGTACCCCAGGCTGGCTGCGCTGTGAGATCAGCGATGAGGGCCGGGGCATCGATGCCGCGGATCTGCCCCAGCTGTTCGGCCAGTACCAGCGCTTTGCGTCGGCCAAGGGCATAGATGGCCTGGGCCTGGGCTTGTCCATGGTCAAGGCGGTGGTGGATCGGCATCAGGGTCGTATCAGTTGCCAGAGCGTGGTGGGTCGGGGCTCTTGCTTCATCCTCGAACTGCCTTTGCTGGAGGAATGAGGGGCGGGGAATATTCCAGGTGAAAAAAAACCGGCTTCAAGGCCGGTTTTTTTGTCTGCTTAAAAACTTATGCACGTTTTTCCACATTTTATGAACTTGGGAAATATACATATAAATCAGTGATTTATAAGTCGATTTCAGGCCTTGTAGGAAAATTCGTACACAGGTTATCCACAGAAGCTCATACAGCAAGCTTATCCGTGGAAGTGGCCAATGGTGGCAATGAGCCCATATCCCGTTGGGCCTGTTCATTCCAGGCCGCCACTCGGTCATTGAGCTCGGCGATGGCCCGCGGGCCGCTGCCTTGGGCATACATCGGCGCGCCAATGGTCACGGTGATGGTGCCGGGGCGCTTGGCCCAGCCGGTCTTCGGCCAGAACTTGCCCGCGTTATGGGCTACCGGCAGCACCGGCAGGTCGGCATTCACCGCCAGGGCGCTGCCGCTGCGGGAAAACTTGCCGATCTGGCCGTGGGGCACACGGGTGCCTTCAGGGAAGATCAATACCCAGACATTGTCCTTGAGCAACTCGTCGCCCTTGCTCGCCACCTGCTTGAGGGCCGCCTTGGGGTTGTCCCGGTCAATGGCTATGGGCCGCAGCATGGCCATGGCCCAGCCGAAGAACGGCACATACAGCAGCTCGCGCTTGAGCACCTGGCTCAGGGGCTCGAAGTAGGCCGAGAGAAAGAAGGTTTCCCAGGTGCTTTGGTGATTGGAGACGATCACGCAAGGCCGCTCGGGGACATTTTCCGCGCCCTTCACTTCTACGCGGATATTGAGGAATACCTTGGTCAGCCACAGCGCGCAGCGACACCAGTAGACGTTGATAAAGCGATAGCGCGCCTTGAAAGACAGGAACGGCGCGATAAAAAAGCTCAGGGAGCACCACAGCAAGGAACTGGTGCCCAGTAGCAGGTAAAAGAAAAAGGTTCTGATGGCCTGCAGGATCGACATAGCGGCATTTACCATTGCGGGCATTGCCCGCCTGTTAAAAAGCGCTCTCCCGAACAGTCCTTGGTCAGGATGCCAGAAGGGGCCTAATTGTGGATAAGTTCAGCGGCAACGGCCGCCAGGTCGTCAAAAATCAAGGTGCCTACCGGCAGGGTTTTCCCCAGAGTCTTTTCGCCTTTCCCGGTCTTTACCAATACTGGCTGAGAGTCGACGGCTTTTGCGGCTTCCAGGTCACCGAGACTGTCACCGACAAACCATAGACCTGTCAGTTCTGCCTGGTAATGCTCGGCAATGGTTCGCAGCATGCCCGGTTTCGGTTTGCGGCAGGCGCACCCTTCGTCGGGCCCGTGAGGGCAGTAGACGATCAGCCCGACTTCGCCGCCCTGCTCCGCCACCAGTTCGCGCAGGCGCGCGTGCATGGCATCGAGGGTGGCCAGGTCGTAGTAGCCGCGAGCGATGCCGGACTGGTTGGTGGCGATCGCCACCGTCCAGCCGGCCTTGCTCAACTGCGCAATGGCTTCGATCGCGCCGGGGAGCGGAATCCACTCCTGCACCGATTTGATGTAGGCATCGGAGTCGTGATTGATCACGCCGTCACGATCGAGTATCAGCAGTTTCACAGCAGTTCCTTACCTGATCAGCTCAGTACCGAAATGTCGGCCACGCCCAGGAACAGGCCCCGCAGCCGCGCCAGCAGCGCGTAGCGGTTGGCCCGTACATTGGCGTCCTCGGCATTGACCATCACCGCCTCGAAGAAGGCGTCCACCGGCTCGCGCAGGGCTGCCAGGCGGGCCAGGGTCTCGCTGTACTGGCGGGCAGCGGCCATGGGCTGTACAGCCTGGTCCGCTTGCTGGATCGCCGAGTACAGGGAGAACTCGTTGGCGTTGTCGAAGTACTTGGCTTCGATGGTGGTCGGCACATTGCCTTCGATCTTGCTCAGCAGGTTCGACACGCGCTTGTTCACCGCGGCCAGGGCGGCGGCTTCCGGCAGCTTGCGGAAGGCCTGCACGGCTTGCACGCGCTGGTCGAAGTCCAGGGCCGAACCCGGCTTCAGGGCACGCACCGAGAGGTAGGTGGCCACATCCACGCCTTCGTCTTCGTAACGGGCACGCAGGCGGTCGAAGATGAACTCCAGCACCTGGTCGGCCAGGCCGGCGGCCTTGACCTTGCTGCCGAAGGCGCTGACGGCGAAGGCCACGGCTTCGTTCAGGTCGAGGTCGAACTTCTTCTCGATCAGGATCCGCAGCACGCCCAGTGCCGCGCGACGCAGGGCGTAGGGGTCCTTGCTGCCGGTGGGCAGCATGCCGATGCCGAAGATCCCCACCAGGGTGTCCAGCTTGTCGGCGATGGCTACGGCGGCACCGGTCACGGTGCTGGGCAGCTCGGCACCGGCGCCACGGGGCATGTACTGCTCGTTCAGGGCCAGGGCTACATCTTCCGGCTCGCCGTCATTGAGGGCGTAGTAGTAGCCGGCGATGCCTTGCATCTCCGGGAACTCGCCGACCATCTCGGTGGCCAGGTCGCACTTGGACAGCAGGCCGGCACGGGCTGCGCGCTGGGCGTCGCCGCCGATGCGCGGGGCAATGAAGGCGGCCAGCTTGGAAACCCGCTCGGCCTTGTCGTAGACGCTGCCGAGTTTTTCCTGGAAGACCACGTTCTGCAGGCGCAGGTTGAAGTCTTCGAGCTTCTGCTTCTTGTCCTGCTTGAAGAAGAACTCGGCGTCGGTCAGGCGTGGGCGCACGACTTTCTCGTTGCCCTCGATGATCTGGCGCGGGTCCTTGCTCTCGATGTTGGCCACGGTGATGAAGCGCGGCAGCAGCTTGCCGTCCACGTCCAGCAGGCAGAAATACTTCTGGTTGTCCTGCATGGTGGTGATCAGGGCTTCCTGGGGCACTTCAAGGAAACGCTCCTCGAACGAGCACACCAGCGGCACTGGCCATTCCACCAGGGCGGTCACTTCGTCCAGCAGGTCCGCCGGGACGATCGCCGTGCCTTCCTGCAGGGTGGCCAGTTCTGCGGTGCGCTTGCTGATCAGCTCGCGACGCTCGTTGGCGTCGGCCAGCACGTAGGCGGCACGCAGGTCGGCCAGGTAGTTGGCCGGCGAAGTGATGCGCACGCTTTGCGGGTGGTGGAAGCGATGGCCGCGGGAGTCGCGACCGGCCTTCTGGGCCAGGATGGTGCAGTCGATGACGTCGTCACCCAGCAGCATCACCAGCCATTGGGTCGGACGCACGAACTCTTCCTTGCGCGCGGCCCAGCGCATGCGCTTGGGAATCGGCAGGTCGTTCAGCGAATCTTCGACGATGGTCGGCAGCAGGCTGGCGGTCGGCTTGCCCTTGATGCTCTGGCTGTAGCGCAGTTTCGGGCCGCTCTGGTCGATCTCGCTGAGTTCGACGCCGCACTTCTTGGCAAAGCCCAGGGCCGCCTGGGTCGGGTTGCCTTCAGCGTCGAACGCCGCCTGGCGTGGCGGGCCATCGAGGTTGATGCTGCGATCCGGCTGCTGGGTGGCCAGCTGGGTGATCAGGACCGCCAGGCGCCGTGGCGCGGCGTATACGTGCTTGGCCTGGAAGCTCAGGCCGGCGCTCTGCAGGCCTTTTTCGATGCCGGCCAGAAAGGCTTCGGCCAGGGTGTTCAGGGCTTTGGGTGGCAGTTCTTCAGTGCCCAGTTCAACCAGAAAATCTTGCGCACTCATTGTGCCGCCTCCAACTTAGCCAACACTTCATCACGCAGGTCCGGGGTCGCCATGGGGAAGCCCAGCTTGGCCCGGGCCAGCAGGTAGGCTTGCGCCACGGAACGCGCCAGGGTGCGCACACGCAGGATGTACTGCTGACGTGCGGTGACCGAGATTGCCCGGCGTGCATCCAGCAGGTTGAAGGTGTGCGAGGCCTTGAGGACCATTTCATAGCTCGGCAGCGGCAGCGGCTGATCCAGCTCGATCAGGCGCTTGGCTTCGCTTTCGTAGAAATCGAACAGTTCGAACAGCTTCTCGACGTTGGCGTGTTCGAAGTTGTAGGTCGACTGCTCCACTTCGTTCTGGTGGAACACATCGCCATAGGTGACCTTGCCGAACGGGCCGTCGGCCCACACCAGGTCGTATACCGAATCCACGCCCTGCAGGTACATGGCCAGGCGTTCCAGGCCATAGGTGATTTCACCGGTTACCGGGTAGCACTCGATGCCACCGGCTTGCTGGAAGTAGGTGAACTGAGTCACTTCCATGCCGTTGAGCCAGACTTCCCAGCCCAGGCCCCAGGCGCCCAGGGTCGGCGATTCCCAGTTGTCCTCGACGAAGCGGATGTCGTGCACCAGCGGGTCCAGACCCACGTGCTTCAGGGAACCCAGGTACAGCTCCTGGAAGTTCTCCGGGTTGGGCTTCAAGACCACCTGGAACTGATAGTAGTGCTGCAGGCGGTTGGGGTTTTCGCCGTAGCGGCCGTCAGTCGGGCGACGACTGGGCTGCACATAAGCGGCGTTCCAGGTTTCCGGGCCGATGGCCCGCAGGAAGGTAGCGGTGTGGAAAGTGCCGGCGCCTACTTCCATATCGTAGGGCTGAAGTACCACACAACCTTGCTCGGCCCAGTACTGCTGGAGGGCGAGGATCAAGTCTTGGAAGGTACGCACGGCTGGCGTAGGCTGGCTCACGAAATTCACCTGTTACTTGGGCTGCGATTTAAGGAGCGGGAGTATACCCGATTCAGTCCTGCGCACGCCCCCTGGAGCCTTATGCCACGCTGCTTTTGGTGTTCCGAAGATCCGCTGTACATGGCTTATCACGATCAGGAGTGGGGCGTGCCGCTGCGCGATGGGCAGCGCTTGTTCGAGTTGTTATTGCTCGAAGGGTTCCAGGCCGGGCTGTCATGGATCACCGTGCTGAAGAAGCGCGAGCACTATCGCCAGGTGCTGTTCGGCTTCGATGTGCAGCGCGTGGCGCAGATGAGCGATGCCGAGATCGACGACCTGATGCAGGACCCGGGCATCATCCGCAACCGCCTCAAGCTCAACGCCGCGCGGCGCAATGCCCAGGCCTGGCTGGAGCTGGAAGACCCGGTGGCCTTTCTCTGGGCCTTCGTCGGTGGCGTGCCGAAGATCAACCATTTCAAGGACCGCAGCGAAGTGCCGGCGGTGACACCGGAGGCCGAAGCCATGAGCCGCGGCTTGCGCAAGGCCGGCTTCACTTTCGTCGGCCCGACCATCTGTTATGCGCTGATGCAGGCCTCGGGGATGGTCATGGACCACACCCTGGACTGTGATCGCTACGCCATCCTGGCCGATGCGCGGTTAGAATAGCCGGCTGGCGACACGCTTCATGACCAAGATCAGGAGTCATTTGTGGATAAGTTCAAAGGCGCCCTGCTGGTGGGCGCTCTGCGGTTGTTTGCCCTGCTGCCCTGGCGCGCGGTGCAGGCGGTCGGCGCAGCCATCGGCTGGATCATGTGGAAGACGCCCAATCGTTCCCGCGAGGTGGTGCGCATCAACCTGGCCAAGTGTTTTCCACAGATGGACCCGGCGGAACGCGAGCGCCTGGTGGGCCAGAGCCTGAAGGACATCGGCAAGTCCCTGACCGAAAGCGCCTGCGCCTGGATCTGGCCGGCCGAGCGTTCCATTGCCCTGGTGCGTGAAGTCGAGGGCCTGGAGGTGCTCAAGGACGCCCTGGCCTCGGGCAAGGGCGTGGTCGGCATCACCAGCCACCTGGGCAACTGGGAAGTGCTCAATCACTTCTATTGCAGCCAGTGCAAACCGATCATTTTCTACCGTCCGCCCAAGCTCAAGGCGGTGGACGAACTGCTGCGCAAGCAGCGGGTGCAGCTGGGCAACCGCGTGGCGGCTTCCACCAAGGAAGGCATCCTCAGCGTCATCAAGGAAGTGCGCAAAGGGGGTGCAGTGGGCATCCCCGCCGACCCGGAACCGGCCGAATCCGCCGGGATCTTCGTGCCCTTCTTCGCCACCCAGGCCCTGACCAGCAAGTTCGTGCCGAACATGCTGGCCGGCGGCAAGGCGGTCGGCGTGTTCCTCCATGCCCTGCGCCTGCCCGACGGCTCGGGCTACAAGGTGATCCTCGAAGCGGCGCCGGAAGACATGTACAGCACTGATACCGAAACCTCCTGCGCGGCCATGAGCAAGGTGGTCGAGCGTTATGTGGGGGCCTATCCGAGCCAGTACATGTGGAGCATGAAACGCTTCAAGAAGCGCCCGCCTGGCGAGGCGCGCTGGTACTGAAGGAGCTGGCACGATCTGTGGATAATCCCCCACCGGGAGTTATCCACAGCACACCGAACAAGGGCGCAGAAGATGTCCGATCACCGCAAGTCGTTCCGCATCAAGATTTCCCACGAAAGCATCGGCGAATGCCTGGGGCAGACCCGCAACCTGTCCGCCAGCGGCGTCTATGTACAGAGCCCGGCCCTGGCAAGACTGCCCAAGGGCGCGGTGGTCTACGGCCAGGTGCAAGGCCTGCCGGTGACGGCGCCGCGGGTGCGCATGGAAGTGGTGCAAGTGGACGCTGAAGGGATCGCCCTGCGCTACCTGTGAAATCGCCCCGTCGCCGCTGCCGAGCTCGCGAGGCTGCGAAAAGGACCGAAGGGCCTTGCTTGGCGCTCTCTTATCGAGCCTGTGCGGGTCTTCAGAGCTAGCGAGCACTGCATCGCAGTGCCGCCCAGCTCGTTCTCAGCCTGCAGCAGCGGCTACCGAGCAGGGGTGGGGTCAGCCTTGAGACTGGCGGTCGAGTTTTTTCAGGAACACCGTCATTTCCTTTTCCGCCTGCTTGTCGCCGTGGCTCCGGGCCGCTTCCAGGCCCTGTTCCCAGGCCTGGCGCGCTGCCGGCAGGTCGCCCTGCCCCTGGCAGGCTTTGCCCAGCAACTTCCACGCCGCGGAATACTTGGGGTCGAAGGCCACGCAACGTTGCAGGTGCTCGGCGGCCTTGGCGAAATCGCCCTGATCCAGGTAACCCTTGCCCAGGCCGAAGCGCAGCAGGGCGTTATCCACACCCTTGGCGAGCATTTTTTCCAGGGATTCAAGCATCGTTGTCACTCCTGTGGGCTCATGTAGCCGCCGCAGGTTGCGATCAGGCCCGCAGGGCCTTCGCAAGGGCAGCGCCTGCTGCGCAGTCGATCGCAGCCTTCGGCAGCGGCTACAGAGTTGTTGATCAGAAGAAGCTCAGGCCGACGTGGAACAGTTTCTCCACGTCGCGGATGTGTTTTTTATCCACAAGGAACAGGATCACGTGGTCGCCGGCTTCGATCACCGTGTCGTCGTGGGCGATCAGCACTTCTTCGTCGCGAATGATCGCGCCGATGGTGGTTCCCGGCGGCAGGCCGATGTTCTCGATGGCGCGGCCGATCACCTTGCTCGACTTGGCGTCACCGTGGGCAATGGCCTCGATGGCTTCCGCCGCGCCCCGGCGCAGGGAGTGCACGCTGACGATATCGCCGCGGCGCACGTGGGCCAGCAGCGTGCCGATGGTGGCCAGTTGTGGGCTGATGGCGATGTCGATGTCGCCACCCTGGATCAGGTCGACATAGGCCGGGTTGTTGATGATGGTCATCACCTTCTTCGCACCCAGGCGCTTGGCCAGCAGCGAGGACATGATGTTGGCTTCGTCGTCGTTGGTCAGGGCCAGGAAGATATCGGCGTCGGCGATGTTCTCTTCCAGCAGCAGGTCGCGGTCCGAGGCGCTGCCCTGCAGCACCACGGTGCTGTCCAGGGTGTCGGAGAGATAGCGGCAGCGGGCCGGGTTCATCTCGATGATCTTCACCTGGTAGCGGCTTTCGATGGCCTCGGCCAGGCGCTCGCCGATCTGCCCGCCACCGGCGATGACGATGCGCTTGTAGGATTCCTCCAGGCGGCGCATCTCGCTCATCACCGCGCGGATGTGGGCCTTGGCGGCGATGAAGAACACTTCGTCGTCGGCCTCGATCACCGTATCGCCCTTGGGCATGATCGGCCGGTCGCGACGGAAGATCGCCGCCACCCGGGTATCGACGTTGGGCATGTGCTCGCGCAGCTGGCGCAGTTGCTGGCCCACCAGCGGGCCACCGTAGTAGGCCTTGACCGCCACCAGTTGCGCCTTGCCTTCGGCGAAGTCGATCACCTGCAGCGCACCGGGGTGCTCGATCAGGCGCTTGATGTAGTTGGTCACCACCTGCTCGGGGCTGATCAGCACGTCCACCGGGATCGCATCGTTGTCGAACAGCCCGGCGCGGGTCAGGTAGGCGGCTTCGCGCACCCGGGCGATCTTGGTCGGGGTGTGGAACAGGGTGTGGGCCACCTGGCAGGCGACCATGTTGGTCTCGTCGCTGTTGGTTACCGCCACCAGCATGTCGGCGTCGTCGGCGCCGGCCTGGCGCAGCACCGTCGGGAACGAGGCGCGGCCCTGCACGGTGCGGATGTCCAGGCGGTCGCCGAGGTCGCGCAGGCGTTCGCCGTCGGTGTCGACCACGGTGATGTCATTGGCTTCGCTGGCCAGGTGTTCCGCCAGCGTGCCACCCACTTGCCCGGCGCCGAGGATGATGATCTTCATCCAGTCACTCCCTTAAAACCGTTTAACCGCGTGCGGCGGCGATCTTGATCAACTTGGCGTAGTAGAAGCCGTCGTGGCCGCCTTCTTGCGCCAGCAACTGGCGCCCGTGGGGCTGCTTGAGGCCGGCCGCAGGCTGCCCCAGTTGGCCGCCGATGTCCAATTCACGAGCACCCGGGGTGCGGGCCAGGAAGGCCTCGATGACCTCGGTGTTCTCGGTAGGTAGCGTCGAGCAGGTGGCGTAGAGCAGGATGCCGCCCACTTCCAGGGCCTGCCACATGGCATCCAGCAGTTCGCCTTGCAGTTGCGCCAGGGCGGCGATGTCTTCGGGCTGGCGGGTCAGCTTGATATCCGGATGGCGGCGGATCACCCCGGTGGCCGAGCATGGCGCGTCCAGCAGGATCCGCTGGAACGGCTTGCCGTCCCACCAGGCCTGGGTGTCGCGGCCATCGGCGGCGATCAATTGGGCGTCGAGCCCCAGGCGGTCTAGGTTTTCCCGTACCCGCACCAGGCGCTTGGCTTCCAGGTCCACCGCCACCACGCCGGCCAGGGCCGGTTGCACTTCGAGGATGTGGCAGGTCTTGCCGCCCGGGGCGCAGCAGGCGTCCAGCACCCGTTGCCCCGGTGCCAGTTCCAGCAGCTCGGCGGCCAGTTGCGCGGCCTCGTCCTGCACACTGATCCAGCCTTCGGTAAAGCCTGGCAGGCTGCGTACATCCAAGGCTTCGTCGAGGACGATGCCGTCCTGGCTGTAGACGCAAGCCTTGGCCGCAACCCCCGCTTCGCTCAACAGGTTCAGGTAGGCATCGCGGGAGTGATGCCGGCGGTTGACCCGCAGGATCATCGGCGGGTGGGCGTTGTTGGCGGCGCAGATGGCCTCCCACTGCTGGGGCCAGAACGCCTTGAGGGATTTCTGCAACCAGCGCGGGTGCGCGGTGCGCACCACCGGGTCGTGCTCAAGCTCGGCCAGCAGCGTTTCACTTTCGCGTTGGGCGCGGCGCAGCACGGCATTGAGCAGGGCCTTGGCCCAAGGCTTTTTCAGCTTGTCGGCGCAGCCCACGGTTTCACCGATGGCTGCGTGGGCCGGAACCCGGGTGTAGAGCAACTGATAGAGGCCCACCAGCAGCAATGCTTCGACATCGGCGTCGGCTGCCTTGAACGGCTTCTGCAGCAGCTTGGTCGCCAGGGCAGACAGCCGTGGCTGCCAGCGCGCGGTGCCGAAGGCCAGGTCCTGGGTGAAGCCGCGATCCCGGGCCTCGACCTTGTCCAGTTGAATCGGCAGCGAGCTGTTGAGCGAGGCCTTGCCGTTGAGCACGGCGGTCAGCGCCTTGGCGGCGGCCAGGCGCGGGTTCATTGGGCCTCCGCTGCTGGGCCGAGCAGGGTGCCGATGGCGAATTTCTCGCGACGGCTGTTGAACAGGTCGCTGAAGTTCAGCGCCTTGCCCCCGGGCAGTTGCAGGCGGGTCAGGCACAGCGCCTGCTCACCGCAGGCAACGATCAGGCCGTCCTTGCTGGCGCCGAGGATTTCCCCCGGCGCGCCCTTGCCTTCGGCCAGGGTGGCGGCCAGCACTTTCAGCGCTTCGCCATTCAAGCTGCTGTGGCAGATCGGCCAGGGGTTGAAGGCCCGCACCAGGCGCTCCAGCTCCACGGCCGGGCGGCTCCAGTCGATGCGCGCCTCGTCCTTGTTCAGCTTGTGGGCGTAGGTGGCCAGGCTGTCGTCCTGGACTTCGCCTTCCAGGGTGCCGGCGGCCAGGCCTTCGATGGCTTGCAGCACTGCGGGCGGGCCCATCTCGGCCAGACGGTCGTGCAGGCTGCCGCCGGTATCTTCGGCGCTGATCGGGGTGCTGACCTTGAGCAGCATCGGCCCGGTGTCCAGGCCGGCTTCCATGCGCATCACGGTCACCCCGCTTTGCGCGTCACCGGCTTGCACCGCACGCTGGATCGGCGCGGCACCGCGCCAGCGTGGCAACAGCGAAGCGTGGCTGTTGATGCAACCCAGGCGCGGAATATCCAGCACCGCCTGGGGCAGGATCAGGCCGTAGGCCACCACCACCATCAGGTCCGGCTTGAGCGCTGCCAGCTCGGCCTGAGCCTCGGCATTGCGCAAGGTCGGCGGCTGTAGCACGGTGAGGTCGTTTTCCAGAGCAAGCTGCTTGACCGGACTGGGCATCAGCTTCTGCCCGCGCCCCGCCGGACGGTCCGGCTGGGTGTAGACCGCAACGATCTGGTAAGGGCTGTCGAGCAGGGCCTTGAGGTGTTCGGCGGCGAATTCGGGGGTGCCGGCGAAGACGATGCGCAGTGGCTCAGTCATGGGAATTCTCGATGTTAAACATGCGGAAAAGAAAAAGGCTTGCCGTGCAGGCTGTGTGAAAACTGCTGCGTTCGGCAAGACTGCGTTAAAAACAGGCTCGGAATGCTCATTTAGGGGCCTAAACTCCGCTTCCTCGCCTGTTTTTGCCTTGTCTTGCTCTCACTCGCGACTTTTTCACTCAGCCTGCTTGGCAAGCCTTTGCAAGACGGTCATCAAGCCTGCTGGCGATGCTGCTTTTCCAGCTTCTTCTTGATCCGGTCACGCTTGAGCGTGGACAGGTAGTCGACGAACAACTTGCCGTTCAGGTGGTCGCATTCGTGCTGGATGCACACGGCGAGCAAACCTTCGGCGATCAGCTCGTAGGGCTGGCCGTCGCGGTCCAGGGCCTTGATCTTGACCCGTTGCGGGCGGTCGACGTTTTCGTAGAAGCCCGGTACCGAAAGGCAGCCTTCCTGGTACTGGTCCATCTCGTCGGTCAGGGCTTCGAACTCGGGGTTGATGAACACCCGTGGTTCGCTGCGGTCTTCGGACAGGTCCATGACCACCACGCGTTTGTGCACGTTGACCTGGGTCGCCGCCAGACCGATGCCTGGGGCCTCATACATTGTTTCAAACATGTCGTCGACCAACTGACGCACTTCGTCGTCCACTACGGCCACTGGTTTGGCGATAGTGCGCAGGCGCGGATCAGGGAATTCGAGGATGTTTAAAATGGCCATAAGCGTAATTGCTACACGTGTGAAGTAAGGGCGGAGTCGGCGTCCGCGCAGGTTCTGGACCTGGGCCGCCGGTGCAAAACGTGCTCTGGGATGGAGCGAGCCGTGCAGGCTCTGGCGTTTCACGCGAACGCACATAATAAAGGGATTCAGCCCATGAGGAAATCACTGTTCGCCCTGCTGCTGGCGGGCTGGACCGCCATCGGCCAGGCCCAGGTGCAACTGCGGGACAGTTATCCACAGCACTACTGGGTGCAGCCGGGCGATACCCTGTGGAGCGTCGCCAGCCTGTATCTGCAGCAGCCCTGGCAATGGCGCGAGCTCTGGCCGGCGGGCTTCGCCGGGCAGATCTTCCCCGGCGACCGCCTGCAACTGGTGCGCAATGACGGCCCGCCACGCCTGCAGCTGGAGCGACCAGCGGCGCCGCCGACGGTCAAGCTCGCGCCCCAGGCCCGGCGCCTGCCCCCTGCCCCGATTCCGAGCATTCCCCTGCAAGCGATCAGCAGCTTCTTGCTGGACAACCGCATCGTCGATCAGCCCGGGGCCCTTGAGCAGGCGCCGTACATCGTGGCCGGCGAGGGCGAGCGGGTGCTGGGTGGCATGGGCGACCGGCTTTTCGCCCGTGGCCGGCTGGACCCTGAGCAGCCGGTCTATGAGCTGTTCCGCCAGGGCAAGATCTACCGCGACCCCCTGAGCCAGGAACTGCTGGGGGTCAACGCCGATGCCATTGGCAGCGCCCGGGTGGTGGCGAGCGAGGGTGACCTGGCCACCCTCACGTTGCAGAGCAGCAACCAGGAAGTGCGCCTGGGTGATCGCTTGCTGGCCGTCGATACCTCGGGGTTGCCGGGCTCCTTCAGCCCCAGTGCCCCGCAACGGCCGGTGGAAGGGCTGATCATCGACGTGCCCCGAGGGGTCACTCAGATCGGCGCCCTGGATGTGGTGACCCTCAACCGCGGGCGCCGCGACGGGCTGCTGGAGGGCAACGTGCTGGCGGTGATCAAGACCGGTGAAACCGTGCGCGACCGGCAGACCGGCGAGCCGCTGAAGATCCCCGACGAGGCGGCCGGCTGGCTGATGGTGTTCCGCAGCTACGACAGGCTCAGCTACGGATTGGTACTCAAGGCCACCCGTTCGCTGGCGGTGCTGGACAAGGTTCGCAACCCCTGAGGGAGATCTTTCCTCAACAAGTTACCAACAGAGTTATCCACAGCTTGTTCCAGCGCAGGCTGGAGCCCTGACGATCAAGGATGATCCATGTCGAACTCGATGAGCGGCAGCATTTCCCCGGCAGAACTGGAAGCCCGATTGCGCTTGCACGTTCTGCCCGAACTCGGGCCGATGCGCTTTCAGCGCCTGGTTCAGGCATTCGGTTGTGCTTCTAAAGCACTCAGTGCCCCGGCCAGTGCCTGGCGTTCCCTGGACCTGCCGCCAGCCTGCAGCGAGGCCCGGCGCAGCCCCCAGGTGCGCGACGGCGCCCGTCGCGCATTGGCCTGGATAGACAGCCAGGCCCAGCATTTGCTGATGTGGGACCAGCCCGGCTACCCACCCTTGCTGGCGCAACTCGAGGATGCGCCACCGCTGCTGTTCGTGGCCGGCGACCCCTCGATTCTCGAACGGCCACAGTTGGCGATGGTGGGCAGCCGTCGCGCATCGCGACCGGGTCTGGACACCGCCGGGGCCTTTTCCCGCAGCCTGGCCCGCGCCGGTTTTGTCATCACCAGCGGCCTGGCCCTGGGCATCGATGGCGCTGCCCATCAGGCGGCCCTGGAGGTTGGCGGGCGCACCGTGGGCGTGCTGGGCACTGGCCTGGAAAATTTTTATCCACAGCGGCACCGGGCCCTGGCCAGGGCCATGATCGACCAGGGCAGCGCGGTGGTTTCCGAGTTCCCCTTGGACACCCCGGCGCGTGCGGAACACTTCCCCCGGCGCAATCGAATCATCAGTGGCCTGTCCCTGGGCGTGCTGGTGGTGGAGGCCAGTGTCGCCAGCGGTTCGCTGATTACCGCGCGGCTGGCGGCGGAGCAAGGCCGCGAGGTGTATGCCATCCCCGGTTCTATCCACCACCCCGGTGCCCGGGGCTGCCATCAGTTGATCCGCGACGGCGCGGTGCTGGTGGAAAGCGTGCAGCACATCCTGGAGACCCTGGCCGGCTGGCAGAACCTGCCGCCCAGCGCCACGTTGCCGACAGCGGCCTGTACCCACCCGTTGCTGGCCTTGCTGCATGCGGCGCCCCACAGCAGCGAAGCCTTGGCCAGTGCCAGCGGCTGGCCCCTGCCCCGGGTGCTGGCGGCCCTGACCGAGCTGGAGATCGAAGGCCGTGCGGTCCATGAAAATGGGCGTTGGTATGCGCGTCTGAGCTAGGTTTTATAAGCAGGATCGGTAAACTGCGCACAGCTTTTATCTGGAGAGTCGGCAATGGTCAGCAGTTGGCGCGTGCAGCAAGCCGCACGAGAGATTCGCGCAGGGGCGGTGATTGCCTATCCAACCGAAGCGGTCTGGGGCCTGGGGTGCGATCCGTGGAATGAAGAGGCGGTGGATCGCCTGCTGGCGATCAAGTCACGGTCGGTGGACAAGGGCCTGATCCTGATCGCAGATAATATCCATCAGTTCGATTTCCTCTTCGAGGACTTCCCGGACACCTGGATCGATCGCATGTCCAGCACCTGGCCGGGGCCCAATACCTGGCTGGTGCCCCATCAGAACCTGTTGCCCGAGTGGGTCACCGGGGTCCATGACACGGTGGCGCTGCGGGTCAGCGACCATCCGCTGGTGCGTGAGCTGTGCTCACTGGTGGGCCCACTGATTTCCACCTCGGCCAACCCCCAGGGGCGCCCGGCGGCGCGCACGCGGCTGCGCATCGAGCAGTATTTCCGTGGGCAACTGGATCTGGTCCTCAGTGGCAGCCTGGGCGGGCGCAAAAACCCGAGCCTGATCCGTGACCTGGCTACCGGCAAGGTAGTTCGGCCTTCCTGAAGCGCATCGCCGGCAAGCCGGCTCCTACGATACTCGGTAGGAACCGGCTTGCCGGCGAAGGCGTTCAAGGCAGCAGCACAGTCGAGCCAGTCGTGCGTCGTGCCGCCAGTTCGATATGGGCCTTGGCCGCATCCGCCAGGGCGAAGCGTTGGCCAATCTCGATCTTCAGCTTGCCGCTGGCAATCATGCCGAACAGGTCGTCGGCCATGCGCTGCAGGTTCTCGGCATTGTTGGCGTAGCTGGCCAGGGTCGGCCGGGTCACGTACAGCGAGCCCTTGGCCGAGAGAATCCCCAGGTTGACCCCGTCCACTGCGCCAGAGGCGTTGCCGAAGCTGACCATCAGCCCGCGTGGGGCCAGGCAGTCCAGGGAGGTCAGCCAGGTGTCCTTGCCCACGCCGTCGTAGACCACCGGGCACTTCTTCCCGCCGGTCAGTTCCAGCACTCGCTGGGCCACGTCTTCATGGCTGTAGTCGATGGTTTCCCAGGCGCCCAGGGCCTTGGCGATGGCGGCCTTTTCCGGCGAGCTGACGGTACCGATCAGCTTTACCCCGAGGGCCTTGGCCCACTGGCAGGCCAGGGAGCCGACACCGCCGGCGGCGGCGTGGAACAGCACGGTCTCGCCGCCCTGCAGTTCATAGGTCTGGCGCAGCAGGTACTGCACGGTCAGGCCCTTGAGCATGACCCCGGCGGCCTGTTCGAAGCTGATGGCGTCCGGCAGGCGTACCAGGTTGGCTTCGGGCAACACATGCACATCGCTGTAGGCCCCCAGTGGGCCGCTGCCGTAAGCCACGCGGTCGCCGACCTTGAAACGGGTCACGGCACTGCCCACGGCCTCGACCACGCCCGCGCCTTCGGCCCCCAGGCCCGAAGGCAGGGCGGGCGGTGCGTAGAGACCGCTGCGGAAATAGGTGTCGATGAAGTTCAGGCCGATGGCCTTGTTGCTGACGCGAACCTGTTGCGGGCCCGGTTCCGCCGGTTGGTAATCCACATATTCGAGCACTTCGGGGCCGCCATGGGCGCGGAACTGGATACGTTTGGCCATCTGCATTCTCTCCTCGGACGTGTCGTGAAAGTGCTCTATCGGACTCCTCTGCTTGACCTTCGTCAACTGCGGAGCGCCCCGGCGCGGTGTTATGCTACGCGCCCATTTGCGCCGGCCCGTGCTCCATCCCTAGCGCCGCGTAGCTTTGCCCGATTCAAGGTGATGCCATGACTACCCGCACCGAGGCCGTGAAAGCCTACCTGCTCGACCTGCAAGACCGCATTTGCGCTGCACTGGAAACCGAAGACGGTGGCGCGCGCTTCATCGAGGACGCCTGGACCCGGCCTGCCGGTGGTGGCGGGCGTACCCGGGTGATCGGCGACGGTGCAGTGATCGAAAAGGGTGGGGTGAACTTCTCCCATGTATTCGGCAGCGGCCTGCCGCCATCGGCCAGTGCCCACCGGCCCGAGCTGGCCGGCCGTGGCTTCGAGGCCCTGGGCGTGTCCCTGGTGATCCACCCGCACAACCCCCATGTGCCGACCTCCCACGCCAACGTGCGGTTCTTCATCGCCGAGAAGGAAGGCGAAGAGCCGGTCTGGTGGTTCGGCGGCGGTTTCGACCTGACCCCCTACTACGGCAACATCGATGACTGCGTGCACTGGCACCGGGTTGCCGAGCGGGCCTGTGCGCCCTTCGGTGCCGACGTCTATCCGCGCTACAAGGCCTGGTGCGACAGCTATTTCCACATCAAGCACCGCAATGAACCGCGGGGCATTGGCGGCCTGTTCTTCGACGACCTGAACGAATGGGATTTCGACACCAGTTTCGCCTTCATGCGCGCCATCGGCGACGCCTACATCGAGGCCTACCTGCCCATCGTCCAGCGCCGCAAGGCCGCGGCCTACACCGCGCAGCAGCGGGAATTCCAGGAGTTCCGCCGGGGCCGCTACGTGGAGTTCAACCTGGTCTACGACCGTGGCACCCTGTTCGGCCTGCAATCGGGCGGGCGCACCGAGTCGATCCTCATGTCGCTGCCGCCACAAGTGCGCTGGGGCTATGACTGGAAGGCCGAGCCGGGCAGCGAAGAAGCGCGCCTGACCGAATACTTCCTGCAGGATCGCGACTGGCTGGCAGCCAGCAACTAAACCGCACCCACTGTGCAGAAGCCGGCTTGCCGGCGAAAAGGCCTTCAAGGCGGATGCGGTTCCTACCCCTGTGTTGAGCAAATGGGATGAGAGATGGATCAGTACGTTGTCTTTGGTAACCCGATCGGCCACAGCAAGTCGCCGCTGATCCATCGGCTGTTCGCCCAGCAGACTGGCCAGCAGCTGGAGTACAACACCTTGCTGGCGCCCCTGGACGACTTCGCCGGCACCGCTCGCAGTTTCTTCGCCCACGGGCGTGGGGCCAATGTCACGGTGCCGTTCAAGGAAGAGGCCTATCGCCTGTGCGACAGCCTGACCGAGCGGGCCCAGCGCGCCGGCGCGGTGAACACCCTGAGCAAGCAGGCCGACGGCCGCCTGCTGGGGGACAACACCGACGGCGCCGGGCTGGTGCGCGACCTGAAGGTGAACGCCGGGGTCAGCCTCAAGGGCAAGCGCATCCTTGTACTGGGGGCTGGCGGCGCGGTCCGTGGTGCCCTGGAGCCGTTGCTGGCCGAGCAGCCGGAGGCCTTGGTGATCGCCAATCGCACCGTGGAAAAGGCCGAGCTGCTGGCGGAGTTGTTCGCCGACCTGGGGCCGGTATCGGCCAGCGGCTTCGACTGGCTACAGGAATCGGTGGACCTGATCATCAATGCCACCTCCGCCAGCCTTTCGGGCGAGCTGCCGCCGATTGCCGGCAGCCTGATCGAGGCGGGCAAGACCGTGTGCTACGACATGATGTACGCCAAGGAGCCGACACCGTTCTGCCGCTGGGCCAGTGAACAGGGCGCGGCCCTGGTGCTGGATGGCCTGGGTATGCTGGCCGAGCAAGCGGCGGAAGCCTTCTACCTGTGGCGCGGCGTGCGCCCTGACAGCGCCCCGGTGCTGGCTGAACTGCGTCGCCAGTTGGCGCAGTAACCCCTCTCCCCTCGTAGGAGCTGGCTTGCCAGCGAAGGCGGCCTCAAGACTGGCGCCAGGTCCAAGGGCCTCTTCGCCGGCAAGCCGGCTCCTACGGATGGGGGTCAGTCTTCGAAGTGGATCGGACAGCGTTCCGGGCCCTCGAGCTTGATCAACTCTTCTTTCACCGCCTGCCGTGCCCGGCGCAAGATCAGGCTGCGCCCCTGGCGCCTGAGGCGGCGTGCTTCCTGGTGCAGCATCTCCACCCCTGAATAGTCGATGAAGTTGATTTGCCGTGCGTCGATCACCAGCCTGGGCGCGTGGCAGCGCTGCATGCGCACCTGCAAGTAATGGCTGGCGCCGAAGAAAATCGACCCGCCGACCCGCAGGATGTCTTCATCGCCTTCGCTGGACTGCTGCACCCGCGGTTGCGAAGTGCGCTTGAGGTAGAAGAACAGCGACGCCAGGACCCCGGCATAGATCGCGGTCTGCAACTCCAGGAGCAGGGTGGCGACGCAGGTCAGGCTCATCACCACGAACTCGGCGCGGCTGACCCGGAACAGCGCGCGAATGCCCCGGTGGTCCACCAGCCCCCAGCAGATCAGCAGGATGCTGCCGGCCATGGCCGGGATCGGGATATGGGCGATCAGCCCGGCGCCGGCCACGGCGAACAGCGCCACCCACAGCGCCGAGAACACCCCGGCCAGGGGCGAGCAGGCGCCGGCCTCGTAGCTCAAGCCGGAGCGGGTGAAGGAGCCCGAGGACAGGTAGCCGGAGAAAAACGCCCCGACCATATTCGACAGACCCTGGGCGCGGACTTCCTGGTTGGCGTCCAGCAACTGTTCCGAACGTGCTGACAGCGAGCGGGCAATCGACAGGCTGGTGACCAGCCCGAGCATGCCCACCGCCACTGCACTGGGCAGCAATCGCAGGATCAGTTCCAGGTCCAGGGGCAATGGGCTAAACGGCGGCAGCCGGCCGACGAAGGCGCTGACCAGTTGCACATGACCAAACACCCCTGGCAGCAGCCATACCACCAGGGCACTGAACACCAGGCTCAGCAGCAGGCCTGGCCAGCGCGGCGCCAGCAGCTTGAAGGCGACCCCCAGCGCCAGGGTGCCCAGCCCCAGCAGCAGCGAAGGCCGGTCCACCTCGCCCAGGTGCTGCAGCAACTGGCTCAGGCTGTTGAGGGCAGTGGCCTGGTTCGGCAGTTCCAGCCCCAGCAGATTGGGCAATTGGCCCAGGGCGATGACCACCGCCGCGCCGAGGGTGAAGCCCAGCACCACCGAGTGCGAGACGAAGTTCACCAGGGCGCCGAAGCGCAGCATTCCCAGCAGCCACTGGAAGACCCCGGCCAACAGCGTCAGGAGCAGGATCAGGGTGATGTAGTCCTCGGAGGCCGGCACCGCCAGGGGGCTGACGCTGGCATAGAGGACGATGGAGATCGCCGCCGTGGGGCCGCAGATCAGGTGCCACGATGAGCCCCACAGGCAGGCGATCAGCACCGGGACTATGGCCGCGTACAGCCCGTACTCCGGGGGCAGGCCGGCGATCAGGGCATAGGCGATGGATTGCGGCAGAGCGAGGATCGCGCCGCTCAGGCCCACCAGCAGGTCACGACCGACGCTGGCCCGGGTCTGGCGCGGCAGCCAGCTCAGCAAAGGCAGGAGAGATTGGCGGTCGGGCCAGGCCATGGTTCCTCACGGGTGGGTTGATTCAATGGGCCAGGGTAAAGCATTGCCAGGCTTTGGGTGCAGGAGCCGGCTTGCCGGCGAATGGCCGGCGCACCTCGGGCTACAACCTGCTCTTCACCGCTGCCAGGGCCTCTTTGTCATCAATGGTCCGCACTCCCTCCAGCCATTGCTCCAGCACTGCCGGGTGGGCCTTGATCCAGGCCTTGGCGGCCTCGGTGTTGCTGAGTTTGCTGTTGACCACCGCGGCCATGATGCTGTTCTCCATCTCCTGGGTAAACCGCAGGTTGCCCAGCAGTTTGCCGACGTTCGGGCAAGCCTGTGCATAACCCTTGCGGGTCAGGGTGTAGACGCTGCCGCTGGCGCCGAAGTACTTCTCGCCGCCGGTCAGGTAGCGCATTTTCAACTGCACGTTCATCGGGTGTGGAGTCCAGCCGAGGAAGGTGATGAAGCGCTGCTTTTTCGTGGCCCGGGACACCTCGGCGAGCATTGCCTGTTCACTGGACTCGATCAGCTTCCACTGGCCCAGGTTGAACTGGTTGTTCTTGATGATTTCCTGCAGCGACAGGTTGGCCGGCGCGCCGGAGCCGATGCCATAGAGCTTTTTATCGAACTTGTCGGCGAACCTGTCCAGGTCGGCAAAATCATGCACTCCGGCCTCCCACACATAGTCCGGCACCGCCAGGGTGAACTCGGTGCCTTCCAGGTTCTTGGCCAGCTGGGTGACGTCGCCATTGGCCACGAACTTGTCATAGAAGCCTTGCTGCGCCGGCATCCAGTTACCCATGAACACATCCACCCGGCCATCCTTCAGACCACCGAAGGTGATGGGCACGGCCAGGGTGTCGATCTTCGCCTTGTAGCCCATGCCGTCCAGCAGGAAGCCGGTGATGGCATTGGTGGCGGCGATATCGCTCCACCCCGGGTCGGCCATCTTCACGGTCTCGCACGAGTCGGCCCAAGCGGATGCGCTGCCCAGGGCCAGAAGCCCGAGCGTCAGTGCTGTGGATAACCTTTGCATGCTTTTCACCTTACGTTTTATTGGTTTTGGCAGGGTTGTGGATAACGGGCCTTGCGCTCCAGGTCATCGAGGTCGATGTGGTTGCGCATGTACTGCTGGCTGGCGTCTACCAGCGGCTGGTGGTCCCAGCTCTTGAGTTTGCCCCGGCTCAGGGCCTCGGCCACCAGCCGGCGGCGGCGCTGGCTGGCCAGGACTTGTTGGTGAATGCGCGGAATGTCCCACTTGGCCCGGGCCTCGGCCAGGAATGCGGCGAACAGCGGCCGATGCTCGGGCGATTGGCCAAGGTCGAAGCGCTCTTGCGGGTCGTGGTGCAGGTCGAAGAGTAGGCAGGGGTCGTCTTCGCTGTAGATGAACTTGTAGGCACCGCGGCGAATCATCATCAACGGGCCGATGGTGCCTTCGGCCATGTATTCGCCGAACACCTCGTCGTGCCCGCCCTGCCCCTGCAAGTGCGGGACCAGGGAGCGGCCATCCAGCGGCAGGTCGGGCTCGACTCGGCCGCCGGCCAGTTCCACCAGGGTCGGCAGCAGGTCGGCGGTGGAGACAGCGGCGCTGACCCGGCCGGCAGAGAACTGCCCCGGTGCACAGATCAGCAGTGGTACCCGGGCGGCCATTTCAAACCAGTGCATTTTGTACCAGAGGCCGCGCTCGCCGAGCATGTCGCCGTGGTCGCCGGAAAACACGATCAGCGTGTCGTCCGCCAACCCGGTGTCTTCCAGGGTCTGCAGCAGCTTGCCGACGTTGCTGTCGATGTAGCTGCAGGCGCCGAAGTAGGCGCGGCGCGCGTCGCGGATCTTATCCACAGGCAGCGGCTTGTCCCACAGGTCGTAGACCTTGAGCAGGCGCTGGGAATGCGGGTCCAGCTCGCTTTGGGGCGGGGTCTGCGGCAGTGGAATCTGGTCGTCGCGGTACAGGTCCCAGAAGGCCTTGGGAATGGTGTACGGATCGTGGGGGTGGGTCATGGAGACGGTGAGGCAGAACGGCTGGTCGCCGGCCTCGCGCACATGGTCGAACAGGTATTGCTGGGCCTTGAACACCACCTCCTCGTCGAAATCCAGCTGGTTGGTGCGTACACAGGGGCCGGCCTGCAGTACCGAGGACATGTTGTGGTACCAGCTGGGGCGCACATCGGGCTGGTCCCAGTTCACCGCCCAGCCATAGTCGGCGGGGTAGATATCGCTGGTCAGGCGCTCTTCATAACCGTGCAACTGGTCCGGGCCGCAGAAGTGCATCTTGCCCGAGAGCGCAGTGCGGTAGCCCAGGCGCCGCAGGTAGTGGGCGTAGGTGGGCACGTCGGCGGGGAAGTCCGCGGCGTTGTCGTAGGCGCCGATCCGGCTGGGCAACTGGCCGCTGACCAAAGTGAAGCGCGAGGGTGCGCACAAGGGGCTGTTGCAGTAGGCGGCGTCGAAGACCACGCCCTGAGCGGCCAGCCGGCTGAGGTGAGGCAGCTTGATCGGCGAGGGTCCGTAGAACGGCAGCAAGGGGGCGGCCATCTGATCGGCCATGATGAAAAGAATGTTCTTGCGCTTCATGGATTCGCGGCATTCCATAGTCGATGGTTATGCGAAAGTGCTGCAATCGAGCATGGATCCCATACCTTTGGTGGTAAAGCCCATGCACAGCAATGACTAGGATAAGCACAGCTTATGTATGAAGCCCTTGGCGACCTGTCCCTGGACCTGCTCCGGGTGTTTGAAGCAGCGGCCCGTTTGCGCAGCTTCACCGCCGCGGCGGTGGAACTGGGCACCACCCAGCCGGCTATCAGTCAGCAGATCAAGCGCCTGGAGGAACAGCTGGGGGTGCGCCTGTTCGACCGCATCTACCGGGGCATCGAGCTGACCGAGTCCGCCGCCTTGTTGCTGGAGCAGGTCCAGGCCGGCCTGCAGAGCATCGATGCCGGCCTCAGCGCCCTCAGCCAGCAGCATCAGCATGAGGTGTTGCAGGTGGCCACGGATTTCGCTTTCGCCGCCTATTGGCTGATGCCCCGCCTGCATCGCTTTCATGAGGCCAACCCCCAAGTGGATGTGAGCCTGGTTACCAGCGAGCGCAGCCACAGCATGCTGCGCAGCGATATCGACGTGGCGGTGCTGTTCGGCGACGGGCGCTTCAGGCAGGGGGAAAGCCACTGGCTGTTCAGCGAAGAAGTGTTTCCGGTGTGCAGCCCGCTGCTGCTCAAGGACCGTGTTGCGCCGTTGCCCGCCCCTTCCCTGCTGGAACTGCCGCTGCTGCACCTGCGGGGCGAAGGCAGCAACCACTGGTTCGACTGGAGCGGGGTATTTCGCGAGCTGGGCCTTGCGGGTGCGCCGGCCCCAGGGCAATTGCGCTTCGACAATTACACCCTGCTGATCCAGGCGGCCATCGGCGGCCAGGGCGTGGCCATCGGCTGGCGTCACCTGGTGGATGACCTGCTGGAGCAGGGCCTGCTGTGCCGGCCCATCGCCGAGCGCGCGCTGTCCGCCTACGGCTATTACGTGGTGCTGCCCCAGCGCAAGCGCCGCGGCCCGCTGATCCAGCGTTTCGTCGACTGGCTGATGAGCGAGCAGGCCGGCAGCGCCCAGAGCCTCAAGGGGCTGGCGCTGCCGTCCATTGCCCGCTAGGTGGCGGCCTGGGGTTGGGTGGCGATGAAACTCACATGCTCGCGCAGGTGCAGATTCAGGCGCAGCTCGTCGCTGATGCCGATTGCCACGCCGTTGAGCCGTCGCAGCGGCTCGGCAAGCCCCGGCTCGAGGCTGTCGCCAACCTGGTTGAAATGCTCGATGCCCAGCCCGGCCACGCCCCGTGGCGCATTGATCAGGGTCCAGTCCAGCGCGCTGCTGTGCAATGCATCGAGGATTTCCTGCGCGGCATGGTGAGGCAGGCTGGTGCTGGAGGGCGGGTTGTCGAGGACGCTGAACTGCCCCACCAGCATCAGCCGGCGGATGCCGGCGCCCTGCATGCCTTCGATCAGGGCATCCACCGCTCGTACCTGGTTCACCGGGTCGGGGGCCTGGCCGGGCGTGGTGCTGCCGGGCAGATCGGGGGCATCCAGCAGGCAGATCACCGCCGAGCTACCGGCTACGCTCTGCTTGACCCGGTCCGGGTCGAACAGGTCGCCGCCCTTGGCACGCAGGCCTGGGCGCGGGGCCAGCGCGGTGAGGTCGTCGAGAATGGCAATCACCTCATGCTGGCGCCTCAGGCTCTCTGCCATCAACGCACTGCCCAGGCTGCTCATGGCACCATAGAGCACCAGTTTGACTACCGGAGTTTCGGCATTTTTCATGGCCTGGCTTCCTTATTTTCCACAGGTACCGGTTGTGACCTGTGGCGAGCCTTGAGGGTTCGTCTTGATTGCGAGGGTTTGCATGCAACGGATCAAGGGCTACCACGCCCATGTCTACTTTGACGCCAGTACCATCGACCAGGCTCGGGCCTTGTGCGAGCAGGCGGCGCAGCTGTTCGAACTGAAAATGGGCCGGGTCCACGAGCGGCCGGTGGGGCCGCATCCGGACTGGAGCTGCCAGTTGGCGTTCGGCCCCGAGGTGTTTGCCCAGGTGGTGCCGTGGCTGGCCCTCAATCGCCAGGGGCTGGTGGTGTTCCTGCATCCGGATACCGGTAACGACCTGCTGGACCACACCGACCATGCGATCTGGATGGGGGCTGTGCGGCCCCTGGACCTGAGGGGGTTCTGAGGGCGGCGGACCCCGGCAAGCCGGCTCCTGCGGGGCCGGCGGGTCGGGGAAGGTCAGTAGAGCACGCCGTCGAGGATCTCGTAGACGATGCCGGTGCCCACGGCGATCAGCACGATGTCGCCCCCCATGCGCCGCCATTCGTACCCTGGGTACACCGGCAGGCGCGACAGGGCCCGGGGCTCCAGGCGTTCGCCGTAGTAGCCGCGCGGCAGTGGCTGGCCACGCACCAGGTGGATGCCCGGAGGCGGCGGTGCGCCCCGGACGAAGTAGCCGTGGTTGTCGCGGATGGTCTGGCGCACCGGGCCGAAATCCCGGGGCGGGCCGCCGCGGCGGTCATCCCCCGGGCCGCGGTGCTCGTCGCCACGGTTGTCCCAATGGCCCTGTTGTGGCCCGCCACGATCATAGCCGCCGCGCTCGTCGGCCATGACCTGCAGCAACGGGCTGGCGCTGAGCATCAGCACCGCGGCACCGGCAATCAGACGTTTGGGCATTTTCATCAGGTATTCCTCGCAACACATACAGCAAAAAGGGGGTCGCCACCTTGGTCGCGAACCCCCGGGTCTTGCTATTTAGTCTGTGTGCGAAAGGGCTAATTCCTCTGTATCAGGAACTTTACCTTCAGCTGACGCGAGCCTTACGTACGCCTTCGGACAGCGCCGCACACAGGCTCAGCACCCCATCCACCGCCTGCTCGGCAGACTCGGCGCTGGCGATGTGGTCGATCAGCGCCGAGCCCACCACCACGCCGTCGGCGAGGCGAGCGATGGCAGCGGCCTGCTCCGGGGTGCGGATGCCGAAACCGATGCTGATGGGCAGGTCGGTGTGGCGACGCAGGCGGGCCACGGCTTCTTCCACGTGTTCCAGGGTGGCGGCGCCGGCACCGGTGACCCCGGCCACGGAAACGTAGTAGACGAAACCGGAGCTGCCGTTGAGCACCTTGGGCAGGCGCGCGTCGTCGGTGGTCGGTGTGGTCAGGCGGATGAAGTCGATGCCGGCGGCCTGGGCCGGGTCGCACAGCTCGCTGTTATGTTCCGGCGGCATGTCCACCACGATCAGGCCATCGACACCGGCGGCCTTGGCGTCGGCGATGAAGCGCGGTACGCCGTAGTGGTGGATCGGGTTGAAGTAGCCCATGAGCACCAGTGGGGTGTCGCTGTTGCCTTCGCGGAACTCGCGAACCATCTGCAGGGTTTTCGCCAGGTTTTGCTTGGCCCCCAGGGCACGGATGTTGGCCAGCTGGATCGCCGGGCCGTCGGCCATCGGGTCGGTGAAGGGCATGCCCAGCTCGATCACGTCGGCGCCCGCTGCGGGCAGCCCCTTGAGGATCGCCAGGGAGGTGTCGTAGTTCGGGTCGCCGGCGGTGACGAAAGTCACCAGGGCGGCGCGGTTTGCTTCCTTCAGCTCGGCAAAACGGGTTTGCAGGCGGCTCATCAGTGTTTCTCCTGCTGGGACTGTTGCATGTGGTGCATCACGGTTTGCATGTCTTTGTCGCCACGGCCCGAGAGGTTGACCACCATCAGGTGATCCTTGGGCAGGTTCGGTGCGCGCTTGAAGACTTCGGCCAGGGCATGGGCGCTTTCCAGGGCCGGGATGATGCCTTCCAGGCGGCAGCACTGGTGGAACGCGGCCAGGGCTTCGTCGTCGGTCACCGAGGTGTATTCGACGCGGCCAATATCGTGCAACCAGGCGTGTTCCGGGCCGATGCCGGGGTAGTCCAGGCCGGCGGAAATCGAGTGGGCGTCGATGATCTGGCCATCGTCGTCCTGCAGCAGGAAGGTGCGGTTGCCGTGCAGTACGCCGGGTACGCCGCCGTTGAGGCTGGCGGCGTGCTTGCCGGTCTCGATGCCGTAGCCGGCGGCTTCGACGCCAATGATTTCGACGCTCTTGTCGTCAAGGAAAGGGTGGAACAGGCCCATGGCGTTGGAACCGCCACCGATGCACGCCACCAGGCTGTCCGGCAGGCGGCCTTCCTGGGCTTGCATCTGCTCGCGGGTTTCCTTGCCGATGACCGCCTGGAAGTCGCGGACCATGGCCGGGTACGGGTGCGGGCCGGCGACGGTGCCGATCAGGTAGAAGGTGCTGTCGACGTTGGTCACCCAGTCACGCAGGGCTTCGTTCATCGCGTCCTTCAGGGTGCCGGTGCCGGCCACCACCGGGATCACTTCGGCGCCCAGCAGCTTCATGCGGAACACGTTGGCCTGTTGGCGCTCGATGTCGGTGGTGCCCATGTAGATCACGCAATCCAGGCCAAAACGCGCGGCCACGGTGGCGGTGGCCACGCCATGCATGCCGGCGCCGGTCTCGGCGATGATGCGTTTCTTGCCCATGCGCCGCGCCAGCAGGATCTGGCCGATGCAGTTGTTGATCTTGTGCGCGCCGGTGTGGTTCAGCTCTTCGCGCTTGAGGTAGATCTTGGCGCCGCCGCAGTGCTCGGTCAGGCGTTCTGCGAAGTACAGCGGGCTGGGGCGGCCGACGTAATCGCGTTGGAAGTAGGCCAGTTCCTTGAGGAATTCCGGATCTTCCTTGGCCTTTTCGTATTCGCGGGCCAGGTCGAGGATCAGCGGCATCAGGGTTTCGGCCACGTAACGGCCGCCGAATGCGCCGAACAGGCCGTTGTCGTCAGGGCCATTGCGTAATTGGGACTGGGTCATTGCAGCGCTCCCGGGGGAAGTTTGGAGAAAGAAGGCTTGGTGGAAAGACCGCTTCGTAGAAACACAATGGAGCCCACTCTACCCCTGACATCCGATGCTGAAAACCGATAAGATCGCCGCAACCTGTCAGGAAAACTCACAGATAAAATGAGCCGCGACCTGCCTCCCCTGAATGCCCTGCGGGCCTTCGAAGCCACTGCCCGGCTCAATAGCGTCAGCCAGGCGGCCGAACAGCTGCACGTCACCCACGGCGCGGTCAGCCGGCAGTTGAAGGTGCTTGAAGAACACCTGGGGCTGAGCCTTTTCGTCAAGGACGGCCGTGGCCTTAAACTCACAGATGCCGGCATTCGCCTGCGCGATGCCAGCAGCGAGGCCTTCGAGCGCCTGCGGGATGTCTGCGCCGAGCTGACCCAGGGCAGCGCCGATGCGCCCTTTGTGCTGGGCTGTTCCGGAAGCCTGCTGGCGCGCTGGCTGATCCCGCGCCTGGGGCGCCTGAACGCCGACCTGCCGGACCTGCGCCTGCACCTTTCGGCCGGTGAAGGCGACCTCGACCCCCGGCGCCCGGGCCTGGATGCCTTGCTGGTCTTTGCCGAACCGCCCTGGCCGGCGGACATGCAGGTCTATGAACTGGCCAGCGAACGCATCGGCCCCGTGCTCAGCCCGCGTTATGGCGGTTATCCACGCCTGCGGCAGGCGCCGGCTGCCGTCCTGGCCAGCGAGGCCCTGCTGCACACCACTTCCCGCCCCCAGGCCTGGCCCAGTTGGGCACGGCGCAACGGCCTGAACCCCGAAACATTGAAGTACGGGCAGGGTTTCGAGCATCTGTATTACTTGCTGGAGGCGGCCGTGGCGGGCCTGGGGGTGGCAATTGCCCCGCAGCCGCTGGTGGCCGAGGACTTGCTGGCGGGCAGGCTGGTTGCGCCCTGGGGTTTTTCCGACACCCCGGGGCAACTGGCGCTGTGGTTACCCAAGCGCGCCGCGGATGGGCGCGCCCGGCAATTGGCGCAGTGGCTGGAAAACGAACTGCGCCAGCAGCTTTAGTCGCCGCGCTTGCACAGCAGATAGGCGGCCAGCAGGCCAATGGCACCCACGGCGATCCCGGCGGTGGTCCAGGGGTGTTCCTGGGCGTAGTCGCGGGTCGCGATCCCGGTTTCACGGGTTTTCACTTTGACTTCCTCGTAGGCGTCGCTGAGCAGGCTGCGCGAATGCTTCAGCGCGCTTTCGGCATTGCTCTTGAGCGCCTTGAGGGTCTTGCGCGACTCGTCGGAGGCATCGTCCTTCAGGCTTTCCAGCGATTTGAGCAGGCTGGAGATTTCGGCTTCCATACTTTCCAGTGAGGCTTTGCGTAACGAGGTGTTGGCCATGTCGGCTCTCCTGCAGGGTGGTGAATGGACTGTGTAGGTTCCGACTGCGGCGTGTTGGGAAAGTGCAGAAAATCTGAACTTAGCCCTGGGGGCAGGCGCCACAAGTAATAAGAAAAATCACTGCTAGGCTGTAATTCACAGCTAAAAAGGAGAGCGCCATGACTGATCATCACACTTACAAGAAAGTCGAACTGGTGGGTTCGTCGCCGAACAGCATCGAAGATGCGATCAACAACGCGCTAGCGGAGGCGCACAAGAGCATCAAGCACCTGGAATGGTTCGAAGTGACCGAAACCCGGGGCCATATCAAGGACGGCAAAGCGGCGCATTTTCAGGTCACGCTCAAGGTGGGCTTCCGAATTGCCAATAGTTGAAGGCTTGAGCTAGGCTCTGGAACTTGTGCGCTGGCCGAGTGCCATAGGAAATGGCAAAGCGCTACAAGTGTCTTGAGCCTCTGTCAGGCAGGCGTCAATGCCGCCTCTTTTGATCCGACCAGGGAATGTGACCGATGAAAAAACTAGTATTAGCTGCTGCTTTGTTGAGTCTTGCGGGAACAGCCCTTGCCGCTGGCAAGCCGTGCGAAGAACTCAAGAGCGAGATTGCCGCCAAGATCGACGCCAATGGCGCCAAGCACTACTCGCTGGAAGTGGTGGACAAGGGCGCGGCGGCGGATGGCAAGGTAGTCGGCTCCTGCGAAGCCGGTACCAAGGAGATTGTCTACAAGCGTGGTTGAGCCTTGTGGATGGTCAAAAAAAGCCGACGTAGAACGTCGGCTTTTTCATGCCTGTCATTTCAACCTTTCATCACCTGTGACAGCAGTTCGTAGGAGTGCAGCCGGTCCGCGTGTTCGTACAGATCGCAGGTGAAGATCAGCTCATCGGCTCCGGTCTGCTCGATCAGCACCTCCAGCTTGGCGCGGATTTTCGCCGGGCTGCCGATCATTGCCAGGCCGAGGAAGCTGGCGACCGCTTCCTTCTCATGGGGCAGCCACAGGCCGTCCATGCTTTGCACCGGTTTGCGCTGGACCAGGCTCTGGCCACGCATCAGCGCCAGGATGCGCTGATACACCGAAGTCGCCAGGTAATCGGCCTGTTCGTCGGTGTCGGCTGCCACCAGCGGCACGCCAAGCATCACATAGGGCTTGTCGAGCACCGCCGAAGGCTTGAAGTGGTTGCGGTAGACGCGAATCGCCTCGTGCATGTAGCGCGGTGCGAAATGCGAGGCGAAAGCGTAAGGCAGGCCCCGCTCCCCGGCCAGTTGCGCACTGAACAGGCTGGAGCCCAGCAGCCATACCGGCACGTTGGTACCGGTGCCCGGCATGGCGATCACCCGTTGTTCAGGGGTACGCGGGCCCAGGTACGCCATCAGTTCGGCCACGTCCTCAGGGAAATCGTCGGCGCTGCCGGAGCGTTCCCGGCGCAGCGCGCGGGCGGTCATCTGGTCGGAACCCGGGGCGCGGCCCAGTCCCAGGTCGATGCGCCCCGGGTACAGGCTTTCCAGGGTGCCGAACTGTTCGGCGATCACCAGGGGCGCATGGTTGGGCAGCATGACCCCGCCGGAACCGACGCGAATGGTCGAAGTACCGCCCGCCAGGTAGCCGATCAGCACCGAGGTGGCGGAACTGGCGATACCGTCCATGTTGTGGTGCTCGGCGACCCAGAAGCGCGTGTAACCGAGCTTCTCCACATGCTGCGCCAGGTTCAGGGAGTTGCGCAGGGACTGCCCCGGGCTGCCGTTTTCACGCACGGGCACCAGGTCGAGGGTCGAGTATTTAACAGCGGACAGCGGTTTCATAAGCCTGCTTCTCCTTGGGGTGCGCAGGCTTTTGTCATGAGCCAAAACCTGCCGAAGTCTGTAAGTCAGATCTATGCAATGTGGGCATATACCCGAGTTTCAATAGCCTGAGTGAATTTGTCGGGTAAACGGGCATCGGCGACAACGGCTGAACTTTGCCATCGGATCTATCCTCAGAACCCTTAGGCAACAAAAAACATCAGGGTGCGAACTTTCGCACCGGTTCTTGAGGAGAAAGCGATGAGCATCAAAAAGAAAGCCTCGGCGCACTGGGAAGGTGACCTGAAAACCGGCATTGGCTCAATCTCGACCGAAACCGGCGTGTTGCGTGAGGCGCCCTACGGCTTCAAGGCGCGTTTCGAAGGCGGCAAGGGCACCAACCCGGAGGAACTGATCGGCGCGGCCCACGCGGGCTGTTTCTCCATGGCCTTTTCCATGATTCTCGGTGAGGCCGGGCTCAAGGCGGACAGCATCGACACCCAGGCAGAAGTGACCCTGGACCAGGTCGATGGCGGCTTTGCCATTACCGCGGTGCACCTGATCCTCAAGGCGAAGATCCCCGGTGCCAGCCAGCAGCAGTTCGATGAGCTGAGCAAGAAGGCCAAGGAAGGGTGCCCGGTGTCCAAGGTGCTCAACGCCAAGATCAGCCTGGATGCGACGCTGCTGAGTTGAGGCAACTGCTTGGCCGGCAAGCCGGCTCCTGCACCGGTCCGTAGGAGCGGGCTTGCCAGCGAATGCGCCTGTGCGGCGGACAAGCACCTGTGGTCGAATACGCGCCTGCGGCTTCAGCGCACCCCCGTGTGCACCGCAGCAAGGGAGCTTTAGATCATGAAACGTTTTGCCTTGGCGGTTGTTAGTTGTGCGCTGGCCACATCGGCCCTGGCCGCGCCCAAGCCCTGCGAGGAACTCAAGGCCGAGATCGAAGCCAAGATCCAGGCCCAGGGCGTACCTTCCTACACCCTGGAAATCGTCACCAACGACGAGGTCCATGACAACAACATGGTGGTCGGCAGCTGTGAAAACGGCACCAAGAAGATCATCTATCAGAAGAACGATCGCTGACCCGACTCAGGGCACGCAGTTGATCATGCGCTCCTCGGCGACTATTTCGCGCTGGGCGTTGTACAGCCGGGCGCTGGGGGTGAACCCCAGGTTGCGCGCCTCCAGGCGATAGCGCTGGCCGGCCTGGAAATGGTCGTAGCGCAGGCTCAGGTAGCACAGGCGCTCCTGGGGATCGTTGTTCATGCCCATGCCGCCGGCGAACACTTCGAAATCGAAGCGCACCATCAATTCGTGGCTGCCGGGGCTGACCTGGAAGAAGCGCCCGTCGTCCAGGCGCTGGTTGTCCAGGCGTTCGGCCATGACCAGCTTGCCCCCGGGCGTCGGGGTGGCCAGGTCGATCCAGGCCTGTTGCGGATCGACGCCGGGCAGGGGCGTGGTGCAGGCGCTGAGGGTGCCAAGGGCGAGAAACAGGAGAAGTGGACGCATGACGGGGGCCGAGTGAGCGAGAGGCCCTCAGCATAGCGCCGTTCAACTGCGCTGGCAGCCTGCTGGTCGGGCTTTGTCGAGCAGGGTGTGCTGCTCGTCGTAGAGCCTGGCCCAGGGGTGCAAACCGATGTTCCCGGCTTGTACCTGGTAGCGCTGGCCGGCACCGAAATCCTTGAACTTCACATGCAGCCGGCAATCGCGCCACAGCGGCTCGGCGTCTGGCCCGATGTTGCTGGGTTGCACGGCGAACTGGTAGCGCAGGGTCAGTTCATGGCTGCCGGGCTGGACCTGGAAATAGCGCGGATCATCGATGTTCTTGGCGTCCACCTCCAATGCTTGCAGGTGGGTGTCGCGGGGTGGAGCCAGGTCGACCCAGGCCTGGGCGGGGTCGGGGTCGGGCAGGCCGGCGCAACCGCCGAGGGTCAGCAGGCCGGTGGTCAACAGCAACACACGCATGGCGAAACTCCAGGCTGGCGAGATAGTCTTGCGGACAGACTCTCTGTGGATGATTCGTTTTGACTAGGCCGTGTTCAAGCCATGGGTTACTTGATTCTCTTTTACGGCTTTTGTTTCCGGCACTGATGCTTTTGCTGCTCAACGGTTGCAGCAGCGTCGGTTATTACAGCCAGCTGGCCAGTGGACAATTGCAGCTGCTGCGAGCCCGTGTGCCGGTGGCACAAGTCGTCGCCGACCCGAGCCGCGATGCGAGCCTGCGCGCCCATCTGGCCCAATCGCAACAAGCCCGCCGCTTTGCCAGCGAGCACCTGCACCTGCCGGACAACCGCAGCTATCGGCTATACGTCGACATCGGGCGGCCCTATGTGGTGTGGAACGTGTTCGCCACCCCGGAGTTTTCCCTGAACCCGCAAACCCACTGCTTTCCCATTGCCGGTTGCGTGGCTTACCGCGGCTATTACAGCCAGGGCGCGGCCCGGGGTGAGGCGGCGTTGCAGCAGTTGAAAGGCATGGACGTGGCGATCGGCGGGGTCGAGGCCTATTCCACCCTGGGCTGGTTCGACGACCCGATCATCAGTTCGATGATGCACTGGGGCGACGAGCGCCTGGCGACCCTGATCTTCCACGAGCTGGCGCACCAGCGCTTCTATGTGAAGGACGACACCGAGTTCAACGAGTCCTACGCCACCTTCGTCGAGCAGGAAGGCACCCGCCAGTGGCGGGCCTATCGCGGGCTGGCGCCATTGAGCGACGGCGAGTTGCGCCAGCGTGACCAGTTCACCCAGTTGGTGCTCGATACCCGCAAGCGCCTGGAGCAGCTGTATGCCCTGCCCTTGCCCGCCGAGCAGATGCGCCAGCGCAAGGCCGCGGAGTTCGAGCGCATGCGCAGCGAGTATCGGCAGTTGCGCGACAGCCAGTGGGCCGGTTCCAAACGCTATGACGCCTGGATCAACAGCCCGCTGAACAACGCCCGGCTGCTGCCCTTCGGCCTGTATGACCAATGGGTGCCGGCGTTTGCCGCCTTGTTCAGGCAGGTGAAGGGCGACTGGCCGGCATTCTTCGCCGCCGTGGAGACGCTGGGACGTTTGCCGGCCGAGGAGCGCAAGGCGGCCCTGATCCGGTTGCAGGACGCCACCGCCCTGACGCCGGCTCCTGCTGCGGGCCTGTAGCAGCCGGCTGGCCGGCGAAGCCTGTGCTCTAACGCCGCAAAAACGCCTGGTGCAGCTCGCCCAGGGTCTGGAAGTGATAGGCCGGGGCTTCGGCAATCAATTCCTCATGGCTGCCAAAACCATAACCCACCGCCGCCGCGTCCAGCCCGTTGCGCCTGGCGCCGATCAGGTCGTGCTTGCGGTCGCCGATCATCAATGTGCTGGCAGGGTCGAGTTGCTCCTGCTCCAGCAGGTGGGCGATCAGCTCCACCTTGTCGGTGCGGGTGCCATCCAGTTCGCTGCCGTAGATCACCTTGAAGTGCTTGGCGAAGTCGAAGTGACGGGCGATCTCCCGGGCGAAGACCCAGGGCTTGGAGGTCGCGATGTACAGTTGCCGCCCCTGCCCGCCGAGGGTTTCCAGCAACGGCGTGACACCATCGAATACGCGGTTTTCATACAAGCCGGTGACCTTGAAGCGCTCGCGATAGAAATTCACCGCTTCCCAGGCCCGGGCCTCGTCGAAGCCGTAGAACTGCATGAAGGCCTGCAACAGCGGCGGGCCGATGAAGTGTTCCAGTTTGCTCAGGTCTGGCTCGTCGATGCCCAGTTTGCCCAGTGCGAACTGGATCGAGCGGGTGATGCCCTCGCGAGGGTCGGTGAGGGTGCCATCAAGGTCGAACAGTACGGTTTGGTAATGCATGGGGATTCCTGGGCTGTGCAAGGGGAGATCAGGGTCGGTCGTAGCCTTCGGCCAGGTGCAGGTCCTTGAGCTTCACGTAGTTGGCGGCGCTGTAAGTGAAGAAGGCGCGCTCCTTGTCGGTCAGCGGGCGCACCTGCTTCACCGGGCTGCCCACATAGAGAAAGCCGCTTTCCAGGCGTTTGCCCGGTGGCACCAGGCTGCCGGCGCCGACGATCACATCGTCCTCCACCACCGCGCCGTCCATGACAATGCTGCCCATGCCGATCAGCACCCGGCTGCCGATGCTGCAACCGTGGAGCATGACCTTGTGGGCGATGGTCACGTCGTCGCCGATCAGCAGCGGGAAGCCGTCGGGGTTGAACGGGCCGGCGTGGGTAATGTGCAGCACGCTGGCGTCCTGCACGCTGGTGCGTGCGCCGATGCGGATGCGGTGCATGTCGCCGCGGATCACGGTCAGCGGCCAGACCGAGCTGTCGGCGCCGATTTCCACGTCGCCGATGACCACCGCCGAGTGGTCGACAAAGGCCCGTTCGCCCAGGTTCGGGGTGTGGTTCTGGTAGCTGCGAATGGCCAAGTGCGAATGCCTCTTTGAGATTTATTAATGGGGGCTATAGCTGCGGTGGGCGTCGATTGTAATTAAGATGGCTCAATGTTTCTTCCAGCCAAGGTGCCCACCGTGAGTGTGAACAACCCTCTTCTGCAGCCCTACGACCTGCCGCCGTTCTCGGCGATCCGCGCCGAGCATGTGCAACCGGCCATCGAACAGATCCTGGCTGACAACCGCGCCGCCATCGCTGACATCCTCAAGACCCAAGCCACCCAGCCCACCTGGGCCGGCCTGGTGCTGGCCATGGACGAGCTCAATGACCGCCTGAGTGCGGCCTGGAGCCCGGTCAGCCACCTCAACGCAGTGTGCAACAGCGCTGAACTGCGTGAAGCCTACGAGGCCTGCCTGCCGGCCCTGAGCGCCTATTCCACGGAAATGGGCCAGAACCGCGAGCTGTTCCAGGCTTTCGATGCCCTGGCCAAGAGCCCGGAGGCCGCGGGTTTCGACGTGGCGCAGAAGACTATCCTCGAACACTCCCTGCGGGACTTCCGCCTGTCGGGCATCGACCTGCCGCCCGAGCAGCAAAAGCGTTATGCCGAGGTGCAGAGCAAGCTTTCCGAGCTGGGCAGCCGGTTCTCCAACCAACTGCTGGACGCCACCCAGGCCTGGACCAAGCACATCACCGACGAGGCCGCCCTGGCCGGCCTGACCGACTCGGCCAAGGCGCAAATGGCCGCCGCCGCCCAGGCCAAAGACCTGGAAGGCTGGCTGATCACCCTGGAATTCCCCAGCTACTACGCAGTGATGACCTACGCCCAGGACCGTGCCCTGCGCGAAGAAGTCTATGCCGCCTACAGCACCCGCGCGTCGGACCAGGGCCCTAACGCCGGTCAGAACGACAACGGTCCGGTCATGGAAGAAATCCTCGACCTGCGTCAGGAGCTGGCCAAGCTCCTGGGTTTCGCCAGCTTCTCCGAGCTGAGCCTGGCCACCAAGATGGCCGAATCCAGCGACCAGGTGCTCAGCTTCCTGCGGGACTTGGCCAAGCGCAGCAAGCCGTTTGCCGCCCGGGACCTGGAACAGCTCAAGGCCTACGCCGCCGAACAGGGTTGCCCCGACCTGCAAAGCTGGGACAGCGGTTTCTACGGCGAGAAGCTGCGTGAACAGCGCTACAGCGTTTCCCAGGAAGCCCTGCGCGCCTATTTCCCCATCGACAAGGTGCTGAGCGGGCTGTTCGCCATTGTCCAGCGCCTGTACGGCATCGAGATCGCCGAGCAGAAAGGTTTCGACACCTGGCACCCGGACGTGCGCCTGTTCGAGATCAAGGAAAACGGCCAGCACGTCGGCCGCTTCTTCTTCGACCTCTATGCCCGCGCCAACAAGCGCGGCGGTGCCTGGATGGACGGTGCCCGCGATCGCCGTCGCACGCTGGACGGGGTATTGCAAAGCCCGGTAGCCAACCTGGTGTGCAACTTCACCCCGGCGGTCAGCGGCAAGCCGGCCTTGCTGACCCACGATGAGGTCACCACCCTGTTCCACGAATTCGGCCACGGCCTGCACCACCTGCTGACCCGGGTCGAGCACGCCGGAGTGTCCGGGATCAACGGCGTGGCCTGGGACGCCGTCGAGCTGCCGAGCCAGTTCATGGAGAACTGGTGCTGGGAGCCGGAAGGCCTGGCGCTGATCTCCGGTCACTACGAGACCGGCGAGCCGCTGCCCCAGGACCTGCTGCAGAAGATGCTGGCGGCGAAGAACTTCCAGTCCGGGCTGATGATGGTGCGCCAGCTGGAGTTTTCCCTGTTCGACTTCGAGCTGCACGCCACCCATGGCGACGGTCGCAGCGTGCTGCAAGTGCTGGAAACCGTGCGCGATGAGGTCTCGGTGATGCGCCCGCCGGCCTACAACCGCTTCCCCAACAGCTTCGCGCACATCTTCGCCGGCGGTTATGCCGCGGGCTACTACAGCTACAAGTGGGCGGAAGTGCTGTCGGCCGACGCCTTCTCCAGGTTCGAGGAAGAGGGTGTGCTCAACGCGGCCACCGGGCGAGCGTTCCGCGAGGCGATCCTGGCCCGTGGCGGCTCCCAGGAGCCCATGGTGCTGTTCGTCGATTTCCGCGGACGAGCGCCGTCGATTGACGCACTCTTGCGCCACAGCGGCCTCAGCGAGGACGCGGCAGCATGAGTGACGCACCCGTGAAGACCAAGAAACGCTTTATCGCCGGGGCGGTATGCCCGGCGTGCAGTGAGCAGGACAAGCTGATGATGTGGAGTGAGGACGATGTGCCTCATCGTGAATGCGTGGCCTGTGGCTACTCCGACACCCTCAACGAACAGGGGCTGTCGGTGCCCAAGGAACTCGGGACCCGGGTCAACAGCGCGACGCCCAAGGTGGCGGACACCAAGGTGCAATCGGTGCAGTTTTTCCCCAACCCAAAGTTGAAGAAAAAGACCGACTGACCCCGCAGTAAAAAACCGGCTCCCCTCCAGGAGCCGGCTTGCCGGCGAATCGCTTCGCCGCCCTTGCTTCGCCCCCTGGGTTTTCGCAAGCAAGCTCGCTCCTACACAGGGTGTGGCGCTCAGTTGCTCAGCGGCTTGGTCGCGCTCACTGTCTCGAACCAGCTCTTCACCGAACAGGTGGCAAAGACGCTGGTGCTGCAATCACCATTGGCCAGGGCGGTGCGCAGTTTGTCGACATCGGCCTGCATCATGTAGCGAATGCCGTCCTTGAAGTGGGAGCTGTCGCCAAATCCGCCCTGAGTCATTTCATTCAGTGCTTCTTCTTTGCTCCAACCCTGGACCACTACCCGATACATGGCCGACATCAGGCCGGTGCGGTCCGAGCCGTGCTTGCAGTGCATCAGCACCGGGCCCTGGGCTTCGGCGCTCTGGATCGCGCGCAGGGCCTTGAGTACGTCGGCGTCATCCACATGGTTGGTGCGATAAGGCAGCTGCACCTGGTTGATGCCCGGGGCCGACAGCCAGCTGGCATCGGACTCCGGCAGGAAGTTGATCACCGTGGCCACCTTGAGCTGCTGCAGCAGCGGCACCGCGCCTTTGTCCGGCAGGGCGCTGCGATACAGGGTCGGGGACATCTGGTACAGGTTGTACTGCTTTTCCACTGGCTGCGCCCATTGGTCCGGGCGGCTGGAGGGGGCCTCGGCGGCTTGTACCTGGGGCCCGGCAAGCAGTGCCAGCAACGACAGGCAAAGGGCCGGGATGAAACGAATGCTCGACATGCGCGGGATCACCGATCAGGGGATTCAATGTCGCGCAGTATCGGTTTGCCCGGGTCAAAGCCCCGTGAGCCCTCTGTCAAAGAATCGTGAAGCTGATCCGCTTTTTCCGGCGATTTCTGATCTTTTTTCCGCCTGAAACGATTTATCTGGATGCTTAGCCTGCTACCATTTGTAACTAAAGTTTGCTGATGTGTTCATAAAACCGGGGCTTTTCGGCCTTTTGCGTTGCCAAAACACAAAGTCGCGCCATGACGCGGCTGACCAATCCATCAATGCCTGATGAGGTGCACCCATGTCTGATCAAGATCGAGACAACCCGCGGCGTGAGTTCTTGCGTAAATCCCTGACCTTGATCCCTGTGGTCACCGTTGCCAGCACCGGCCTGGGCGGCTCCCTGCTGGCGGCTGCACCTGAAACGGCCGCCGCCGCACCGGCCACGCCGAGCAAGCAGCGCGCCGGCAGCAGCCAGGGCTATGAACCGAGCTATTTCACCGCCGAGGAGTGGGCCTTCATCAAGGCCGCGGTAGAACGCCTGATCCCGGCCGACGAAATGGGTCCGGGCGCCCTGGAAGCCGGCGTGCCGGAATACATCGACCGGCAGATGAATACCCCCTACGCCGCTGGCGCCCTGTGGTACATGCAAGGCCCGTTCAAGGCCGACGCCGCACCGGAGATGGGCTGGCAGAGCAAACTGGTGCCCAAGGACATCTATCGCCTGGGCATTGCCGCCACGGATGCGTGGTGCAAAGAGCTCAAGGGGCAAACATTTGCTGCGCAAGACAGCGCTACCCGAGACGACTTGCTCAAGCAGCTGGAGGCCGGAACCCCGCAGTTCGACACGGTCCCGGCCAAGCTTTTCTTCAATCTGCTGTTGCAGAACACCAAGGAAGGCTTCTTCAGCGACCCGATCCACGGGGGCAATAAGGGCCTGGTGGGCTGGACCCTGATCGGTTTTCCCGGCGCCCGCGCCGATTTCATGGATTGGGTGGAACGCAACGAGCAATACCCCTTCCCGGCAGTTTCGATTCGCGGCGAGAGGGCCTGAGCATGGCAACGGTAATGAAGAAGGTCGACGCAGTGATCGTCGGTTTCGGCTGGACCGGCGCGATCATGGCCAAGGAGCTGACCGAGGCCGGGCTCAATGTGCTGGCGCTGGAGCGCGGGCCGATGCAGGACACCTACCCGGACGGCAACTATCCCCAGGTGATCGACGAACTCACCTACAGCGTGCGCAAGAAACTCTTTCAGGACATCTCCAAGGAGACGGTGACCATCCGCCACAGCGTCAACGACGTGGCCCTGCCCAACCGTCAACTGGGGGCCTTTCTGCCGGGCAATGGCGTGGGCGGTGCCGGCCTGCACTGGTCCGGGGTGCATTTTCGCGTCGACCCCATCGAGCTGCGCATGCGCAGCCACTACGAAGAGCGCTACGGCAAGAACTTCATTCCCAAGGACATGACCATCCAGGACTTCGGCGTCAGCTATGAAGAGCTGGAACCGTTCTTCGACTACGCGGAAAAGGTCTTCGGCACCTCGGGCCAGGCCTGGACCGTGAAGGGCCAACTGGTGGGCGACGGCAAGGGCGGCAACCCTTATGCGCCGGATCGCTCAGACCACTTCCCGCTGGAATCGCAGAAGAACACCTATTCCGCACAGCTGTTTCAGAAAGCGGCCAATGAGGTGGGCTACAAACCCTACAACCTGCCGTCGGCCAATACGTCTGGGCCTTACACCAACCCCTATGGTGCACAGATGGGGCCGTGCAACTTCTGCGGTTTCTGCAGCGGCTACGTCTGCTACATGTACTCCAAGGCTTCGCCCAACGTGAACATCCTGCCGGCCCTCAAGCCGCTGCCGAACTTCGAGCTGCGGCCCAACTCCCACGTGCTCAGGGTCAACCTCGACAGCAGCAAGACCCGCGCCACCGGCGTCACCTACGTCGATGGCCAGGGCCGCGAGATCGAGCAGCCGGCGGACCTGGTGATCCTCGGCGCCTTCCAGTTCCACAACGTGCGCCTGATGCTGCTGTCGGGCATCGGCAAGCCCTACGACCCGATCACCGGCGAAGGCGTGGTGGGCAAGAACTTCGCCTACCAGAACATGGCCACCATCAAGGCCTACTTCGACAAGGACGTGCACACCAACAACTTCATCGGCGCCGGCGGCAACGGCGTGGCGGTGGACGACTTCAACGCCGATAACTTCGACCACGGCCCCCACGGCTTTGTAGGCGGCTCGCCGATGTGGGTCAACCAGGCCGGCAGCCGGCCCATCGCCGGCACCTCGAACCCACCGGGTACCCCGGCCTGGGGCAGTGCCTGGAAGAAAGCCACCGCCGACTACTACACCCACCAGGTGTCGATGGACGCCCACGGCGCGCATCAGTCCTACCGGGGCAACTACCTGGATCTGGACCCGGTGTACCGCGATGCCTACGGCTTGCCCCTGCTGCGGATGACCTTCGACTGGCAGGAAAACGACATCAAGATGAACCGCTTCATGGTGGAGAAAATGGGCAAGATCGCCGAGGCGATGAACCCCAAGGCCATCGCCCTGCTGGGCAAGAAGGTCGGTGAGCACTTCAACACTGCGTCCTACCAGACCACCCACTTGAACGGCGGCGCGATCATGGGCACCGACCCCAAGACCAGCGCGCTGAACCGCTACCTGCAAAGCTGGGACGTGCACAACGTCTTCGTGCCCGGGGCTTCGGCCTTCCCTCAAGGCCTGGGCTACAACCCTACCGGCCTGGTGGCGGCGTTGACCTACTGGTCGGCCCGGGCGATCCGCGAGCAGTACCTGAAAAACCCCGGCCCGCTGGTTCAGGCATAAGGAGCGATGACCATGAAAGCACTCGTTATCGCCACCCTGGCGCTGCTGGGCAGCGCAGCCGTCAATGCTGCCGAAGCGGATCAGCAGGCCCTGGTGAAGCAGGGCGAATACCTGGCCCGCGCCGGTGACTGCGTAGCCTGCCATACCGCCAAGGACGGCAAGCCGTTCGCCGGCGGGCTGCCGATGGAAACCCCTATCGGCGTGATCTATTCCACCAACATCACCCCGGACAAGACCGGCATCGGCGACTACAGCTTCGAGGACTTCGACAAAGCCGTGCGCCATGGCGTGGCCAAGGGCGGCAGTACCCTGTACCCGGCCATGCCGTTTCCCTCCTACGCCCGAGTCAGCGACGCCGACATGCAGGCGCTGTATGCCTACTTCATGAAGGGCGTGGCACCGGTGGCCCGGGACAACCAGGACAGTGACATTCCCTGGCCCCTGAGCATGCGTTGGCCGCTGTCCATCTGGCGCTGGATGTTCGCCCCGAGCGTGGAGAGCCCGGTACCTGCGGCTGGCAGCGATCCGGTGATCAGCCGCGGTGCCTACCTGGTGGAAGGCCTGGGCCACTGCGGCGCCTGCCACACGCCACGGGCCCTGACCATGCAGGAGAAGGCCTTGAGCGCCAGCGATGGCAGCGACTTCCTCTCTGGCAGCGCGCCGCTGGAGGGCTGGATCGCCAAGAGCCTGCGCGGCGATCACAAGGATGGCCTGGGCAGCTGGAGCGAAGAGCAACTGGTGCAGTTCCTCAAGACCGGTCGCAGTGATCGCAGCGCGGTGTTCGGCGGCATGAGCGATGTGGTGGTCCACAGCATGCAGTACATGACCGACGCCGACCTGACGGCGATTGCCCGCTATCTCAAGTCCCTGCCGGCCAATGACCCCAAGGACCCGCCGCACCAGTACGACAAGCAAGTGGCCCAGGCCCTGTGGAACGGTGACGACAGCAAGCCGGGCGCGGCGGTGTACATCGACAACTGCGCGGCCTGCCACCGCACCGACGGCCACGGCTACACCCGGGTGTTCCCGGCGCTGGCAGGCAACCCCGTGCTGCAATCGGCGGATGCCACCTCGCTGATCCATATCGTGCTCAAGGGCGGCACCTTGCCGGCGACCCAGAGCGCGCCGTCGACCTTCACCATGCCGGCCTTCGCCTGGCGTCTGTCGGACCAGGAGGTGGCCGATGTGGTCAACTTCATCCGCAGCAGCTGGGGCAACCAGGCATCGGCGGTGAAGCCCGGGGATGTGGCGGCGCTGCGCAATGGCGACTTGCAGAGCACCTCCAACGACGACCTGGGGCAGGTCACCAGCCACTAACCCCAAGGCCGGCGCTCGCTGCGGGCGCCGGCCCAGGATGGCCGTTCAGCCCTGAGTGAAGCGCTGGATGCCCAGGCGGCTTTCCAGCTGATAGCCGGCGATGCAGTCCGCCAGCCCGGCGTTCATCAGGTCTTCCCAGCTTGCGGGCAGCAGGCCCATGCCGTCGTGGCAGGGGCTCCAGCGCACCTCGGCGAACTTCGGGTCCGCTTCATCGAAGGGTTGCTGGCCGCTCAGGGTGGCCTTTTCGATGTCCTGGGTGCACAGCTCGAACTCGCAGGCCACTCCCCACAACTGCCCGTCGGGAGCCCTGACGATGATCAGGTCGGCACCCTGTTCGTAGCTGGGGAGGTAGGCCTCTGCGGCGTAGAAGATCTTTTCCAGCGTGCCGGGTGTCCTGGGCATGCTTGTGCTCCTGTTCTTTGAGCCTGCCTTATACCCTAACGCCACACGCCCGCAGTAGCCGGCTTGTCAGCCAAGGATGCGGTGCACCTTGTGTCGCACCGGGCAGCGCTCGCTGGCAGGGTGGGTTTCGGTCCGACGGTGCTGGTCAGGTAAATCCGGCTCCATTACTGTATGTGCATACAGTTATGGAGTGCTTCCATGTTCAACCCCCTGCCTCCCCGTGGTCGCGGTACCGCCAGCAATCCGCACAACCGTTTTGCGCCCAACCGCTCGGTGGCCGAGGATGATGGCTGGTACCAGGAAGTGCCGTTGACCCAGGGCACCGAGGTGCGCTTTGAAACGGCCAAGTCGATCATCACCCGCAACAGTTCGCCGGACCTGCCCTTCGATCGTTCCATCAACCCCTATCGCGGTTGCGAGCACGGTTGCATCTATTGCTACGCGCGGCCCAGCCACGCCTATTGGGACCTGTCCCCGGGGCTGGATTTCGAAACCAAGCTGATCGCCAAGAGCAACACCGCGGCCTTGCTGGAGCAGCAACTGTCCAAGCCCGGCTATCGCTGCGCACCGATCAACCTGGGGTCCAATACCGACCCCTACCAGCCCATCGAGCGCGAACAGCAGTTGACCCGGCGCACCCTGGAGGTGCTGCTGCGCTATCGGCACCCGGTGACCATCGTCACCAAGGGCTCGCTGATCCTCCGGGACCTGGACCTGCTGAGCGAGCTGGCGCGCCAGCGCCTGGTGGCGGTAATGATCAGCCTGACCACTTTGGACGATGAGTTGAAGCGCATTCTCGAACCCCGGGCGGCGGCGCCCAAGGCGCGCCTGCGGGCCATCCGGGTCATGCGCGGGGCCGGTATCCCGGTGGGCGTGCTGTGTTCGCCGATGATCCCGATGATCAACGACAGCGAACTGGAAAGCCTGCTCAGCGAGGCCCATGCCGCGGGGGCGCAAAGCGCGGCCTACATGATGCTGCGCCTGCCCCTGGAAGTGGCGCCGCTGTTCGAGGAGTGGCTGGCGGCGCATTACCCGCAAAGGGCGGCCCATGTGCTCAGCCTGATCCGCCAGAGCCGTGGCGGTGAGCTCTACGACAGCCGTTTTGGTGCCCGCATGCGCGGTGAGGGGCCCTTCGCCGACCTGCTGGCCCAGCGCTTTGCCAAGGCACTCAAGCGCTTGGGGCTCAACCGTCGCGAGGGTTTCGATCTCGACTGTTCAGCCTTCTGTCCGCCGGGCGGGCAGATGTCGTTGCTGTGAGCGGCATTGGCCTATCGTTGAGTAGTGGGCGCAGTTTTGCCCAGGTACTTTGGTCGCCCTTTGCCATCGTCCATAGTGGCGTTCTAGAGCCTTCCGTTCAGTTTGAGTTAAGTATTTAGGGCTACCTTGTTCATCGAGTGACCTACGGGTCGCCGCCAGCGGGTCGGTGGTTTCTTAAACGATGGCTGGCGTCGTGCCGGATATTTCTGGAAAATTCACCAAATCCGACAGAGAGGATCAATCATGAGTGACAAGGATAAACAGCCGTTGGCTGTGTCGGCTCCGGCACCCGCAGAAGTCGCCGAGACCGCCGATGCAGCGCTGCAGCACATCGTTGACGGCTTTTTACATTTTCATCATGAAGTCTTCCCGCAGCAGGAAGAACTGTTCAAGAAACTCGCCACCGCTCAGCGGCCGCGGGCCATGTTCATTGCCTGCGCCGACTCGCGCATCGTTCCCGAACTGATCACCCAAAGCTCCCCGGGCGATCTGTTCGTTACCCGCAACGTGGGCAACGTGGTGCCGCCCTACGGGCAGATGAACGGTGGTGTTTCCACGGCGATCGAGTACGCGGTGCTGGCCCTGGGGGTGCATCACATCATTGTCTGCGGGCACTCGGATTGCGGCGCCATGCGCGCGGTACTCAACCCGCAGAGCCTGGAGAAAATGCCCACGGTCAAGGCCTGGCTGCGCCACGCCGAAGTGGCGCGGACCATGGTCCACGAAAACTGCGATTGCGCCGATGAATCCTCCAGCATGCATGTGCTGACCGAAGAGAACGTCATTGCTCAATTGCAGCACCTGCGTACCCATCCTTCCGTGGCCTCGCGCATGGCCAACGGCCAGTTGTTCATCCATGGCTGGGTCTATGACATCGAGACCAGCTCGATCAAGGCCTACGACGCCGACAAGGGGTGTTTCCTGCCTCTGGATGGCAGCCACCCGATCCCGGTAGCGACGCCCAAAGCGCGCTTCTGAATCCGCCTAAATCCCCTTGAGTGGTTGTAGCCAGGGCTGCCGTTTGGCAGCTCGGCTTTGCCACGCCTGAAGAAAAGTCGGGAGAACTGTCATGCGTGCAGCACAGTTGAAAAGTGTCCTGCCACGGGAGCTGCTGGCTTCGGTGGTGGTGTTCCTGGTGGCCCTGCCCCTGTGCATGGGGATCGCCATTGCCTCGGGCCTGCCGCCGGCCAAGGGCCTGATCACCGGGATCATCGGCGGCCTGGTGGTGGGCTGGCTGGCGGGCTCGCCCTTGCAGGTCAGCGGGCCGGCGGCCGGGCTGGCGGTGCTGGTGTTCGAGCTGGTGCGCCAGCATGGGGTGGCCATGCTCGGGCCGATCCTGCTGCTGGCCGGGCTGTTGCAATTGCTGGCCGGGCGCCTGCGCCTGGGTTGCTGGTTCCGGGTCACGGCGCCAGCGGTGGTCTACGGCATGTTGGCGGGCATCGGCGTGCTGATTGTGCTGTCCCAGGTGCATGTGATGCTCGATGCCGCGCCCCAGGCCTCGGGCCTGGATAACCTTGTGGGCTTTCCCCAGGCTCTGGCGCAGGCCTTGCCGAGCCTGGGGTGGCAGGCAGGCTTGCTGGGGTTGGCGACCATCGCGGTGATGTGGGGCTGGGACAAGTGGCGGCCCCGGGCACTGCGGTTCATCCCCGGAGCCCTGCTCGGTGTGGGGCTGGCGACCCTGGCCAGCTTGCTGCTGGCGCTGCCGGTGAAGAGGGTCGAGGTGCCGGCCAACCTGGCCGAGGCCATCGACTGGCTGCGCCCCGCCGACCTGCTCAACCTGGCGGACCCCAACCTGCTGATTGCGGCCTTCGCCGTGGCCTTTATCGCCAGTGCCGAAACCCTGCTGTCCGCCGCCGCAGTGGATCGTATGCACAGCGGCCAGCGTTCGGATTTCGACCGTGAGCTATCGGCCCAGGGCGTGGGCAACATGCTCTGTGGCCTGCTGGGTGCCCTGCCCATGACCGGGGTCATCGTGCGCAGCTCGGCTAATGTCCAGGCCGGGGCCCAGACCCGTTACTCGACGATTTTCCATGGCCTGTGGCTACTGGGTTTCGTGCTGGTGCTGTCCAGCGTGCTGCAGAGCATTCCAGTGGCGAGCCTGGCGGGGGTGCTGGTCTACACCGGCTTCAAGCTGGTGGACCTCAAGGTCTTCCGCGGCCTGGGGCGCTACGGGCGCATGCCGATGCTGACTTATGCGGTGACGGCCCTGGCGATTGTCTTCAGCGACCTGCTGACCGGGGTACTGATCGGTTTTGCCCTGACCCTGGCCAAGCTGGCGTTCAAGGCGTCGCGCTTGAAGATCAGCCTGATCGACCTGGCAGAGGAAGGCGAGATGGAGTTGCGTCTGGTGGGCGCTGCGACCTTTCTCAAGGTACCGGCCCTGACTCGGGTACTGGCGACGATTCCCCCGGCCACCACTGTGCATGTGCCCCTCAGCAACCTCAGTTATATCGACCATGCGTGCCTGGAGTTGCTGGAAGACTGGAATCGGGCCAACAGTGCCAAGGGCTCGCGGCTGGTGATCGAAACGCGGGGCTTGAAGCGGCGCCTGGAGGGCCGGTTGACCACTACCAGCGGCGTGGGGGCGGCTGCGGTGAGAGGTTGAATCGCCGGGTGGGCGCGAGGGGCTTGGGCAAGCCAGGCCCTTCGCCACAAGGCTCGCTGCGAGCCTTGCTGGCGAGGAATGGGTCAGGCGGCGGGCTGGTCGAGTTCCAGTTCCACGCCCAGTTGGCGTGACAGGCAAGGCCAGCGTTTCCAGGCGGCCTCGGTGTCCGGGCTGCTGAGTTTCTCGCGGTAGGCTTCCACCGACTCCAGGGCGAAGCTTTCTTCGTCGAGCATGGCGTCGACGGCGTGGTGCACCGCTTCGTCCAGCTGGTTGGCGAAGGTTTCGCCGATCAGTTGGTGGGCGATGAGGTTGGCGACTGTCATGTCCAGGGGGATCAGCGGACGGCCGAAATGCTTGATGTACAGGTCGTTGACCTCTTCCACCAGACGGTGGGCCAGATAGGCTTCATCCAGCAGGCCGTCGAGGCCGACGTGACCGTCCATGATGGCCGGCGGCTGGAGGAAGAATTGCTCGGCGATCTTGAGCACCGGCTTGATCTGTGACTCGATGCCGGCTTCCCGGGCTACAGAGTTGGCGGCGTCCAGAAGGTCTGGAACCTGGTCGATGTAGGCGCTGACAAAACGGGTCATGACGCCCTTGGCGTCGACTTCGGGCAGCTGGATGGCGGGGTGCAGGTGAGGCAATTGGCTCTCCAACTGACGGGTCAGGAGGCCGGTACTGGCTTCGTGCTGCTGGGCCAGTTTGATCTGCTCGCGCAATGCGGCGGTGTTCATGAAAACTCCAGGGAACAAGGGCAATTGAATAGGGAGAACATAAGTTAGCCTGCTTACAAAAGCGCTTAAGACGCATTTGTCATAATTATTTCATGCTTAGTCACCACGGTTATATCGTTTCGCCATCCAAGACACTCGATCCCTTTCCAGCCGTGGCCTGCAAACCTCCTTATTAGTGTTTCAGCTGATTTACGCCCTCGCGTTGCGAGGTGGGAGTCGCTGTCTATACTCGCCCTTGTATGAAGTTAGCTGATGACGCCCGACTGCAAATGCAGCGAAGGCTCGGCCGGTTTAAGTTCGTAGTCTAGGCAGCCGCTCCCTTGCCGCAGGTGTTAAGCCGGCGGGATAACAAGAACGATAAGGGGAACCCGCAATGATGCGACATCCACATGTCTGGATGGGCCTCCTGTTGTGGTCGGTATTCAGCCAGGCGCAAGCCGCCTGGACCGTGAATATGACGCCTGGGGCGACCGAGATAAGCCACGCGGTATTCGACCTGCACATGACCATCTTCTGGATCTGTGTGGTGATCGGCGTCATCGTCTTCGGTGCGATGTTCTGGTCGATGATCGTTCACCGTCGTTCCGTCGGCCAGGTCCCGGCCAAGTTCCACGAAAGCACCACGGTGGAAATCCTCTGGACCATCATTCCCTTCCTGATCCTGGTGGCCATGGCCGTGCCTGCCACGGCAACGCTGATCAAGATGTACGACACCAGCGAGCCGGACGTGGATATCCAGATCACCGGCTATCAGTGGAAGTGGCACTACAAATACCTCGGCCAGGATGTGGAGTTCTTCAGCAACCTGGCCACTCCCGCCGACCAGATCCACAACCAGAGCACCAAGGGCGAGCACTACCTGCTGGAAGTCGACCAGCCGCTGGTGCTGCCGGTGGGCGCCAAGGTGCGCTTTCTGGTGACCGCCGCCGACGTCATCCACTCCTGGTGGGTACCGGCCTTCGCGGTCAAGCGCGATGCCATCCCGGGTTTCGTCAACGAAGCCTGGACCCGGGTCGACAAGCCCGGCATCTACCGTGGCCAGTGCGCCGAGCTGTGCGGCAAGGACCACGGCTTCATGCCGATCGTGGTGGAGGTCAAGAGCCAGGCCGACTACGACACCTGGATGGGCGAGCGCAAGGCCGAGGCGGCCAAGCTCAAGGAGCTGACCAGCAAGGAATGGACCCTCGACGAGCTGGTGGCCCGCGGTGACAAGATCTACCACACCACCTGCGTTGCTTGTCACCAGGCAGAAGGCCAGGGCCTGCCGCCGATGTTCCCGGCCCTCAAGGGCTCGAAGATCGCTACCGGTCCCAAGGAGGCTCACCTGAGCCTGGTGTTCCACGGCAAGCCGGGCACCGCCATGGCGGCCTTCGGCAAGCAGCTGTCGGAAGTCGACATCGCCGCCGTCGTCACCTACGAACGCAACGCCTGGGGCAACAACAAGGGCGACATGGTGACGCCCAAGGAAGTCCTGGCGCTGAAGCAGGCGGAAAGCAAATGAGCCGGCTCATGGGGTATGTGCGCAACCGGTCGCGGCGTCTCGCCGCCGATCATCCAGTCCATTCGCTCGCAGGAGACAGGACATGAGTGCTGTGATCGATGACCACGGCCACGCCGGCCATGATGAACACGCCCATGGCCCAGCCAAGGGCCTGATGCGCTGGGTACTGACCACCAACCACAAGGACATCGGCACCCTGTACCTGTGGTTCAGCTTCTGCATGTTCCTGCTGGGCGGCTCGTTCGCCATGGTGATCCGTGCCGAGCTGTTCCAGCCCGGGCTGCAGATCGTCGAGCCGGCGTTCTTCAACCAGATGACCACCATGCATGGCCTGGTGATGGTCTTCGGCGCGGTGATGCCGGCCTTCGTCGGCCTGGCCAACTGGATGATCCCGCTGATGATCGGCGCGCCGGACATGGCCCTGCCGCGGATGAACAACTTCAGCTTCTGGCTGCTGCCGGCGGCCTTCCTGTTGCTGATCTCGACCCTGTTCATGCCCGGCGGCGGGCCGAACTTCGGCTGGACCTTCTATGCCCCCCTGTCCACCACCTATGCCCCGGAAAGCGTGACTTTCTTCATCTTCGCCATCCACCTGATGGGCGTCAGCTCGATCATGGGCGCGATCAACGTGATCGCCACCATCCTCAACCTGCGAGCCCCGGGCATGACCCTGATGAAGATGCCACTGTTCGTCTGGACCTGGCTGATCACCGCCTTCCTGCTGATTGCGGTGATGCCGGTACTGGCCGGGGTGGTGACCATGATGCTGATGGACATCCATTTCGGCACCAGCTTCTTCAGCGCAGCCGGCGGCGGCGACCCGGTGTTGTTCCAGCACGTGTTCTGGTTCTTCGGCCATCCCGAGGTGTACATCATGATCCTGCCGGCCTTCGGCGCGGTCAGCTCGATCATCCCCACCTTCAGCCGCAAGCCACTGTTCGGCTACACCTCGATGGTCTATGCCACCGGGGCGATTGCCTTCCTGTCGTTCATCGTCTGGGCGCACCACATGTTCGTGGTGGGCATCCCGCTGGTGGGCGAGCTGTTCTTCATGTACGCCACCCTGCTGATCGCCGTGCCCACCGGGGTCAAGGTGTTCAACTGGGTGAGTACCATGTGGCAGGGCTCGCTGACCTTCGAGACGCCGATGCTGTTCGCGGTGGCCTTCGTCATTCTGTTCACCATCGGCGGTTTCTCCGGGCTGATGCTGGCCATTGCCCCGGCGGACTTCCAGTACCAGGACACCTACTTCGTGGTGGCGCACTTCCACTACGTACTGGTGCCGGGGGCGATCTTCGGGATCTTCGCCTCGGCCTACTACTGGCTGCCCAAGTGGACCGGGCACATGTATGACGAGACCCTGGGCAAGCTGCACTTCTGGCTGTCCTTCGTCGGCATGAACATGGCGTTCTTCCCCATGCACTTCGTGGGGCTGGCGGGCATGCCGCGGCGGATCCCGGACTACAACCTGCAGTTCGCCGACTTCAACATGGTGTCCTCCATCGGTGCCTTCACCTTCGGTGCGACGCAGATCTTCTTCCTGTTCATCGTCATCAAGTGCATTCGCGGCGGCAAACCGGCTCCGGCCAAACCCTGGGAAGGCGCCGAAGGCCTGGAGTGGAGCATTCCCTCGCCGGCGCCGTACCACACCTTTGTCACGCCGCCGGAAGTGAAATGAACATCTGTGCTGTAGGAGCGAGCTCGCTCGCGAAGGCGCCAGCGGGTGGTGCCCGGTTCGCCGGCAAGCCGGCTCCTACAGGCTTGGGAGGACATTGAGATGGCCGAGGTAACGCTGAAGAAACTGGTGACCCGCCTGTTGCTGGTGGTAGTGGCGATGTTCGTCTTCGGTTTTGCCCTGGTGCCGATCTACGACGTGATGTGCAAGGCCCTGGGGATCAACGGCAAGACCGGTGGGCAGTACGCGGACCAGGGGCAGCAGGTGGACGTATCGCGCCAGGTGCGGGTGCAGTTCCTGTCCACCAACGCCATCGACATGGTCTGGGATTTCTATCCCAAGTCCGATGACATCGTGGTCCATCCGGGGGCGGTGAACGAGATGATCTTCATCGCCCGCAACCCCAGCGACCACCCGATGAGCGCCCAGGCGATCCCGAGCATCTCTCCCAGCAGCGCGGCCATGTATTTCCACAAGACCGAGTGCTTCTGCTTTACCCAGCAGGTGCTGCAGCCGGGCGAGAAGATCGAGATGCCGGTGCGTTTCATCGTTGACCGTGACATGCCCAAGGATGTGAAGCACCTGACGCTGGCTTACACGCTGTTCGATATCACCGCGCGTCATCCACCGGTGGCGGTTGCCGCCAAGAACGGTGGCTAGACGATCTAGCGTGCCCGATAAGGAGAACAACCCATGGCGACTCATGAGCACTATTACGTTCCCGCCCAGAGCAAGTGGCCGATCATCGCAACGGTGGGCATGTTCGTCACCGTGGTGGGCCTGGGCACCTGGTTCAACGACCTCAAGGCTGCGCGACCGGAATCCCACGGCCCGCTGATCTTTTTCGTCGGCGGCCTGCTGCTGGCCTACATGCTGTTCGGATGGTTTGGTGCGGTGGTCAAGGAAAGCCGCGCCGGGCTCTACAGCGCCCAGCTCGATCGTTCGTTCCGCTGGGGCATGAGCTGGTTCATCTTTTCCGAAGTGATGTTCTTCATGGCCTTCTTCGGCGCGCTGTTCTATGTGCGGCACATGTCCGGGCCCTGGCTCGGCGGTGAGGGGCACAAGGGCATCGCCCACATGCTGTGGCCGAACTTCGAATTCGTCTGGCCGCTGCTCAACAACCCCGACCCGAAACTCTTTCCGCCGCCCAAGGGCACCATCAGCCCCTGGGGCCTGCCGCTGCTCAATACCATCCTGCTGGTCAGTTCCAGCGTCACCGTGACCATCGCTCACCACGCCTTGAAGAAAGGCCATCGCGGCGCGTTGAAGATCTGGCTGGCGCTGACGGTGCTGCTGGGGTGCGCCTTCCTGGGCTTTCAGGCCGAGGAATACATCCATGCCTACCACGAGCTGGGGCTGACCCTGGGTTCGGGGATCTACGGTGCCACCTTCTTCATGCTCACCGGTTTCCACGGTGCCCACGTGACCATTGGCACCCTGATCCTGTTCGTGATGCTGATGCGCATCCTGCGCGGGCATTTCGACGCCGATCACCAGTTTGGCTTCGAGGCCGCCAGCTGGTACTGGCACTTCGTCGACGTGGTCTGGATCGGCCTGTTCGTTTTCGTCTACGTGCTCTGAGACGCCCTACCAGGGCGCGTGGGAGACCAGCTGGCCGCTGAAGAAACCCCAGGCGATCAAGCCGACGGTGACCACGGCCAGTGCGACCCGAATGCTCAGTGAGGTCACCAGGCGCTTGGATGAACTGTCGTCCTTGACCAGAAAGAACAGGCCGCTGAACAGGCTGACAACCGTGGCAATCAGCATCAGGACGATGGCTGCTTTGAGCATGGTGGGACTCCGGGGGAAACGCGATGTACAGCAGTATAGCGAGTGGATTTCTCAGCCTTGCAGGCCAGCCATGAAGGGCTTCCGGCCGGGCATCGGGCCGACCCTGGTGGTGCTTTTGCTGCTGCCGGTGCTGGTTGCCCTGGGCTTCTGGCAACTGGGCCGGGGCGAACAGAAACGCCAGTTGCTGGCCAGCTACGCCGAGCGCCGTGTGGCGGAGCCGGTGGCCCTGTTCGAGCTGTTGGCCAGTGAAGATCCGGCTTTTCGCCGGGTACGCCTGCACGGTCATTTCGATGCCGACCACAGCCTGTTGCTGGATAACCGCCTGCATGACGGCAAGGTCGGGGTCGAGCTGCTGCAACCCTTCCTCGACCAGGCCAGCGGTCGCTGGCTGCTGGTCAACCGCGGCTGGCTGCCCTGGCCCGACCGGCGCACGCCTCCCGTATTCAGCACCCCGCAGCAGAGCCTGAGCCTGGATGCCTGGGTCTACGTTTCGCCGGGCGCGGCATTCCAGCTGCACGCCGACCCCAGCGGCGCGAGCTGGCCGCGGCTGATTACCGCCGTGGCTCCACAGGCGCTCTGGGCCGAGCTGGGCCGCAGCGGTTTCGACCATGAAGTGCGCCTGGAGCCGGGCCCGGGTGCCTACCTGACCGAATGGCCGGTGGTCGCCATGGGCCCGGAAAAACACCAGGCCTATGCGGTGCAGTGGTTCGCCATGGCCCTGGCGCTGTTCGCTCTCTATCTCTATTTCGGCTGGCACAACACTCGGGAGAAACGCCATGGGAACGGCCATGAATCCACCCAACATCTCTGACGCCCAGGCGCCCAACCGGCGGCGCGGCCGCTGGCAACTGGTGCTGATCCTGCTGATGGTGATCGGCCCGATGATCCTTGCCACCGGCATGTACAAGCTGCAGTTCTGGGTGCCGGAAAGCCGCAGCTATCACGGCGAGCTGATCGGCAATGGCCAGACCCGCGCCCAGATCGGCGTGCAGGCCGAGGAGGACCGCTGGCAGGTTCTGGTCACCGCGCCCGGGGAATGCGCGGTGGATTGCCAGCAACTGGTGTACCTGGCGCGGCAGATCCAGATCGCCCTGGGCCGTGATGCCTCGCGGGCCAGCCATGCCCTGGCCAGCGCCCGGCCCCTGAGCGCCGAATACGAAGCCAAGCTGCAGCGTGAATACCCGCAACTGCAACGCTACCCCCTGGACCTGGCTACCTTCACCAAGGGCGCCAACGACAAGGAGGCGCCGCAGCTGTGGATAGTCGACCCCCACAGCAACCTGGTGCTGCGCTACGACGCCCGGGTCAAGGGCAAGGACCTGCTCAACGACCTGCGCCACCTGCTGAAACTGTCGAACATCGGATAAGGGCATCGTCATGGCCAAACCTGGATTTCGCCTCGCGTTGTTTGCCACCTTGCTGGCCTTGATCGTGGTGCTGCTCGGCGCCTACACCCGGCTGACCCATGCCGGCCTTGGCTGCCCGGACTGGCCCGGCTGCTACGGCTTTATCAGCGTGCCGAAAAGCGAAGCCCAGTTGGCCCATGCCGAGCTGCATTTTCCCGATACCCCGGTGGAGGCCCACAAGGGCTGGAACGAGATGATCCACCGTTACTTCGCCGGCACCCTGGGGCTGCTGATCGTGCTGCTGGCGGCCCGGGCCTGGACCCATCGCCGGCATCCGGGGCAGCCCCTGAAGCTGCCGCTGTTCCTCCTGGCAGTGGTGTTCGCCCAGGCGGCCTTCGGCATGTGGACAGTGACCCTCAAGCTCTGGCCGCAAGTGGTCACCGCCCACCTGCTGGGCGGTTTCGCCACCCTGAGCCTGTTGTTCCTGCTGACCTTGCGCCTGTCCGGGGTATTGCCGGCGCTGATCGTGCCGCGGCGCTTGCAGTACTGGGCTACCGCCGGGCTGGTGCTGGTGATCGGGCAGATCGCCCTGGGCGGCTGGGTCAGTTCCAACTACGCGGCGGTGGCCTGTATCGACCTGCCCACCTGCCATGGCCAGTGGTGGCCGAACATGGATTTCGCCAACGGCTTCCACCTGACCCAGCACATCGGCCCCAACTACCTGGGCGGGCAACTGGACAGCGATGCCCGCACCGCCATCCACATGACCCACCGGGTCGGCGCGGTGCTGGTGACCCTGGTGTTGCTGGGCCTGGCCTGGCAGCTGCGGCAGACCGGCATGACCCGCCTGGCCGGGCTGGTGCTGGTGGCGCTGGGGGCGCAGGTCAGCCTGGGCCTGAGCAACGTGTTCTTTCATTTGCCACTGCCGGTGGCCGTGGCCCACAACGCCGGGGGGGCGGCGCTGCTGCTGACCCTGGTGCTGGTCAATTACCACGCCCGTACCAGCCTGGTGCGGGCCCGGGATCGCCTGCCCCTGGGCTGGCGGCTCAGCCCGCGTAAACAGATGGCGGGTCCCATCACCATCAAAGGAGAGATGCCATGGCGACTCTGACCGGCGCCCGCCAGCACCCCCAGGCGATCTGGCGCGATTACCTGGAACTGACCAAACCCAAGGTGGTGGTGCTGATGCTGATCACCTCGCTGGTGGGCATGTTCCTCGCCACCCGCGCCGGAGTGCCGTGGACCGTGCTGGTGTTCGGCAACCTGGGCATTGCCCTGTGCGCGGGCGGGGCGGCGGCGGTCAACCATGTGGTGGACCGGCGCATCGATGCGGTAATGGCCCGGACCCACAAGCGGCCCCTGGCCGAAGGCCGGGTATCGCCACGAGCGGCGCTGGCCTTTGCCCTGCTCCTGGCGCTAGCCGGGCAGGCGCTGCTGCTGACCTTCACCAATCCACTCACGGCCTGGCTGACCCTGGCCTCGCTGCTGGGCTATGCGGTGGTCTACACCGGGTTTCTGAAACGCGCGACGCCGCAGAACATCGTGATCGGTGGGCTGGCCGGCGCGGCTCCACCGCTGCTGGGCTGGGTCGCCGCCACCGGGCACATGAGCGCAGAACCGCTGCTGCTGGTGTTGATCATCTTCGCCTGGACCCCGCCGCACTTCTGGGCCCTGGCCATCCACCGCAAAGAGGAGTACGCCAAGGCCGATATCCCGATGCTGCCGGTCACCCATGGCGAGCACTACACCAAGGTGCACATCCTGCTCTATACCTTTGCCCTGCTGGCGGTGAGCCTGCTGCCCTATGTCATCCACATGAGTGGTGTGCTGTACCTGGTGTGTGCCCTGGCCCTGGGCGGGCGCTTCCTGCAATGGGCCTGGGTGCTGTACCGTGGCACTCGGCCGCACGCGGCGATCAACACCTTCAAGTACTCTATTTATTACTTGTTCCTGCTGTTCATCGCCCTGCTCGTAGACCACTACCTATTGTTGAACCTATGACTCGAACTCAGAAAACCGTCTTTATTCTCGTTGCCCTGGTGGCCCTGGTGCTGGGGCTTACCGTCAACAAAGTACTGTCCGGCAAGGGTCAGGGCGACCCCACTGCACTGATCGATGCGGGCATCATCCTGCTGCCGCAAAGTCGTACCCTGCCTGCGGTGAAGATGGTCGACCAGGACGGCCAGCCAGTGGTGATCGACGAGCTGAAGGGCAAATGGTCGCTGCTGTTCTTCGGCTACACCTTCTGCCCGGACATCTGCCCCACCACCCTGGCCCAGTTGCGGCAGATCAAGAGCGAGCTGCCCAAGGATGCGGTGGACAAGCTGCAGGTGGTCCTGGTCAGCGTCGACCCCAACCGTGATACACCGCAGCAGCTCAAGCAGTACCTGGGCTACTTCGACAAGGACTTCAAGGGCCTGACCGCCTCCTCGGTGGAAGACCTGCAGAAGCTCGCCAACGCCGTGAGCATTCCCTTCATCCCGGCCGATACCAGCAAGCCCAACTACACCGTGGACCACAGCGGCAACCTGGCGGTGATCGGCCCGGACGGCACCCAGCGCGGTTTCATCCGTGCTCCGCTGAACAACCAGAAGCTGGTGGCCCAACTGCCGGTGATGCTGCAGCGCAAATAAAGCTACATGCTCGAACCGCTGAACCGCTGAACCGCTGAACCGCTGAACCGCTGAACCCTGTAGCCGCTGCCGCAGGCTGCGATCGGCCTCGAAGAGGACGCGCTCTTGAGGCCCTCGGAAGGCGCTGAGCGCCTTATCCCGGCTACAACGAAACGGGGCGCCCCAAGGCGCCCCGTTTGTGTTTCTGCAACCGATCAGAACGCCGGCACGATGGCGCCTTTGTACTTCTCGAGAATGAACTGCTTCACTTCAGGGCTGTGCAGGGCCGCGACCAGCTTGTTCATGGCGTCCGAATCCTTGTCGTCAGGACGGGCCACCAGGATGTTCACGTAAGGCGAATCCTTGCCTTCGATCACCAGGGCGTCCTTGGAAGGATCCAGCTTGGCTTCCAGGGCATAGTTGGTGTTGATCAGCGCCAGGTCGACCTGGGTCAGCACGCGCGGGATGGTGGCCGCTTCCAGTTCACGGAACTTCAGGTCCTTGGGGTTCTCGGTGATGTCCTTGATGGTGGCCAGGATGTTGTTGGAATCCTTGAGCTTGATCAGGCCAGCCTTGTCCAGCAGCAACAGCGCGCGGCCGCCGTTGGTGGCGTCGTTGGGGATCACCACGGTGGCGCCGCCCGGCAGTTCGGAGAGCTGCTTGTACTTGCTGGAATAGGCACCCAGGGGCTCGACGTGAACACCGGCAACGTTCACCAGCTTGGTGCCCTTGGCCTTGTTGAACTCATCCAGGTAGGGCTGGTGCTGGAAGAAGTTGGCGTCCAGGCGCTTTTCGGCGACTTGCACGTTCGGCTGCACGTAGTCGGTGAAGACCTTGACCTTCAGGTCCACGCCTTCCTTGGCCAGGGCCGGTTTGACGAATTCCAGGATCTCGGCGTGGGGCACTGGTGTGGCGGCCACGGTCAGGGTTTCGGCGGCGTGCGCGGAGAACGCGGCAACGGCTGCGAAAGCGACGAGTAGTTTTTTCATCCAACAAGCTCCTTGTAAGTCGCCCGATCCCGGGCGCTTGCCGGCCTGGGCCGGCAATTTTATTTGCGGGAAAAGTGCACCACCAGCTTGTCGCCGACGGTTTGCAGAACCTGGACCAGCACCAGCAGCAACACCACGGTCACCACCATCACATCGGTCTGGAAGCGCTGGTAGCCGAAGCGGATCGCCAGGTCGCCCAGGCCACCGGCCCCCACCACGCCGGCCATGGCGGTGTAGGACACCAGGGTAATGGCAGTCACGGTGATAGCGGCAAAGATGCCCGGGCGGGCTTCCGGGAGCAAGGCATTGGTAATGATCTGCCGGGTGCTGGCACCCATGGACTGGGTGGCTTCGATGATGCCGCGATCCACTTCGCGCAGGGCGGTTTCCACCAGCCGGGCGAAGAATGGCGTGGCGCCGACCACCAGCGGTGGAATGGCCCCGGCAACCCCCAGCGATGTGCCGGTGATCAGTACGGTGAAGGGAATCATCACGATCAGCAGAATGATGAACGGCAGCGAACGCAGGATGTTGACCACCAGCGACAGCAGCGCATACAGCGACTTCTGCTCCAGCAGTTGGCGCGGGCTGCAGAGGAACAGCAGCACGCCCAGTGGCAGGCCCAGCAGTACGGTGAACAGCAGCGAGCCGCCGAGCATCATCAGGGTGTCGCCGGTGGCCAGCCAGATTTCCAGCCAGTCGATGTTGGCGAAGAAGCTATCCATCAGCGCAGCACCTCCATGTGGACATCCGCCGCGGTGAAGCGGGCGAAGGCCGCTTCCATGTCACCGCCGGTGATGGCCAGGGTCAGTTGCCCGTAAGGGGTGTCCTTGATGCGGTCGATGCGTCCGGCGAGGATGCTGTAGTCGACCCCGGTCTCCCGGGCCACGGTGCCCAGCAGCGGCGCGTAGGTGGAATCGCCCTGGAAGGTCAGGCGCACGATGCGCCCCGGTACGTGGGCGAAGTCGTCGCGCTGCTCGTTCTCGTCGATCTGCTCATCTTCCTGGACGAAGCGCCGGGTGGTCGGGTGCTTGGGGTGCAGGAACACGTCGGCCACCGGGCCCTGTTCGACGATCACGCCGGCGTCCATTACCGCCACCTGGTCACAGACGCGACGGATCACGTCCATCTCGTGGGTGATCAGGACGATGGTCAGGTTCAGCTCGCGGTTGATCTCGGCCAGCAGTTGCAGGACCGAGGCGGTGGTCTGCGGGTCCAGGGCACTGGTGGCCTCGTCGCACAGCAGGATCTTCGGCTTGGTGGCCAGGGCGCGGGCGATGCCGACGCGCTGCTTCTGGCCGCCGGACAGCTGCGCCGGGTATTTCTTCGCGTGGTCGGCCAGGCCGACCCGGTCCAGCAGCTCGGCCACCCGGCGGTCGATGTCGCTGCGCGACAGCTCGCCGGCCAGGGTCAGGGGCAGGGCAACGTTGTCGGCCACGGTCTTGGACGACAGCAGGTTGAAGTGCTGGAAGATCATGCCGACCTGCTGACGGAAGCGGCGCAGGCCACTGGCGTCCAGGGCGGTGACGTCTTCGTCGTCGACGACGATGGTGCCGCCACTGGGGTTTTCCAGGCGGTTGATCAGGCGCAGCAGAGTACTTTTACCCGCACCGGAGTGGCCGATCAGGCCGAACACCTGGCCATTCTCGACCCGAAGGCTGGTCGGGTGCAGGGCGGGAATATCCTTACCGGCGACCCGGTAGGTTTTATGGACGTTTTGAAACTCGATCACGTAGCGAACCTTGTGGGGCGCGATAGAAAAGGATCAGCGGTTAGCCGGGCGCGCATTTTAGCCTGTCCGTATAGAGGTTCTTAGCATTTATTTCGCAATCATCCTGCCATTTGGCAATAACGCGATCAAAGGTCATAAAAAAGGAACGCTCGCAGCTTCTCGTCAGTCACTACTTAAGCCACTCGAAAGCCGCCAGGTGCCGTGCCTGGAGGCCTTTGCCCACGAAGCCCCGGCACGCCAGGGGTTTCGCCAACGAGGAGTTTTGCCCGATGAGCACGAAGAAGCCCGATACCCCAAAAAGCCAGATGGCCGGGACCGACACCCTGGACCGCGGCAACAGCAACAGCAAGCTCAAGAGCCTGGAGACGTTCCGCTCCGACGCCACCGGACAGGCCCTGCGGACCAACCAGGGAGTGAAGATCGCCGACAACCAGAACACCCTCAAAGCCGGTGCTCGTGGGCCTTCGCTGCTGGAAGACTTCATCATGCGGGAGAAGATCACCCACTTCGACCATGAGCGGATTCCCGAGCGCATCGTGCATGCCCGAGGGGTGGGGGCCCATGGTTACTTCCAGAGCTATGACAACCATTCGGCATTGACCAAGGCCGGTTTCCTGCGTGATCCGGGGAAGAAAACACCAGTGTTCGTGCGTTTTTCCACGGTCCAGGGGCCAAGGGGCTCTGGCGACACCGTGCGTGACGTGCGCGGCTTTGCGGTGAAGTTCTTCACTGACGAAGGCAACTTCGACCTGGTGGGCAACAACATGCCGGTGTTCTTCATTCAGGACGCGATCAAGTTCCCCGATTTCGTACACGCCGTGAAACCCGAACCCCACAACGAGATACCCACCGGCGGCTCGGCCCATGACACTTTCTGGGACTTTGTCTCGCTGCAGCCGGAATCGGCGCACATGGTGATCTGGGCCATGTCCGACCGGGCCATTCCGAAAAGCCTGCGGGCCATGCAGGGCTTTGGCGTGCATACCTTTCGCCTGATCAACGCCCAGGGCCGGTCGAGCTTCGTCAAGTTCCACTGGCGGCCGACGGTGGGTACCTGTTCGCTGGTCTGGGATGAGGCGCAGAAGCTGGCGGGCAAGGACACCGACTTCCACCGCCGTGACCTGTGGGAGTCGATCGAAGCCGGGGATTACCCGGAGTGGGAGTTCGGCGTGCAGATCATCGCCGAGGAAGACGAGCACAACTTTGATTTCGACATCCTCGACCCGACCAAGCTGATCCCCGAGGAACTGGTGCCGGTCACGCCCCTGGGCAAGATGGTGCTGAACCGCAACCCGGACAACTATTTTGCCGAGACCGAGCAGGTCGCCTTCTGCCCGGGGCACATAGTGCCCGGGATCGACTTCTCCAACGACCCGCTGTTGCAAGGGCGGTTGTTTTCCTACACCGATACCCAGATCAGCCGCCTGGGTGGGCCGAACTTCCACGAATTGCCGATCAATCGGCCGCTGGCGCCCTTCCACAACAGCCAGCGCGACGCCATGCACCGCATTACCCTGGACAAGGGCCGGGCCTCCTATGAGCCCAATTCCATCGACGGCGGCTGGCCCCGGGAAACCCCACCGGCGGCCGAGGATGGCGGCTTCGAGAGTTACAACGAGCGTATCGATGCGCACAAGATCCGCCAGCGCAGCGAATCGTTCAGCGACCATTTCTCCCAGGCGCGGCTGTTCTACAAGAGCATGAGCAAGCACGAGCAGGAGCACATCATCGCCGCCTACAGCTTTGAGCTGGGCAAGGTGGAACGTGAATGGATCCGCGAACGCCAGGTCAACGAGATTCTGGCCAACATCGACTTGCAACTGGCCGCGCGAGTGGCCGAGAACCTCGGGCTGGCGGCGCCGAAGAAAGCCACGGTGGCGGAGCGCAAGACTTCGCTCTCGCGCTCGCCAGCCCTGAGCCAGGCGAACCTGTTACCGGGCAATATCAAAACCCGGAAGGTGGCGATCCTGGCGGCCAACGGCGTCGATGGTGCAGCGATCGATGCGCTGAAGAAGACTCTCAAGGCCGAAGGAGCGCACGCCAAGCTACTGGGGCCGACCTCGGCGCCGGTCACCACGGCAGACGGCAAGAGCCTGTCGGTGGATGCGTCCATGGAGGGCTTGCCATCGGTGGCTTTCGATGCGGTGTTCGTGCCCGGAGGTGCGCAGTCGATCAAGGCCTTGAGCGGCAATGGCGTGGCCTTGCATTACGTGCTGGAGGCGTACAAGCACCTCAAGGCGATTGCCCTGCACGGCGATGCCCGGGAGCTGTTGCACAGTCTGCGGCTGGAGGCGGATGAAGGCTTGATCGTGGGGGCCGATGCCAAGGCGCTGAAGGCATTCATTGCCGCCATCGCGCAACATCGGGTCTGGAGCCGAGAGGAAAAGGCCAAGGCAATCCCGGCCTGAACACACTTTCCCCGACAAGCCTGCTCCGTGTAGGAGCCGGCTTGCCGGCGAAGGCTTTACTGCGCCTTGCGCGGCGTCAGCACCATCTGCGCCGGTACATGGCGCACGATCTGGCGGCTGATCTTCTGCTCGAAGTCGGGATCGAGCTTTTTCACCCGCTTGCCGAGCAGGGTCGACAGCCAGGGGTAATCCTCGGTGCGCGGTACCTGGATGCTCACGTCGCACTGGTAATTCACCACGTCGGCGGCCAAGGCATCGAGTTGATGCCGCAGCTTGCGGATATCAGTGACATTCAAGGCGACGGTGGTGCTCTCGGCGGTCGGATCGATCAGCTTGGCCGCAGGGCGCGCTTCGGCGGCCTTCAGGGCGGCTTCGGCCTTGTCCAGCTCAGCCTTGCGGGCGTGGGCAATGGCACTGTTGACCCCACCGGTCAGCGCCGGAGCCTTGGGCATCAGTGCCCGGGCACGGCTCAGGGCCGTGGCTGCGGCGTTCACATCGCCCTTCTGCAGGACGATCTGGCTGCGCTGCAGATAGGCTTCGGCCAACTGCCGCTGGTACTGCACCAGTTGCGGGTCGTCGGGCGTCTGCGCCTGCAAGGCACTGAGTTGATCTTCCGCGGTGGCCAGTTCGCTGCTGGCGATGTTTTGTTCCAGCTGCGCGATGGCCGTGGCCCGTGCATCAGGGACCTCGGTGGCCGCTGGTGGCGTGCTTTGGCAGGCTCCCAGTAGCAGGGAAAATGCGACAAGGAGCAGATAACGGGAGGCGAACGGCTTCATTCCTGCGACTCTCTAATTGCGCAAAAAGCGAGCAAGTCTACACCCCTCGACGGGGCAGAACAAAACTCAGCAGAAACAGTGCGGCGGCGGTGACCACGATCGACGGCCCGGCCGGTGTGTCCTTGAACCAGGACAGCGCCAGCCCGCCGCACACCGCGAGCATGCCCAGCAGGCTGGCGCCCAGGGCCATCTGCTCCGGCGAGCGGGCGTGACGCTGTGCCGCAGCGGCCGGGATGATCAGCAGCGAAGTGATCAGCAACACCCCGACAATCTTCATGGCCACGGCAATCACCACGGCGATCAGCAGCATCAGCGCCAAGCGCAGCGAGGCCACAGGCAGGCCTTCGACCCTGGCCAGTTCCTCGTGCACGGTGATCGCCAGCAAGGGGCGCCACAGCGCCACCAGCAGCAACAGTACCGCCGCGCTACCGCCGAGAATCCACGCCAGGTCGCCCGGGCTGATTGCCAGCAGATCGCCGAACAGGTAGGCCATCAGGTCGATTCGCACTTCATGCATGAAGCTTAGTACCACCAGGCCCAGAGACAGGGTGCTGGGTGCAAGAATCCCCAGCAGCGTGTCGGAAGCCAGGGGTTGGCGCTGTTGCAGGGTCACCAGCAGCACCGCCAGCAGCAGGCAGCCGACCGTGACCGCTACCGCCGGGCTGACATCCAGCAGAAAGCCCAGGGCCACGCCGAGCAGCGCGGCGTGGGACAGGGTATCGCCGAAATAGGCCATGCGACGCCAGACCACGAAGGACCCCAAGGGGCCGGCAACCACCGCCAGGGCCAGGCCTGCGAGCAGGGCGTAAAGCAGAAAATCAGCCATGCTTGCAGTTTTCTCCGTGGACATGGGTGTGGCCCGAAGCGGGCTGGGTGACGACCGAACCATGCAGGTCGTGGGCATGGTCGTGATGGTGGTGGTAGATCGCCAGGCTCGGTGCGTTCTTGCCGAACAGCTCGACGAAAGCCGGGTCGCCACTGACCTGCTCGGGGTGGCCGGAGCAGCAGACGTGGCGATTGAGGCAGACCACCTGATCGGTGGTGCTCATCACCAGGTGCAGGTCGTGGGAGACCATCAGCACGCCGCAGCCGTGACGGTCGCGCAGGCGGGTAATCAGGCTGTAGAGCTCGGCCTGGCCGGCCACGTCGACGCCTTGCACCGGTTCATCGAGCACCAGCAGCTCCGGCTCGCGCAGCAGCGCCCGGGCCAGCAGCACGCGCTGCATCTCGCCGCCGGAGATGCTCTGCACCGGGCTGTCGATCACCTGCTCGGCGCCTACTTCCTTGAGCGCTGCCAGCGCCCGGGTGCGGTCCACTCCCGGCACCAGGCGCAGAAAGCGCAGCACCGACAGGGGTAAGGTCGGGTCCACATGAAGCTTCTGCGGCATGTAGCCCACCCGCAGTTTGGGCTTGCGCCAGACGCTGCCGGTGTCGGGCGTGAGCAGGCCGAGCACGGCGCGCACCAGCGTGGTCTTGCCGGCGCCGTTGGGGCCGATCAGGGTGACGATCTGCTCGGGTTCGACGCTGAGCTGGATGTTCTCCAGCACGTTCTGCCCGGCAAAGCTTACCCCGACCTGCTCGAGGCGGATCAACGCATTGCTCATCAAGCCCCCTGGCAGCCCGAGCAGAGCCCGACCACTTCGACGGTCTGCCCCTCGACCACGAAGCCGACGTCGCGGGCGCTGCTGATGATGGCGTCGCTGATGGACTTCTGTTCCAGCTCGATGGCGGCGTGGCATTCGCGGCAGATCAGGAACTGGCCCTGGTGCGCGTGCTCGGGGTGGTTGCAGCCGACAAAGGCATTGAGCGAGGCAATGCGGTGCACCAGGCCGTTTTCCAGGAGGAAATCCAGCGCCCGGTATACGGTGGGCGGCGCAGCGCGACGGCCGTCCTGCTCGCTGAGCACGGCCAGGATGTCGTAGGCCCCCAGGGGCTTGTGGCTTTGCCACACCAGCTCCAGCACCCGCCGGCGCAGGGCGGTCAGGCGCAGGCCTTGCCGTGCGCACAGGGCGTCGGCCTCAGACAGTGCGCTGTGTACGCAGTGAGAGTGGTCGTGTGGACGGCTGGCAAGGGGTGTTTTAGGCATGAGCGGCGACGAGGTTTGTGAGAGACGTTATTATGTTACCCGTTCTCGCCTCCTCGAGTGTCCATCGTGCCCAGACTTTTTCGCCTTTTTGTCGCTTTTACCTTCAGCCTGTCCGTGATCGGCTCGGCCCAGGCCGAAGTGCGGGTGCTGACCAGCATCAAGCCGCTGCAATTGATTGCCGCCGCCGTGGAGGATGGGGTGGCGGTTCCCGAGGTGCTGCTGCCGCCCGGAGCTTCCCCGCACAACTACGCGCTGCGCCCTTCGGACGTGCGCAAGGTGCAGAGCGTGGACCTGCTGTACTGGATCGGCCCGGACATGGAAGGCTTCCTGCCGCGGGTGCTGAAGGGCCGTAGCCTGCCTTCGGTGGCGGTACAGGAGCTGCCGGGTATGAAGCTCCGGCACTTCGCCGAAGATAGCCACTCCCACGCTGAAGATGCCGACGAACATGACCATGATCATCGCCCCGGCACCCTGGATGCGCACCTCTGGCTGTCGCCGGTCAATGCCCGGGTGATCGCCACCCGCATGGCCGCGGACTTGAGCGCCGCCGACCCGGCCAATGCCGCCCGCTACCAGAACAACCTGAAGGCGTTCAGCGAGCGTCTGGATGCCCTGGATGCCCGCTTGAAAACCCGCCTGGCGGGGATCGCCGGCAAGCCTTATTTCGTGTTCCACGAAGCTTTCGACTACTTCGAGGACGCCTACGGCCTCAAGCACGCCGGGGTGTTCAGCGTGGCAGCGGAAGTCCAGCCGGGGGCCCAGCACGTGGCCGCCATGCGCGCGCGCTTGCAGCAGGTGGGTAAGACCTGTGTGTTCAGCGAGCCGCCACTGCGCCCACGCCTGGCGGAAACCCTGGTGGCCGGCCTGCCGGTGAAGCTGGCGGAGCTGGATGCGTTGGGCGGTTACACGCCGGCGACCGCTCAAGGCTATGAGCAGGTGCTGGAGAAGTTGGGGAATGATCTGGCGGGCTGCCTGGAGCAGCTTTAAGCGGGGATTGTTGCGCGATGGCTTTCGCGGGCAAGCCCGCTCCTACAGGTTGAGCGCATCTCTGTAGGAGCGGGCTTGTCCGCGAAGCGTTTTACAGGGCGAACGGCAGCGCGATGCTGACCTGTTGCCGCTGCGCCAGGCGTTGCTGGAACTCCAGCGGATCGTGAATCAGCACGTCCTGCCCGGCGAAGCTCTCGGCGGCGATCAGCCGCGATAGCCAGAAGCGCACGCAGGCCACCCGCAGCAGGGTCGGCCAGAGTTCGGCCTCAGCCGCAGTGAACGGGCGCAGCGCCGCGTAGGCGCCCAGCAGGGCTCGGGCCCGTTGGCCGTCGAGTACGCCTTCATCGTCGGAGCACCAGTCATTCAGGGCGATCGCCACGTCGTAGAGCATGGGGCCCGAACAGGCGTTGTAGAAGTCGATCAGGCCGGTCAGGTGGGTGCCTTCGAACATGGCGTTGTCGCGAAACAGATCGGCGTGGATGTTGGCCCGGGGCAGGGCGAGGATCTTCACCTTCTGAGCGGCGATTTCATCCAGGGCCCGTTGCAGCAGGTCCTGGGCCGTGGGGGCCAGGTGCGACAGCAGTTGCCTGCCCTCTTCCTGCATCCAGTCCAGGCCGCGATCGGTCTTGCGCTGGATCATGTGGTCCTTGGTGGCCACGTGCAGGTGGCCGAGCAGCTCACCGACCTGGGCGCAGTGCTGGGCGTTGGCCTGCTTGATGTGCTTGCCCGCCAGCCGCGGTTGCAGCAGCGCCGGCTTGCCCGCCAGTTCGCGCAGGGCGACGCCGTCGGTGGTGCGCAGGGCATAGGGCACTGGCAGGTTGGCCTGGTGCAGCACGTCCAGCAGTTCAATGAAGAACGGCATTTCCTGGACCGGGCCACGTTCCACCAGGGTCAGGACGAACTCGCCCTGTTCCAGGCTGATGAAGAAGTTGGTGTTTTCGCTACCAGCGGCGATCCCCTGGAAATCAAGCAGGCGGCCGAGCCCATACGGGGCGAGAAAGGTTTCCAGCTCGGGCCGAGCCAGGGGGGTGAACACAGACATGGTTAAAAACTGCCAGTACGGGCGCTGCTATCCAGCCAGCGCCATAGAGTTGAAGTCGGAGTGGTTTACCACTCAAAGATTTTCCACGAAGGGATCAGCATATCCGGCTGATCCGAACGGATGAAGTTGCCGTCCGAGCCATCGGCACGCACCAGGAAGTAGGGTTTGCCGCCCTTTGGCGTGATCTTGATGGCATACAGGAAGCCATTTTGCCGGTATTCCTGGATGGTCTTGTCGCCTTCCGTGCGAATGGTTACTTCCGGGTCCGCTGATGGCGCATCTTCTGCGGCGATCGCGGCCAATGGAGCGATTGCAATCAAGCCGGTCAGCAGCAAGCGATTTAGTGTGCGCATGATAACCTTGTCCCTTTGTCGTCAACGGTCCCGCTATTCTAGCGCCGGACCCGCCGAAAAGGTTGATCCCGCTCATGAGCCAAGCCCCCCTCGTCCTGGTGGACGGTTCTTCATATCTGTACCGCGCGTTCCACGCGCTGCCACCGCTGACCACCTCCAAAGGCCTGCCCACCGGCGCGGTCAAGGGCGTGTTGAACATGCTCAAGAGCCTGCGCAAGCAATACCCGGACAGCCCGTTCGCCGTGGTCTTCGATGCCAAGGGCGGGACCTTCCGCGATGACATGTACGCCGAATACAAGGCCAACCGTCCGAGCATGCCCGACGACATGCGGGTGCAGATCGAGCCGTTGCACGCCAGTGTGATCGCCCTGGGTTTCCCCTTGTTGTGCGTGGAAGGGGTCGAGGCCGATGACGTGATCGGCACCCTGGCCCGCAGCAGCGCGGCGGCGGACCGCCCGGTGGTGATTTCCACTGGCGACAAGGACATGGCACAGCTGGTGGACGGGCACATTACCCTGGTCAACACCATGTCCGGTAGCAGCATGGATGTGGAAGGCGTGAAGGAGAAATTCGGCGTCGCTCCCGAGCAGATCATCGATTACCTGGCGCTGATGGGCGACTCTTCCGACAACATTCCCGGGGTGCCGGGCATTGGTCCGAAGACCGCTTCCGGCCTGCTGGTCGGGGTCAATGGCGGGTTGAAGGAGCTGTACGAACAGCTCGATATCGTACCGACCCTGCCGATCCGCGGGGCCAAGACCTTGCCGGCCAAGCTCGAAGAACACAAGGAAATGGCCTTCCTCTCCTATCAGTTGGCGACCATCAAGGTCGACGTGCCGCTGGATGTCGGGCTCGACGACCTGCACCTGGGCGAGCCGGACCGCGAGAAGTTGGTGGAGCTCTACAGCCTGCTGGAGTTCAAGAGCTGGCTCGACGAGTTGCAGCGCGATGCCAAGCGTGTCGAGCTCAGCGGCGCTGAGGCGACACCCGCCGCCGTGCCACCGCCGCAGGCTGTGGAGCAAGCTCCCCTGGAGCTGCAGTACGAAACCATCCTCGACCAGGAGCGTTTCGATGCCTGGCTGGAGAAGCTCAAGGGCGCCAAGCTGATTGCCTTCGATACCGAAACCACCGGGATCGATGCGCAGCAGGCGCAACTGGTGGGCCTGTCCTTCTCGATCAAGGCCGGCGAAGCGGCCTATGTTCCCCTGACCCACTCCTACATGGGCGCGCCGGCACAGCTGGATCGCGACAGCGTACTGCTGGCCCTCAAGCCCTTGCTGGAAGATCCCAAGCTGCTCAAGGTCGGCCAGCACGCCAAGTTCGACATGAACATCCTGGCCAACTGCGCCATCGGCGGCGACCAGGCCAATGGCATCACCATGCGCGGCGTGGCCTTCGACACCATGCTCGAATCCTACGTGCTCAACTCCACCGCCACCCGCCATGACATGGACAGCCTGGCGCAGAAGTACCTGGACCACAGCACGGTGAGTTTCCAGGACATCGCCGGCAAGGGGGCCAAGCAGTTGACCTTCGACCAGATTCCCCTTGAGCAGGCCGGCCCCTACGCCGCGGAAGATGCCGATGTGACCCTGCGCCTGCACCAGGTCCTGTTCGACAAGCTGTCCGCGATACCGAGCCTGGCCAGCGTGCTCACCGATATCGAAATGCCCTTGGTGCCGGTCCTGGCGCGCATCGAGCGCCAGGGAGCACTGGTGGACGACAAGCTCCTGGGAGTACAGAGCATCGAACTGGGGGACAAGATGGTCGCCCTGGAGCGCGAAGCCTTCGAGATCGCCGGCGAGGAGTTCAACCTGGGCTCGCCCAAGCAGCTGGGCAGCATCCTCTACGACAAGCTCGGCCTGCCGGTGCTGAAAAAGACCGCCAAGGGCCAGCCATCCACGGCTGAAGAGGTGCTGGCCAAGCTGGCGGAAGACGACTATCCGCTGCCGCGGGTGCTGATGCAGTACCGTTCCATGAGCAAGCTGAAAAGCACCTATACCGACCGCCTGCCGGAGCAGATCAACCCGCGTACCGGGCGCATCCATACCTCCTATCATCAGGCGGTAGCGTCCACCGGTCGGCTGTCCTCCAGCGATCCGAACCTGCAGAACATTCCGGTACGTACCGCTGAAGGCCGGCGCATTCGCCAGGCCTTCATCGCGCCGCCAGGCTACAAGCTGCTGGCAGCGGACTATTCGCAGATCGAATTGCGGATCATGGCGCACCTGTCCCGCGATGAAGGTTTGCTCAATGCCTTCCGCAATAACCTGGACGTGCACACCGCCACGGCGGCCGAAGTGTTCAAGGTAGAGCTCAAGGACGTCACTTCCGATCAGCGCCGCAGCGCCAAGGCCATCAACTTCGGTCTGATCTACGGTATGGGCGCGCAGAAGCTGGGCAAGGACATCGGTGTCGATACCAAGCAGGCCAAGGCCTATATCGACACCTACTTCGCGCGCTACCCGGGGGTTCGCGAGTACATGGACCGCACCCGTGCCCAGGCCGCGGACCAGGGGTATGTCGAGACCATCTTCGGTCGCCGTCTGTACCTGCCGGAGATCAACTCCAACAAGCCACAGGAACGCGCTGGCGCCGAACGCACCGCGATCAACGCGCCGATGCAGGGCACCGCGGCAGACATCATCAAGAAAGCCATGGTGGCTGTGGACAACTGGTTGGAGTCCTCGGGGCTGGATGCCCGGGTGATTCTCCAGGTGCACGACGAACTGGTGCTGGAAGTGCGCGAGGACCTGGTGGACCAGGTTCGTGAGGACATTCGCGGGCACATGAGCGGTGCCGCGACCCTGGATGTGCCTCTATTGGTGGAAGTCGGGGTGGGAAATAACTGGGATGAGGCCCACTAAAGGCACTTTTCAGGTTTTTTTGCCGCGGCATAGTGTCGCGGCAAAAACTAGCGAAGGGCTATTAGCACCGAAAATTTCATCGATTATTGCCAATAGTTTTTGCAACCGGCCGGAACTAAATTGGTGAACGCCCACTCAGAGTTACTGAATGGCTGGTGAAGCCCTTCGATGCTCCTATGTTGTGTTAAGTGTTGGCAGATATCTGGACCCCGCCCTAGCGGTCTAGAACTTGAACCCCGAACTTCCCCCTCCCCATACGAAGTCCGGGGTTTTTTTTGCCTGAAAACCGCCCGGGAAATGATCATGCTGCGTTAAAAGCCCGGCGCGAAATGCTCATTTACAGCCAGTAAACTCCGCTTTCGCACCGCGCTTTTGCCTTGCCTGATCATCCCCCAGGCAATTTTCCCTACGTCTCTCAGGCCTCGGCTTCGGCGCCTTTGTCGGCCAGTTCCATCCAGCCCGCCAGCACGGTATAGGCCTCTTCCAGGCCCATGCGCTTGGGGGCCGAGAACAGTTGGATGGTGACGGCTTCGCCCCAGCCCTTGCGGATCTGCGACTGCACCTTGAGCAGGGTGTTCTTGGCCGCGCCGTAGGTCAGTTTGTCGGCCTTGGTCAGCAGGATGTGCATCGGCATGCCGCTGGCGACCGCCCAGTCCAGCATCAGCAGGTCGAAGTCGGTCATCGGATGACGGATATCCATCATCAGGATCAGGCCCTTAAGGCTCTCGCGGCTGCCCAGGTAGGCTTCCAGGTGACGCTGCCAGTGCTGCTTGAGCGGGATGGGCACTTTGGCGTAACCGTAGCCCGGCAGGTCGACCAGACGGCGATCGTCGTCTAGCTTGAAGAAGTTCAACAACTGCGTGCGCCCCGGGGTTTTCGAGGTGCGTGCCAGGCTGGCGTGGGTCAGGGTGTTCAGGGCGCTGGATTTGCCGGCGTTGGAACGCCCGGCAAAGGCCACTTCAAAGCCTTCATCGTCAGGGCATTGGTCGACTTTGGCGGCGCTGAGCATGAACGTAGCCTGTTGGCACAGACCGAGGATGGGGTTCTTGAGTTGCATGGGATTTCCGATTGGGGCGATGCCGAGAGTGGACGCGGCGAGCGGTGTCGTTTCCGTTTCAGTAGCGCCAGTATATAATGCCGCAGATTTTGTGTGCGCTTTGTCCCAGCGTAGGATGAAGTTCACGAGAGCGATAAACCTTGAATGCGCATTAGAACGCAGCACGCTCTCAACCCTGAAAAGGTCGTTTTATGACGAAATGGCTGCTAGCTGCCGGTGTCTTGATGCCGTTTTACGGCGCTCAGGCTACACAGGATCCGGAAGCTGTGTACAACCGTGTTTGTGGGGCTTGTCATTCCGGCCAACTACCCACGGCGCCCCGCAAGGGCGACCAGGAAGCTTGGGCGCCGAGGTTGGCGCAAGGTATGGAGACGCTGGTGCAACACGTGACCCAGGGTTTCAAGGCGATGCCGCCGCGTGGTTTGTGCATGGACTGCAGTGCCGAGGATTACCGAGTCATCATCCATTGGATGAGCGAGTGATCCCGGTCCATAACTCTTAACCCTTAGCCGTAGTTGGATTAGCTGATGAACAAATTACTCGTGAGTCTGCTGTTGACCTTGGGCATCACAGGTGTTGCCCATGCCGCAGGCGACGCTGCTGCCGGTCAGGCGAAAGCCGCAGTCTGTGGTGCTTGCCACGGCCCTGATGGGAACAGCATGGCGCCAAACTTTCCCAAGCTGGCGGGTCAGGGGGAAAAGTACCTGAACAAGCAGTTGCACGATATCAAGTCCGGCAAGCGCCAGGTGCTGGAGATGACAGGCCTGTTGACCAACCTGAGCGATCAGGACCTGGCTGACATCGCCGCCTACTTCGCCAGCCAGAAAGGCAGCGTCGGCGCAGCAGATCCTAAAGTCGTGGCCCGTGGTGAGGAACTGTTCCGTGGCGGCAAACTGGACCAGGGCATGCCTGCCTGCACCGGTTGCCACTCGCCAAACGGTGCGGGTAACGCAGCAGCCGGCTTCCCGCATCTGGGTGGCCAGCACGCACAGTACGTGGCCAAGCAGCTGACCGACTTCCGCGAAGGCAACCGTACCAACGACGGCGATACCCTGGTGATGCGCAGCATCGCTGGCAAGCTGAGCAACAAAGACATCGAAGCGGTGTCCAGCTATATTCAGGGCCTGCACTGAGGCTGGCTCGATCAGCGTTGCCCGAGGTGCTCAGCCACGGCAACGTTAATGATCGATTAATCTGACGGTGCAAGCATAAAGGGTGGCTCAGGCCGCCCTTTTTTATGGCGTCTGCCGCTACACTAGCGAACTCAAGCCCGCCAAGACCTGGCCGAATTCAGGTCGAGCGAGGCGCCAAAATTGTCCAGGAGTAAAGCATGCGTAATCTGATTCTCAGCGCCGCACTCGTCACCGCCAGCCTGTTTGGCGTGACCGCTCAAGCGGCCGAACCGCTTGAAGCCGGTAAACAATATGTCGAGTTGAGCAGCGCCGTTCCGGTTGCCGTGCCAGGCAAGATCGAAGTGGTCGAGCTGTTCTGGTATGGCTGCCCGCACTGCTACGCTTTCGAACCGACCATCAATCCGTGGGCTGAAAAACTCCCGGCCGACGTCAACTTCGTCCGTATCCCGGCCATGTTCGGCGGTATCTGGAACGTCCATGGCCAACTGTTCATCACCCTTGAAGCCATGGGTGTCGAGCACAAGGTGCACAAGGCCGTATTCGAAGCCATCCATGGCGGCAAGAAACTCGCCACTCCTGAAGAGATGGCCGAGTTCCTGGCTGGCGAAGGCGTCGACAAGGACAAGTTCCTGAGCACCTACAATTCCTTCGCCGTCAAAGGCAAGGTCGAAGACGCCAAGAAAAAGGCCCAGGCCTACCAGATCACCGGCGTACCGACCATGGTGGTCAACGGCAAGTATCGTTTCGACCTGGGCACCGCCGGTGGTCCTGAAGGTGCGCTGAGCGTGGCCGACCAGTTGATCGCCAAAGAGCGAGCAGCCAAGTAAGCGCCCGCCGCCATGCCGCGCTGGAGCTCGGAACGCATCGTTGGCCTGCATGATCCGCAGGTCAACGAGCACCATTTGGCGTCGTCCGGCCTGCCGGCAGACAGTCGCCTGCGCTTGCTCAGTTTCAATATCCAGGTCGGTATCAGCACCGAACGTTATCGCCATTACCTGACTCGTGGTTGGCAGCACCTGCTGCCCCATCATGGGCGTGCCGACAATCTGCAGAAAATCGGCAACCTGCTTGGCGATTTCGACCTGGTGGCCCTGCAGGAGGCCGACGGCGGCAGCCTGCGCTCCGGCTACGTCAATCAGGTGGAACACCTGGCCCAACTGGGCGCCTTCCCCTACTGGTACCAACAGCTCAATCGCAACCTGGGACGCCTGGCTCAGCACAGCAATGGCGTGCTCAGCCGCCTGCGCCCCTGGGCCATCGAAGACCACCCGCTGCCTGGACCCAAGGGGCGCGGCGCGATCCTCGTGCGTTTTGGCGAGGGCCCCGAGGCACTGGTGGTGGTGATGATGCATCTGGCGCTTGGCGCCCGCACCCGAACCCGGCAACTGGCGTATATCCGCGAGTTGATCGGGGGCTACAAGCATCAGGTGCTGATGGGGGACATGAACACCCACGCCAGCGACCTGCTGGAGCATTCCCCTCTAAGGGACCTCAGCCTCTTGGCGCCGCAACTGCAGGCGACCTTCCCCAGCTGGCGTCCGCAACGTTGCCTGGACCATATTCTGCTCAGCCCCAGCCTGACCCTGGAGCGCGTGGAGGTCCTGGCCCAACCCATATCCGATCACCTGCCGGTCGCGGTAGAGATTCGTCTGCCGGGTTCGCTCACGGCTGATGCATTGCCCGCGTTGAGTCCTGCCCCTCGCGGAACCGATGAATGAGCGACGACGCCAATCGCTGGAAAGAGAAATACCTTAAAAGTATCGAACAGCAGGAAAAGCTCGAACGCCGATGGGCGGCCCGTCTCGACTTGCTGCGTCGTGGCCTGGTGCGCAGCACCCTGGCGGCGGAGGGTACCGACCGCGCGGTCGACCAGTGCATGAAGGAAATGCGCGAGGTGGTACGCACCGACGACATGGACGCGGGGCTGGCAGCCCTGCTGCCGCGCCTGGAAAAAGCCGTACTGGACTCCGAGCAGCGGCGCGAAACCCGGGTCGAGCAGATGAGCAGCGCGCTGACGGCGCTGGTCAGCCAGTTGCAGTCCCTGCCCCTGCCCCGGGAGGTCAGCCGTCCGCTGAAAGCCTTTGCCAAGCAATTGGACGGCCGGGTCGGCCAGGCTCGGGAAATTCCCTTGCTGCTCGGCGAGCTGAGCAACTTGCAGGGCAAGGCCCTGAGCCAGCTGGAAACTCCGGCCGAACCCGGTCGCCCCAGCCTGTTGCAGCGCCTGTTCGGCAGCCGCGAGGCGAGCGAGACGCCGGCCCCGTCGGAGGAAGCCGTTGCGACGCATCCGCAACTGCCGGCAGCCTCGGCGGAGGCTCATCCACAAGCCGATGACGCCCCGGCACCTGAGGATGGCGCGCGCGAGCACTATCAGACGCCGACCCAGGCCTTGCCTGAGGCGGTTTCGGCGCCTGCCACGCCCGCCCCGGCACAGCCCGAAGCGCCGCTCGAACCGGAGCCGGTTGCCCAGCCGGTTGCCAGCGATGAGCCGGAGGTTGCTGCCCCGCCCGCTCCGGCCCCGGTGGTGGCGTTCGTGCCTCCGGTGCTGGTGCAGGAGACGCCCGCCGAGCCTGTTCCCGCTATCGAGGTCGAGCCTCAAGGAGCCATTTCGCCCGTCGCGGAGCCACAAGCGCCTGTCGATCCCGTGGAGGCCGCCGTTCCCGATTCGCCGCCAGCGCCTGTCACCGACGCCCCGCTCGCTCCCGTCGCGCTCAATCCCGACGAGTTGCTGCCCCTGCCGACGGTTTCCCCGGCGGTGCTGCTGGACAGCCTGCCCCTGCCGACAGTCATGGCCGAGGCCCTGGCCGCCATTGATCCGGAGCAGTCGGAGCACGATGTGCTCTACGCTCTGCCGGATTCGCCCGAGCCCTCCTACAGCTCGGTGGCCAAGCACATCGAGCACACCTTGCTGGGGCTGCTCGACGACCTGAGCCTGCCGGAGCGCCACCGGCCACAGGCCGAGGCCATGCGTGATCGTCTGCAGCATGGGTTGAACTGGTACGAATTGCTGCCGATCCTCGACGATCTGGCGGTGTTGATGCTGGCCATCACCGACTCCGGCCAGCATGAGTTCGAGACCTATCTCAAGCAGCTCAACGAGCGCCTGGAGGCCTTCCAGAGCAACCTGCAGGCGGCCAGCGACGGCCATGCCGACAGCAGTTCGGCGGCACGGGCCATGGACAACCAGATCCGTGAACAGGTCGACGGCCTGCAAAGCAGCGTGCAGGAGGCCGCCGACCTGGATGACCTCAAGCAAGTGCTGGAAAGCCACCTTGAAGGCCTGCTGGGCACCATGGACCACCACCAGAAGCAGCGCGACGAGCGTGAACGGGAAGTGGCCGCCCGCCTGCAAAGCCTGGCGGAGCGGGTTTCGAGCATGGAGCAGGAAGCCCAGGGCTACCGCGAGCACCTGGAAGAGCAACGGCAGAAGGCGCTGATCGATCCGCTCACCGGCCTGCCCAACCGTGCTGCCTGGAGCGAACGCCTGGAACATGAAGTCGGCCAATGGCAACAACATGGCAATAGCCTGCTGCTGGCCATGCTCGATCTCGATCATTTCAAGCGGATCAACGACAACTACGGTCACCTGGCCGGTGACAAGGTGTTGAAAATCATCGCCAACGTATTGCGCAAACGCCTGCGGGGCAGCGATTTCATCGCACGTTTCGGTGGCGAGGAGTTTGTTTTGCTGCTGCCCAACACCCCCTGGCCGGTGGGCGTGCGCATTGTGGAAGCCCTGCGCGCAGCAATCGAGGCGTGCCCGTTCCATTTCAAGGGCGAGCCGGTGACCATCACCGTGTCCGTCGGGCTGAGTGCGTTCAAGGCTGGTGATCGCAGCGATCTGGTGATCAAAAGAGCCGATCAGGCGTTGTACCGGGCCAAGGATGCCGGCCGCAACCGGGTGGAGGCTGGTTGAGGAGCCAGGGCTTTGCTGAATGAAAGCGCTGTTTTGCCCATGATCGCCAGGGCAGTACGTTACACTGTTGCATTATCGTCTTCAGCGTACTGCCTTTTGCCATGAAACTTCTTGCCCTTGCCTTCTCCCTGCTGGTCCTCGCCGGCTGCGCCAGCGGCCCGCGCATCGACACCAGCCACCCGTCGGTCAATTACGATCAGCGCGCCCAGTTCATCATCGTCCACTACACCTCGGCGTCGCTGGAGCGTTCCCTGGCCCTGTTGACCCACGGCCAGGTCAGCAGCCACTACCTGATCGGCGATGACAAGTCCGCCACCATCTACAAGCTGGTGGACGAGCAATACCGTGCCTGGCATGCCGGTGACAGCCAGTGGCAGGGCCGGACCTGGCTCAATTCCAGCTCCATCGGCATCGAGATCGTCAACCCGGGGTTCCGCGATGGCCCCAACGGGCGGCTCTGGTACCCCTATAGCGAAGCGCAGATCCAGAACCTGATCGTGCTGCTCAAGGACATCAGCAAGCGCAACAACATCTCGCCGCGCCACATCATTGGCCACAGCGATATCGCCCCCATGCGCAAGCTGGATCCGGGCCCGCTGTTTCCCTGGAAGCGCCTGGCCGAGGCCGGTCTGGGCCTGTGGCCCGATGCCCAGGCGGTGGCACGCCAGCAGGCGTTCTTTGCCGTGAGCCCGCCGAGCATCGCTTGGTACCAGCAGCAACTGGCCCAGCTGGGTTACGCCACGCCGCAGACCGGCGAGCTGGACAAGGCGACCCGTAACGTCCTGGCCGCGTTCCAGATGCACTACCGGCCAGGGCGTTTCGATGGCACGCCGGATGCGGAAAGCGCGGCCATCCTGATGGTGCTCAACCAGACAAAATAATGACGCCGCCGGACGGTGGGGGCCGATCGTCCAATCAGTTGCTATAACTCATTGGTAATCCTTCGGATCTCCCATGATGCCGGCCGCTCGCGAACCCTTGCGTACCTGGTTCCATCGCCCCTGGACGCTGGCGATGCTGGCGGCTGTGCTGAGTGCGGTGATTCTGCTGCTGGGCAGCGCCGGGCTGGCCATGCATCAGGTCCAGCAACGGGAAAGCGAGCAGATGAATGCCCAGGGGCGGCGTTTTCTGGAGCGGCTGGAGCAGTTGTTCGGGCAACTGCGCGAAGGTCTCGACGTGCTGGAGGCGCAGCCGCTGCGCGAGTGCAACGCCGATCTCATTGCAGCTCTGCAACAGGTCAGCTACAGCTATCGCTTCATTTATGAAGCGGCCTACAGGGACGCCACCCACACCTGTTCCAACTGGCCGCGGCAGAACCTTCTGCCGGCGGCCAGGCCGCCGGATATCCGCGGGCCGACCTACAGCTACTGGCTCAACACCTCGACCCAGCCCAACGAGAACCTTGCTGCCCTGATGCTGGGTCGCGGCAACTTTCGTGTGGCCACTTCCCGCGGGCACCTGACCGATGTGGTCGATCTGCCTGCCGGTGGCAGCCTGATGGTGGTGGTGGATCATGGTGCCCGGGCGATACCGGTGCTCGGCCCGGCCCGCGCCTGGCCTCCCGCGCAGCCCTGGCGAGCGAGCCGTGACGGGCCCTTGCAGGTCACGCCGGACCTGCTGATCTATCGCATGCCCACTCGCAACCCCGAGTACCAACTGGTGCTGATCACCCCCCGCGCCAGCCTGCAGGGCGAAGTGCTCGACGGTTGGTGGTGGTTGCTGCCCGCCAGCCTGGTGCTGGCACTGTTCATCGGTGGGCTGGTGTATCAGCTGGTCCGCCAGCGCCAGTCCTTGGGGGCGGAGCTGCAAGGAGCCCTGCGCCGCGGCGAGTTGCAGGTGCTGTACCAGCCGATCTTCGACCTCAGTAGCCGGCTCTGCGTGGGGGCCGAGGCCCTGCTGCGCTGGCGCCGCCCGGATGGCACCCTGACCAGCCCCGATCTGTTCATCCCGCTGGCGGAGAATACCGGGCAGATTCGCCAGATCACCGACTTCGTCCTGCAGCGCCTGCTGGAGCAACTGGGGCATGTGCTACGGGCCAATCCCCAGCTGTACATCTCAGTCAACCTGGCGGCCTGCGACGTGATGGTTCCGCGGATCGGCCTGGTCATGGCGCGGCTGCTGGCCACGCACCGGGTGGCGGCCCGGCAGATCGCCTTCGAAGTTACCGAGCGCGGGCTGATCGATGTGGTGGTGGCGCGCAACAACCTGCAGGCCCTGCGCGATGTCGGGCATCAGGTGCTGATCGATGACTTCGGCACCGGCTATTGCAGCCTGGCCTACCTGCAGAGCCTGCCGGTGGATTGCCTGAAGATCGACAAGGCGTTCATCGATGCCCTGGGGCACGACGCCGCCAGCAGCGGCGTGGCGCCGCACATCATTCGCATGGCCCACGCCTTGAAACTCAAGGTGATTGCCGAGGGCATCGAGTTCGAGGACCAGGCGCTGCTGCTCAGCAGCGAGGGCGTGAGCTTCGGCCAGGGCTGGCTGTTCGCCCATGCCCTGAGTGCCTTGCAGTTCACTGAGCTGATCACCCGTGGCCGACGGCTGGTGGCCAGGCGCCTGGATGATGAAGCATGAAGCCCTAGAGCGGCAGGGCCAGGTAGAACTGGGTGCCCTGCCCGGGCCTTGAGTACACGCCCATGCGCCCGCCATGCAGCTGGACGATCTCCTTGCACAGCGCCAGCCCGAGGCCGGCACCGCCCTTCTTGCGCCCTACCTGGACGAAAGGCTCGAAGATCCGCGCCTGCTGGCCATAGGCGATACCTTCGCCATTGTCTTCGACGCTGACGATCACCCGCTCGCCATGGCGCCGCGCCTGCAGGCGGATCTGGCCGTCGCTGGCGGTATGGCGCAAGGCGTTGTCGATCAGGTTGTCCAGCACTCGTTCCAGTTGTGCGCGATCGGCATGCAGGCGCGGCAGCGGCGCCTGGATCTCCAGTAGCAGGTCGACGCCTTGCCGCTGCGCCTGCTCGCTGAAGCGGTCGCGGGCCTGTTCCAGCAGTTCTTCCAGGAGGCAGGGAGCGAGGGTGAGCTTCTGCAGGCCGTTCTGGTAGCGCGAGAAGTTCAGCAGGTCGTTGATCAGTTGCATCAGACGCTGCATTTCCTCGTTGACCGTAGTCAGCAGGTCGGCTTCCCGGGATTCCTCGGGAAAGCGCAGGCGTTCCTGGAGCAGCCCGAAGGCCATGTGCATGCCGGTGACCGGGGTACGCAGTTCGTGGGAAGCGCGCAACACGAACTCACTGCGAACCCGCTCGAATGCCCGCTGCTCGGTGACATCGTGGAGCACCATCACCGCGCCAAGAATATGCCCTTGGGTGTGGCTGACCGGAGTGAGGCTGTAGGTCAGCAGGCGCGACTCGCCGTCGACCTCGATGTCCAGGTCATCCGGGGCCCGTTCCAGGTTGCCGCCGCGTAAAACCAACTGTAACTGCTCATCCAGTTCCGGGCGTTGCAGGGCGCTGCCCAGGCCTTGGCCGAGGCGCTCCTGGTCCCAGCCCAGCTGGCGCTGGGCCACCGGGTTGAGGTGTTCCAGGCGGCCCTGGCGGTCAATCATCAGCAGGCCGTCGTCAATGCTGTCGAGCACCGCCTGCAAGCGCTGCTGGCCGGCCAGCAATTCATCTATGTTGGTGGCCTGATGCTGACGCAAGGCCTCGGCCATGATGCCGAAGCGACGGGTCAGCAGGTTCATTTCCGCCGCCGCCGAGATGGGCAGGGTAACGTCGAAGTTGCCTTGGCCGATCTTGTCCGCGGCCTTGGCCAGGGCTTCGATCGGCCCGCCGAAGCGCCGGGCGATGGCATGGGCGGTGACGAAACCGATGATCAGCACTGCCAGGGCCACCAGGCCCAACAGGCCGGCCACCAGCAACGCGCGGTTGCGGGCCTGGTGCTCGACCTGGCTGATGTTGTCCAGGGCGCGCTTGTGTTCGCTGATCAGCCCACCGCGCAAGGCGTTGAAGCGCTCGGTCAGCTCGTTGTTGCCATTGAGTCCGGCCTCGGTGCTATTGCGCTCGAAGGCCTGGTAGAAGCTCAGATAGTCGCTGCGGGCCTGCTGGAAACCACTTTGTACCTGGCCTTGCTGATCATGGGCGATGCCTTGGTCGAGCAAGTCCAGGTAATGCTCGCGGGAGGCTGCCAGGGCTTCACGATCGGGCTTGTTGCTGAGCATGATGATCAGCTGGTCGCCCAGGGTCTGGCGCAGCTTGAGGCCCAGGTCCAGGGTGATGAAGTTGTTGCGGATCAGCGATTCCTGGGTGCTGGCCATCTGCATCACGCTGACCAGCCCGAGCACCAGGCCCAGCAGGGCCACGGTGATCAGGGCGGAGATGCTCAGAAACAGCCGGGTACGCAGTTTCATCGCTAACTTCATAGGGTGTTGCTCACAGGTTGTACTGTTTGCGTTTGCGGTACAGCGTCGACGCGTCGATACCCAGGGTCTTGGCGGCTTGATCCAGGGTGTCGCTGGTGGCCAGGACCGCACCGATGTGGGCCTTTTCCAGCTCGTCCAGGCTCAAGGCGGCGCCGATCCGCGGGGCATTGTTGGTGGGTTGTTCGGCCATGCCCAAGTGGCTGATTTCCACCCGTTCCTGCGGGCAGATGATGCTCGCGCGCTCCACCACGTTACGCAGTTCGCGGATGTTGCCCGGCCAGCGGTAGTTGAGCAGCGCTTCCCGGGCTTCGTCGCTGAACCCCCGGGCCGGGCGCGAATACTCTTTGACGAAGCGGGCGAGGAAGCGGTCGGCCAGGGTCAGGATATCTTCGCTGCGCTCGCGAAGGGGCGGCAGGTGCAGGGTGATGACGTTCAGCCGGTACAGCAAGTCTTCGCGGAAACGTCCGTCGCGCACCATGTCCTCAAGGTTCAGGTTGGTGGCGGCGAGGATGCGCACATCGGCGCGGCGGGTTACCGGGTCGCCGACGCGCTCGTATTCCTTGTCCTGGATAAAACGCAGCAGCTTGGGTTGCAGGGTCAAGGGGAAGTCGCCGATCTCGTCGAGGAACAGGGTGCCGCCATCGGCCTGGTTGACCCGGCCCAGGGTGCTCTCGCTGGCCCCGGTAAAGGCGCCGCGGCTGTGGCCGAAGAGTTCGCTCTCCATCAGTTCGGCCGTCAACGAGGGGCAGTTGATGGTCACGCAGGATTTTTTGGCGCGTTTGCTCCAGCCGTGAATGGCCCGGGCCAGCTCACCCTTGCCGGTGCCGGACTCGCCGAGGATCAGGATGTTGGCGTCGGTGCTGGCCACCTGACGCGCGGTTTCCAGCACCACCTTCATCGCCGGGCTGTGGGAGTCCAGCCCGTCCTTGGGTTTGCGCACCTCACCTTCGAGGGCTTCCAGGCGCGCCGAGAGCTGGCGCACTTCCAGTTGCTTGGCGGTGGCCAGGCGCAACTGATCGGGGCTGCAGGGCTTGACCAGATAGTCCGCGGCGCCGGCCTGGATCGCATCTACTGCGGTGTCCACGGCGGAGTGAGCGGTGACGATCACCACCCGCATCCAGGGTGCCTGGGTACGCATTTGTGCCAGTACGTCGAGGCCGTTGTCTTCGCCCAGGCGCAGGTCGAGGAAGCACAGGTCGAATACCTGGCGTTGCAGCAGAGCATCGGCCTGCGCCGCGCTGTTGGCGGTGGCCACGGTGTAGCCCTCGTCTTCCAGGCAGTAGCGGAAGGTGCGAAGGATTGCGGATTCGTCATCCACCAGAAGGATGCGGCCTTGATTCTCCGGCGCTGACTCCATTTCCCGAGGCTCCTTAATGAATGATCTTTATTTAGTCCCGGAAAAATCGGGCAAGTTGCAAGGTTGATTCTGATCCATTCCAGCGCCGGTAGGTTAGATATCTCCGGCTGAAACGGCTAACAGGCTGAAATTACGCATGTTTTACCCAGAGTAGCCGCTGGGTGGGTCTGTATCAGGCTATTGGCCATTCACCAAAGTTCCCCCTGTGATCAAAAAACGCTCACTGTTTTCCCGGGGCATCGTGCATTTCGCACGGCCGGCATGGGGGTATCGTGCAGTATGCGTGTGGAAGGTCTTCGCTGAATTGTTATAAGCCATTGATTTTATTGGATTTAATATCATCTAAAAAGCTGGCATGCAGCCTGCAATATCCCTCTCATCGAGAAGCGCCGGCCGTGGCTTCCATAACAACATCACCACCAGTGTGGGAGGAGTTTCAGGATGAATCGCCAACGTCTTGCCCAATTGCGTATCGCGCCACTGCATCTCCAGCAAGGTCTTTTCGCCGTTTTGGCGTTGCTGGTCACCCTGATCGCGGGGCAACAGTTCCAGCGCTGGCAGGACAGCCAGGCACCCGAGCCGCGCGTGCCGGTTCATCACTTCACCCAGACCCATTTCAGTTCGGTGAGCAGCCAGCTCAACGAGCAGGCCCCCATGCAACTGATGGCCGTCGACCAGGCACAGCCGGTCGTGGACGCGCCACGTCAGGAACGCTGGGTGTTCTAGCACCAAGGCCTGGCCCGCAATCGGCGGCGCCGGGCTGGCTCCATAGGCAGCACCACTAATAGAAGAGTAAGGAGAATCATCATGCTGAGCTGGGCAATCACATTCCTGATCATTGCCATTGTCGCTGCGGTCCTGGGCTTCGGTGGTATCGCGGGCACCGCCACGGGTATCGCCAAGATTCTCTTTGTGGTGTTCCTGGTGATGTTCATCGCTTCGTTCTTCTTTGGCCGTCGAGGCCGGGGCTGACCATGAGGCTCTCGTTGAAGACATTGACTGCCACGCTGCTGCTGGGCGCCAGCGCCCTGGCGTCGGCAGCCAATGATGGCCAGGCACGCGCCAATCAGTTGCTGGGGTCGGACCCGCAGTTTCGTGAAACCTGGCAGAGGGTCGTGCACAAGGAGGAGCGCTTGCCCGAGTGGGTGATGAACCTCTCGGGTGATGCGCCGCAACAGATGAATGCCATGACCGAAGACGGCGACCAATACCTGGTGGGCCCTCTGTGTGAAACCGCCCAGAGTTGCCAGAACCAGCGCTTGATCGTGGCCTTCAGTTTCGACAAGAAGCATGCCTACGCGATGCTGGTGGACGTGCCAGCGGGGTTGCCCGCAGACAAGTCACCGACCCGCCACGCCAATTATCGGTTCCTCGGCAAGCCCGATGACGGCATGCAGGCGCTGCTCCAGGAGCAGTTGCGCAAGGACCCGAACTGGTACTGAAGTACAAATTGCCGATATTGCATAACAGATAGACGAAAGGGCCGCCCTGGCGCTTTCGGCTGTTGCACCACCCGAGGAGGGCGAGTGCATGACCAAGGGGCCGGGATGTTCTGATCCACTGGCGATCGGAGTGACCTAGGGGTACAGGGAGTGCCTCCGCAAGGGCCGGGTCAGGAAAGAGCGGCGGCGCAAGCTCCCAGGTCGGCCACCGACCTGATGAGCTTGCGGCGTGCTTGAATGGCAAAGTCCTGTGCTAGAGCCGCCCGTCTGACAATTACCGTGCTCGCGCGGGAAAAAATCTTCCTTTGACTCCGATCAAACGTTTCGTGGTGTTTCTCTGCGACCGTATATCGAGAAACTTTGTGCACATTGCGCAGCGTTTCCAGGCGCCCGAATCAGAGCAATCCTAAACTTTTTTAGCCTTTTTCCTGACCCCTCCGACAAGCCTGCACGCCGCCTGAAATGGCCGTTTCACGGCATTTTTGCCTGCCGAAATGTCGTATTCGAACCGGTTGGGACGCTCGTTTTGTTTGGAAAAACTCATGCCGATTCGGCATAGGGTAGGCGTTTACGGCATTAGACGCGCCTCCCTAGCATCGGAATAGTTGCGCCTTTTTTCGCCCGCAGAGAGCCGTAAATGCTCGTTCGGGATGACCTTATACGGGGGCCGATGCACAAACTTTTCCGCCATTGAGCGTTCCAGTTCGCGCATCAGCCCGAGTCCAACTGAAGTAAGGGTAATGATATGAAGAAGGCAAAATTAAGCCTCGCCTGGCAGATCCTCATTGGTCTGGTCCTGGGGATTGCGATTGGCGCGCTGCTCAATCATTTCAGTGCTGAAAAGGCCTGGTGGATCAGCAACGTCCTGCAGCCTGCGGGCGATATCTTTATCCGCTTGATCAAGATGATCGTGATCCCGATCGTCATTTCCTCGCTGATCGTCGGCATCGCCGGTGTCGGTGACGCGAAAAAGCTGGGGCGCATCGGCCTCAAGACCATCATCTACTTCGAAATCGTGACCACCATCGCCATCGTCGTCGGCCTGCTGCTGGCCAACCTGTTCCATCCGGGCGCAGGCATCGACATGAGCACCCTGGGCACCGTGGACATCTCCAAGTACCAGGCCACCGCGGCCGAGGTGCAGCATGAACACGCGTTCATCGAGACCATCCTCAACCTGATTCCATCGAACATCTTCGCGGCCATGGCCCGCGGCGAGATGCTGCCGATCATCTTCTTCTCGGTGCTGTTCGGCCTGGGCCTGTCGAGCCTGCAGTCCGACTTGCGCGAACCGCTGGTGAAGATGTTCCAGGGCGTTTCGGAAAGCATGTTCAAAGTCACCCACATGATCATGAACTACGCCCCTATCGGCGTATTTGCGCTGATCGCGGTGACTGTCGCCAACTTCGGTTTCGCCTCCCTGCTGCCGCTGGCCAAGCTGGTGATCCTGGTGTACGTGGCCATCGCTTTCTTCGCCTTCGTGATCCTCGGCCTGATTGCCCGCCTGTTCGGCTTCTCGGTGATCAAGCTGATGCGCATCTTCAAGGATGAGCTGGTCCTGGCCTACTCCACCGCCAGTTCGGAAACCGTGCTGCCGCGGGTCATCGAGAAGATGGAAGCCTACGGCGCACCGAAAGCCATCTGCAGCTTCGTGGTGCCGACCGGCTACTCGTTCAACCTCGACGGTTCGACCCTGTACCAGAGCATCGCGGCGATCTTCATCGCCCAGCTGTACGGCATCGACCTGTCCATCAGCCAGCAACTGCTGCTGGTGCTGACCCTGATGGTCACCTCCAAAGGCATCGCCGGGGTTCCGGGCGTGTCCTTCGTGGTCCTGCTGGCCACCCTGGGCAGCGTCGGCATTCCTCTGGAAGGCCTGGCCTTCATCGCCGGTGTCGACCGTGTGATGGACATGGCGCGTACCGCCTTGAACGTGATTGGCAACGCCCTGGCGGTGCTGGTCATCTCCCGCTGGGAAGGCATGTACGACGACGCCAAGGGCCAGCGCTACTGGAACTCCCTGCCGCACTGGCGCAGCAAGGAAAAACTGCCAGCAGGCGAAGCGTCCAAAGGCTAAGCGCCTAGCGTGTAGGCGCTGGCTCGCCAGCGAAGAGGCCCCAAGCCCTTCACCTGCCTGAAGACTGTCTTCGACGGCAATCCAGCCCCTACAGATGACAGACCCCGGTTGATCCGGGGTTTGTCGTTTCTGCCCGCCCCGCTATCATTCGCCGCATCTTTCGAGGGGTATGACCGATGCTCAATGGCCTGTGGCTTGGCTTCTTTATCGTGGCAACCGTGTCGGCCCTGGCGCAGTGGCTGGTGGGTGGCAACGCCGGGATCTTCGCCGCCATGGTGGAAAGCATCTTCGCCATGGCCAAGCTGTCGGTGGAGGTCATGGTCCTGCTGTTCGGCACCCTGACCCTGTGGCTGGGTTTTCTGCGCATCGCCGAGAAGGCAGGAATCGTCGAGTGGCTGGCCAAGGTCCTGGGGTCGCTGTTCAAGCGCCTGATGCCGGAAGTGCCGCCGGGGCACCCGGCTCTGGGCCTGATCACCCTGAACTTCGCCGCCAACGGCCTGGGTCTGGACAACGCCGCCACGCCCATCGGCCTCAAGGCCATGCGGGCCCTGCAGGAACTCAATCCCAGCGCCACCACTGCCAGCAACGCGCAGATCCTGTTCCTGGTGCTCAACGCCTCGTCCCTGACCCTGCTGCCGGTGACCATCTTCATGTACCGCGCCCAGCAAGGCGCGGCGGACCCGACCCTGGTGTTCCTGCCGATTCTCCTGGCCACCAGCGCCTCGACCCTGGTGGGCCTGCTGTCGGTCGCAGTGATGCAGCGCCTGCGCCTGTGGGACCCGGTGGTACTGGCCTACCTGGTTCCCGGGGCCTTGGCCTTGGGCGCCTTCATGGCCTTGCTGGCCACCCTGTCGGCCACGGCCCTGGCGTCCCTGTCATCGATCCTCGGCAACCTCACGCTGTTCGGGCTGATCATGCTATTCCTGGTGGTCGGCGCGCTGCGCAAGGTCAAGGTCTACGAGGCCTTTGTAGAGGGCGCTAAAGAGGGCTTCGACGTCGCCAAGAGCCTATTGCCATACCTGGTAGCGATGCTCTGCGCCATCGGTGTGCTGAGGGCGTCCGGGGCCCTGGATTTCGGCCTCGACGGCATTCGTCATCTGGTGGAGTGGGCCGGTTGGGACACACGTTTCGTCGACGCCCTGCCCACCGCCCTGGTCAAGCCGTTCTCGGGCAGTGCGGCGCGGGCCATGCTCATCGAGACCATGCAGACCCAGGGTGTGGACAGCTTCCCGGCCCTGGTGGCGGCCACCATCCAGGGCAGTACCGAAACCACCTTCTATGTGCTGGCGGTGTACTTCGGCGCGGTAGGCATCCAGCGGGTGCGGCACGCCGTGGGCTGTGCCTTGCTGGCGGAATTCGCCGGCGTGGTGGCGGCGATTTCGGTTTGCTACTGGTTCTTTGGATGAGTTGAGCGAGCCTTCGCCGGCAAGCCGGTTCCTACACCCTCCATAGGAGCCGGCTTGCCGCCGAAAGGGCTCTCAATGTTTCAGCGCCCGATTGCCCTGCCCCACTGCCCAATCCACCACTTGCCGGGTCAGCGCGTCGCCGGCCTGGCCAAACCCTGTGACCACCGCCGGCACCCCGGTTTCAGCCAGCGCTTGGCGCACTTCGAAGCGCCGGCTGGCGAGGATCTTCTGGTCATAGCCACGAATCAGCCGCGCATCCAGGCGGATCACCACCTGGGCGGCGTTGCCCTGGTATTCGGTCTGGAAGGCCTGCAGGTCGCCGCCCAGGGCCAGGTCGGTCTGCAGGTTGCTGTCATCGGTGCTCAACAGCTGGACCCGGCCATCGCGCTGGAAGCCGTCCAGCAGGCGGTTGCGCAGCAGGATCGGTGCTGGGTCGCTCCAGCGCGAGGCCTTGTAGCTGCTGATCAGGTTGCCTTGGGGAATCACCGCGATCCGTGCGCTGTTCAGCGCATCCCCGGCCTGGGGCTTGAGCAACTGCAAGGACCACGGCAGGGCCGGGTTCGGCGCCGTGGCGCCGGCCTGGCTTACCGGCAGCCGATAGATGTCCAGCGGCTCGCCCTTGGGCAGTATCGAGCAGGCCCCGGTCAGGGCCAGGGCGGTACTCAGGCCCAGGGGGGCAAACAGGCGATAGGCACGCTTCATGGCGTGAACTCCTTGTTCTTCTCGTTACCCAGCAAGTAACCGCCGGGGTTGGCTTCCAGGCGCCGGGTGATGGCCCGCAGCGAGCTCAGGGTCTCGCGCAGCTCACGGACCGCTGGCGCCAGGCCGTTAAGGCCCTGCATGCCGTTGTTCAGCGAGTCCTGGTTGTCGCTCAGCAGTTTGTTCAGGGTGGCGCTGCTTTGCTCCAGGGAGCGCATGGCGTGCTCGGCGCTGCCGAACATCTGCTTGCCCTGGTCGTTGAGCAGGCCGTTGGCATTGCGCATCAGCGCGGTGGTCTGTTCCAGCATGGCGCCGGTCTGCTTGCTGATGGAGCCCAGTTGCTGCATCAGCTGGCGCAGGTCGTCGCGCTGCTCGGCGATGCTGGCGGAGGTCTTCTGCAGGTTGTCCAGGGTGCTGCTGACCCGGGCCACGTTGTCCGGGGAGAACATGCGGTTGGCGTTGTGCAGCAGCAGGTTGACCCCGGTCATCAGGTCGTTGCTGTTGTTCAGCAGGCGGGCGATGGGCGACGGCGAGGCGATGATGGTGGGCAGTTCGCCGTCCTTGCCCTTGAGGGTCGGGCTTTGCGGCGTGCCACCGCTGAGCTGGATGATCGAGGTGCCGGTGATGCCGGTCAGGGCCAGCTTGGCCTGGGTGTCTTCCTTGATCGGCGTTTCGCTGCCCAGGCGGATCTGTGCCAGCACCCGGCGCGGGTCCTTGGGGTCCAGGCGCAGGTTGACCACATCACCGACCTTGATCCCGCTGTATTGCACCGAGCTGCCCTTGGACAGGCCACTGACCGCCTCGTTGAAGACGATCTGGTAGTCCTGGAAGGCGCTGTCGACGCTGGACTTGGCCAGCCACAGGCCGAACAGCAAGGCGCCGGCCACCACGATCACGGTGAACAGGCCGATCAGTACATGATGGGCTCGGGTTTCCATGTCATCCCTCGTTGGTCTGTGTAGCGGCCTGGTAGGCCGCGCGGCCGCGAGGGCCATGGAAGTATTGGTGAATCCATTCGTCGTCGGTCTCGGCGACGATATCGATGGCATCCGCCACCAGTACCTTTTTCTGCGCCAGCACCGCCACACGGTCGGTGATGGTGTAGAGGGTGTCCAGGTCGTGGGTGACCAGGAACACACTGAGCCCCAGGGCATCGCGCAGGGTCAGGATCAACTGGTCAAAGGCGGCGGCGCCCACCGGGTCGAGGCCGGCGGTGGGTTCGTCGAGAAACAGGATGTCCGGGTCCAGGGCCAGCGCCCGGGCCAGGGCGGCGCGCTTGATCATGCCGCCGGAGAGCGAGGCCGGGTACTTGTCGGCCGCCGACAGCGGCAGCCCGGCCAGGGCCAGCTTGACCGCCGCCAGGTGTTCGGCATCGGCACGGGACAGACCGGCATGCTCGATCAATGGCAGGGCGACGTTCTCGGTCACGGTCAGCGAGGTGAACAGCGCGCCCTTCTGGAACAGTACGCCGAAGCGTCGTTCGATCAGTGAGCGTTGCTGTTCCGGCAGGCTTGGCAGGTCCTGGCCGAATACCCGCACCGAGCCTTCGCTGGGCTGGCGCAGGCCGACGATGCTGCGCAGCAGTACCGACTTGCCACTGCCCGAGCCGCCGACCACGCCGAGGATCTCGCCCTGGTACACATCCAGGTCGAGGTTCTCGTGCACGCTCTGCTTGCCGAAGCGGTTGCACAGGCCACGGACCTCGATCACCGCCTTCGCCGGCGCGCGTGGCGGCCGGCTCACCAGCCCATCTCCATGAAGAACAGCGCGGCCACGGCATCGATGACGATCACTACGAAGATCGACTGGACCACGCTGGAGGTGGTGTGGGCGCCCACCGACTCGGCGCTGCCGCTGACCTTGAAGCCTTCCAGGCAGCCGATGGCGGCGATCAGGAAGGCGAAGATCGGTGCTTTCACCAGGCCCAGCAGGAAGTGCTTCACGCCGATATCCGAATGCAGCAGCGAGAGGAACATTGCCGGGGAGATATCCAGGGACAGGGCGCAGACCACCGCGCCACCGACTATCCCCGAAAGCATCGCCAGGAACGTCAGCATCGGCAGCGACACCAGCAGGGCCAGGACCCGAGGCAGCACCAGCAGTTCTACCGGGTCCAGGCCCAGGGTGCGGATGGCGTCGATCTCTTCATTGGCCTTCATCGAGCCGATCTGCGCGGTGAAGGCACTGGCCGTGCGCCCGGCCATGAGAATCGCGGTGAGCAGTACACCGAATTCCCGCAGGAAGGAAAATGCCACCAGGTCCACGGTGAAGATGCTGGCGCCGAAGTTGGCCAGCACCGTGGCGCCGAGAAAGGCCACCACCGCACCCACCAGGAAGGTCAGCAGGGCGACGATGGGCGCCGCGTCTAGGCCGGTCTGTTCGATGTGTGCCACCACCGGGGTGATGCGCCAGCGCTTGGGGCGCAGCAGGCCGCGGGCCAGGGTTTCCAGGATCAGGCCGATGAAGCCCAAGACCTTCAGGGTGTCCTGCCAGACGGTGTAGACCGCGCTGCCAATGCGCGAAAGCAATTGCACGCTGACCGAGATCTCCGGTTCCTTGACCGGTACGCAGAAGTCGTTCAACGAGGTGTAGACCGTGTGCAGCAGCGCGCGGTCGGCGGCGGACAAGGTGCAGTCGGGGTGTTCGGCGGACTGCCCCAGGCGTTCGGCCCCCAGCAGTTCCACCAGCAGCGACGCGCCGGCGGTGTCCAGGGCGCCCAGGCCGTTGAGGTCGATATGGGTGCTGCTGTCGTAGCGGCCGTCCAGGGATTGGCTGAGGCGCTTGAGGTCGCTGTAGTGCGCCAGCGTCCAGTCGCCGCCGATGCGCAATTGCGCCGGGGAGTGGGCAAGGTCCAGTTGAGCGGTACCGGGCGTCACGCTGCTAGTCATAAGCTCCGAGCTTGTGTGGCCATTTCGCAGTGCTACGTAATAGCACGATCCCGGTTACTTTGCCTCGCCGGTCTTGGCCGCGTCTTGATCTGGAGCGGTGATCTCGAAACGCAGCACGCCGATCACCTGGCCGTCCTCGGTGATCACCCGCACCTGCCAGTCGCCCGCCGGGTTGGCGGGGAAATTCTGCTTGTGGGACCAGGCACGGTAGCCCTCCTTGCGCCCGCCATGGATGTCCAGGGCGACGCGATCCACCTCGCTGCCGTTGAATTGCCAGACGTGGTAAATGCGTTCGTCCAGGCCCCGGGGGGCATTGATCGCGGTGTAGGCGTACAGGCCGGTGCTGCGTACCTGGGCGGTGCTGATCTGCTCAAGGCTGTCGCCCGGAGTGCGATCCTGGAGCTGGGTGCTGATGGCATCCTCGGTCAGCCACAGGGTGGCCGGCGGCACCCAGGTGCGCAGCAGCCAGCCGGTGCTGCCGATGGCCAGGGTAATGGCCAGCACGGTCAGGGCGCTGCGCAGGCTGCGGATCGGCAGGATCGAGGCCAGGCTCGGAAAGGACAGGAGCATGGCGATGCCCAGGGCCAGCTTGAAGCTCTGGGCGGTGGTCAGGTGCAGGATCAGCGGCAGGGCCGTGAGCAAGGCGGCGAACAGGGTCAGGGTGTGCAGCGCCAGGAACAGCCAGCGGCGTGGCGCCAGCCATTTGTAGTACAGCGGGTCAGTGATGGAAATCAGCGCTGCGGCGCCGAGCAGGCCGGTGAACACCAGTTGGCCACTGTTCCAGCTGGTGGTGATGAAAAAGAACGGCAGGACGAAGAACAGGCTTTCCTGGTGGATCATCTGCGTCGCATAGCGCAGCAGCGGCTGCGGGATCTCGCGCTTGAAGACCTTGGTGAACAGCTGGGTCAGGCTGTTCTCCAGCATCAGCCAGACCCAGCTCACCAGCAGGATCACGGCGATCCACGAGGCCAGGCTCTGTTGCCGGTCCACCAGGATGAAACTGCCGACCCCGGAGATGAAACCGCCGAGCGCAATGATCCCCGGATAGCGCTTCATCAATTCGAGAATGCGCTGGATAAGGAGGGTCAGGTTCGGCATCGGGGGGATCACAGTCAGGGCAGGAAAAACCGCGACAGGATAACGTCGGCGGCGGTCCGTGGCGAGGGAGCTTGCTCAGGTGCGCACGCGCTGGCGAGGTAATCCGGCCAAGGTGATCGCATTGCCCTGCCCCTGGGGCTGCTGCGCGGCCCGGCGGGAGCAAGCTCCCTGGCCATGGGTCAGCGGGCCGGGCGGCGCAGCAGGTAGACGCCGAAGCTGCCGAGCAGGACCAGGGCCAGCAGGCCGCCGATCAGCCAGAGCAGTTGTTCGTCACTGAGCAGCGGTTGTTCGATGCGCAGGTAGCCCGGCTGCTGCAGCAGCTGGCGCAGGGCCAGGTTGGCCTGTTCCAGGCTCACTGCTTTCAGGCGCTTGGCCGGGTCGCTGAAGCGGCCGTTGTCGAAGTCCCCGAGGGCGCTCCAGTAATAGTCCGCCAGGGCGCTGTTGCCCTGCACGGCCCAGGCCTGGCGATCGATGGCAGCCTGTTTCAGGCGGGCGAAGGTGGCCGGGTCGAGGCCGTCCTTGAGCAGCCGTGCCTTGAGCTGCTCTACCACTTGCCGGGCTTGGGGCAGGTCGTCGCGCTCAAGGTCGGCGTTGAGGCTGAGAAAACCCACGCCACCGAAGACTTCCCGATCACTCCAGGGGCCGTAGGACAATTCGTGCTCAAGACGCAATTGGCGATACAGCGCCCAGTCCAGGTAATCCTTGAGCAGGTCGAAGGTCTCGTCGTGCTGCTGATCCAGCATGGGCTCGGGAAACAGCCAGTGCAGTTGCGCGCTCTGCCCTACCCAGCCATGGACCAGGGTGCGCTCAGGGGCGGCGGTGCCCTGGATCTGCGGCAGGTCGGGGTGTTCGCTGGGTTCCACCGGCTCCAGGGCACCGTAGGTGCGCTCCAGGTAGGCCGGCAGCAGGCGATCGAGCTCGCCCACCACGATCAGGGTCATGTTGTTGGGGGCGTACCAGTCCTTGCGTACCTGCTCCAGCTGGGCCAGGGTCAGGTTCCCGACCTCGGCGCGTTCGGCGCATTTGAGCCCAAGTTCCACCGCCAGTTGGTTGCCTGCCTTGTGTCCCAGGTCCTGGCGGTCGAGCCAGCGTTGCAGGTGCGAATAGTGGCCCCCGCCTTCGCGTTCCACCACTTGCTTGGCCGCGGCCACGGCGTTGTCGTCCAGGCGGGTATGGGTCAGCAGCGACAGCAAGAGGTCCAGGACCTTGCGCTGGTTGCGCGCCGGGGCTTCGATGACGAAGGTGGTGTCGGCGTTGCTGGTGTAGGCATTCCATTCGCCGCCCAGGGCCTGCATGCGTTCTTCCAGGCCGCCTTCACCGCTGCCATCCACGCCGCTGAACAGCAGGTGTTCCAGCAGGTGCGGCAGTTCCTTGTCGGCACAGGCGAAGTCGTCCAGGCCCACTCCCACCACCAGGCGGATCGCCACGTGGCCGCGTTCGCTGCCGGGCTTGAGCAGCAGTTGCAGGCCATTGGGCAGGGTGTAGCCTTCGACCTGGAAACGATCCAAAGCCCATCCTTGTGCACTGCCCAGCAACAGGCAGGCGAATAACAGACAACGCATAACAAGCTTCCTTACGGCGTGCGTAAGTTCTACAGACTTCGTGGGACTGTGGACGTTCAGGGTGAATGAGTGATGTCAGCCATCTCTTCGACCTCCAGCGCGCCGGTGTCTGAGGTTTCCAGAACCACGTAGGCACTGCTGCAGAACAGGGAGTTGAGGCGCTTCATGTCGGCGATCAGCTCCAGATGCAGGGAGCTGGTCTCGATGCTCTGGACGATCTTGCGTTGCAGGCGGCTGACGTGGGCGTGGGCCAGGCGCCGCTCCTGGGCGCGGAAACGGCGTTTTTCCCGCAGCAGCTGGCGCGCGCTTTCCGGGTCGGCGCTCAGGAACACCGAGAGCCCCAGGCGCAGGTTGGCGATCAGCTGCGCGTGCAGACCGGTCAACTCTTCCAGGCCAACCTCGGAGAAGGAGCGGCGCTGGGAGGTCTTCTGCTGCTGGATCTTGCGTAGCATGCGCTCGATCAGATCGCTGGCCAGCTTGAGGTTGAACGCCAGTTCGATGATTTCGGCCCAGCGCCGGCTGTCCTGGTCGCTGAGGTCTTCCCGGGGCATCTGTGCCAGGTACAGCTTGATGGCGCTGTACAGCGCTTCGACGTCGTCGCTGAGGGCGCGCAGCTCCTGGGTGATGGCGGTCTGCTTGCCCTGCAGCGCGTCGCGCATCGCCTCCAGCATGCTGTCGATCAGGTCACCGATGCGCAGGGTCTCGCGGGCGGCGTTGGCCAGGGCCAGGCTCGGCGTGGCCAGGGCGGTAGGGTCCAGGTGCCGCGGGCGAGCGCGGCCGTTTTCCTGGGGGCGCTCCGGCAGCAGCCAGGCGCAGAGCCGGGCCATGGGGCCGACAGTGGGCAGCAGCAACAGGCAGCGGGCGGTGTTGTACAGCAGGTGGAAGCCGATCACCACTTCCTGGGGGCTGAAGTCCAGGCTGTCCATCCAGTGGGCCAGCGGGTCGAGCACCGGGATGATCAGCAGCAGGCCGATGAGCTTGTACAGCAGGCTGCCCAGGGCGACCTGGCGCCCGGCGGCGTTCTGCATGCTGGTGCTGAGGAAGGCCAGTACCCCGCTGCCGATGTTGGCGCCGATCACCAGGCCGATGGCCACCGGCAGGCTGATGACCCCGGCGCCGGCCAGGGTCGCGGTGAGCAGCACCGCCGCCAGGCTGGAATAGGACACCATGGCGAACACCGCACCCATCAGCGCATCCAGGAGAATATCGCCGGTCAGCGAGGCGAACAGCACCTTCACGCCCTGGGCATGGGTGATGGGGGCCGCGGCTTCGACGATCAGTTGCAGGGCCAGGATGATCAGCCCCAGGCCGATGCCGACCCGGCCCAACTGGCCGGCGCGGGTCTGCTTGCGCGAGAGAAAGAAGATCACTCCGAGGAAGATCAGCAGCGGCGACAGCCAGGACAGGTCGAAGGTCAGTACCCGGGCCATCAGCGCCGTACCGACGTCGGCACCGAGCATGGTGGCCAGCGCCGGGGTCAGCGCCATCAGGCCCTGGCCGACAAAGGACGTCACCAGCATCGCCGTGGCGTTGCTGCTCTGGACCATGGCCGTGACCAGGATCCCGGCAATGAACGCCAGTGGCCGCCTGGCCATGTTCTGGCCGATCACGTGGCGCAGGTTGGAGCCGTAGACCCGCAGGATGCCGGTACGGACGATATGCGTACCCCAGATCAACAGGGCCACGGCAGAAAGCAGATTGAGCAGGGTCAGCATAGAGGCCCCCCCTGGGGTGAAGTGCCCCAAGCGGGGCGAGTGGACGTTGTTGCGCGACGTTCTACGTTATGTACTTAAGCTGTAGTTGGCTAACGCACGAGGCGCCAGCATCGCATAGCCAAACCGGCGATTGAAACAAAACCGTCATGAAAACAGCTTCCTGCAGACGCAGAAAAGGGGCCCGAGAGCCCCTTTCCCATTCAGCGCATTCCCGGATTATTGACCAGGAACGTCCTTGCGCAGTTTCACCGGGTCCTGCTGTTTTTTCTTTTTCGCGATGGTGGTGCGCATCTTGATGTTGATGGCTTCGACCGCCAGGGAGAAGGCCATGGCGAAGTAGACGTAGCCTTTGGGCACGTGCACTTCGAAGGCTTCGGCGATCAGTACCGTACCCACCACCAGCAGGAAGGACAGCGCGAGCATCTTCAGCGACGGGTGCTTGTCGATGAACTCGCTGATGGTTCCGGCTGCCAGCATCATCACCAGCACTGCGACGATGATGGCCGCCACCATGACCGGCACATGGGAAACCATGCCCACGGCGGTGATCACCGAATCCAGGGAGAAGACGATGTCGATAATGGCGATCTGGATGATGGTGTAGAGGAAGTTGCCGCCCTTGCCCTTGGGCTCATCAATGGTTTCGTCCTCGCCTTCCAGGGCGTGGTACATCTCCTGGGAGCTTTTCCACAGCAGGAACAGGCCACCGAAGAACAGGATCAGGTCACGCCCGGAAATGCCCTGGCCGAAGACCACGAACAGGTCGGCCGTGAGGCGCATGACCCAGGTGATCGACAGCAGCAACAGAATGCGCGTGACCATGGCCAGCGCCAGACCGAAGATCCGCGTGCGTGCCTGCATGTGCTTGGGCATGCGGCTGACCAGGATCGAGATCATGATGATGTTGTCGATGCCCAGGACGATCTCCAGGGCAGTCAGGGTAAAGAAGGCAACCCAGATTTCCGGGTTGGTCAGCCATTCCATGTGTATTCCTTTGAGCGAGTGTTATAGCCCGGGCCGTGAGGCCGGCCCGGGCGCAGAAGCATTGCTTTTATAGAGTGCTGAACAGCGGAAAAATCCCCATCAGCAAAGCGGCGAACATTATGCACAGGCACACCAGCACTGCCCACTTGAGGGTGAAGCGCTGGTGATCGCCGAACTCGATACCGGCCAGGGCCACCAGCAGGTAGGTCGAAGGTACCAGCGGGCTGAGCAAGTGCACGGGTTGGCCGACGATCGAGGCGCGGGCCATTTCCACCGCGGTGATGCCGTAGTGGCTGGCGGCTTCGGCCAGTACCGGCAGCACGCCGTAGTAGAAGGCATCGTTGGACATGAAGAAGGTGAACGGCATGCTCACCAGCGCGGTAATCACCGCCAGGTACGGCCCCAGGGCTTGCGGGATCACCGCCAGCAGGCTCTTGGACATGGCATCCACCATGCCGGTGCCGGACAGGATGCCGGTGAAGATGCCCGCCGCGAAGATCAGCCCGACCACTGCCAGCACGCTGCCGGCGTGGGCCGCGACCCGATCTTTCTGCTGCTGCAGGCAGGGATAGTTGACGATCATGGCGATACTGAAGGCCACCATGAACAGCACCGGCAGCGGCAGCAGCCCGGCGATCAGCGCGCACATGAGGGCGAATGTGAGGGCACCGTTGAACCAGATCAGCTTTGGCCGACGAGCATCCGGGTACTGCGATACGCTGATCTCGCTGTGGTCGATCTCGTCGCCCGCCAGGTGCAGTTCCCCCAGGCGCGCCCTTTCCCGCTTGCCGTACAGGTAGGCGATCGCCAGGATCGCCACCACGCCTGCGAGCATGGCCGGGATCATGGGCACGAAGATGTCCGACGGGTCCACGTGCAGGGCGCTGGCCGCGCGGGCGGTCGGGCCGCCCCAGGGGGTCATGTTCATCACCCCGCCGGCGAGGATGATCAGGCCGGCCATGATCCGCGGGCTCATGCCGATGCGGCTGTACAGCGGCAGCATGGCGGCCACGCAGATCATGTAGGTGGTGGCGCCGTCACCGTCCAGGGACACCACCAGCGCCAGTACCGCGGTACCTACCGAAACCTTCAGCGGGTCGCCCTTGACCAGTTTGAGGATCTTGCGCACCGCCGGGTCGAACAGACCGGAGTCGATCATCAGGGCGAAATACAGGATGGCGAACATCAGCATCACGCCCGTGGGCGCAAGCTTGGTGATGCCTTCGAGCATCATCGGGCCGATCTTCGGCGCGAACCCGCCGAACAGGGCGAACAGGATAGGCACGATGATCAGGGCGATCAGCGCCGACAGGCGCTTGGTCATGATCAGGAACATGAAGGTGATGACCATGGCAAAGCCAAGGAAAGTCAGCATGGGAATACTCCAGGCGTAGCGCGGCTAGGGAATGGCGAACCGGGTGGGATCAGCGCAGAACGGCAAGCACGAGGCGTACGGGAGGAGTCGGAGCGAACAGGCGGGTACGAGCGGACATCAGAATCACCATTGTTGTTGTTAATAGGGCCGGGAGCGCGAGAAACGCCCACTGTGGCCAACCGGTCTGTTGCCGGTAGTGGCGGCGATCCTAATGGGGGAAGCTTTCAGCCAGCTTTCGTCGCTGAAAGGAACGAACGGATGTTGCTGCAGGCGACCAGCGGCATAAAGTGATGGCTATCGGCGCCAGGGAGACATGCACATGAGAAAGTTGCACACCGGAGGCTGCCACTGCGGGCGGCTGCGTTACCAGTTCAGCGGCCCGTTGCGGGACATCGCCCACTGCCATTGCTCGATCTGCCGCCGGGTCAGTGGCGGTCTGGTGACCAGCTGGATCACCCTGCCCGCCTCGGCTTTCCAATGGCTGGAAGGCGTTCCCGCCCGGTACGACTCATCTGGAAGTTGCGCGCGCTATTTCTGCGGCAACTGTGGTGCTCATTTGGCGCTGATCACCCACCTGAGCCCAGACAGCATCGATGTCACCATCGCCACCCTGGATCACCCGGAACGGGCGCCGGCGGACCGGCATATCTGGACCGACAGCCGCCTGCCCTGGTTGCACCTGGACGAGCACCTGCCGCAGGAGCCGCAGGAAACCCTGTAGCTGCTGCCGCATGCGCACGAGCGCGCAGCGGTCGCGAGGCTCCCAAGGCTGCCCAGCAAGGCCCTTCGGTCCTTTTCGCGGCCTCGCGGGCTCGGCAGCGGCTACGGCAGCTCCAGCCCGCCCGCCGCCTTGTGCAACGCTCTTAAATGCTCGCCCACCAACTTCAGGTTGGCCTCGTTGGCGGCAATTTCCGCCGCCCGCTCCGGCTCCAGCAGGGCTCGCACTTCCTTGTCCAGGTCACCGGTCAAGGATTGCAACTGCTTCTGCCGCTGGCTGCTTTCGGACTCCAGGCGTTGCCATTCAGCAGGCTGAGGCAGGCCGTAGCCGCCGCTGCCCAGCAATTCTGCCGGGCGGCTGAGGAAGCCGCTGTTGGCGAGGATCTGCTGCAGGGTCTTGTTGGCCTGCTCCATACCACCATTTTTCAGCTCGCGAGCGCCCAGGTAGCGCTGCTTGACCTCGTCCTGAGCCAGCAGCAGTTGCCGGCGATAGCTGGCCTGCTCCAGCAGCAGCAAAGCGGCGCTGGTACGCAGGTCGGCCTGGTCGAACCAGTGCCGGCGCTGCTCGGCGCTCAGCGACAGCCAGTCCTCGACGCTGGTCTGTTTGATCGGCAGGCGCTTTTTGATCACCTCGAACATCGCCTGGTAGCGGTCGCGGAAGGAGTCGAAGCGATAGCCCAGGCGTAGCGCCTCGCGCGGGTCGTCGAGCACGCTGGTGTCCGCCAGCCCCCTGCCCTTGAGCACTTCCAGCAAGCCGTTGGGCATGATGCTGTCGAGGCCGATCAGTTGCTTGTTGTTGCTGCCGCTGCGCAGCAGCTTGAGGCTTTCCACTGCGCAGTTGTTGGACAGGAAGTAATAGTTGCCGTCATAGCTCCAGTGCATTTCGGCGGCGTGCTCCACCACTTCCTCGATCTCGCTGCGCGACAGTTTCAAGGGCACCGAGGCCAGGCTGCGCAGTTCGGTCTTGGTGTATTCGTCGATCACCTGGGACAGCGGCAGGACAAACAGCCGCGAAGGGTACTTGCCCACCAGGCCGTCCCAGCTGGAGAGCTGCACGTCACCGACAAAGGCGCGGTAGGACAGCACCAGGTGCTGGTCCAGGTCCAGGCGGCAATCCGGCCCGCGGGGGCGGCCCGGGGCGCAGATCACCAGGCGCAGCATGCTGTGGCCCCAGCGGCTGACCCAGTTCTGGTTGGCTTCGGCCAGCAGGTAGTCCACCGCGTAGACCCGCTCCGGGTCCACCTGCCCCAGGGGCGTCTTGGCGAAATCGTTGCCGGCGTTGAGGAAGGCGAAGGACTTGGCGCAGTTGTCCTTGGCGGCCGGCGCCCAGCCGAAATGTTCCTGGTAATAGCGGTACAGCGCCGGGCGGCGGCAGGCGTAGCTCGGATCGAGAAGGAAGTACTCCATGTTCACCGCGACGAATTCCTTCGGGTTGGTGATCTCGTAGATGTCCGGGCTGCGGGCGACCTGACGGTTGTGCTGCTCGCGTTCGCCACGGCGGCCGACGTATTGCGGCCAGCCGGCCAGATCCAGCAGCCGTGGATCATCGCTGAGGGTGAAGCGCCGGTCGTTCTGGCCGCGGCACTCATCCGGCAGGCCGATCAGCCCTGAGGTGCTGTTCTTGCGGGTGCAGCGCTGGATCAGGCTGCGCTCGGCCCGGGGCCATAAACGCGCGCGGTCATAAATGTGGGTCAGTTCATGGAGTACCGTGGCGAGCATTTCCCGGCGCACGGTGCCATGGGGGCGGCTGGTCTTCTGGGTGGCGGCGGAACCGTCGGTCAGGCTGGGCAGCAAGGCGCGGTTGAGGTCCAGTTCCGACACCAGGGATGCTTCGCCATAGGCGTTGTCGGGCATCTGGTCGGTCCAGCCGACATCAATGGTGCGATCCAGTTGCTGGATGAAACGCGGCGGCAACGCCTGCATCGCTTCATCCAGCAGCGCCTGGCTGGCGTGTTGCTGCGCCGGGCTCAAGCCTTCGGTCTTGAGGCGCAGTTGCAGGTCGGCCTGGGCGGTGCCGCTGAGCAGCCCCAGGGTCCCGGCCAGCAGCCAGGCGAGGAATGGTTTCACAGGGCCAGGATGGCTTCGGCGAGAACCTGATCGCTGGCGTCACGGGCTTCCGGCAGTTGCGTGCGCAGGGCAGTGAACGCGGCTTCCAGTTGCGCGCCACGGATATCACCATTGCTGGCAACGAAGCTGGCGGCATCGTCGTGGGCTTCGCGCACGACTTTGGAGTCACGGATCGAAGTGGTGGTGTCCGAGGTGAAATCGATCGTGCGGCCGGAGGCACGGACGATGATGTTACTGGTGGCCACCAGGGTGTGTGCCTGGGCCACGTCGGCCAACAACAGCAGGCCAAGGGTGGCGGCAATCAGCGGGCTACGCATGGAACGACTCCGGAAGAACAGGGATGGTTATTGGACGAGAATTGCCTGCGCCAGTTCAAGGTCGCTGGCATGAAGTTTTGCCGGGTCCTGGCGCAGGTATTTCAGCGCAGACTCCAGGCGGGCGCCGCGCAGTTGGCCGTCGGTTGCCACGAAGGCAGCGGCGTCATCCTGGGCAGCAAGCAGCAGTTTATGGTCGAAGGGCGCCGAGGTCACCTGGCCTGTCGCATAGACGGTGACAACCAGGCTTTGGGTGGTGAGGTCGAATGCCTGCACCGAACCGGCCCAACAGGTGGCGATCAATACGGGAGCGAAAAGCGAAATTCGGAACAAACCCAAGAGTCTCGACAGCTGAAAACCAGCGCCAAGGCTAGCGCAATGCCCCTTGGAGGACCAGTGCAGAGGGTTTCAGGTGCGCCGGGGCACCTGAAACCGAGAGGCTTCAGATTGCCAGGATGGCCTGGGCCAGCTGTGCATCGGAGGCCTGCAGCTGAGGCGCTTGCTGGCGAATATGAGCAAATGCGCTTTCCAGTTTTACCCCGCGAATGGCGCCGTCGGTGGCGACGAAGCTGGCGGCATCATCCCGGGCGGCACGGACAATCTTGTTGTCACGCAGGGAAGAAGTGGCATCGGAGGTGGCATCGGTGGTGGCCTTGAGCGCGCCGACAATGGCGTCGGTGGTCACGATCAGGCTGGTGGCGTGGGCATTGGCAGCCAGGGCCAGCAGGGCGGCGGCGCTGAGCAGGCGGAGACGGGACATGGGTAACTCCTGTGAATGTACAGACAATTTAAGGGCGCTGAGTGAGACGCCGGGCAGCCACTGCGAGGTGCTGTGTCTGATTGCTCTGACGCAGTTCGAATGAAAATCGCCACGTCGCCTCAGATATTAGGCTCAGCGGCCCCTTTCGCACAGCGTTGCGGCAGGCCTCAGCGCCAAAAGGGTTTGTGCAGTTCCGCTGCTCGATCGCAGTGGCTGATGCCGCTGTCCGAGAGTTGTCGTTCATCCATTTGTGCCAGCAAGTGACGGGTGCGGGCCCGCTCCCGTGTGTTGGCGAACGCCGTGAGCCAGCGCTTGAAGGGCGTGCAGTGAAGGTGGGTGCCAGGGGACGAGTGCATGATGCTTGCCTCCGTGAGCAGCCGAGCGATGAGCTGGGTGCAACCTCATGGTGCGGCGGTTCGATGCGGCTATACAGATACACTCGAGCTAAATTGTACTGGTTAATTGTTGTGTTTTATAAAACTGTACCTGTCGCGATGAGGCGCACTGTATTTCAGGGGTGTAGCGCCTTTTCCGCGGCCAGAACGACAAGACCCGTCGCGGTTTCCCGCGACGGGTCTTGTCGTGTGCAATTCGGGGTGCTGGCGGTGGACCCGGTGGGCAAGGGCCAGCGACGCTGAGTTAGCGCCAGAACGGCTTGCTCAGCTCTTCGTAGCGTTGTGCTTCGCTGATCCCGGCATCGGCCAGCAGACGCGAATCCAGGCGAGCCAGTTGATGGCGGCTGGAGATGCGGCGCTGCCACAGCATCAGGTTGGCGATAACGCGCAGAGGCAGGGAAGCCTGGGTTTTTTCAGCTTTGTCTTCGAAGAACAGTTCGGAACTGAGTGTACGTTCCATGGTTGACATCCTTCCGCTTGTGGCGGGATCAGGTAGTGGTTTAACTGATGCCAATGATCCTCCTCCCGCGCAAGACTCTGTAGATACAGTTCACCTGTATTGTGAGGGACCAGTTAACTGTTTATAGGGGCTGTACTGTTCGGAAATGGCGCAACTGTACCTGTCAGCACCTTTATGGTGCGTTTCGGCGCTTTTCAGTGGGAGGTAAGCGGTTTTAGGCGGGGAAAATACCGGTACAGCAGTACAGTTTTTGACGCTAATTGGCGAGCGGTCGGCAAGCTGACGAAACTGTGTTTGCGTCAGCTGCCAACTGTATCAATCACTCGGCGAGCATTTTCCCGGTTTCTTCCAGGTTGATGTGCCAGCTCAGGGCATCACGCAGGATATGTGGCGTGTGACCACCCAAGGCGCAGGCCTTGGTGAAGTAGTCATTCAGTGCGTCGCGGTAGGAAGGGTGCACACAGTTGTCGATGATCACCCGGGCCCGCTCCCGCGGCGCCAGGCCGCGCAGGTCCGCCAGGCCGATCTCGGTCACCAGGATATCGACGTCATGCTCGGTGTGGTCCACGTGGCTGACCATCGGCACCACGCTGGAAATAGCTCCGCCCTTGGCAATCGACTTGGTGACGAAGATCGCCAGGTGGGCGTTGCGGGCGAAGTCGCCGGAGCCGCCGATGCCGTTCATCATCCGCGTGCCGCAGACGTGGGTGGAGTTGACGTTGCCGTAGATATCGAACTCCAGCGCGGTGTTGATGCCGATGATACCCAGGCGGCGCACCACTTCCGGGTGGTTGGAGATCTCCTGCGGACGCAGCACCAGCTTGTCCTTGTAGCGCTCCAGGTTGCCGAACACGTCGGCGTTGCGCCGGCTCGACAGGGTGATGGAGCTGCCCGAGGCGAAGCTGAGCTTACCGGCGTCGATCAGGTCGAAGGTCGAGTCCTGCAGCACTTCGGAGTACATGGTCAGGTTCTCGAATGGCGACTCGATCAGGCCGCACATCACCGCGTTGGCGATGTTGCCGATACCGGCCTGCAGCGGGCCGAGCTTGTTGCTCATGCGCCCGGCATCGACTTCCTGCTTGAGGAAGTCGATCAGGTGGTTGGCGATGCCCTGGGTTTCGCTGTCCGGGGTGGAGACGGTGGATGGCGAGTCGGACTGGTTGGTGATGACAATGGCGACGATCTTTTCCGCCGGGATCGGAATCGCCGTGCTGCCGATGCGATCGTCGACCTTCACCAGGGGAATCGGTGTACGGGTCGGGCGATAGGTCGGGATATAGATGTCGTGCAGGCCTTCCAGGTTCGGGTTGTGCGCCAGGTTGATCTCGACGATCACCTGCTTGGCGAAGATCGCGAAGCTGGCGGAGTTACCCACCGAGGTAGTGGGCACGATATGGCCCTGTTCAGTGATGGCGACCGCCTCGATCACCGCGATGTCCGGCAGCTTGAGCTGCTGGTTGCGCAGTTGCTCCACGGTTTCCGACAAGTGTTGGTCGATGAACATCACTTCGCCGGCGTTGATCGCCTTGCGCAGGGTGCTGTCCACCTGGAACGGCATGCGTCGGGCCAGCACGCCGGCCTCGGTGAGTTGCTTGTCCAGGTCGTTGCCCAGGCTGGCGCCGGTCATCAGGCTGATTTTCAGTGGCGTCACCTTGGCCCGTTCGGCCAGGGCATGGGGCACGGCCTTGGCTTCACCGGCGCGGGTGAAGCCGCTCATGCCGACGGTCATGCCGTCCTCAATCAGAGCGGCAGCGTCAGCGGCGCTCATCACCTTATCCAACAACGAAGGCAAGCGGATACGATCACGGTACATGGATTGTTATCTCGGGCAACGGAAGCAAGAAGCGCAGTCTAGTGATTTCAAAAAAAAACACCGCGCGACAAAGGTCGAATGAAAGGCCCTGATCTAGAGCCTTCTGTCGGCTTTATGGAGTAAATAAAAAACCCCAGCCTACTAAAGGCTGAGGTTTTGGGTATTGCGCTACAGCAGCTTTATTCGACGGCTTTGACCATGTCTTCGATGACCTTCTTGGCGTCGCCGAAGACCATCATGGTCTTGTCCAGGTAGAACAGTTCGTTGTCCAGGCCGGCATAGCCGCTGGCCATGGAGCGCTTGTTGACGATGATGGTCTTGGCCTTGAAGGCTTCGAGAATCGGCATGCCGGCAATCGGCGACTTAGGATCGTTCTTCGCCGCCGGGTTGACCACGTCGTTGGCGCCCAGCACCAGCACCACGTCGGCCTGGCCGAACTCGGAGTTGATGTCTTCCATCTCGAACACCTGGTCGTAAGGCACTTCGGCTTCGGCCAGCAAGACGTTCATGTGGCCGGGCATGCGCCCCGCTACCGGGTGGATCGCGTATTTCACGGTCACGCCGCGGTGCGTCAGCTTCTCGGTCAGCTCTTTCAGCGCGTGCTGGGCGCGTGCCACCGCCAGGCCGTAGCCGGGGACGATGATCACGGTATCGGCGTTGGTCAGCAGGAAGGTCGCATCGTCGGCCGAACCGGATTTCACCGGGCGTGCTTCCTTCGAACCTGCCGGGCCGCCGGCATCGGCTGTGTTGCCGAAACCGCCGAGCAGGACGTTGAAGAACGAACGGTTCATCGCCTTGCACATGATGTAGGAGAGGATCGCACCGCTGGAGCCCACCAGGGAGCCTGCGATGATCAGCATCGAGTTGTTCAGGGAGAAACCGATCCCCGCTGCCGCCCAGCCTGAGTAACTGTTGAGCATCGACACTACTACTGGCATGTCGGCGCCGCCGATCGGGATGATGATCAGCACGCCCATGACGAAGGCCAGGGCCAGCATCAGGGCAAAAGCCCCGAGGTTGCCGGTGGCCATGAAGGTCACGCCCAGGCCGAGGGTGGCCAGGCCCAGTACCAGGTTGAGCTTGTGCTGCCCGGCGAACTGTACCGGTGCGCCTTGGAACAGGCGGAACTTGTACTTGCCCGACAGCTTGCCGAAGGCGATCACCGAACCGGAGAAGGTGATGGCACCGATGGCTGCGCCAAGGAACAGCTCCAGGCGGTTACCGGCGGGAATCGAGTCGCCCAGGTGCTTGACGATGCCCAGGGACTGAGGCTCGACCACGGCGGCAATGGCGATGAACACCGCGGCCAGGCCGATCATGCTGTGCATGAAGGCCACCAGTTCCGGCATCTTGGTCATCTCGACGCGCTTGGCCATGATCGAACCGGCGGTGCCGCCGATCAGCAGGCCGACGATGACGTAGCCGATGCCGGCGGTCGCCAGTTCCGCGCCCAGCTTATAGATGAGGCCGATGGTGGTCAGTACCGCCAGGGCCATGCCCAACATGCCGAACAGGTTGCCGCGTCGGGACGTGGTCGGGTGCGAAAGCCCCTTGAGTGCCTGGATAAAGCACACCGAGGCGATCAGGTAGAGGGTTGTTACCAGGTTCATGCTCATTATTTCTGCACCTCTTCTTTCACGGCTTTGGGCGCTTTCTTCTTGAACATTTCCAGCATGCGACGGGTCACCAGGAAGCCACCGAACACGTTGACCGCGGCCAGGGCCACGGCCAGGGTGCCCATGGTCTTGCCCAGCGGGGTCACGGTCAGGGCGGCAGCCAGCATGGCGCCGACGATGACGATCGCGGAAATGGCGTTGGTCACTGCCATCAACGGCGTGTGCAATGCGGGTGTAACGTTCCAGACCACGTGGTAACCGACATAGATCGCCAGCACGAAGATGATCAGGTTGTAGATACCGGGGGAGATAAGCTCTTCCATCGTCTGAATCCCTGCTTAGGCGTTTTTGCGGATGACTTGGCCGTCGCGGCACATCAGGCACGCGGCGACGATGTCGTCTTCTAGGTTGACTTCGAACTGCCCTTCTTTGGTGAAGACAAGCTTCAGGAAGTCCAGCAGGTTGCGGGCGTACAGCGCCGAGGCGTCGGCAGCCACTGCCCCGGCCAGGTTGGTCGGGCCGACGATGGTCACGCCGTGCTCGACTACGACCTGGTCAGCCACAGTCAGTGGGCAGTTGCCACCCTGAGCGGCTGCCAGGTCGATGACCACCGAACCGGGCTTCATCTGCGCCACAGTGTCGGCGCTCAGCAGGGTTGGCGCCTTGCGGCCCGGAATCAGCGCGGTGGTGATGACGATATCGGCCTGTTTGGCGCGTTCGTGCACGGCCTGAGCCTGGCGCTGCATCCAGCTGGCCGGCATGGGGCGCGCGTAACCGCCGACACCGACGGCGCACTCGCGCTCTTCATCAGTCTCGTAAGGCACGTCGACGAATTTTGCACCCAGGGATTCGATCTGTTCCTTCACCGCCGGACGCACATCCGAAGCTTCGATCACCGCACCCAGGCGCTTGGCTGTGGCGATGGCCTGCAGGCCGGCAACACCGGCGCCGAGAATCAGCACCCGGGCAGCCTTCACCGTACCGGCGGCGGTCATCAGCATCGGCATAAAGCGCGGATAGTAGTGGGCAGCCAGCAGCACGGCCTTGTAGCCGGCGATGTTGGCCTGGGACGACAGCACGTCCAGGCTCTGGGCCCGGGAGGTGCGGGGTGCGGCTTCCAGGGCGAAGGCGGTGATCCCGCGCTCGGCCAGCTTGGCGATGGTTTCATTGCTGAACGGATTGAGCATGCCCACCAGCACGGTGCCGCTCTTGATCAGCGCCAGTTCGCTGTCGCTGGGCGCCACGACCTTGAGAATCAGCTCGGCGCCAAAGGCATCGTTGGCGCTGCCAATGGTGGCTCCTGCCGCTTCATAGGCACTGTCGACCACGCTGGCGTTGATGCCGGCGCCGCTTTGCACAGTGACTTTATGACCCTGGCCGATCAGCTTCTTGATGGTTTCCGGGGTTGCAGCAACCCGTGTTTCACCCGTCTGGGTTTCGAGAGGAACACCAATGTGCACGTCAAATCTCCTGCTTGATCTTATTGCTTTCGATCTTTCTTAGAAGGCCAGCGCACTGCGGAGGGTGCGGCTGGGGCGGCCGATCAGCACGATCCCGCTGAAATCACAGCGGGGCGCGGCATTTTGCAGGCGAACTTTGAGGCCTTCAAGGGATTCTGACTAGTGACGGAAAATTAACTACAAGTCACCCCGTGACCGAATGTCGCAACGTACCAGGTTAAAGCCTTGTAAGCCGTGCCTTTCAAGGCTTTGCTATGGAAAATAAGATTTTTCTCATCCGTGACATGAATAGTCTTACATTGCCCTTGAATAAACCCTACAAGCCGCGTGGTTAGGCGCTTGTAGAACGATTGTCCAAGGTGTCGGTACAGTCTGTGGAAATGCGACAAATAGTTATATCTGTAGGGTTTTAATTTATTTGACTACGGGGTCAGTTATTGGTTGTGAGCCTTTATTTCTCGAGGTTGTAGCTGTTTGCCTGGTTCACCAGCCAGTCGCGAAAAGCCCGTAAAGAGGCCGATTCCACTTTCCGTTCGGGAATCATCAGGTAATACGCCTTGATGCTCGAGAGTGCCTGGGGGTTGGCAATGACCAAGCGTTTTTCGGCCAGCTCGCGCTGGATAAGGAAGGGCGGAATCAAGGCGATACCCATGTCGTGCATGGCGGCCTGGGCGAGCATGGAGAATAGCTCGTAGCGCGGGCCTGTCATGTCGCGGGGAATATTCAGTTGCTGTGAGTTGAACCATTGCCGCCAGGCATAAGGCCGCGTGGTCTGCTGCAGCAGGGGCAGTTCGGCGATGGCCTCGGCGCTCAACTCTCGCTGCTTGCCGAGCATTGCCGGGCTGCACACCGGCATCGGGTTTTCGCCCATCAGCCAGTGAGACTGGGTACCCGACCAATCGGCATCGCCAAAGTAGATGGCGGCGTCGAAGGGGGTGTCGGCAAAGAGGAAGGGGCGCGTGCGGTTGGTCAGGTTGACCGTGACTTCGGGGTGCTGCTGCTGGAAGTCCTTCAGGCGTGGCAATAACCACTGCGTCCCGAAGGTCGGAACCACCGCCAGTTCGATGACGTTGGCCCCCTGCTGGCCCATCACTGAAAGTGTGTCGCGCTCCACTGCGTCGAGTTGTGTGGCGACCCGGCGGCTGTAGGACAGCCCGGCCTCAGTGAGTTTGACGCCCCGACGTGAACGCCGGAAGAGTTCAACCCCCAGGAACTCTTCAAGGCTGGCGATCTGTCGGCAGACCGCACCCTGGGTCAGGGAAAGCTCTTGGGCTGCCTTGGTAAAGCTCTCGTGACGTGCGGCGGCTTCGAAGCTGATTAAGGCGGCGGTACTGGGGATCTTTCTGCGCATGTACGGCAATCTCACTAATAGCTGCTGTAAAAGGCGGTTTAGGCCATTACGAAGTGAGAAATTAGCACAACACTATGCGAAATCCTCGTTTGCCTGGGGGCGCACCCTAGGCCTAGGATCTGTTTCACGATAGTTGACCTACTTCACGAGGATTCACTCATGGGCGGTAAAGCAAGCTTCAACTGGATCGATCCCCTTCTGCTGGACCAGCAACTCACCGAAGAAGAGCGCATGGTCCGCGACAGTGCCGAGCAGTTCGCTCAAGGCAAGCTGGCACCACGGGTTCTGGAAGCTTTCCGCCATGAGAAGACCGACCCGGCCATCTTCCGGGAAATGGGTGAAGTCGGCCTGCTGGGCGCTACCATTCCTGAGCAGTACGGCGGCAGTGGCCTTAACTATGTGTGCTATGGCCTGATCGCTCGTGAAGTGGAGCGAGTGGACTCCGGCTACCGCTCGATGATGAGCGTGCAGTCGTCCTTGGTGATGGTGCCGATCAACGAGTTTGGTACCGAGGCACAAAAGCAGAAGTACCTGCCGAAACTGGCGTCCGGCGAATGGATTGGCTGCTTTGGTCTGACCGAGCCGAACCATGGATCTGACCCGGGTGCGATGATTACTCGTGCACGTAAAGTGGACGGTGGCTACAGCCTGACTGGTAGCAAGATGTGGATCACCAACAGCCCGATTGCGGATGTATTCGTGGTTTGGGCCAAGGATGATGCTGGCGACATTCGTGGTTTTGTCCTGGAGAAAGGCTGGAAGGGCCTGAGTGCACCCGCGATTCACGGCAAGGTAGGCCTGCGGGCCTCGATTACCGGCGAAATCGTCATGGACAACGTGTTCGTGCCGGAAGAGAACATCTTCCCGGATGTGCGCGGTCTGAAAGGTCCTTTCACTTGCTTGAACTCGGCGCGTTACGGCATCTCCTGGGGCGCCTTGGGGGCTGCGGAATTCTGCTGGCACACCGCGCGTCAATACACCCTTGATCGTCAGCAGTTCGGTCGTCCTCTGGCGGCAACCCAACTGATCCAGAAGAAGCTGGCGGACATGCAGACCGAAATCACCCTCGCCCTCCAGGGCTGCCTGCGCCTGGGGCGGATGAAGGACGAAGGGACTGCGGCGGTGGAGATCACATCGATCATGAAGCGCAATTCCTGCGGCAAGTCCCTGGATATCGCCCGTATGGCTCGTGACATGCTGGGCGGCAACGGGATTTCCGATGAGTTCGGTATTGCCCGTCACTTGGTGAACCTGGAAGTGGTCAACACCTATGAAGGCACTCACGATGTGCATGCGCTGATTCTTGGGCGTGCGCAGACCGGCATCCAGGCGTTCTATTAATAGGAGAGCGGCCATGGGCGCGTTATCGCATCTGCGGGTACTGGATTTGTCGCGGGTACTGGCCGGGCCGTGGTCCGGGCAGATCCTTGCGGACCTGGGGGCCGAGGTGATCAAGGTCGAGCGCCCGGGCAATGGTGACGATACCCGCGCCTGGGGGCCGCCCTTCCTCAAGGACGCCTATGGCGAGAACACCACGGAGGCTGCCTATTACCTGTCGGCCAACCGTAACAAGCAGTCTGTGACCATCGACTTCACGCGCCCAGAGGGGCAGCAGCTGGTGCGCGAGCTGGCAGCCAAGTCGGATATCGTCATCGAGAACTTCAAGGTGGGTGGGCTGGCGGCTTACGGCTTGGACTATGAGTCGCTCAAGGCCGTCAATCCGCGGCTGATCTATTGCTCTATCACCGGTTTTGGTCAGACCGGGCCCTATGCCAAGCGCGCAGGTTATGACTTCATGATCCAGGGCTTGGGTGGGCTGATGAGCCTGACTGGGCGACCTGAGGGTGATGAGGGGGCTGGGCCGGTAAAAGTGGGTGTGGCCTTGACCGACATTCTTACTGGGCTCTACTCCACTGTGGCGATTCTGGCGGCCCTGGCTCATCGAGATCAGGGCGGCGGTGGTCAGCACATCGATATGGCATTGCTGGATGTGCAGGTCGCTTGCCTGGCCAACCAGGCCATGAACTATCTGACCACGGGGGTCGCACCCAAGCGCTTGGGTAATGCGCACCCTAATATAGTGCCCTATCAGGATTTTCCGACGGCGGATGGCGACTTCATCCTCACCGTGGGTAATGACGGGCAGTTTCGCAAGTTTGCCGAGGTAGCAGGCCAGCCGCAGTGGGCGGACGATCCTCGGTTTGCCACTAACAAGCTGCGGGTGGCCAATCGCGCGGTGCTGATTCCGCTGATTCGCCAGGCCACGGTATTCAAGACTACGGCGGAGTGGGTGAGCCAGCTGGAGCTGGCTGGGGTGCCTTGTGGGCCGATCAATGATCTGGCACAGGTGTTTGCCGATCCTCAAGTCGTGGCTCGAGGCCTGGCTGTGGAGCTGCCACACGCATTGGCTGGGATGGTGCCTCAGGTGGCTAGCCCGATTCGTCTTTCGCAAACCCCCGTTGAGTACCGTAACGCCCCTCCTCTATTGGGCGAACATACCGCAGAGGTTCTGCAGCGTGTATTGGGGATGCGGGTCGAGGCTGTGGACGCCTTGAGGCATTCGCGAGTGGTGTAGCACTGCCCTTCTATATATAGAGGCGCCTCCTGTGCCTCTATATAGCCTTGCAGAAGCACCCTTGGAGGGGGCTTTTGAACTTAT